>DATLTJ010000107.1:0-64105 GCA_035533655.1 Candidatus Acidiferrales bacterium | reverse complement strand
CTCAGATGGTGAACGACGTCTACTTAGGTCTGGGAGAACGCTGCGAGAGAGTCATCTTGCGCGGTAGCTAAGCGGCAGCCGAAGAGGAGGATCGTCGCGTGGCAGCCCGAGGGGGTCGGATATTCTGGACTCTGGAAGAGCTCCCTCCAGCCGAGCCTTCTCGCTCACCGTCCGGCGGGACCGAATAGCCGACCATTGGTCGGCTATTCGGTCCCGTGGAGGAGTCGATCCAAAAGTAGTGCTCCGATTTGAAGTTCCCACCACGAAATGCCGAAGCCACCGACTGAGATACCGTAGTCCTCAGGGACGTGTGAATTCGGCTCCGACCCCAAAATATCGGACTCCGCGAAGCCGCTCCTAGACTTCTGGTCCAGATGCCCCGGTTCACCACCTCTTCCCACGACTACGCCAAGAGCCAGGCCGTCCTGGAACTGCCCCACCTGCCGCCACGTGCTGCCGGCATCCTGGTCGCCTCCCTGTTGAGCAGCGAGCAGCTCACAGAGCGGGAGCAGTTGGCGGTGGCACTGCTGGAGGTCCTCAATGACAGCTTTGGCCTGCCGCCGGTGCGACTGGTGCTGGCCGACCGAGCCCAGACCCACGCCACCGATCAGCGGGGGCGGCTGGCCCAGAAGACGTACGGCTACTACCGCTGCCGGATTCCCCGCCCGGGAGCAACACCCGAGCGCTGTGCCATCCGGATCTACCACCGCACCGCGATTCGCCAGCAAGTGCTGGCCTCGGGGGCCTTCGTCAACACCCTCCTCCACGAATGGACCCACCACTTCGACTTCAGCGGCCTCGGTCTGGGCCGCTCGCCGCACACCACCGGCTTCTTCACCCGCCTGCGCTGGCTGGCCGGCTCAGTGGGCGCCTCCCGGGTGCTGCCCCCGGAGGCGCAGCCCTTGGATGGGAAGCGTCGCGGTAGCATCTGAGGGACATCCCAAACAGGAGGACTCGATGATCCAGCCCCGATCCCACCACCGCCGGTACTCCACTCTGATTGGAATTGCGGTCGGCGGGTTCGCCCTGCTCTTGACGGCGTGTGGAACTGGGCCAATCCCCGGGGTGGCAGCCTCCCAGCCGTCCTCGGCTAGCAGCGGCTCCAGTAGCTCCAGCGGCTGCACCTCCGCCAGCGCCCAGACCGCAGTCACCATCGCCGCCGGTGACAATTTGAAATTCACTCCCGACACGGCCTGCCTCAAAGTTGGGGGCACGGTGACGTGGAAGAACACCGGCGCCATCGCTCACACAACCACCGACACGCCGTCGCTGGCCGCGAAGGCCTCCGACTCCGTGCTCCCAGCCGGAGCCACCGCCTGGAATCACCCGCTGTCCGCCGGGGCGAGCTGGTCACTCAAGCTGACGGTGGCCGGAACGTACAAGTACTTCTGCATCCCCCACGAGACGCTGGGCATGCTGGGTTCGATCACCGTCGTCAGCTGAGGTTGTACCCGAGGCCGATTCAGGCTCCGGGAGGGAGGTAAGCGTGCGGTTTGCCAAGCGGATGGAGCGGCTGGGGACGGAGAGCGCTTTCGAGGTCCTCGCCCACGCCCGGCGCCTGGAGGCGCAGGGCCGCCCGATGATCCACTTGGAGATCGGCGAGCCGGACTTCGCGACGCCCGCCAACATCATCGCGGCGGCCCATCAGGCGATGCAGTCCGGCCTGACGCACTACACCCCGGCTGCCGGACTGCCCCAAGTACGCGAAGCGATTGCGGCAGCGATGCAGCGCCGGGGCGGGGTGGCCGTCGGCCCGGCCCAAGTGGTGGTGGTGCCGGGATCCAAAAACATCCTCTACTTCGCCCTCCTGGCTCTGATCGAGCCGGGCGACGAGGTCATCCTCCCGGACCCCGGATATCCCGTCTACCGGTCTTTGACCGACTTCGTGGGAGCGGTCGCCAAGCCGGTCGCGATCCGAGAGGTGAACGACTTCCGGATGGACGTCGAAGAGGTAGCTCGGACCATCACTCCCAAGACCCGGATGATAATCATCAACTCCCCTCAGAACCCGACCGGCGGGGTCCTCACCGAGAGTGACTTGGACCGGTTGGCGGAGCTAGCGGTGCGGCACGACCTCTGGGTCGTCAGTGACGAGATCTACACCGAGATCTGTTTCCAAGATCTGCCCAAGCCAATCTGGTCGCGCCCGGGACTGCTGGAGCGGACCATCGTCATGGATGGGCTCTCCAAGACCTACGCGATGTGCGGGTGGCGGCTGGGCTACGGGGTGATGCCGGAGGCGCTCGCCGAGCGCATGGCCACCCTCCTCATCAACACCAGTGCCTGCGCCGCCGCCTTCACCCAGATGGCCGCGATCGAGGCGCTGGAGTCGCCCGAGTCACGAGCCGAAGTCGAGCGCATGGTCGCCGCCTTTCGGGGTCGGCGCGACATCCTGGTGGCCGGACTCAATTCGATTCCCGGATTTCACTGCCATCTACCCGCCGCCTCCTTCTACGCCTTCCCCAGCATCACCGAGACCGGGATCTCGAGCCGCGAGCTGGCCCACCGCTTGCTGGAGGAAGCCGGAGTGGCGGCGCTGGCGGGCGAGGCCTTCGGGGAGAATGGCCACGGCTACTTGCGCTTCGCCTACACCGCCTCCGAGGACCAGATCGGGCAGGCGCTGGAGCAGATCTCGGCCTTTATCAAGACCGCCTCCCCGACCGCGGTCGGGTCGCGCTAGCCACGTGTCCGAAGCCACCGGCACCGCCCGCCCCACCGTGCTGGTGCCCGCCCAGGCCTCGTTCAAAGCCCGGCCCCGGGGCGAGGCTCAACCCGTCCAATCGCTCAATCGCGCCTACGTGGCCGCGCTGCAGTCGGTCGGGCTGGCTCCGGTCCTGCTCCCCACCCGCGGCGCCCTGCCCGGCGATCTCTCCTGGGCCAGCGGCCTGCTGCTGCCGGGTGGTCCCGATGTCGACCCGCTGCGCTACGGACAGGACCTGGACCCCACGACTGAGCCGGACCCGGAGAGTGATCAGCTGGAGTTCGCCCTCCTGGAATGGGCCCTGAGCGAGGGGACCCCCGTCCTCGCCATCTGTCGGGGGCTGCAGGTGCTCAACGTCGCTTTGGGTGGGAGCCTGATCCAGGATCTGCCGCAGCATGCCCCGGAGGCGAACCCGGATGAGCCGCGGCCCCGCGACCAGTTGGCCCACCCAATGCAAGTGCAACGCTCGTCCCGGTTAGGACGGATCGTCAACGCCGACACCCTCCCGGTCAACAGCATGCATCACCAGGGAATCGACCAGCTGGCCCCCCGGCTGGTCGCCACCGGCTGGTCCCCCGACGGGCTGGTCGAGGCAGTCGAGCTGCCCGGCGACCCATTCGTGCTCGGGGTCCAGTACCACCCTGAGGAGTTGGCGTCCCACGACCCGGCGGCCCAAGCCATCTTTGCAGCCTTCGCCGAGGCCTGCCGTCAGGGCAGACCGGCCAGCACCTGGATGGCAGCGGAACTGGTGACGACGGCCTAAGGCCGTCGGTCAGCCGGCTAGGACCGGCTCTGTCTCCAGTTCGGGAATGCCATCGGGCAGCGGTTTCCCAGCGGCGATCAGGCGGGCGTCCTCGGTTGCGATCTTGTCCAGCTCGGTGACCAGAGCCGCCACCAACTCCGCCTCCGGCATGGTGGCGATGACCTTGCCCTTGCGGTAGAGGATTCCCTTCTTCTGACCTCCGGCGATGCCGATATCGGCGTGCATTCCCTCGCCGGGCCCGTTGACCACGCAGCCCATGACCGACACGTTGATCGGCCGCTTCACCCGCTTGAGGGCCTCCTCCACGTCGGCCACCATGGGGACCATGTTGATCTCCAACCGGCCGCAGGTCGGGCAGGCGATCAGGTTGGGCCCGCTCGGCTTCTCTTGGAGGTTGGCCAGGATCTGCCGGGCCACCCGCACCTCCTCCTCGGGTTCGTCGACCAAAGAGACCCGGATGGTGTCCCCGATTCCCTCGGCCAGGAGAATGCCGATCCCCATCGCACTCTTGATGGAGCCCGTCTTGGTGGGCCCGGACTCGGTCAGACCGAGATGGAGCGGGTAGCGGTTCCGGAGGCCGGCGAAGAGCCGGTTGGCGGCGATGTTGGTGAGCACGTCACTGGCCTTGAGGCTGACCTTGATGTCCTCGAAGCCGACCTCCTCCAGCAGCTTGATGTGGCCGAGGGCCGCGTCGACCATCCGCTGGGCCACATCGGGGATCCCACCCTCGCCGCGCCCGCCGGCCAGTTTCTTGCGGTCCGGCAGGCTGCCCGCGTTGACCCCGACTCGGATCGGTACTCCGAGCGCTTGACAGCGCCGAGCGATCTCGGAGATCTTCTCAGGCTGGCGGATGTTGCCCGGGTTGAGCCGCAGGCACTGAATGCCGGCATCCAAAGCCATCAGAGCCAGGGGGGCGTCGTAGTGGATGTCGGCCACGATCGGCAGCCGGCTCCCCTTCACGATCTCCTTGAGCGTCTCCCCCGCTTCCTTGGTGTCGCAGGTGACCCGGATGATGTCGGCCCCGGCGTCGGCGGCGCGCGCAATCTGCTCCAGGGTTCCCTTGACGTCCTCGGTGGGCGTCTTGGTCATGGTCTGGACGCTGATCGGGGCCGCGCCCCCGATGACTACCGAGCCCACCTTGATCGGCCTGGTCTTGCGGCGCTCAATCATCGGGAGAGATTGGTGATATCGCCGTAGGTCACATAGATAAAGAGCATCGCTATCAAGGCTAACCCAACGGCGTGAACGATGGCTTCCACCCGCGGATCGATGCGCCGTCGACGACCCATCTCCAAGAGCACAAAGAAGAGTCGCCCCCCGTCCAGGAAGGGAATCGGTAGGAGGTTGAAGAGGCCCAGGTTGACCGAGATCAGGGCCATCAAAGTGAGGTAGGTGGTCGGCCCAATCTGGGTCGCCACCGAGGTCGCCTCCGCGATCCCCACCGGTCCCGAGAGCCGCAAGTTCGACGGGTGATGCGGGCTGATCAGCTTCCAGAGGTTGACGAAGGTTGACCCGATCTGACTGGGCACGGTGTAGAAGCCGGTCGCCAAAGCTGAGTAGATCGGCATGGGGGGGCCACCCAGGCTGGGAATCAGGAGGTTCCCTTCGGACGCGATGTAACCCACCAGCCACTCCACCTGGAGCTGGCTGCGCCGCACCGAGACGGTGCCCGTCTTGGCGGCGGCGGTCCGGAAGGAGACTTGAAGCGGAGCGGTGCCGGGAATCGCCTTGGCCATGCCGGCCGGGGCGGCGTGGGGGGCGGGCGCTCCGTTGATGGCGGTGATGGTCGCTTCGATCGGAATCTTCGGGGTCTTGTTGAGCCCTACCCAGTGCAGTTGGGGATGGACGGTCACCTCCCGGGTGGCGCCGCCATTCCACGGCTTTAGCCCCACCTGGAGGGGCTGGCCGCGGTCGGCCTGGATGCGGCTGCGAATGCCCAGGAGGCCCGTGCTAGGGTGCCCGGCGATGGAGACCACCTGGTAGTCACCCTTCACCCCGGCCCCCGCCAGGGCGCCGCCCGACTGGATCCGCGGAGAAGGTCCACCTACCACCGCCACTCCGGTGAAGAGCGCTCCCGCCAGGACCATGTTCATCAGTCCCCCGGCGGCCAGGGTGGCGGCCTTGCGAACGTTGCTGGCCTTGATGAACCCGCGGTCGCCTCCGTCGTTGGGCGGGGTTTCCAGTCCGGTCATCCCGGCCATGCGGACGTAGCCGCCGAGCGGCAAGAGCCGCAGCGAGTACTGGGTCTCGCCCCGCGTCCGGCTCGCGAGCCTGGGCCCGAAGCCGATGGAGAACTCCTGGACCATGATGCCCGCCCGCTTGGCGACCACGAAATGGCCTAGCTCGTGGATGGCGACCACCACCAGCAGCATCAGGATGATGCCCCCGACCGTCTGCCAGGTTAGGACGAACCCGCCCATCTAGACGGGGACCGTGCCCGGCGCGGCGGACACCACCGGCTGACCGACCAGCGCCTGGGTCTGCTGCCGCGCCCAGCGATCGGCCTCCAGCAGCTGCTCCAAGCCCCGGCTCGGCGGTGGCTCGAAGGAGCTGGTCACCCGCTCCACCACCGTGGCGATCTCCATGAATTGGAGCTTCCCCTCCAGGAAGGCGGCGACCGCCACCTCGTTGGCGGCATTCATCACCGCCGGGACCGCTCCGCCCCGCTGCCCAGCGTCCCGCACCACCTGCAGCGCCGGGTAGCGAGCCGGATCAATCGCCTCGAAATCCAGCCGGCCCACCTCGGCCAGCTGGAGGGGAGTCACGACCCCGGGCAGCCGCACGCCGTCGCTCAGCGCCAGCGCGATCGGGGCCCGCATATCGGCGATACCCAACTGGGCAATCATGGTTCCGTCGCAGAATTCAACCGCCGAGTGGATCGCACTCTGGGGATGGATCAGCACCTCGATGCACTGGTAGGGGACGTCGAAGAGGAAGTGGGCTTCGATCACCTCCAACCCCTTGTTGATCATGGTGGCGGTGTCGACGGTGACCTTCGGTCCCATTCGCCAGTTGGGGTGGGCCAGCGCCTGCGCCGGCGAGACCTGGCTCAGCTCTCCCAATGGCAGTGAGCGCAGGGCGCCCCCGCTGGCGGTGAGGATCAGCCGCCGGACGCTCTCGGGTCGCTCGCCCCTCAGGCACTGCCAGATGGCACTGTGCTCGCTGTCCACCGGAACGATGCGGGCCCCGTTCGCTCGGGCGGTCACGGTGACCAGTTCGCCGGCCATCACCAGCACTTCCTTGGTCGCGAGCGCCACCAACTGGCCTGCTCGGCAGGCCGCCAGCGTCGGCAGCAGGGCCCCGGCCCCACCACCCCCGACCAAGACCACATCGACGTCGTGAGAGGCGGCCAGCTGGCAGGCCGCCTCGATCCCCACCGAGGTGCCGTGGGGAACGGGCCCGTCCGGGTCGATCAGGACCGCCTTAGCGGCGGGGAAAGGAGCCAGCGCCTCCCGCAGAGCACCGACCCGACGACCGGCCACGGCGCCCACCAGCTCGAAATGCTGCGGGAACCGGGCGATTACGTCCAGCGCCTGAGCCCCAATTGACCCGGTGGCCCCGATCACCGCTACCCGCGTCAGCATTGATCGAGCCTCCGATGTGAGCCCGGCGCATCCAGTTCGCGGGGAGCGGCCGGTGGTGGGGGTGTTCAGAACGCGTGTATCGCCCCCAGAAGCGAGTATACGACCGCCCCCACGAAGATCAGACTGTCCATCCGGTCGAGCACGCCCCCGTGGCCGGGCACGAGCCGGCCGGAGTCCTTGACTCCCACCTCGCGCTTGAGCTGGGACTCCACCAGGTCCCCGGCGATAGCAGCAACGGCCGCCAGGAATCCGATCCCAAAGGCAGCGGGATGTCCCACTCGGGGGAGGGCCAGGGGCAGCAGCAGGCCCACCGCCAGGGTCGGGGCGATGAGCGCGGCCACCGCGCCTTCCCAGGTCTTGCGGGGGCTGATCCGGGCAAAGAAGGCATGGCGACCGAAGCGCGACCCCACCAGGTAGGCGAGCGTGTCGCCGATCACCGAGACCCCCACCGTGAGCAGGAGCACCTCCACCGCTCTCGGCCGATCGGCAATCCCGTGGTAGAGCAGGAGCAGAAATCCCGGGCAGAAGCCGAGCCAGGCGGCCCCCCCGACCGCCAGCGCCCATCGGCGAAAGGGCTGGGACTGGGGATCGAAGCGGAGCGAGAACGCCAGTCCGCCCACCACCGCGATGACCAGCACCACCGTGGCCTGGGAGAGATTGGGGTAGGCGTAGCGGAACAACCACAGCGCTGCCAGCCCGAACAGAAGGATCGGATCGACGTTGATCCCGGCTCCCCGCCACAGCTTCCAGTACTCCCGGAGGCCAAGGCCCACGACCAGCGCCACGAAGGCGTCGACGAACAGGTCGCCCAGCCAGAGAGCCCCGAGAAAGAGGCCCAGCAGGGCCAGCCCGCTGGCGGTGCGCACCGCGAGCTTCACCGCTGTTCTAACACCCCACCAAAGCGTCGAACTCGGGCGGAGTAGTCCGCCAGCGCCGCCTTCAGGTGGGCGGCATCGAAGTCGGGCCAGTAAGTCTCCGTCACGTAAAGTTCGGCGTAGGCCGCCTGCCAGATCAGGAAATTGCTGGTCCGCATCTCCCCGGCAGTGCGAATGATGAGGTCGGGATCGGGCAGACCTGCGGTATAGAGGGCGCCCGCCAGATCGGCCTCCTCCAGCCGGCTCAAGTCAGCGCCCGAGGCCGCCAGCCGGCGCACCCCGTCGACAATCTCGGCGCGCCCGCCGTAGTTAATGGCGACATTCAGCACCCCAGTCAGGTTCTCGGCGGTGCGTCGCTCGGCCTCCTCCACCAGCTTCTGGAGCCGGGAGGAGAGCTGCTCGCGGCGACCGATCACCCGGATCCGCACCCCGTTCTGGTGCAGCTCGTCGACCTCCGCCTGCAGGGTCTGTTCGAAGAGCCGCATCAGGGTGGCCACCTCCTGACGGGGCCGCGACCAGTTCTCGGTCGAGAAGGCGTAGAGAGTCAGGCAGTGGACCCCCGCCTCGTCGGCCGCCGCCATCACCCGTCGGATCGACTGAATGCCAGCCCGGTGACCGGCGCTGCGGCGAAGTCCGCGCTGCCGGGCCCAGCGCCCGTTGCCGTCCATGATGATCCCGATGTGCCGGGGCATAGCGGGACTGGGCTCAGCCACCCCGAGAGTCTCGGCCGGGGCTCACACCTCCAGCAACTCGGCTTCCTTTCGCCGCGCCACCTCCTCAATCTCCTCGATGAACCCGTCCGTGACCTTCTGCAGCTGGACCTGAGCCCGCTGCGCCTGGTCCATCGAGATCTCCTTGTCGTGCTCCAGCCGCCGCAGTTGCTCCAGATCGTCCCGCCGAATGTTGCGGACCGCCACCCGCGACTCCTCGGCCCGGTGCTTGACCATCTGGACGAACTCCTTGCGCCGCTCCTCGTTGAGCGGCGGTACCGGCAGCCTGATCAGCTGGCCGTCGTTGGCAGGATTCAGCCCCAGCTCGCTGCGCCGCAGCACCTTCTCGATCGCCGCCAGGTTGTGGCGATCCCACGGTTGAATCAGCAGCAGGTGAGCCTCCGGGGCCGAGATGCTGGCCACCTGATTGAGCGGCATGTGGCTGTCGTAGACCTCCACCGGCAGATGCTCGACCAGGGCCGGGCTGGCTCGACCGGTGCGGATTGAGCTCAGTTCCCGCTGCAGGGCGTCCACGCTCTTGGCCATCCGGTGCTGGGTTTCGCGCAGCAGGTCATCGCTCACGGAGGCGGCGCCTGGTCGGAGACCAGCGATCCCACCGCTTCGCCTCGGACAGCCCGGGCGATGTTGCCGGGCGTGAACAGGTCCAGCACCAGCAGGGGCAACCGATTGTCCATGCACAGGGTGATGGCCGTGTTGTCCATCACCTGGAGCCGGAGATTCAGGACCTGCATATAGGTCAGGTTGGGCAGCCGGGTAGCGGTGGGATCGACCTCCGGATCGGCACTGTAAATGCCGTCCACCCGGGTCGCCTTAATCAAGAGGTCCGCCCCGATTTCGGCGGCTCGCAGGGCCGCGGGAGTGTCGGTCGTGAAGAAGGGATTGCCGGAGCCGGCACAGAAGACCACCACCCGACCCTTCTCCAGGTGGCGGATGGCCCGCCCCCGGATGTAGGGCTCGGCCACCTGGTGCATCTCGATCGCGGTGAGCACCCGGGTCGGCATGCCGTGGGCCTCGAGAGCGTCCCGAAGGGCCAGGGCGTTGATGACGGTGCCCAGCATCCCCATCAGGTCGGCGGTGACTCGGTTCATGCCCCGTTGGGCCCCGGCCAGGCCGCGGAAGATGTTCCCCCCGCCCACCATGACCGCGATCTCGGTGCCTAGGGCATGGGCGCCCTTGAGCTCCTGGGCGACCACGTCCAGCACGTCGGGGTCGATCCCGAATTCACCATCTCCGACCAGCGCCTCGCCGCTGATCTTGACCACCACCCGCCGGTAATGGGGCAGCACCGCAGGCTCGGAACTCACCGCTGTCCCGGTCAGCTCAGTGAACGGCTCAAGCGTCATCCGGCTGACCCTCGTCGGCCATTCCCTTTCCCAGTTCGAACCGGACGAAGCGGGACACCGTGATGTTCTCACCGGTCGCGGAGACCACCTCGTGGATCACCTGGATCACCCGGCGCCCCTTGGAGCCCTCGTCGCGGAGCCACGCCTGGTCATAGAGGCAGGTTTCCTCGTAGAACTTGCGCAGCCGGCCATCGACGATCTGGTCCAGCCGCTCCGCGGCCTTCCCCTCCCGTTCGGCCTGCTCTCGAAAGACGGCGCGCTCCCGCTCCAGCTCATCGGCCGGGATGTCCTCGCTCCGCACCCAGCGCGGCGAGCGCCCGGCGATCTGGAGTGCGATGTCGTGAACTAGCGCCTTGAAGGTGTCGGTCCGCGCCACGAAATCGGTCTCGCAGTTGACTTCTACCAAGACGCCGATTCGACCACCGTTGTGAATGTAGGAGTCCACCAGCCCTTCTCTCGTCTGCTTGCCGGCTCGCTTTTGGGCCGAGGCTAGTCCCTTCGCGCGGAGAATGTCGCGGGCCCGCTCGAAGTCGCCATCGGCCTCGGTGAGCGCGGTCTTGCAGTCCATAATCCCGGCGCCGGTCTGCTCACGGAGCTGGCGGACCATCTCCGCCGTGATCGGCACGCTCACTCGGTCGCCGCCTCGGTCGCCGCCGGGGAGGCGTCAGCAGGCGGGGTCTCAGCTTCGCTGGCTTCCGCCGCCTCGGCGGCCACCCGGGCCGCTTCCGCCTCTACCTCCGCCTTGGCAGCGGCGATGCGGGCTTCCTCGGCCTGGGCCTGACGTTCTACCTCGGCCTTCTGGGACTGGACCAGCTCGATCTGGTGATGTTCCTCCAGCCCCTGCATCACCGCGTCGACGAGCCTGGTCACAATCAGCCGAACGCTGCGGATGGCGTCGTCGTTACCTGGGATGATCTGGCTGATCTCCTCGGGATCGCAGTTGGTGTCGGTGATCGCAATGATCGGGATCTCCAACTTGCGCGCCTCAGTGACTGCCAGCCGCTCTTTGTGGGGATCGACCACGAAGACCGCCGCCGGCAGCCGCTTCATGTTGGTGATCCCGCCAAAATTCCGCTCCAGCCGGTCCAGCTCGTCGGTGCGCCGGCGCTGCTCCTTCTTGCTAAGGGTCGCCAGTGCTCCCTTGTCGCGCATCTCGAGCAGCTCCGCCATCCGCTTCAGCTGGCGCTTGACCACCTCGAAGTTGGTCAGCATCCCGCCCATCCAGCGGTTCACCACGAACGGCTGGTGGCTCCGGGCACACTGCTCCTGGATCGTGTCTTGGGCCTGCTTCTTGGTGCCCACGAAGAGGATCTGGCCGCCCTGAGCGACCGTGTCGTGGGCGAAGAGGCAGGCTTGGTCCAGCAGATCGACGGTCTGGGACACGTCGATGATGTGGATCCCGCCCTTACTGGCGAAGATGTAGTGCCGCATTTTCGGATTCCACCGGCTGGTCTGATGTCCGAAATGGACACCGTTCTGGAGCAGCTCGGTGAGCGTGGCCACAGGCATGCTCGCCCTCCTAATTCGTTACCGCCTCTGCCTGGCATCAACCGCCTGCCGGCCCTCTGAAGGGACCCCGGGAGGCGTCCGCCGGGCATGTGAATTTGCTCGCCCCGGCCATGTTAGCCCAACGTGACTTGCCGATCGCCGACCCGGTCATGATCTAGACTTTGTTGGGCAGGCGCCCGCACGCAGCCACCCGCCCCGGCCCGTCGACGGCTGCCGCAGGAGGGGAGCGTGTCCTGGCTTGACGATCTGAGGGTCTCCGGCGCCGACTCCCACCTGACAGGAGCTGTCGAAATAGCTTCCCGCGTCGGCCGGGGGGAGTGGTCCGCGGTGGCGGTGGCGAGTTCGCACCTGGAGCGGATTCGCCTGCTCAACCAGAAGTACAACTTCTTCTGCTTCGTCTATGAGGAGGAGGCCCTGGCGACTGCGGCCGAGATCGATCGGATGGTCCAGCAAGGCCGAACGCCGGGACCGTTCTGGGGCGTCCCTTATGCGCTCAAGGACTTCATGCCAACCAAGGGGAAGGTGACGACTCTGGGGAGCGAGGCATTCAAAGACTGGATCCCCACCGAGGACCCCCCGGTGGTCGAACGACTACGCCAGGCGGGCGGAATCCTGCTCGGTAAGACGACGACCAGCGAGCTGGCGCACTCCTCATTCACCCGAAGTCACCTGTGGGGTGTATCACGCAACCCCTGGGACTCCAGTCGCACTCCGGGAGGCAGCTCCGGGGGCTCGGCCGGAGCCGTGGCGACGGGCATGGTCGCGGTCGCCGAGGGTTCTGATGCGGGAGGATCGGTCAGAATTCCCGCTTCCTGCTGCGGGGTGGTCGGCTACAAGCCGCCACTGGGACGCGTCCCCATGCACTCGACCGGCAACGACTTCGAGACCATCTTCCACCACGGTCCGCTGGCCCGCTCGGTCGACGACTGCGCCCTGATGCTCAATGTCATGGCGGGTCCGGACGAGCGCGACCCGCTCTCGCTGCTCGATCGCCCAAGCTTCAGCATTCCGGTGCCGGTCCAAGTCAGCGGACTGCGGGTAGCCCTCAGCATCGACCTAGGGTTCTTCGAGGTGGATCCGCAGGTACGCGATGGCTGCTTGGCAGTCGGGATGGCGCTCCGCGAGCTGGGGGCGACGGTCGACCAGGTTGAGCTGGGCTGGGAACGAGAGGTGGTCGACAGCTGGGCTGCCTACTGGGGCGTCCTACTGGCAGCGATGTACGGCGACAAGATCGAGGCGTACGGTGAAGTCATGGACCCGGCCCTGCTCCGGCTGATCCGTCAGGGACAGCACATGGACGCCGTCTCCTTCAAGCAGATCGACCTTGCGAGGTCACGGCAGTGGCAATGCCTGGCGCCGGTCCTGCAATCCCACGAAGTGCTGATCTGCCCCACCCTGGCCGTGCCGGTGCCGGCGGCGGAGGGGCTCGACGACGACTCCTACGGCGCGCCGAGCGAGAGCGGCAAACTCCTGGGGCTGGACATGACCTGTCCCTTCAACTTCGTGCCCCAGTGCCCGGTCATCTCGGTGCCTTGCGGCCGCACCAAGGACGGCCTGCCCATCGGGGTGCAGGTGGTCGGCCGCCGCTTCGATGACCTGACCGTCTTGATGGTTGCCAAAGCCATTGAGAGAGTTGTCAGCTGGGGCAGCAGGTGACCGCCTCCGATGGGGCACCGTGTTAGCCCCGGTTGTCGTGGCCTTTATGACGCTGGACCAGGAGACCTTCGCCTACCAACTCACCAGCTGGGGATCGGCGTAAACCGGATCCCCTTCAACCATCGTCAGCACGGTCCGGGCCTCCCCAATCGAACTCGGGGGCGCGGCGAAGAGATTGCGGTCCAGCACCGTCAGATCGGCCAGCTTGCCCACCTCTATCGAGCCGGTCTGGTCCTCCAGGTGATTCACATAGGCGGAGCCAATGGTGGCCGCCGCTAACGCGGTGGCCAATTCCACCCGCTCGTCGGGCAGAAAGGGCGGACCCCGCATCGGCAGTCCGACGGCGGCGGCGAACGCCGATGGAGCCTGTCGATTGACCATGACGTGCAGCAGCCAAAGCGGGTCGGGGCTGGACACCGGCCAGTCGCTGCCCACGGTCAGCATGGCCCCGTGGCGGCGCAGGCTGGCCCACGGATACTGCCAAGCGGCTCGCTCGCTGCCCAGGAAAGGGAGGGTTAGCTCCTCCATCTGACGGTCCAGCATGGACCAGAACGGCTGGGTATTAGCCGCCACTCCCAGCTCCCGGAAACGAGGCCGATCTTGGGGGCGCACCAGCTGCAGATGGGCAATGTGGTGACGGTGGTCGCGGGCACCGTTGCGAAGGCGGGCTTGAGCCACCGCGTCCAGCGCCAAACGCACCGCCCTATCTCCGATGGCATGGAAATGCAGCTGGAAGCCGGCGGCGTCGATGGCCGCCGCTTCCTCGAGAAGCGAGTCGGGGTCGAAGAAGGTGAGGCCGAGGTTGGCGGTCGGGCGACCGGCACCATCCAGGTAGGGCTCACTGACCGCCGCGGTGAAGGTCTCGCAGATACCGTCGATCATCAGCTTGACGCTGGTGGCCTGGAAACGCCCGGCACCGACCGCCGCCCGCCTTCCGATCAGCCCGTCCAGCTGGTCCAGCCCAGCGCCGCGCTCCCACCAGAGCGCGCCCACGACCCGGCCGGTGAGCTCTCCGCTGGCCGCCAGCTCCCGATACGTGTCGAAGTTGTCGGGCATGGTGGCGTACCGCCCCACGATTGCATCCTGCCACCCGGTTATGCCCAGGCTGTGCAGGTAACGCTGTCCCTCCAGCAGCCCGTTTCGCAACTCAGCTGAGCTGATCGGGGGAAGGTGCTGGCTGACCAGCCCCATGGCGCCTTCCTGCAGCGTGCCCTGAGGTTCGCCATCTTCCCGACGCTCGATCCGGCCTTCCTGGGGATCAGGGGTGTCGCGGTCGACCCCAGCCAGCGCCAACGCCCGACTGTTGACCCACGCTCCATGGTTGTCCCGATTTCCCAGGAAGACTGGGCGGTCGGGGATGATCCGGTCGAGCAGCTCCTTCCCCGGGGTGCCCCCGGGGAAGACGTCCATCGACCAGCCCTCCCCCACGATCCAGGACAGCGTGGGATGGGCGGTCGCGTAGCCTTCGAGCCTGTCCAAATAGCCGGTCACTGTGTGCTCCTGGGCGAGGTCGCAGCGCAAGCGACTGAGGCCGCCGGAAAGAGCGTGCACGTGGGAGTCCTGAAATCCGGGAACAACCATCCGGCCCGCCAGCGCGAGCACTCTGGTGTGTCGTCCCACCAGTGTCCGCACCTCGTCATCGCGGCCAACAGCGATGATCCGTCCGTCCCTGATGGCTATCGCCGCCGCCCAGCTCCGGGCGGCGTCCACGGTGTACACCGCCCCCTCCACCAGGACCGTGTCGGCGGCTGGCCTACCCGGCGTACTCACCAGCTGCACATTCCCTTCATCTGAATCCGTCGCCCGGCTGCTTGGTCAACTCCCCGTAGATCTCGGGCCGCCGGGTCTCGAGAAAAGGGAACAGATCGAGCCAGTCGCGTCGCTGATCGGGGTCGATCTGGGCGACGATCACCGCTCGCTCGGCAGGCCCGGCACTGGCCAGCACCCTGCCGTAGGGATCACTGATGAAAGAAGAACCGTAGAAGGTGATTCCGTTCTCCTCCCCCACCCGATTCACGGCCGCCATGAAGAGACCGTTCATGATGCCGTTGCCCCGCATCACGGTCTGCCAGAGCGGAGCCGTGTCGAAGCTGGGGTGGTCGGGCTCTGACCCAATCGCGGTGGGAAACACCAGCAGCTCCGCCGAGGCCAACGAGTAGAGTCGGGCTAGCTCCGGGAACCACTGGTCCCAACAGGTGGGAAACCCCACCCTAACGCCGTGGACGTCGTGGACCGGGACCCCGCTGTCGCCGGGCCGAAAGTAGCGGTCCTCGTAGTACCCGGCGGTCCGGGGCAGATGGGCCTTGCGGGTGGCGGCCACCAGGGTCCGGTCGGGAGCCACGCAGATCGAGGTGTTGTAGCCGATTCCGCCGCCGTCACCCTCCTCGAAGAGGGACGCCTGCAGATGGCAGCCGGTCTCCCCCGCCAGACCACCGAGGAACTCGAAGGTAGGACCACCGAGGACTGGCTCGGGCGTCCACTGCAGACTCTCCAGTCCCTCCGCCCTGCTCGCGAAGTAGGGATAGAGGGTGAGTTCGGGCAGGCAGATCAACTGCACCCCCAGACTGGCGGCCACCCGGACGCCCTCCCCGAGCGATAACTGCTGAGCCGCCCGGTCGCCGTGCCAACAGTCCTGGACCAGCCCCAGCCCGAGCGGCGCCCGGTGTCCTGGACGCACCTTGGCCGGAGAGTCAGGCACGCCGCGCCGCTGGTGGATGATGAACCGGTCTCTAGTCGTGGTCGACCTCTTCAGGCTGCTCGTACCACCGCTTGCGGTCCCCGATCGCGGCCCGCCACTTCCACTTCCGTGACTTGGGGACCCGGTCGCAGTGCGCCCGGATGGACACCACCGCGCCCGCCACCTCTTCCCGGTGGCCATCCGGCACCAGCGGGCCGGCAGGTCCTTCGACTCGTTCGTCGATCAGCTTAGAGATGAGATCTAGGTTCGCGGTGACGGTGCGCCACCAGCCCCAGTCAGATCCCATCAACTCGCCGATTCGGCCTAGGCCGATGTCGCCCGGCGTGTCGCTGGCTGAGAGCGGGGCAACGGCTAGGAGGTAGCAGACATCCTGGGCGTCCTTGGCGTTCAGCTGCACGATCTGGAGCTTGCTCAGGAGCAGGTCAGTCGGGTCCAGGGTCACCGGCACTCTGGTCAGACGACCAGTGAAGTCCAAGGTGTGGCACATCTCGAAGCGGTCGACTAGGACGTCGAGGGTCTGGCTCCCATCCGGAGATCGGAAGTAGAGCTGCTTGTGGCCGTAGAGAGCGTTGAAGTTCTTGTCAGGCTGGTAGTCGTGCTCGCCCAGAAAGGTGGTGAGGTCTCGCCGCGCTTCGCCGGTCGACGCCAGGTCGAGGTCCTGCCCTGACCTGGTTCGGGCGGGAAAGTCAGGGGTCAGGTACCGGACCGCCAGACCGCCCACGATCCGCAAGGGCACGCCTCGGGCCGCCGCCACCCGGACCAGGGTCACCGCCGCGTCGAGCGCCGGATCATCCACCGTCAGCCTTCGACCCGGAAGACCCGCTCGATCCCATTCGAGGTCACGTCGATAATGTAGCCCCGCACCACCCCGAAGGCGGCTTCGCTGCCGGGGTTAACGCAGAGGGTGTCCCCCACCTTGCGCTCTCCCGCCGACTCGTGGATGTGCCCGTGGACACTGAGCAACGGATGGATTCCCTGGACAGCTTCCAGAACTCCGCGAGACCCGACCGGCCCTCGGAGCACGTCGCCGGCCGACGTGGTCACGTTGAGCCCGGCGTCGAGTAGCGGGGCGGTGTCCAACCCGGTGTCGTAGGGAGGACAGTGGATCAGGAAGATCGAGCGGCGCCGGTCGCGAAGCTGGTCAGCCAAGGAGTAGATCTGCTGCCGAAAGTCGTCCTCTGAGACCTCCCGAGGGGTATTCCAGGGGGTGGGGCTCGACTTGCCGAGGCCAAGCACCTGAAGGTTGCCGGGGAGATCGGTAATCCGCCCGTCGGTGTTGATGCAGTAGGTGCTGGCGGCCAGCGACGGATCGATCTCGTAGGGGTCGTCGTTGCCGGGGATGAGGACGATCGGGATCCCGCTCGAGCCCGCCCGTTCAGAGGCCAGCGTCATCCATTCCCCCACCTGGCTGCTGATCTTCTCGGCGAAGAGGGCTTGAAGCTTGTCCGGATCGCCGCCAATGTGTTCCAGTTCCGCCGCCGTCGCCCGGTAGGGGTAGTAGCCGATCCCGGTGATGTCGCGCTCCAGCGCCATCAGTTCCTGCTCGTCCCTCGCCTGGCGCTTGGCGCCGAGCAGCGTCGCCTCGAATCCGGACTCGGTCTGAGTGATTGGAACGATCGCCTTGCCGGTCAGGTCTCCTGCGTAGAGGACGACGTCGGCACGGTAGTGGTTCAGCTTGACTGCGTTGAGCATCTTCTTCCAGGCCGGGAGCGCCGCGTGGAAGTCGGACACGATATACAGGCGAGTCACCTTGTGGTGGGTCGGACCGCTAGCGGCGCTCGACTTACGTCGAAGCAGAGGCATGCGTACCTTCTCTTCCGACCGTCACCAAACCGACTCCGCGATCGGGGTCAGTCCGGAGGAATCTCTTGATAAAGCAGTTGCGTGTCGATACCGCGCATGCGATTGATGCTCGCCCGAATCACATAGTAGACGAGGGCGAACACCACGATGCCTATGGAGAAGGTCAGCCCGGTATCACGCAGGTAGGCAGCGGCGTTGACGTGGGGGGTGGTCAGGCTCTTCCAGATCGGCAAGGCCCCAGCGAAGTAGTAGACCACCAGAGCGAACACCGCCCAGACGACGCCGATCGGAATTAGCCATCGACGGAAGGGCGCGTTTCTAATCAGATCGGGTCGGCTGAACCTTGCCACGATGGCGTTGATCCCCGGCATGATCCAGGTGAGCGCCAGCATCACAATTGCAAACCAGGCCGTGGACTCCAGGTTCAGATAGCCGGTCTGGGTAATCGACCGCGGCAGCAGTGGGAAGTTCTCCAGGATCACCAGCACCACCGAGATGCCGAGGGCCACCATGATCGAATTGATCGGGGCCCGCAGCCGCTCGCTCACCACCCCGAACCACTCCGGCACCTGTCGGTCGAGGCTCCACGCCAGTGACACCCGACTGATGAAGTTGATGTACACCGGACAGAGCAGGAATGGGAAGAGCATGCTGCCCAGGCTCACTATCAACCAGATGGGCCAGACTCCCGGCTGGGCGATGGCCGCGACGAGCGGCATCGAGTTGGGCTGTCCCAGGGGAAGGTGCGTGCTGCCCAGCCAGAAGAGGGTGCCCCAGCCCACCTGACCGCCAAACCCGAAGCTCCCCGACAGGAGGTCGACGTAGACGGAGTTCATGAAGACGCCCAGGATGAGCGCCCCGATTACCGCAATCAGAATGCTCTTCTTGACGTTACCCCTAACCTCGCCGGCGATGTAAGAGCTGTATTGGAACCCGATGTATTGGAAGAGCAGCACGCCGACCATCAGGGCAAACACGTCTGGCGCAAAGCTGACCCCTGACCCCAGCGTGCCGTCGGCCTTCGCGACTTTAGCCAGGGCCGTCGGGGTGGTGTGGGCGAACTTCTCCAAGCCAGTCACCACCTGGGCGGGATGGACCAGCAGCAGTCCCACCACGCACATCACCGCCGCGCAGGCGAGCCCCAGGATGGCGAGTACGGTGACGATCCGGTGGAACCGACGAGTGGGTTGGATCACCACCCAGAAAATGACCAGCAACACGATCAACGAGCCCCCCAGCCCCTGCCAGCCCACGATACTGCCGCTGCTGTTGGTGAACCAGCCGTTGGCGCTCGCCATGAACGTGTTCCCGGTCCCGATCCCGACGATCCGCCCGGAGATCTGCAGGTTGCGCAGGACGATGGGCACCTCGAAGGCGATGATGGCCAGCGAGGCGAAAACCAGCGTGAATGACTCGACCCAGGCGATGAAGGGACCGGCCTTAGGGATGAATCGGCTGGTGAAGACGTAGTCCCCACCGGAACGTGGCATCACCGTCGAAAGTGACGCGTAGATCAGCCCCACCAGAATGCAGAAGACCCCGGTGATGATGGCGGCCAACCCGTAGGTCGAGAAGGGTCCCAGCATGCCCACGGCGATGAACGGCAGGGCATAGAAGACCGGGTACCAGCCGATCCCGGCGCCAATAAACGCGGCAGCGTTGAAGAAGAGCGCGTTGCGGACGCTGACCTCGCGGACCAGTCCGGATGATTGCCGTACGAAGAGGGCCCGGCCGGCAGGTTGGGTTGGTGGAGCTTCGGCCGGCTGAGCGCTGGGAATGTCAGTCACGCTCTCTCCTCTCGGACCTGGTCTCTGTTCAGGTACGCGTGGGCTTGGGCAAGTTGTCAGCGGCGCCCGGTAGGCACAAGGGATTCGCTGCGGAGGTGGGCCAGCCGGAGCAGCCCCCTGGCTGGCGCGTCCGGACTGGCTCAGCGGCAGTCCTCCCCCTCCCGGAGACGGTCATTCGAGCCAATCCATGGGCTGGAATGGTAGGCCAGTCTGCGCTGAGAGTCTAGGGTGCCAGACAGCTACATTTTGGCTCCAAGCATGTGTCACTCGCACAACCCGAAGGTCGGCTGATCCGAGCTGGCGAGAATGCTGCCAGACTCGTCGACCACCCCCCTCTGCCCGAGCCAACTGCCCGGCCGGTCGCTGCGGCGGGATGCAAACCTAGACTGAGGCGGGACGGAGGTGCGGCGCCAGCCGGTAGACGTCAGCCGCGCGCCGCGGGCCGAGCTACTCAGTGCCTTCGACGCTCGGCTGCGCGGACGGATGTCGATGAAGTTACCGGTCGGCCCCGACGAGAGCAGGACAGCCCCGTCCATCGCGGCTGGGGCTGGCCACCGCGTGGCCTCGTCTTACCGGGGGATCTCCACGCGCTGGACGGTGGTCAAATCGACACCTTGATCCAAGGTCAGATCAAGTTATTCGCAGAGCGCTCGCCGGCGTGCGAGTGGACGACATAGGCTCACGACCAGAGAGCCAATCTCACGGAACGCCCGCTAGTCCATGGCTTTGCGACCGCAGACCCCGAGGGCGTGGTCTTCGGCAGGGTCGCAGAGATGGGCCCGGATCCGAAGCCCCCTTCCAGGGTCACCATCCGACCGGTCAGCTCTCGAGCCGATACCGACCGCATGGCCGAACTGCTGATGGCGGTCGCCGCGGATGATCGGAGCTTCCCAACCGAGCTCTTCTCCAGAGACCGGTCGGCCAATCCCCACCATGTGGTGCTGCTGGAAGCGAAGGCGGACAGGCAGGTGGTTTCCACCGGCCGGCTCCACTTCGAGTCTACTTCGGAGTTCGCGAGCCTCTGGTCCGGCTCAACGCTCCCCGCATGGCGAGGCCGGGGAATCTATCGAGCCCTGGTCGCCTACCGAGCTGGACTCGCCGCCGGGCGGGGCTACCAGTACCTGCCGGCGGACGCAACTGAGAACAGCCAACCCGTCGTGGAGCGGCTCGGATTCCTCCCGGTGAGCACCACCACCCCCTACCTTTGCTCACCGTCCGCCTAGGTTCTGGGAACCTAGGCCAGGTCAGTTTTCGCCCTCAGAGAACGTACCGGCGAAGGTCCTGATCCCGGACCAGATCGCCCAGCTTGTCTCTGACGAATTCCCGGTCGACGATCACCTTCTGGCCTTGATACTCCTCGGCGGCAAATGAGACATCCTGGAGCACCCGCTCCATCACCGTGAACAGCCGGCGGGCACCAATGTTCTCGTCGCGCTCGTTGACCAAGAACGCGTGGTGGGCCAACTCCTCGACCCCCTCCTTGGTGAACTCCACCTCGACCTGCTCAGTGGCGAGCAGCTGGCTGTACTGCTGAGTCAGCGCGTTCTGGGGCTCAACCAGGATCTGGCAGAGGTCCGCCTCCAGCAGCGGCTGGAGCTCGACCCTAATCGGAAACCGGCCCTGGAACTCGGGGATGAGGTCGCTGGGCCGGGCCGAGGTGAAGGCCCCCGCAGCCACGAAGAGAACGTGATCGGTGTGGACCTGTCCGTAGCGAGTGCTGACGGTGGACCCCTCGATGATCGGCAGCAGGTCGCGCTGGACCCCCGCCCCGCTCACATCCGGTCCGTGGGACTCGACGTAGGGGCCGGCGATCTTGTCCACCTCGTCGATGAAGACGATCCCGTTCTCCTCGACCAGATGAATGGAGTCGTCATAGACCCGATCGACGTCCACCAGCCGCTCCGTCTCCTCCTGGGTCAGGACGTGGCGGGCGTCGGCGACGGTCATCCGCTTGGTGCGCTTGCGGGGTGGGGCCAGCTGGCTGAAGAAGTCCGACAGAGACCAGCCGATCTCCTCGTAACCGCTGCCCGAGAAGACCTCCACCGGGGCCGAGTAGGCCTCCTCCACCTCGATCTCGATCTGGCGGTCGTCGAGCTTGCGGCCGGCCAGCTTGCGCAGCAGCTGGCGGCGCCGACTGCGCTCCTGCCGAGCCGCGGCCAGCCGATCGACCTCCGAGAGCGGCTCTTCCGGTGGTTGAGGGGTCGCCTGATCCGGGGCTGGGTCGGACCCCGCCTCGACCGGGGCCGGGGGCGGCTGGTCGGCTTCGATCAGCCGGTCGACGATCCGGGACTCGGCCCGCTGCTTGGCCTCAGCCTCGACTTCGATCACCCGTTGGCTCTGAACCTGGGTGATCGTCTGTTCCAGCAGGTCCCGGATGATCGACTCCACATCTCGGCCGACGTAGCCCACCTCGGTGAACTTGGTCGCCTCGACCTTGATGAATGGGGAATGGGTGAGCTGGGCCAGCCGCCTGGCGATCTCGGTCTTGCCCACCCCGGTCGGACCGATCAACAGGATGTTGCTGGGCGAGATGTCCTGGCGGCGCTCCGCCGGCACCTGCATCCGCCGGTATCGGTTGCGCAGAGCGATCGCCATCGCCCGCTTGGCGTCCGCCTGGCCCACGATGTAGCGGTCCAGGGCAGAAACGATCTCCGCCGGTCTAAGCTCCGGGTCCAACTGGTTCCCCTTGTGGCGTGTCGGAGATGGTCTCGACCGAGATCTCGCTGTTGGTGTAGATGCAGATGGAGGCGGCGATCTCCAGGGCCTTGCGGGCCACCTCCGCGGCTGGGAGTTCAGTGTGATCGATCAGGGCCTTGGCCGCCGCGTGAGCATAGGGTCCGCCGCTCCCGATGGCGCCGATCCCGTCGTCTGGTTCGATCACATCGCCATCCCCGCTCAGCAGCAGCATCTGGTTGTTCCCGGCCACCACCAGCATGGCGTCCAGGTGGCGCAGGTAGCGGTCGGTGCGCCACTCCTTGCCCAGCGCCACCGCCGCCCGCAGCAGGTTGCCCTGGTGCTGGTCCAGATGACGCTCGAACTTGTCGAAGAGGGTGAAGGCGTCAGCGACCGAACCGGCGAACCCCACCACCACCTGGTCGTGATGAATTCTCCGGACCTTCATGGCCCGGTGCTTCATGACCACATCGCCCACCGTCACCTGGCCGTCCCCGGCGACCGCGATCTCGGTGCCGCGGCGCACGGCGAGGATCGTCGTGGCACGCGGACCGGTACCGTCATGAGTGGTCACTTGAGTTCAAGTCTACCCCGAGATCCGGATTCGGCCCTCGAGCGAAGGCCCCATTCCGGCGGTCGCGCCTATGATTCGGCGATGCCGGAACCAACACCCGACCCGGCTTGGAATGGGGATGAGCGAACGACCCTGACCGGCTTCCCCGAGGATCAGCGCCCCACTCTGGCCTGGAAGTGCCAAGGGCTCACCGATGCTCAGCTCAAAGAGCCCTCGGTGGCCCCGTCCAACCTCACCCTGTTGGGCTTGGTCCGTCACATGGCGGAGGTGGAGCGATCCTGGTTTCGCCGGGGCCTCTCCAGGCAATTGATCGGGCCGATCTGGCGCACCGCGGAGCAGCCCGACGCTGACTTCGATGCAATGGCCGACGCCGACGTGGCCCAGGCCTTCTCGAGCTGGGCGGAGGAGTGCACTGCCTCCCGGTCGATCCTGGCGGAACTTGACTCGCTGGAAGTGACCTTCAGCACCGCCCGCTACCGCCTGATGTCGGCGCGCTGCATGGTCAATCACATGATCGAGGAGTATTCACGGCACAACGGTCACGCCGACCTGCTCCGGCAGCGCATCGACGGGAGGACGGGGGACTTTCCCCCACCGGCGGAGCAGGTCCCCCCACCTGGCCAGGGCTAGCTGCCGCCCGGCTCCTGCGACCTCCGGGGGCTGGCGAGAAAGGCCTGCCCACGCGAAAGCAGTCCAGCCGCTACCAGCCGCCAGGCGGCGAAGCCGATCCAGACGAAGACCCGCGCCAGCGTCAGTCGCGAGGCGGCGCTCAGGATCGTGCCCACAGCCAAGCTGCAGACCCCGTACCTTCCGAGAGGGAAGATGGTGGCTCAACGTAGGTGGTGGTAGCCCCAGCGCCAGCTGGTCAGCGAGCTGACCAGGAGAAGAGCGATCCAGGTGGAGGCGCCACCCAGAGGACCGTCACGACCGCGGCCAGCCGGACGTTGAACGGGTGGCCGCTGGCCCGCAGCCGGAGACAGATCTCCCCGCCAGCCAGGGTGGCTATCGCCAGGGCCCCTCCGGCCACCCATTGGTCGACTCGGCCACGCAGCAGCTCGCGGAAGTCAAACCGGCGGAGCAGGAAGAGGTAAGCGACCAGCGCCAGCCCGCAGCAGACCTCGGCCGCAGTAAGCAGCCAACTCACCTTGTCGGCAGCGGACAGTTCGACGGCGACGACCGAGATCGACGCCAGCGCTACCGCGAGTAAAACCGAGACTCCCCGAGTCGGAGTCTGCCACTGGCGGAGGACCGGGACCGACACCAGGATGAACAAGACCAGCGCCGCCGCCAGCAGACCGGACGCCAGTGCCACCCAACCCAGGCCGTCGGCCGCAGCGCCCAGTACCGCCGTCGCCGCGACCACGGACAGAGTCCCGGGGAGCTCAGCTCGGAGCTGAGGCCCGCGGAGGCGACGCGGAACCTCCCAACTGCGCCACCAGCAGGGCCAACCAGGTCGCGACGGCCACCACCAGCAGCGGAGCCGCGATGGTCATGACCCCGATCCGGGACATGCCGATCGCCACGACCCCGGTGGCCATCACGATCGTCCCGGTCTTCAAGGGGATGGACGTGAGTGATGGGCTCAACTGCTACAGGATCACCCGACGGCGCGAGAACAGCGAGTCGATTTAGATCGCCGGGGGGCGGGGGCCACGGCGAGACTCGGGAGAGTCGGTCCCGCGTTGCCGAGGAGGGCCCGGCTGCTCGGTTAGTTTCCGACCGGTTCCTTAACTCGGCGCCTGCCGGCGGCGGGACGAGGACGGGATGGTGCCTTGCCCGCGGGGGCCGAGCCGGCGGCTTCCTTGGGCGGTCGGTACTTGCAACCCGGGTAACCCGAGCATGAGACAAACGGCCCAAAGCGCCCCTGGCGCTGCACCAGGGGCTTGCCGCAGTCAGGGCAGTTCTCCCCGGTCGGCTCCGCGACGACCGCAGGCTTGGCGGCACCGGCCGCTCCCGCCTCGGTGCGGATGAAACGGCAGCTCGGGTATCCGGAGCAGCCTACGAACGGGCCCCGGCGACCGGTCCGTTTGACCAGTGGCTTGCCGCAGAGGGGACAGGCCTCCCCGATCGCCTCCGCCGGAGTGCGCTCCTCCTTACCCTCGATGAAGTCGCACTCTGGGTATCGACTACAACCGACGAAGTCTCCGAAGCGTCCGCTGCGCATCACCAGGTCCGCCCCGCACTTCGGACACGCGGTGCCGGTCGGCTGGGCCCTGATCTTGACCCGAGGCATGCTCTCCTGGGCGTCCTCGAGCACCTTGGCGAAAGGCTCGTACCAGGAGCTGACCACCGGGACCCATCCGCTCTCGCCGGACTCGATGCCGTCCAACTGCAGTTCCAGCGCGGCGGTGAAGCCCACATCGACCACCGATGGGAACTGGGTGGTCAGGGCCTCGTTGACCGCCAGGCCGAGCGGGGTGGGATGCAATCTCCGCTCCTCCTGGACCACGTACCGCCGGGTCTGGATCAGCTCGGTCATGGTGGCGTAGGTGCTGGGTCGGCCGATCCCCCGCTCCTCCAGCTCCTTGACCAAGCTGGCCTCGCTGTAACGGGGCGGCGGCTGGCTGAAGTGCTGCTCCGGGTTGAGGGCGCTGAGCTTCACCACCTGCTCGGCGTTGAGCTCGGGCAGGAGCTCGTCCTCCCGGTTCTCCGTGCCAGCGACCCGCAGATAGCCGTCGAAGATCAGCTGACTACCGGTCGCCCGGAAGCGGTGCTCACCAGCCATGACCTCGGCCCTGGTCGCGTCGAACTCGGCGGGGCTCATTTGACTCGCCAGGAAGCGCCGCCAGACCAGCCGGTAGAGCTTGGCCTGGTCCGAGCTGAGGTACTGGTGGATCTGGTCCGGATCCCACTCCATCGAGGTCGGTCGGACCGCCTCGTGGGCATCCTGGCTGGCTACCGCCGCCTTGGGTCCGCGCCGCTGCGCCCCGGCCTGCCCCAGGTACTTGGTCCCGAAGGTCTGCTCCACGTACTCCTTAGCCCCGGCGACGGCCGAATCGCTAAGGCGGACCGAGTCGGTCCGCATGTAGGTGATCAGACCGGCAGGCCCGGCGCTCCCCAGTTCCACTCCCTCATAAAGCTGCTGGGCGATCCGCATCGTCTTGGAAGGGCTGAAATGCAGCTGCGAGGAGGCGTCCTGCTGCAGTGTGCTGGTGATGTAGGGCTGGGGTGGATTCCGCCGCTGCCGCCGTCGCTCCACCGAGGCCACCCGAAACTCGGCCTTCGCGACCTCGGCCATCACTCGACGGGCGCTGGCCTCATTGGCGAGCCCGGACGGCTCGCCTTCTTCGTCCTTGGCCTTACCGCGCCTGCCTTTGGGCTCCCGGCCCACCCCCTGGTAGCGCGCCTTGAACTGGTCCTGGGACTCGGTCAGCAGGAGCGCCTCGAGGCTCCAACTCTCGACCGATCTGAACGCTTCGATCTCCTGCTCGCGGTCGCAGACCAACCGGAGCGCCACTGACTGGACCCGTCCCGCGGAGAGTCCCTTGCGGATCTTGCGCCAGAGCAGTGGGCTCAGCTTGTAGCCCAAGAGCCGGTCGATCACCCGCCGAGCCTGCTGGGCGTCCACCAGCCGTTGGTTGATGGGTTGCGGCTGCTTCAGCGCCGCCTCCACCGCCTGCTTGGTGATCTCATGGAAGACGATCCGCTCCGGGTCGACCAGTCCCAGCTGATGGGCGATGTGCCAGGCGATGGCCTCGCCTTCCCGATCTGGGTCGGCCGCCAGCAGCACCCGCTTGGACTTGCGAGCGGCGGACTTGAGGTCCCGCAGTTGGCCCTCCTTGCCCTTGATCACGGTGTAGTCGGGCTCGAAGCCGTGTTCGACGTCGATGCCCAGCTTGGAGCGGGGCAAGTCCACCACGTGGCCCATTGATGCCCTGACGTCGTAGTCGCTGCCGAGAAATCTGCTGAGCGTGCGGGCTTTGCTCGGCGACTCGACGATGATCAGGTTCGATGCAGGCATCAGCTGGGGGAGTACCTCGGGTGGGCAGATGGGGCGAGTCGGGATTCTAGCAACAGCTTCCCCTGACGCCTCCACTTCCACACCTTGGAGAGAGATTGACGGCTGGCTACACTGACCCGAGCTAGCCACTGAACGGGGGGTGCCACCACCTTTGGCCACCGACTTCTCTGACAAGTACGAATCCGTCGAAATCGTCGAGCGGCGCGACTACGGACCCGATCTCTGGTCCGTCCGGGTGCGTCACGACCTCCCCTTCGAGTTCCGCGCCGGCCAGTACGCCACCTTGGGAGTCGAGGTGGATGGCAAGCCGCTCGAGCGTCCTTACTCCATCGTGTCCTCGCCGGAGGAGAAGGAGCTGGAATTCTTCGTCGAACTGATCCCGGACGGGGCCCTCACCCCTTACCTCTACCCCCTGCAGGTGGGCGACCGAATGCTGATGCGCAAGCGCCCCAAGGGCGTCTTCATGAAGACGGGCCTAGCCCTGGACCGCACCCACCTCTTCCTGGCCACCGTGACCGGAATCGCCCCCTTTGTCAGCATGCTGCGCCTGCTGCAAAGCCAGCAGCGGCGTGGCGAAATCGTTCCTCCCAAGATCGTCCTGGTGCAGGGGGCCAGCTTTTCCCATGAGTTCGGCTACGGCCAGGAGATGGCCCAGATCAGCGGCGAGTTCCCCGACTTCGAGTATGTCCCGACGGTGAGCCGTCCCTGGGGCGATTCCGGCTGGGAGGGCGAGACCGGTCGCGCGGAGGACGTCCTGCGCAAGTACGCCGACCGTTCGGGGATCAGGCCCGGTAAGGGCATGGTCTACCTCTGCGGTCACCCCGGAATGATCTCGACGGGCCGGTCGGTGATGCTCCGGGCCGGGCTCCGGGACGTGGACATCCTGGAGGAGCAGTACTGGCCGGAGGGGAAGGCGCCGACCTCAGCCTCGGAGTAGCTGCCGACTCGGGTCAGCGGGCCGGCTGCAGCAGAAGAGCGTCGAGCTTGGCCCTCAGGGCCGCCTTTGGCTGGTAGCCGACGAAAGTACCGACCGGCTGGCCGCCCCGAAAGACCATCAGGGTGGGAATGCTCATCACCTGGTACTCGCCCGCCACCATCGGGCAGGCGTCGGTGTCAACCTTGGTGACCTTGAGCCGCCCCTCGTACTCGGAGGCGAACTCCTCGACGATCGGGGCAATCATCTTGCAAGGCGGGCACCACTCGGCCCAGAAATCGACCAAGACTGGAGTCTCAGCTTCCAGTACCTCCTGACGGAAGGTGGCGTCGGTGAGATGAAGTGGCGCAGCCATGGCGATTCTCCTTGCTCTCGGGACTGCGATCAGTCGCTCCTGGAACTCCTGACCTACTCCAACATTATAGCTCTTTTGTCAGGTATCCTTGACGGATGAGCTACCAGCCAGCTACCGCTTCGGCCGCCGCCGCGACCGAAGTTGTGATGAAGGCCCTCGACCGGCTCCCAACTCCAGACCGGCTGCTCGCTCTGCGCTCGCTGGCGGTGCTGCTCGGCACCAGGCGAGCGGCCACCGTGGTCGCCGCCCGCTCCGACGGTTTCAGCTGGGCCGAGATCGCCGATCGGCTGGGCATGTCCCGGCAGTCGGTGTGGGAGCGCTATGGAACCGAGGAGGGCGAGGTGCCGCCACCACTCCGGGGGCGTCGGCCCCGGGCTCGGTCCACCACCGCCACCTTCTCCAACTGCGCCGCCTACAAGGCGGTGACCAGCCGTCCGGACGCGATCGCCGCTCCGGCTCGACCGCAGTCCAGCGCCTAAGCGGCGACTTGTCCGCGCTCAGTGCTTGAGCTTGGCGGCGATCGTCGGTGAGATCTGAACCGCCAGATTGCGCATCGCCTTGACCCAGCGGTTGGAGGGATGCTTCCAGGCCAGCGGCTCGCCACCGCTCAGGGACCTCACCCCATCAATACCGCCGTGGGGTAGGGTCAGCACCGGCTGCCCGAGCACCCGCTTCGTGCGCTCGGCGTCTACTTGGTGGTAAGGGAGCACGCAGTTGAGGACCACCGAGATCCGCTCGCGCGGGATCTGCAGCTGATCGCAGATCCGCAGCCAGCCTCGAAGCCCCGCCACCCCCGGGTTGTCCGGCGTGCCAACCAGGATCATGTGATCGGCAGACTCCAGCAGATCGATCCCGCCGTTGTCCAGTCTGCCCCCTTGGTCGACGACCACCAGGTCGGCCAGGCGGGTCAGCCGAAAGATCAGTGCGCCCACCGCCGCCGGCGACACCGAGTCGGCCAGCTCGGGCCGGCCTGGCGCCGGCAGCACCGAGACCCCACTCGGATGCCGGGTCAGCCGGTCCAGGATGTCATCCTCCACCGGGAGATCGGCTAGCTCCACCCAAGTCGGCGTCGGCAGCGGCAGATTGAAGGCCATCAGGGCGCTGCCGAAGCGAGGAACGTTGTCAACCAGGGCGACCCTGAGCGTCTCCGCGGCGATCACCGCCAGGTTGGTGGCGAGAGCGGTCCGGCCGACGCCACCGCGGGGTCCGCAGACCACCCACAACTCACCAGGCCCCTTGCGCGCGTTTTGGGGATCGACCGGAGCCGCTGGGGCGGGCGCGTCGGCCGCGAGCAGGCTGCGCAGAGTCTCCGCGACCGTCTGGGTCGAGCTGCCGCGGGGCAGCACCGCGGTCGCCCCGGCCTCGGTCGCGGCGGCGACGATCGGAGCTGTTGGGTCCGCCACCACCAGCACCACCGGGATTGCCGCATGGGAGGCGGTCGCCCGGATCTGCCGGATCAAGGGGACCAGCTCGGCGTCGTCCCCGGTCACCTCGATCAGCGCGGCCTCGGCCGGAGTCTCGTCCAGCGCCGCCGCGGCGGCCCCGGTGGACTCGAAAGCCAGCATCGCCAGCCCGCGCTTGTCTAGCGCCTTGGCGATGGTCTCGGACCGTGATGCCTGCCGCGACACCACTAGCACCCGGTTAGGTTGATCCGGCACGAAGTCCAGTTTAGGCGTTGCGAGTGGGGCACAACCCCACCACCTCAGTCAGCCTTGGCCCGACCACGGGAGAGCCGCCGCTTGGGAGCCGCTTCGACCGGCTCCGAAACCTCACCCTCCGGAGCGACCTCCGCCGCCTCTGAGAGAGCCGCGGTCTTGCTGACCGACTCCCGCCGCTCGCGGATCTTGGCGCGCTTGCCAACCTTGTCGCGGAGGTAGTAGAGCTTGGCCCGGCGGACCCGGCCGTGACGGATCACCTCGATCTGGGCAAGGCGCGGGGAGTGGACCGGAAAAGTCCGCTCCACGCCCACCCCGTGGGCGGTGCGCCGGACCGTCATCGAGCGCTGGGTTCCGCCCTTCTGCAGGGCGATGACTACCCCCTCGAAGATCTGGATTCGCTCCCTGGTGCCCTCGACCACCTTGACGTGGACCCGGACCGTGTCCCCCGGACTGAGCTCCGGGACGTCGTCGCGAAGCTGCTCTTCCTCGAGCAGATCGATGATGTTCATTCCGCACCTCCCAGGGGGATGCCGGCCGCTGCCGCGTCCGAGCCCCGTTTTTCATCTCCGGCGGCCTGCCTGGCCGCCCGCTTTAGTCGGGCGCCGGCCAAGAGGTCGGGCCGCAACCGGCGGGCCCGCTCGATAGCCGCTGCGGCCCGCCAGCCGGCGATCTTCGCGTGATCACCGCTGCGGAGCACCTCGGGCACCGCCATTCCTGCAAACACCGCCGGCCGAGTGTAGTGGGGGTACTCGGGGAGACCCTCACTGAAGCTCTCGTCCACGGCGGACTCCGGGTCCCCCAGGGTCCCGGGCAGCCGGCGCGCCACCGCTTCGATCAGCATCATGGCCGGCAGCTCCCCCCCACTCACCACGAAGTCGCCGACCGAGATCTCATCCAGCTCGAGCCCCGAGCGTACCCGCTCGTCCACTCCCTCGTAGCGGCCGCAGATCAAGAGAAGCCGCTGCTCTTGCGCTAGCTGCTCGACCAGCTCCGTGCTGAGCTTTCGCCCGTGCGCGGAGAGCAGGATGCCCCGGGGCGGAGGCGGCCCGACCGCATCCCGGATGACCCGGACGGCCTCAAAGAGCGGCTCGGGACGAAGCACCATCCCGGGCCCGCCGCCGTAGGGGATGTCGTCCACCTGACGGTGCACCCCCAGGCCCCACTGGCGCAGGTCATGGGCTTCGATCTCGATCAGCCCCTGCTCCAGGGCGCGGCCCACGACCCCGGCCGCCAAGGGGCCCGGGAAGACCGCCGGGAAGAGGGTGATGACGTCAAACCGCATCGACCCAGGCCTCCAAGTAGGGCTCGGCTACCGTGATCCGGTGCCGGTCCAGATCGATTCCCAGCACCGCCTCCTTCACCGCCGGAACCCGCAGCTCGGCACTTGCGGTGCGGACCACATAGACGTCGTGAGCCGGGTAGGCCTCGACGTCCACCAGCTGACCGCGGCTCCTTCCCGATTGATCCTCGACCTCCAGTCCGACCAGCTGGAAATGGAAGAACTCCCCGGGCGGCAGCGAGCGCAGCTCGGCCGCCGCCACCTCCAGGTAGCCTCCACTGAGAGTCGCGGCGGTCTCCCGGTCGCTGACGCCGGCGAAGCGGCAGAGCAGCTGGCTGCCATCGCCCCGGACCGACTCCACCACCAGCTCACCGGCGGGTCCGCGCAGCGTCGTTCCAGGCAGCAAGCGGCCGCGCTCGCCGCCGAGCAGCTCCACGGTGAGCTCCCCGGCCAACCCGTGCGGCCGCAGCACCCGCGCCACGCGGACCCACTCCGGCAACTCGCTCAATCGCGCACCTCGACGTACACCCGGTCGCGCGGACGCAGGGAGGCCGCCCGGACTACCATGCGGACCGCCTCGATGTGGCGTCCCGCGCGGCCGATCAGCTTGCCCAGATCCTCGGGGGCGGTCTTGATCCGGACCGTCACCCGCTGGCCCTCCTGCTCCACCCCCACCTCCACGGCGTCGGGCTGGCTGACCATCTGCTGGACCATGTAGCGCACCAGCTCGCCGTAATCCGGCACGGCCTCAGCCCTCGCTGGGCGCTTCATCGACCGCCGCCGACTCATCGTCAGCCGCCGCCGCTGCTGGCGCCTTTTCCGGAGCTGCCTCTTCCGGAGCTGCCTCCTCGGCCGCTCGACTGGCCTCTTCGCTCACTTCGGCGGGCTCGACCTCGGTGGCCTCCTCCCCGCCCTGGGTGGCGACGGGAGCGTCCGCGGCGACTTCCGCCGCTGGCTCGGTGGCCGCCGGAGTCTCCTCGGCTTCCCCGGCTACCTCGGGGTCAGCCACTGGCGCGACCGGGGGGGCGGTGGCAGCTGGTCCCCGACTTGGCTTGGGAGCCCGCTTGGGGCCGGTCTTGGTCCGCACCGGATGTGCGGTGGCGGGCAGTGTTCCCTGGCGCTCGAGCAGCTCCCGGACCGCATCCGAGGGCCGAGCACCGGTGGCCATCCAGTGCCGGATCCGCTCATCGTCCACCTGGAAAACCTTCGGGTTTTTGAGCGGATCGTAGTACCCCACCGACTCGATGAAGCGGCCGTCGCGGGGCGAGCGCGCGTCGGCCACGACCACCCGGTAGAAAGGCCGCTTTTTGGCGCCCATGCGCTTGAGTCGAATCTTTACTGCCACTAAAAATCCCCTTCTTTTATGGTCAAATTGCGAGCCGTCCTGGTCTGCCTCGGGTTGCTTAGCGGCGCCCGGGCGCCCCGCCGCCCGGTGCCCCCTTGATCAGATCAGCGGCCAGACGCCGCTTGCCGCCTACCCCGGAGAAGCCGCGCATCATCTCCTGCATTCGTTCAAAGCTCTTGATCAGCCGTGAAACCTCGACCGGGGTGGTGCCGCTGCCCGCCGCGATCCGCCGCCGCCGCGACGCGTCGATGATGGAAGGCCGGCGGCGCTCCCGGACCGTCATCGACAGCACGATTGCCTCGATTCGACCCAGCTGGGCTTCGTCGGGCAGGTTGCCGCCCTGCTGCTTCATCAACTCGCGCCCCCCCGGCATCATCCCCAGGATCGAGTCCAGGGGACCGAGGCGCCTGATCTGGCGCATCTGGACGATGAAGTCGTCCAGGCTGAGCCGGCCTTCGCGAATCCGCTCCTCGACCCGCTTCGCGTCCTCTTGGCTCACCTCCTGGCTGGCCCGCTCGACCAGGGTCAGGACGTCGCCCATGCCCAGGATCCGCCGAGCCATTCGCTCCGGGTGGAAGGCCTCCAGGTCCCGCGCCCGCTCGCCCACCCCGCAGTACCAGACCTCCAGCCCGATCGCGGCCCGCATCGAGAGGGCGGCTCCGCCCCGGGCATCGCCGTCGAGCTTGGTCAGCACCACCCCATCCACACCGACTGCCTCCTTGAAGGCTCTGGCCACCCGGACCGCCTCCTGGCCGGTCATGGCGTCCACCACCAGGAGACCGTGGTGCACCGAGGTAGCCTTCCGGACCGCTTTCAGCTCGTCCATCAGCGGCTCGTCGAGATGCTGGCGGCCGGCGGTGTCGACGACGATCACGTCGGCCCCGCGTCGCCGAGCCTCCGCCACCGCCTCTTTGACTCCCTTGGCCAGCCCGCGGTCGGTGGCCGCCACCAGCACTTCGAGCTGCTGCTCCTGAGCCAGCAGCTGCAGTTGTTCGACCGCTGCCGCCCGCTGGAGGTCCGCCGCCACCAGGATCGGTCGATGGCCGTCCTGGCGGACCAGGAGCGCCAGCTTGACCGCGGTGGTGGTCTTCCCGGAGCCCTGCAGCCCCATCAGCATCACCGTGGTCGGAGGCTCCGGCTGGTAGGTGAGCCGGGCGTTCTCCCCGCCGAGCAGGGCCACCAGCTCCTCGAACACGACCTTGATCACCTGCTGGCCAGGAGTGAGGCTCTCCAGGACCTCGGCGCCCACCGCGCGCACTCTCACCCGGTCGACAAACTCGCGGGCAACCTTGTAGTTGACGTCCGCCTCCAGCAGGGCCAGGCGCACCTCGCGCAGGCCGACGTCGACATCGGCAGGGGTCAGCTTGCCCTTGTCGGTGAAGCGTTTGAAGGCGATCGCCAGCTTGTCGGTCAGATTATCGAACAACTAGCTACCCACCTCCGCCGCCGACTTTGCCCGCACTTGGTGCTCCAGCCGACTCACCCGCTGGCGCAGCCGGGTCAGCTCCCGATCGGCGGCCTCCAGCCGGCGGCAGGCCCCCAGCTGCTCCTCGAGCAACTCCATCCGCTCCACCCCCCGGCGCACCAGATCGTAGGCGGCGGCCCGGGAGGTGCCCAGCGAGCGAGCCAATTCACTGAGCGACCAGTCCTCCTCCAGGCGGAGCCGCAGCGCCTCCTGCTGGCGCTCGGTGAGGACTGCCCGGTAGACATCGAGGAGCCGGACTCGGGCCAGCCGGTCCAGCGCGGTTAGTGTCAAGGTCAAAGCCTTGACACCCTACTCCGGTCGGTGACCCCGGCTCAACCGGGATCGGGCGGCCTCAGTCGGCCGGCGCCGTTCCCGGTCCTCCCCCGTCCGCCAGCAGCGCATCCAAGTAGGCGGCGGGATCGAAGTCGGCGAGGTCGTCCACCCCCTCGCCCACCCCGACCAGCTTGACGGGAACCGCGAGCTCCCGCTCGACCTGGAACACGTATCCCCCCCGGGCGCTGCCGTCCAGCTTGGTCAGCACCAGGCCGGTGGCCCCGACCACTTCGCCGAAGGCCCGCGCCTGGGCCAGGGCGTTGGCCCCGACATAGGCATCCAGGACCAGCAGCGTCTCGATCGGCTGGCCGGGGTGCTGGGAGCTGATCACCCGGCGAATCTTGCCCAGCTCCTGCATCAGGTTGTGCTTGGTGTGCAGCCGCCCGGCAGTGTCCACCAGCACCACCTCCCGACCCCGGGCCCGGGCCGCCGCTAAGGCGTCGAACACGACCGCCGCCGGGTCGGAACCCAGTTGATGGGCCACTACCTCGGTCCCCGACCGAGCCGCCAGGGCGCGCAGCTGCTCGATCGCGGCGGCCCGGAAGGTGTCGGCCGCCGCGATCAGGGGCGTCAGCCCCTGTCCCTGGAGACGGGCCGCCAGCTTGGCGACTGTGGTCGTCTTGCCGGACCCGTTGACCCCCGCCACCAGCCAGACGGCCGGTTCCCCGACCAAGGACAGCTCGCGCTCGGCGCCCGCCAGCCGGCCGGCCATCTCCTCGCGGAGGGCCCCCAGCAATGGTCCCGCTTCGCGCAGCTTCTGCCGACCGGCCTGCTCCCGAAGCCCCGCCACCAGCTCCTCGGCCACGAGCACTCCGCAGTCGCTGGCCAGCAGCAGCTCAAAGACCTCCTCGTACAGCTCGTCGCCGGCGCCGCGACCGAGGCTGAGCCTGGTGCGCAGCTGCTGACCGAGCCCGCTGCCGACCTTGTCGAGCCGGCCCGGGATCCGCTTCCACCAGCGGCCACGCCAGGGCGCTTTGACCTCAGCCACCGGTCCCCACCGGTTCCAGCACCGTCTCGTCCTCCGCCTCGATCGACTGGCCGTCCGAGGTGAGGCGCACCGAGAGGATGCGGCTGGACCCGCCGCCGTCCTGGGTTACCCCGTAGAGCATGGAGGCCCGGGACATGGTGGTCAGGTTGTGAGTCACCACCAGGAACTGGCTGCTCTCCGCCCGCCTTTGCAGCAGGTCGGCGAAATGGGTGATGTTGGCCTCGTCCAGGGCGGCGTCGACCTCATCGAACACGTAGAAGGGGCTGGGCGAGACCTTCTGCAGCGCCAGTACCAGGGCCAGCGCCGTCAGGGCCCGCTCACCCCCCGAGAGCAGCGGCATGGAGAGCACCCGCTTGCCCTGAGGCTGGACCCGCATCTCCACCCCGCCCGGGGCACCATCCACTCCGGGGGTGGAGGTCAGCGTGGCCTTCCCCCCGCCGAAGAGCTCCACCCACACCGACTCGAACTCGCGGGTCACCTCCAAGAGGGTCCGCTGGAAACGCCCACCACTGACCGCCTGCAACTGCACCAGCACCGCCTCCAGCTCCGCCTTCGCCTGGAGGCAGTCGTCGTGGGCCGCCCTCAAGCCTTCGGTCCGCTCCAGGATCTCGGTGAGCTGCTGGGGCGCCAGCTCGTTGATCGGCCCCAGGGCGCTCAGCCGGCGCTCGGACTTGGAGATCTCCGCCGCCGCCTTGGCCGGGTCGTCCGGAGGAGCTGATTCCCCGGCCTCGACAGCCGGCTCGGGCCTCTCCGTCACCGCCGCCTGCAACCGCTCCACCTGGTGGGTCTGCCCTGCCACGTCGCGCCGCCACGCCTCCAGCTGGGCCGCCGCCGAGTGCACGGCCGCCTCCAGGTCGGCCCGCTGGCGCTCCAGTTCACCCAGGCCCTGCAGGGGGTCCGGGGAAGTGGCCTGGGCCTGGGCTCGCTGCTCGGCGGAGAGCTCGAACTGCGTCTTGGCGGCCGTCGCCTGGTGGCGGGCCAACTGGAGCTGCTGCAGGGCCTCCAGAGCGCTCCGCTCGGCGGCCTGGATCCTCTCCCTAGCGCTGCGATCGCGAGCCAGCAGCTGCTCCCGCCGCCGGGTCAGCTCCTCGCTCCGCCGAGCCCAGCTGCGAGCCTCGGCCTCGACCCCGGCAATGGTCAGCCGGGCCTCCTCCAAGCGCTGCCCCACCTCCAGCATCAGCTCCTCGGCGCTGGCGACCTCCGCCCGGCAGCTCTCGACCGCGGCGCTGGTCCCGGCCAGCGCCCGCTCCTCGCGGTCCAATTCGATCTCCAGGGTGGTCAGGGCGGCGCGGTCGGCGGCGCTCTGCTGCTCGCGGCGCTCCAGCTCCCGCTGCAGGCCGACAATCGTCTGGTCGGACCGAGAGGACTCGCCCAGCAGCCGGTCAACCTCCGCCTGGCGAGCATTGGCGGCCGCTTGGGCGACGGTCGCCGCCTGGCGCATCCGATCCACCAGCTCCCGCTGCTGGTTATGCGCCTCGCGGGCTCGCTCCAGAGCCTCCCGGGCCCGGGCGAACTCGGCCCGCTGGCGCTGCACGGTGCGCTCGGCGTCGCGCATCTGCTCGACCAGGCGAAGCTCGCCCTCGGCGCGGGCGGGGGTGATCTCTAGCCCGGTTCCCAGCACTGTGCCATCGGCGAGCACAGCCCGACCGTCAGGAAGGCGGGCCAGCCACCGAGCCGCGGCCTGACGGTCCTGGGCCAGACACACCAAGCGGGAGACCCGGGCGACCACCAAGAGCGTTCCTGGGTCGCCGACCAGGGTGGTCGCCAGGGGTCGACAGCCCTCGGGGGGATTGGACACCACCGGCTCCTCCCCGACCGGCCAGCAGATGATTTCAGCCAGGTCTCCCGCCAGTCCCAGAGCTCGGCGAGCCGCAGTCTCCTCCCCCACCAGCGCCAGCTGGAAGATCCCGAGGCCAGCCTCGACCGCCTGAGCATCCGCGGCCTGAGTTGCCCGGACGCCCTCGGCCAGCGGGCGAACTCGCGCTCCCCCTTTGGCGGCCGCTCCCGCGATCGGAGCGGCCTGGGTCCTGGCTTCGATGGCGGCCACCTGGGCCCCCAACCTGGCCTCAGCCTCCCGGAGCGACACCGTCGCCCGGGAGAGCCCCTCCTCGGCGCGCTGCACCAGCTGAAGTCGGACCGCTTCCGCCTTCTGGGCCCGCTCGAGGCCAACCGCCTCCTTGACCGCCGTCTGGTGGAGCGCCTTGGCCGCGTCGCCGACCGCTTGGAGTTCACTGACCGCCGTCACCCGCATCGCCTCGGCCGCGGTCCGGGCGGCCAGGGCCTGGTTCCGCCAGGCCTCGGCCCCCGCCAGGCGCGCCTCCAGCTCGGCGCGCCGGCGGCGGGCAGAAGCGACCTTCCGCTCCACCTCCTGGTCACGGGCCTGGGCCGAGACCAACTCGGCCTGGCGCAGGGCGCGCGCCTGCCGCAGGCCAGTCAGCTCCTGCTCGACTTGGGAGATGGCTGTCCGTCCCTGCTCCAGCGCGCTGGGTTCCCCCGCCAGACCAGGCCCGGAACCCGGCAGTGACTGGAGGTCGTCCCGAGCCTCGGCCAGAGCCTGGGCGGCCGCGGCGCGGGACTCAGCCGCCTGGACCGAGCGCTCCTGCCAGCGCTCCACCTGGGCCGCCGACTGCTGTGCCGCCAGAGCCAAGGCGCCCGCGTGACGCTCCGACTCCAGTCGGCCCTCCTCGATTGCCTGCAGCTGCTCTCGCTGCACCAGGTAGGTGGCCTGGAATTGCCGGGCCCGCTCCCGCAATTGCGCCACCCGGCGCTCGCCCGCCTGGAACTGGCGCTCCAGCTTGCGCAACTCGGCCAGAGCCGCCAGCCAGGCGCCCCGCTCCAAGCTGCCCCGGAGCTCCCGCAGCCGACCCCGGAGCTGGGCGGCCTCCTCAGCGGCGACAGTTTCCTCCCGGAGTGACTCGATCCGCGGTAGCAGCTCCGCCAGCCGGCCGATCGAGCCGTCGAGCCACTCCGTCAGCGAGCGCAGCCGCGAACTGGAATCATCGATCAGGGCCTGCGCGCCTCGCACCCCGGCGGCCTCCTCGATCAGGTGCCGGCGCTGGGCCGGCGAAGCGCGAATGATCGACTCGATATCGTTCTGGGCGATCACCGCATAGCCAGCCTGGGCCAGCCCGGTGGCGTCCAGGAGTCGGCCGAGGTCCCGCAGCCGGACCCGCTGGCCATTGCGCCGGAACTCGCTGGTGCCATCCCGGAAGACTCGGCGGCTGATGGCGACCTCGACGTCATCGACCGGCAGGCGCCCGTCCTCATTGTCGAAGACCAAGCTCACCTCGGCCATCCCGACCGGAGCTCGGTTGGCTCCCCCGGCGAAGATCACCTGGTCCAGCCGCTGTCCCCTCAGCTCGCGGGCACTGGTCTCTCCCAACACCAGTCGGATGGCGTCGACCAGATTGGACTTGCCACTTCCATTGGGCCCCACGATGGCGGTGATCCCCGGGCCCAACTCCAACTCGGCTCGTCCCGAGAAGCTTTTGAAGCCCTGGAGGTGCAGGCGACTAACCCTCATGGAGTTGGAGTCGCCGGTCTCCCTGACCGCCGCCGGCCTCCCCGGTGACCCCGGTGCGTGCGCTTGCGCTGGGCGGGGTCCACAGGCCCGTCCAGGTTGGGGGTTGTCGCCGGCTCCCCACCGGGGCCCTCCGGCGTCCCCGTCGCCTGCGCCTCCGTGCCGGGCTCGGCCGCCGCCGGAGTCGCTGGCTCAGAGGTGGTGGCCCCGCTCCGAGAGCGGCGGCGACGGCGTCTGGGGGGCGCGGCGTCCGGGCTGGTGGCGCCAGTCGGTTCCGACGCAGAAGGTGGACCCTGGTCCGAAGCTGTCCCCGCCGGCTGCCCCTCCGGCACTGCCGAATCGGCGGCCGCTCCCCCGCTGCCGGCCCGAGAGCGGCGGCGCCGCCGTCGGGCGGGTGGCGGCACGGAGCTGGGTAAGGCCGCTTCCTCCAGCGCGGGGGCGGAAAGCGCAGGGGTCGGGATCACGTCTGCCGGAGCGGACGTGCCCTCGCCTGGACCATGAGCGGGCAACGCTCCGGTAGCGCTGCCGCGTGATCGGCGCCGGCGCTTGCGGGCGGGCGCGACAGTCCCCAGGGCCAGCCCCGGCTCCCCTCCCCCCGCAGCGGGTGCCACCGCCAGAGAGATGTCGACGGCAACCGCTTGGAGAGATAAGGCGGTCAGCGGCTCGCCGGTCGACTCCGCGGCGCCCGCGGTCGACCGCGAGGCCCGGCGCCGCTTCTTGGAGACCGGGGCCACCAGGCCGTCGATGGCGGCCCGAGCCGCCCCCTGCTCGGCCACCTGCTTGGTGCCTCCCCGGCCCTCCCCTAAGACCGGGCCCCCTTCGACCGAGACCTGGGAGAGGTACTGACGGGGGCGGGTGTTCCCGGCGGGCTGGGTGCGGTAGAGGGGGGGCATCCCGAATCGCTCCTGGGCCAGCGCCTGCAGCCTCCCTTTGAAGTTGGGGTCCGTCCAGGAACTGAGGTCCCCGATCCGGGAGAGAAAGATCTTGCCGGCCTTGCGGTAGCCCTGGTCCAGAAAGGTCGCGCCGATGATCGCCTCGAAGGCGTTGGCATGGAGCGAGGTCAGCCGCCGGGCCCCGGACTTGGTCGCCCCCCGGCCTAGCCGGAGCGCCTCGCCGAGTCGCAGCTGCTCCCCGATCCCGGCCAGCGCCACCGTGCTCACCAGCGAGGAGCGCATCTGGGTCAGCTGGCCCTCGTCGTAGTTGGGGAATCGGTTGAAGAGGTACTCGGCGGCGACCAGCTCCAAGACGGCATCACCAAGGTACTCCAGCCGTTCATTGTCGCGGCCCTCGGCGCCGCGCTCGTTGATCCAGGAGGTGTGAGTCATCGCCTCAAGCAGCCATTCCCGGCGCTTGAACTTGAGGTCGAGCCGCGCCTCCAGCTCCACCAGCCGGCGCTCGGCCTCCTGTTCCTGTTCGGCCTGCTCCGCCGCGTCTGGTTGCGAGCGCCGCCGCCGCGTGACCGGTCGCGCCGGCGCGGCGTCCGCTAGCTGGTCAGATCCAGATGATCCTTGATGTAATCCCAGGCTTGCCCCACCGTCTGGATCTTCTCCGCGTCCTCGTCCGGGATCTCCATCCCGTAGGCCTCCTCGAAGGCCATGATCAACTCCACTAGGTCCAGCGAGTCGGCGTTCAGATCCTCCACGAAGTTGGCTTCCGGAGTCACCTGATCTGCCTCGACGCCCAGTTGCTCCACCACTATCGCCTTGAACCCTTCCCAGCTCGTGTCTGCCATCTCTTCCCCTAGTTGAGCGACCTGCGGTCGCCTGCTCTTGCTGATGTTCGGGAACCGGGACCGGCGCCCCCTGTGCCTTCGCTGGCGGGTTGGCGATCCCGGGTCGATCCAGCTGACCTGGACCCGGTATGGCCCCCCCGCCGGCGCCGGCGCCGCTGAGGCGCTCGCCGGGCAATACGGTAAAGCTTGAGGAGGCACCGCCGCTGCCAGGGGCCTCAACTGGGCCCTCCGAGGCGCCGGCGGGCGGGTTCTCGCCAGTCTTGGTGCCGGCCAAGCGGCGGACAAAGGATTTCACAGCCCGACTGCCGAGAAGGGCGGCGGGGCCGCTGACGGGTACATTTGCCGGGGCAAGCTGGGGGCCATTGTAAGCCGGGGCCGAGAAGCCTAGGCGCCTCCCCCGAGCACCGCCCGCTCGCCGGCTGCTGGGCGTTCGGCGAGAGCCCGCTGGGCGCTCGCTGGGGAATCCACTGAGATGGTTTCGGCCGTCGGCAGAATTCGCCGGCTCAGACCGGACAAGGTGGTACCCGGGCCGCACTCCCAGAAGGCCTCTGCTCCCACCTCAGCCAGTGCCTTGACCGTGGCGACCCAGCGCACCGGGCCGGTCAGCTGGGACTGAAGTCCGGCCCGGACCTCAGCCGCGGTGTTGGAGATGGTCCCGGTGACCCCGGCCACAATCGCAAAGCCGGGCTCCTGGAGCTCGACCTGATCTAGTTGACTGGCAAAGGCGGCCGCCGCCGGAGCCATCAGCGGAGAGTGAAAGGCGCCCCCCACGTTGAGGGGCAGCACCCGGCGGGCCCCGGCCGCCCTGGCTAGTTCGGCCAGCCGCTCCACCCCCGCCCGACTGCCCGACACGACCACCTGTCCGGGGGCGTTGTCATTGGCCACAACGCAGCACTCGCCATCGGTCTCCGCCTGCTGACAGAGAGCCTCCAGCTGCACCAGCTCAAGACCCAGCACAGCCGCCATCGTCCCGTCCGGGGCGCTGGCCATCAGCCGGCCCCGCTCCAGCACCAGGCGCATGCCGTCCTCGGCGGTGAGCGAGCCGGCGGCCACGACCGCGCAGTACTCGCCCAGGCTGTGGCCGGCGGCAGCAACTGGGGCAAGCCCTCCTTCGAGCAGAATCTGGGCCAGCGCGACCCCGGTGTAGTAGAGGGCAGGCTGAGCCACTTCGGTTGGCCTCAGCTCCTCCGCCGTGCCGGTCACCAGGAGCCGCTGCAGGGGGATTCCACCCTGTTCGGCCAGCGCCAGCAGAGCCAGCTGGTACCCACCTTGCACCAAAGCCCGGCCCATTCCCGGGGTCTGGGACCCCTGGCCCGGAAAGAGCAGGGCCGCCATGGCGGCGCTCACCGCCGGTGACACTCGCTGATCAGCCCCCGGACCCCCCGTTACTCAGTCGCTATGACCTCGCGTCCCTTGTATTGGCCGCAGTTCGGGCAGATCGTGTGCGGCCGGCGCGGCTGGCGGCAGCGCGGGCAGGGAGAGAGCGACGGACCCTGCAGGGCGAGATGGGACCGACGCCGGTCGCGACGGGCCTTAGGGATGCGTTCTTTGGGTAGTGCCATGACGGTTTCGGAGTTTATCAGGCGCCTGGGATTGCCCTAGCGCCGCCGGCCCTTCCCCTTGGGCTTCTCGTCGCCCTCCTGGCCCGGGTCCAACGTCTCCAGCCCCCGGCGCACCTGGGCCAGCGCTGAGGCCAGCTCGGTCTCCAACTCCTCCATCCGGTCACGGACGTAGTCGTCGGTGTCCCGGCGCATCTTGCGGCTGCGATCGCGGGCCTCGTTCAGGAGCCGGTCGGCCTCGGCGGTCGCCCTTCTCGTGACCTCGTGGTCGTCGGTGAGCCGGTCGCTCCGCTCCTGAGCGGCGAGTACGGTCTGCTCCGCTTGGTCGGCCGCCTCCCGCAGCCGGGCATCCCTGGTCTCCAGCACCATGCGGGCTTCCCGGATCTCATCTGGCAGCGACACGCGGATCTGGTCCAGCGCCTCCAGAATCTCCTCCTCGCCGACCACGATGCTGGACGTCAGCGGTAGTCGGCGGCTCTGGTTGACCAGCGCCTCCAGCCGGTCCAGGACGTCGAAGATCGAGATGCCTTCGCCGTCGGTCTCCAGCTCGTCGTCGTCATCTGCCATGGTCTCTCCTCTACCTGGGCCGGACCGCTGCGGTGCCGGCCGGGGCTAACTTCCTTTGGAGCGCGCGCTCGACGGCCGGGGACACCAGCCCCTCGATGCTACCGCCGTGAGCGCAGACATCCTTCAGCAAAGTGGAGCTGAGATAGACGTTGGAGAATCCGGTGGTCAGGAACACGGTGTGGACCTTGGGCTCCAGCCGCCGGTTCATGAGGGCCATCTGAAACTCGCTGTCCAGATCCGACACCGCCCGCAGTCCCCGCACGATCACGGTGGCGCCCTCGGCCGCCGCGAAGCCGACTGCCAACCCGGAGAAATGCCGCACTTCGATGCCGGCTTCAGCAGGCAGGCTCTGGCGGACTAGTTCCGCCCGCTCTTCCACCGAGAAGAGGTATCTCTTGTGCTCGTTGTCCAGCACGCCCACGACGACCCGGTCGAAGATCTCGCGGGCCCGGCCAATCACGTCCAGGTGGCCACTGTGGATCGGGTCGAAGCTGCCGGGATAGACCGCCGTGGTCATGGGAGCCTCCGGTAGAAGGAGAGCACCGTGGTGCCGTACCGCGCGGTACGCACGCAATTTAGCGCGCCGACCTCGGCTGGCACCGATAAATCGCGGTGATGTTCTGCCACCACCCAGGGATCCCAACCATTGCTGGCCTCCGCCGCGACGCCGAGCTGGCGCAGCGCGCCCAGGCAGAGTTGGGGTCCTGCTTCCCGGTAGGGCGGGTCCAGCAAGACCAGCCGACAGCTGGTCAGCGGATCCCGCTGGCGACGCAACCAGGAGATGGCGTCCGCTACCACCACCTCCGCCCGGTCGGCCCAGCCGAGGCTCGCCAGGTTGGCGTCGATGAGCTGGGCCCGCTGCCGACCCACCTCCACGAAGGTCGCGAAGCTGGCTCCCCGGGAGAGCGCCTCTAGGCCCAGGCTGCCGGCGCCGGCGAAGAGGTCCACCACTCGGGCTCCCACCACCAGCTCGCCCAGGATGTTGAAGCAGGCGGCCCGCGCCAGGCCCGTGGTGGCCCGCAGGTCCGGGACTGCCTCAGTCAGAAGCCGCCGGCCGGCGGCTTCGCCACCAGTCAGGCGAGCACCCGCGGCGCGAGGTTTTCCCGAACGGCGAGGGCGAGTTGGCACTAGATCTCAAAGGATCGCAGGACCACACCTGCACGGGCACGGTCCCGGGACCGGCTCAATCGAATTCGAAGACCACCTGGTAATTGCGCATCTCCCTTCGGATCAGCGGATCTCGCAACTCGGGGTCGCGGTCCAGCAGCGCTTCCGCCGCGGACCGGGCTCGCTGTCTCAGCGCTTCGTTGAGGAGGTCGCCCACGCGCATCTCGGGAATGCCGTGCTGGCGAAGACCGTATGGGTCACCCGCCTTTCTTGATTTGAGGTCCATTTCAGCCACCTCGAAGCCGTCGGAGTGATCCACGAGAGCCTGGAGCCGGAACCGCGCGCCCTGGTCGTCGCCCTCAGAAAACAGCAGGCAGTACGACTGATGTGGACCCCGGCCAATGCGGCCGCGGAACTGGTGCAATTGCGCCAGCCCGAAGCGCTCTGCACCCTCGACCGCCATCACCGTGGCGTTCGGGATGTCGACGCCAACTTCGATCACGCTGGTGGCTACCAGGATGTCGACTGCTCCCTTGGCAAACGCCTGCATCCGCTCCGCCTTGTCACGTGCTGCCAGCTTTCCGTGCAGCAAAGTCAGTCGGCGCTCGGGGAAAACCTCGGTCCGCAGCCGCTCGAATTCGGCGGTGGCCGACCGGGCTGCGACCGCCGGGGAGTCTTCCACCAAAGGGCAGATGATGAACGCCTGCCGACCAGCTTGGACCTGCGCGCGGATCTCCTCGTACGCCTGGGACCGCTGCTCGGATTCCACGATCGACGTCTTGATGGGAATCCGGTTCGGAGGCTGTTGGTGGATTCGGCTCACGTCGAGATCGCCGTAGAGCGTGCGGGCCAAGGAGCGCGGGATGGGGGTCGCCGTCATTGACAAGACGTCCGGATTCAAGCGCGCTTTCTCCAGCAGCCGGAGCCGTTGCTCAACCCCAAAACGGTGTTGTTCGTCCACGATGCAGAGCCCCAGATCCGGAAGGCTGACGGCATCTTCGATCAGGGCATGGGTGCCAACCACCAGCTGGACCGCTCCGGCGGCGAGCCCTCCAAGAATCTCTCGGCGCACCGCGGAAGTGGTGCTGCCCACCAGCAGTCGGGGCTCGAGCCCGAAGCCCGAGAGAAGGTCCCCTAGTGTCTGGAGGTGCTGCCGGGCCAAGATCTCGGTGGGGGCCATCAGCACCACCTGGTGGCGCGCGGAGATTGCCATCTGGGCCGCCATCGCCGCCACCACCGTCTTCCCCGACCCCACATCGCCCTGGAGCAGTCGGTTCATCGGCGAGGGCCGGTCCATGTCGGTGAGGATTTCGTGCGCCGCTACCCGCTGGTCCTTGGTCAATTTGAAGGGAAGTTTGGCGACGAACTCCCGGGCGATCGCGACGCTGTAGGGGCTGCGCACGCCGGAGCGGCGGAGTCGCTGGCGACGGGCCATCAGCGCTGCCAGCTGGGGATAGAAGAGCTCGTCGAAGCCGAATCGCTCCTCAGCCAGTTCCAGGGCGCGTTGATTCTCGGGGAAGTGAATGCCCCGGATCGCTACCGAAGTCGGGATGAGGTTCTCCCGCTGGCGAATCGCATCCGGCAGCGGGTCCTCGATACGGACAGCGAGCGGCAGCAGCTGGGCAACCTGAGTGCGGAGCCAGCGCGAGGTGACCCCGTACGTCTCCGGATAGGTAGGAACCACCACGCCTACCTTCGCCTGGCCAACCGCGTCGAGATCCCAATCCACTTCGGGACTGCTCAGCTGCACCTGGCCCCGCCGGACCTGGGCCTTGCCAAACAGGGTGATCTGATCACCAACCTTCAATTTTCGGAGGCGCGGTTGATTGAACCAGACCACGGCGAGTTCTCCGGTCCGGTCGGCCACCCTGGCCTCTACCAGTTCCAACCTCCGGGATCTGGCGGGGCGCACGCTCACGTGGACGACTTCCACCTCGACGGTGCCCACCTGGCCTAACTTGAGCTGAGCTACCGTCACCCGCTGGCGCTGGTCGTCGTACCGTCTCGGCCGGTAGAAGAGAAGCTCGCGGACGGTGCGCAGCCCGAGCCGCCTCAGCGAAGCCACCCTCTCCCGGCGCTTCCTCTGGTCCCGCTGGGCCGCGATCGCAGGTAGTTCGGACAAAGGGGAGTCGAGCTGTAAGCCGGCGAGCCTGGGAGTCACCTTTCCGGCGTCGCTGCGGACCAAGGTGCGGGAGCGGCTAGGGCCTGGCTTCAAGGTAGCAATAGGCGATGGTTCCCGGCCCGCAATGACTGCCGATCACCGGACTCGCATGCTGGAGCAAGATGTCCATCCCGGGGAACGTCCCCCGGGCGTCGCGCAGCAGGCGCTCGGCGTCGGCGGGATCGCCCACGTAGAGCACGCCACACTGCGCCAAGGGGCGATGTTCCACCAGCAACTCGCTGAGGCGGCGGATGCCGACCGTCCGGCTGCGGACCCGCCCGATCGGAACCACCGCTCCGTCTTCGCCGAGGCTGATCAGGGGCTTGATCGAGAGCGCACCGCCGAGCATCGCCTGCACCCGCCCGATCCTCCCTCCCAGCTGGAGGTAGCGCAGGGTGTCCAGGAGGCAGATGATCCCGGTGCGCCGAGGCATCCACGCCAGCTCTGTCACGATCTCCTTGGCGGAGCGACCCTGTTCGGCGAGCTCGACCGCCGCCAACACCTGTAAACCAGTGCCCAGGCTCACCGTCCGGCTGTCGACCACCTGGATTCGCTCCGGGCCGACTGCTTGCGCCGCCACAGTCGCCGACCCGACGGTGCCGCTGAGGGCAGCGGCAATGTGGATGGAGACCACCTCGTCAGCGGGGTCCGCCAGGAGGCGGCGATAGACCGCCTCGAAGTCGCCGGGCGGGGGCTGCGAGGTGGGGGGCGGTGCCTTGGCGGCGCCGAGCCGCTCCAGGAACTGCTTATCGTCGAGATCGACCCGGTCCCGGAACTCCTGGTCTCCGAAATGGAGTCGCAGGGGGACGGTGACCACGCCGGCGGCCTGCCGTCGGCTCTCAGGCAGGTCGCAAGTGCTGTCGGTGACGATCCGGACGGTCACCCGAGGCTCCCGTTACTCCGCCGAGATGATGAACTGGTACAGCGCCTGGCCCCCATCGTGCCGCTCGACTTCGAGACCGGGAAACCGCGCCCTGATGGCCCGCTCGAGCCCCTCGCTGGCGTCCGTCTCCACGTCGGCCCCACGGTACAGGGTGACCACCTCGACCGAACCCTCCGGGAGCTCGCCCATGGCCTCCAGGACCACTTGGTTAATCTCGCTGCCGCAGCTGACCAGTTGTCCGTCCAGGACCCCGATCAGCGCCCCCTGGTGGACCTGCCGGTCGCCCAGCTGGCTGTCGCGGACTGCCCTCGTCACCTCGATCGCGTGCACGCCCTCCATGGCGCGCTCCATCCGGTAGCGATTGACCTCCAGGGGCGCCTCCGGGTCGAAGGCCAACAGAGCCGCGATCCCCTGGGGCAGGTTGCGCGACGGGATCACCGCCGACTCCCGGCCACAGATCCCGGCCGCCTGCTCGGCCCCGAGCACCAGGTTGGCGTTGTTGGGCAGCACCAGCACCTCCTCGGCCCCGGACACTTCGATCCCTTGCAGGATCTCCTCGGTGGAGGGGTTTTGGCCCTGGCCTCCCTCCACCACCGCGGCTGCTCCTAAACCCACGAGCAACTCCCGGAACCCGGCCCCCTGGGCCACCGTTACCACCCCGAGCGGCAGGGCGGCCGGGGCGGGGGCGGGCGATCCCGAGCGCTCTTGGGCCTGGTGGTGCTGGGCGGTCATGTCCTCGACCTTGAGCCGCTCGATCTGGCCCAGCTTGGAGGCTCGGGCCAGGAGCTCCCACGGCTCTTTGGTGTGGAGGTGGACGTGGAGCAGTCCGGGCTCGCCGACCACCAGAGCGGAATCGTCCTCGGCGTCGTCGCCCAGCTGGGAGCGGATCTCGATCGCTCCCAGCTGGGCCCCGACTAGGGCGAACTCCGTGCAGTAGCCGAATCCTCCCTTGGGCGCCACTGCGGCGGCGGCTCCTCGAAGGCCCACGATCGTCGGCTTGGTCGCGCTCTCGCCTCTCCCCTCCGGCTCCAGCTCGACCTTGCCCGGGAGCTGTCCGGTAAGTCGCTCTGCGATCGCGGTCAGAATCACCGCCAGCCCGAACCCGCCGGCATCGACGACGCCCGCCTCGCGGAGGACGTCCATCTGATCCCGGGTGCGCTCCACGGCCGCCCACGCCTCCGCCACCACCGCTTCCGCCAAGCGCGTCAGGTCATCCCCTTGGTCGAGTGACTTGCGGGCCGCGCGGGCGGCGTCCCGGGCGACTGAGAGGATCGTGCCTTCCACCGGCCGCTTCACCGCCAAGTAGGCGACCCGCGAGCCCTCGGCGAGTGCCTCGCTGAGCCCCTCCGCGTCCAGCGACTCCCTCTCCTGGGAGCACGCGGACCAGCCCCGCAGGACCTGGGAGAGGATGACCCCAGAATTGCCCCGAGCGCCCATCAGCGAGCCGTGGGCAGCGGCCCGGGTCAGCGCGGAGACCGAAGCCTCCACCGGAAGCTGGCTCACCTCGAGCCAGGCCGCCTCCAAGGTGAGGTGCATGTTGGTTCCCGTATCCCCGTCCGGAACCGGGAAGACGTTCAGCTCGTTGATGTGGCCCCTCTGTTCAGCCAGCCGCTGCAAGGCCCGTTCCAGCCCCTGGCGCAGAGCCCTCCCGGTTACGACCAGAGGCGCACCGGAGGCGGCACTCTCAGCCGCCGCCATCCTGTTCCTCAGGAGGCCTGATCCCCTGGACGTTGACGTTGACCTGGAGCACCCGGAGGCCAAGGTGGTGCTCCAGGCTGTAGGCGACCGCGCTCATGAGGTTGTGGGCCACCTCCAGGATCCGGACGCCGTGGTCGACGATGACGTAGAGGTCGATCCCCAGCCCCTCGTCCTGGACCCGGAGCTCGATGCCCCGCTCGGCATTGTCCCGGTTGAGGAGTTCAGCCAGGCCATCGCGAAGACCCCGGGCGGACATGCCGACGATGCCGTAGCAATCGCCCGCCGCCTTGGCGGCCAGCATGGCCACCACCCGAGGAGAAACCTCCACGGAGCCCAGCGCATAGGTCTGCAAAAGCGGCCGGTTGCTTGGCAAGGTGGCTTTCCTCTAACGGCGCTCTGGGCGACCATCCGGAGCGCCGGCTGGCTTCCTGGGGCGTGGCTGGTAAACTGCGGCCGGAATCATATTCGGGGTTCGGTCCCAGCGGAGGGACCTTCAACTTCAGCTTTCTTCGAGGTCGCCATGGCGAAGCGGTGCGAGATCTGCGGTAAGGGACCCGTGGCCGGCAGCAATGTGAGCCACTCCAAGGTACACACGCGCCGGCGCTTCATGCCCAATTTGGTGTCGGCCCGGATCACCCCGAAAGGCGGGGGACTGCCGCAGCGGATGCGAGTGTGCACCCGCTGCCTGCGCACCTCGACCAAGACCGCCTGACCCGGGACGCGGAGATTTTGTCAGGCTGCCCGCCGCCCAGTTGGCTCTCGTCCGTTCTGACTCAGGGCCAATCCTGCCGGAGTTGCCTCAGCACCGAGAACATCTCGAGAGCGGTTTGGGCGGCCTCATACCCCTTGTTACCGAGCTTGCCCCCGGCCCGCTCCTCCGCCTGAGCGACGGAGTTCACTGTCAGCACCCCGAAGCCAATCGGGAACCGCCGGGCCGACAAAGCCGCGATGCCCGAACTGACCGCCTCCGAGACGTACTCGAAATGAGGGGTCTCGCCCCGGATGACCGCCCCCAGAGCGACCACCGCATCGCAGCCACCCCGCTCGATCAGCTCGGCGACCGCGACCGGGATCTCGAAGCAGCCCGGCACCCAGACCAGTCGGGTGTCGTCGGCCTGGACCCCATGCTGGCGGAGCGCCCGACGGGCTCCCTCCACCAGCCGCTCGACCACGGTCTCGTTGAACCGGGCCGCCACCAGGCTCACCTTTAGTCCTTGGCCCTCCAATACGCCCTCCACCGACTTCACGAACTTCCTCTCTGAGCTGAGTCGGCTTGTTCCAGCACATGGCCGAGCTTGTCCCGCTTGGTGGCCAGGTAGCGCTGGTTGTGACGGTTGGCCACGATCTCGATGGGCACCCGTTCGATCATCTCCAGCCCATGCCCCCGGAGGCCGTAGTACTTGTGGGGGTTGTTGCTCATCACCCGGAGCTGGCGCAGCCCCAGGTCCGAGAGGATCTGGCTGCCGATCTGGTAGTCGCGGCTGTCGGCCGGATAGCCCAACTCCAGATTGGCCTCGACCGTATCAAGCCCCTGGTCCTGCAGCGCGTAGGCGCGCAGTTTGTCCATCAGGCCGATGCCTCGACCCTCCTGGCGCAGGTAGACCACCACCCCCTCACCGGCTTCGGTGATCTGGCGAAGCGCCTGGTGGAGCTGCGCCTGGCAGTCACAACGCTGGGAGCCGAAGACGTCGCCGGTGAGGCACTCGCTGTGGACCCGGACCAGCACCGGGCGGTCCGGTTCTGGTTCGCCGAAGATGAGAGCCAGGTGGACGGCTCCCGTGATGCGGTCGAGGTAGCCGAGCGCTCGCCAGCTCCCCTCTTCGGTGGGGATCACCGTCTCCGCGCCCCGCTCCACCAGCTGCTCTCGCTGGCGCCGGTGGGAGATCAAGCCATTGATGCTGATGATCGGGATCTGGTGCCGGGCCCCGAACTCCTCCAACTGGGGCCGGCGGGCCATGGTGCCATCCGGGTTGGCGATCTCGCAAACCACCCCGGCCGAGGCTAGCCCAGTCAGTCGGCAAAGGTCGATCACCGCCTCGGTATGACCGGCCCGCTCCAGCACCCCGCCGGAGCGGGCGCGGAGGGGGAAGATGTGCCCCGGCCGAGCGAAGTCCGCCGCTGTGAACTCAGGATTGGCCAGCGACCGGATCGTGAAGGCCCGGTCCTGGGCGCTGATCCCGGTCGTGACCTCGTCGCCGGCGGCGTCGACGGAGACCGCGAACGCGGTGCGGTAGCGGGACGTGTTGTGCTCCATCATCGGCGGCAGCTCCAGCTCGTCGAGGCGCTCCGGCTCCATGGCGACGCAGATCAGCCCCCTCGCCTCGGCCATCATGAAGTTGATCTTCTCCGGGCTGGCGGCCTCAGCCGCCAGGCAGAGGTCGCCCTCGTTCTCGCGGTCCTCGTCGTCGACCACGATCACGAACTCGCCCTTGGCAAACGCGGCCAGCGCCTCCTCCAGCTGGGCGAACTCCAACTTAGCTGCCTCCCGGCAATTCTGGAGCCGGCTGGGCGGGACGCTCCGCCACCGAGCGGAGGTGCGGGGCCAGGAGCCGTTCCAGGAGCTTGGCCACCGAGTCCGCCTCCAGGTTCACAACCACCCCGGGCAGGTAGTGGGCCGCGACGGTGGTCTGCATGGTGTGGGGGATGAGCGAGACCGCCACCTCCGACCCGCCGTCGCGGGAGTCCTCGACCGCGACAACGGTCAGCGAACAGCCGTCAATCGCGATCGAGCCCTGGGGCACGCAGTACCGGCCCACCTCTGGGGGCACCCTGACCGTCAGCCAGACCGCATTTTGCTCCCGTTCCACCGCCGTGACCTCCCCGGTGGCGTCGACGTGTCCGCTCACCAAGTGGCCGCCCACCGGGGCCCCGAGGGCGAGCGCTGCTTCCAGGTTGACCTGCGCTCCCGGCTGCAGATGGGCCAGGTTGGCGCGCCGCATGGTCTCGGGCATCACCTCGAGGGCGACTCGGGTCTCATCCCTTCGCACGACCGTCAGGCAGCAGCCATTCACGGCTACGCTGTCCCCGACCGCGAGATTGCCCCAGCCCGGTGGATGGGCAATCACCAGCTCTCCCTGAAAGGCCTTCGGGGTAGCTTCAATCTGACCTTGGGCGGTCACGATACCCGAGAACGTCCCTACACCTCCGCCGTCAGCAGGAGGTCCGGCCCAACCGGCTCCGCTTTCAGTCCGGCGACGCGCCAACTGCGCTCCAGCGTGGCCGCGCCCAAGCCCCCGAACGGTCCCGGCGCCCCGGCCCCTCCCACCAGGACTGGGGCCACGAAGGCGGCGATCCGATCCCCCAGCCGCTCTTCCCACAGAGAGCCCAAAAGGGTGGGGCCACCCTCGACCAGCAGGCTGGTCACCTGGCGGTCGCCCAGCCGCTGCAGGAGCTCGGAAAGCGGCACCCGGCCCGCCACGGCGGGTAGCGCCAGCAGCTCTGCGCCGGCCTCAATCAAAGCCCGCGCGCGGCCGGGGTCCGCGCCTTCGGTAGTCACCACTAGCACGGTTCCGCCGTCAGTGGCGAACACCCGGGCGGTGGCGGGCGTCCGCAGGCGGCTGTCGACGATCACCCGAAGCGGCTGCCGGGAACCGCCGGGCACCTCGCGAGCGGTCAGCCGGGGATCGTCGGCGAGGACGGTCCCCGAACCGACCATGACCGCGTCATGCTCGGCGCGCAGTTGGTGGGCTCGGGCCCGCGACAACTCCGAGCTGATCCACTGCGAATCGCCCCCCGCCGTGGCCACCTTGCCATCGAGGCTCATCGCGAATTTCAGAGTCACCGACGGCCGACCCTCGGTGACCCAAACGGCAAATTCCCGAATGAGACTCTGGGCCTCATCCTCGTGCTCCCCGACCGACACGGAGACACCGGCCGCCCGCAATTGGGCGACGCCTTTGCCGTGGACCTGGGGGTTGGGATCCAGGGTTGCCACGTGCACCTCACGCACCCCGGCCGCCAGCAGCACCTTGGTGCAGGGCCCGGTTCGACCGGTGTGGCAGCACGGCTCGAGAGTCACCCAAAGGGTCGCTCCCTGGGCCAATTCGCCGGCTTGCTCCAGCGCTACAACCTCCGCGTGCGCCGAGCCTGCGCGAGCGTGATGGCCCTCGCCGACCACTTGCCCGTCCCGCGTCAGCACCGCGCCCACCGGGGGATTGGGTGACGTCCGGCCGCGTCCCAGTTCGGCCAGCGCCAGGGCACGGGCCATCAGGTCGGGCGCGCCGCTCGCTCTGCCGGCCGTCGCTTCGGTCATATGTACTCCCTGCTGCGAGGCAGGGAGTGAGGACCAGGCGAGTGGGCGCCCGGACCCGTCTTCTCCCATCCAGACTCGAGGTCGGACTCACTGTCCGAGCCTCTGACTGTCGGCCTCGGAGTTCCACCGAGTCCTGCGATCTGAGGTCTGACCTCATCACGCTCGCGGGCTATGACCGCCGGTCGGGATTCTCACCCTGCCCCGAAGACGAGATTAGCCTAGCACAGCCTCAGAGCGACCGGGTCAGCCTCTTTGGGGCAGTCAGGCGGTAGCTGTCCTCGATCAGGCCCCGAGCTTCAGTCCAGTCCACCCGGCGATCCAGCCAAACTCCGACCCACCCGTAACGCCCGACGTAGGGCGGGACGAAGTAGCTCTCGGGTTCGCTCGTGGTCAGGGCCAGCTGAGCACCTTCTCGGGCCTTGCACCAAAATGCGGTCTTGCCGTCGCCGTGGTGATTGACCACGTGCATGACGAAGATCTTGCCGGCGACCTTGAACGAGGGATTCCCCACACCGTCGGCATCCTCGCGGACCTCGGGGAAGGTGAGGCAGAGCTCGCGCAGTCGCAGCAGCGGGGCTGGAGTGCTCACCTTCGCTCGGAGCCAGACGCACGGACCCGCTCCAAGCACAGCAGTTCCGGGGCCGGGTCGCGGGTGATGATCGAAGCTCCTAAGGCAACCAGATGGGCCTGCTGCTTCGGCCGGTGCTGTTGGCAGTATCGATCTTCAGCCACCATCCGTTCGCACCGCGATCCGGCCGCCGCGGGGCCGTCCCGGTAAGATCAGACGGGCGGGCCGAGGTGGTGAAATGGTAGACACGCTGCTTTGAGGGGGCAGTGAGCGCAAGCTCGTCCGGGTTCAACTCCCGGTCTCGGCACCAATTCCTTGGCCCGATGGCACTGGCCATGCTGGCTCCGGGTTTCCGCCTCGGGACCCGCGGGACGGTGATCCTGGCGGAGTCCGCGAGCCGGCCGGGCTACTCACCCGACTGAGGCTGGTCCCTGAGCCAGAGCGATCCGAAAGCCGGCTCGAAGGAATCCTGCACCACGCCCAGCAGCTGACTTGGCCCGGTCTCCAGATCGACCGCTCCGCGGAGCCGGTCGCGAACGCCGCAACCGTCGCGTCAGCGTCATATCGGGCCCGATTAAATGTCCGGTCAATGACTCGCTGGATTCGCTGCCGCAGCGGGTTGAGCAGGCCGATGGCGGCAAGCGGGGAAGCAGCGACTCCGAGCTGGGATGAGAAGGGAAGCAGCCGGTTGGACAGCGCCACAGCGCCGAAGTAGATCCCGACCAGCCCGCCCACCCACTGAGCGGTTGCCGGCGACGCCAGCCTAGGCCGTCTGGCTGCCGTGGAACTCATCCTCCAGATCTGAGCGTCCGCTGCGAGATCGTCGTGCTATCAGGTGCGACCCTAGGCCATGAGCGTTCCGAGAAGGCTACGGAGCACCGTGAATTTGCGGCGGAACCAGTCAGCGGACTGGCGGCCCCGGCTGCTCGGCGGCCAGGCGCGCTTCCAGTCGATAGAGCAACCCCGACGCTGTCATGCCATCGATCACCCGGTGGTCGAATGACAAAGACAGGTTGGCCCGGCGACCGACCGCGACGCGGCCGTCCTTTACGACCGCGCGGTCCTGAATGGCATGGACGCCGAGGATGGCCACATTGGGCCAGTTCACCAGCGGGGTGGCCAGCAGGGCGCCCTGCTTGCCCCCGCTTGAGACGGTGAACGTGGATCCGCTCAGCTCCGCCGCGGTCAGCGTCCCGGCCCGGGCAGCTGTGACCACCCGCTGCAGTTCCTGGTGAAAGGTTCCTGGCGACAGGGTGTCGGCGTCGCGGATGGTGGCAACAAGGAGACCGTCCCCGGTCTGGACCGCGATCCCCAGCTGGACATGGTCGTGGTAGACCAGCTCGAGAGCCTGGTCGTCCAGGCTGACATTGAAGAGGGGCGCCTTGGCCAGCTCTGCCAGGATGGCGAGGCAGATCAAACCCAGGAGGGTCGGCGGTGGTGAGCCCTCCGCGGTCGCTCCCTCCGCCACCTGCGCCTCCAGGGCCGCTACATCCACCTCCAGGACGACCGTGACCTGGGGCACATGCCGATGGCCGATCGCCGCATGCTCCGCCATCGCGCGGGCAAGCCCGCGCAGCGGCACGCGCCGTCCCTGGGCAAGCAGGTCCAGCATCCTTACCCGGCCTCCGACACCCGACCCGACTACCGATTCGAGGCCGATCCCCCGCTGCCGAGCCGCCCGCCGGACTGACGGTAGAGCCGGCACCCGCCGCGGCTCCACCGGAACTGAGCTTGGGCGGGGTTCTGGTACCGGCAGTGCCGGTGCCTTCGTCGGCACTGTCGGCTCCGCGCTCGGTCCCTCCACTTCCTCCACCCGGAGCAGGGGGTCTCCCACCTGGATCCGGGCCCCTTCGGCCACCAGGACCGCCTCCACCCGGCCGGCGAACGGCGAGGGGATCTCCACAGTGGCCTTGTCGGTTCCGATCACCCCCAGGATCTGGTCGCGTTGAACCGTGTCTCCCTCATGGACCCGCCACTCCACCACCTCTCCCTCGGTCACCCCCTCCCCTAGGTCGGGTAGCTTGAACTCAGCCATCGCACTCAGTACTCGAGCATCGCGTGGGCCGCCGCCAGCACCCGCGCCACCGACGGCAGCGCATCGTCCTCGTTCTGGGAAAGTGGGAACGGCATGTCCATGCCGGTGACCCGCAGGGTCGGAGCTAGCAAGGCGTCCGCCACCTCCTCCTGCAGCAGGGCCGCCACCTCAGCCCCGATGCCGCAGTGCCGCGCCGCCTCGTGGACCACCAGCACCCGACCGGTCTCCTCGGCGGCAGCCAGCAGACTTTCGCGGTCGAGCGGGTAGAGGGAGCGCAGATCGAGCACCCGGGTGGATACCCCCTCCTGCTGAAGCCGGTCGGCAGCCCCCCGGGCTACCTCGAGCATGGCGCCGTAGGCGACGACGGTCAGGTCGTCCCCCGGCCGCACCACCACCGCGTGGTCCAGGTCGCCGGCGGCGAACCTGGTCGGTACCGCCTGGCGACCGCGCCGGTACATCCGCTTGGGCTCCAGGAAGATGACCGGGTCACCGCACCGCACCGCCGCCAGGAGGAGCTCACCCCCCGAGAGGGGATCGGACGGAATCACGACCCGCAACCCCGGCATGTGGCTGAAGAGGGTCTCCGGAGAATCCGAGTGCAGTTCGGGCGCCCGCGTCCCGCCGCCATAGGGGATGCGAACGACCAGCGGCAGTCCATAGGCACCGCTGGTGCGCCACCTGAATCTCCCCGCCTGCGAGACCAGCTGCTCGAAGGCCGGATAGACGAAGGCATCGAACTGGATCTCCACGACCGGGTGGAGGCCAACCAGGCACATCCCGATAGCGGCCCCCACGAATCCCGCCTCGCTGAGGGGGGTGTCTACCACTCGCTCCGCTCCGAATCGCTCTTGCAGTCCGGCGGTGGCCCGAAATACCCCCCCATTGGCCCCAATGTCCTCTCCCATCAGGAGGGCGTCGGGGTCCTCTTCGAGCAGCTGGCCCAGTCCCCTGGTGATCGCCTCGACCATGTTCAGCTCGGTGGTCGAACTCATCCCGGGTCACCGCTTCGATCCGTCCAGGAAGGCTCGCGCAGGCGGTCCGGCAGCAGACCCCAAGGGGTCTCCCGATGGACGGTTGCGGCGATCTCCTCGATGGTGACCGGAGAGGTCGCCTCCACGGCGTCGCCGATGGCCCGGAGTCCCTCCACCGCGTCGGCTCGAATCTGGTCTAGCTCGGCGGCGGAGGCGAGCCCGGCCGCCACCAGTGCCAGCTGGGTCCGGCGCAGTGGCTCCATCGGCTCCCAAAGTCGATCTGCGGCTTGATCCCGGTAGAGCGATGGCTCGTCAGCGGTGCCATGAGGACCGAGTCGGTAGCCGATCGCCTCGATCAGGGTCGGACCCCCTCCCGCTCTGGCTCGCGCCGCCGCCTCCCGCACCACCTGGTAGCAGGCGAAGACATCGAAGGCGTCAACTCGGACCCCGGGCATGCCGTAGCCAGCGGCCTTGTCGGCCACCCGGCGCACCTTGGTCTGCTTGCTGACCGGGGTGCTGATGGCCCACTGGTTGTTGGTGATCAAGAAGATCACCGGTGCGCCCATCACGGCGGCCAGGTTGCAGGCCTCGTGGAAGTCACCGGCCGAGGTTGAGCCGTCCCCCCCGTAGGCGAGGGCTACCAGCTTTAGGTGGCGCAGCTTGGCCCCCCAGGCGGACCCCACCGCATGAGGAAAATTGGTCGCCACCGGCACGCAGATGGGAGCTACCCGGTACTCCATCACGTCGTGCCAGCCGCCGGGATGGCCCCGCCACATCAAGAGTGGCACCAGCGGCGGGCAGCCCCGCAGGGTCACCACCGCGGTCTGCCGGTAGGTTGGGAACAGCCAGTCCCGGCTCTGCAAGGCCCGGACGCTGGCGGCCTGGACTGCCTCCTCGCCATAAAAGGTCGGATAGGTACCGATGCGGCCCTGGCGCTGGAGGATGACCGCGCGCTCGTCAAAGGCACGCAGCCCGGCCATGGCGCTGAAGAGCTCGAGTGCCAGTTCTCGGGACCATTCCCTAAGCGCGGTGACCATCTCCGGCGCGGGGCGACCGAGGATGGTGCGGGCTCCTTCCAAAAGCTCCGCCCCCGGGGCACCCGTGAGCGGCCCCCGCGGCGGAGACGGCAGCGCGCCAATGATCTTGGGCGGAGTCCCCACAGCGCGCTAACTTTAGCAACGGGGTGAGCGACCGCTCGGTCAGTAGAGTGAGCGCTTGGGGGCCGGGCGATCCGCCCCAGACCGGACAGGAAGGGAACTCAAATTGACCTCTACCGAGGCGTCCGAGCGCGAGCACGCCACCGCTGGTTCATCGGGGGTCAACTCGCCGCACGCCACGGCTGTCCTGCTCATGGCCTATGGCAGCCCCCGCACCCGGGCCGAGATCCTGCCCTACTACACCCACATGCGGGGAGGCCGGCCGCCCCGCCCGGACGCCCTGGCCGAGCTGGAGCGGCGTTATGACGCCATCGGGGGTAGCTCCCCGCTCCAGGAGATCACCAGGTCCCAGGCGGAGGCACTGAAGCGCGAACTGCGGCGCCGGGACGGCGAGGAGTGGCGAGTTGTGGTGGGCATGAAGCACTCTGCTCCCTTCCTCGAGGACGCGGTGGGCCAGCTGGTCGAGCAGGGGGTCGCCTCAGCGGTCGGACTCGTCCTCGCACCCCACTTCTCACAGATGAGCGTCGGTGAATACGTGCAGCGGGCTGAGAGCGCGGTGGCCGGGCAATCCCGCCCGCTGCAGCTGCGGTTCGTGACCGACTGGCACCTCGACCCGGGGTACGTCAGGTGGCTGGCAGATCGGGTGCGGGAACAGCTGGCGCAGGGCGCTCCACCGCGGGTGGAGCCCGCGCTGGTCATATTCACCGCCCACAGCCTGCCGGCCCGCCTCCAGGACATGGGCGACCCCTATCCCGGGCAACTCGCTGAGACCGCCACCGCCGTCGCCCACCAGGCCGGGTTGGCCAACTGGACCACCGCCTGGCAGAGCGTCGCCAAGACCGGCGAGCCGTGGTTGGGTCCCGAGCTGCTGGAGGTGATCCAGGAGGCGGCGGCCGGTGGCACCACAGACTTCCTGGTGTGTGCGTGCGGCTTCACCGCCGACCACCTGGAGATCCTTTACGACCTGGACGTGGAAGCCCAGGCCGAGGCTGCCCGGCTCGGGGTGCGGATCTCTCGGACGCCAATGCCCAACGCGCGTCCCGACTTTGTGGCCATCCTCGCGGGACTGGTACAGGCAGGGATCTCAGCCAACCCGTGAGCTCCACTCCGCGCCGACTGGCGGTGATCGGAGCGGGGGTATCGGGGCTGGCAGCGGCCGCGGAGCTGGAACGACTCGCCCAGCGGAGCTCGGTTCCGCTCTCGCTGTCGGTGTTCGAGGCCAGCGACCGACCCGGCGGCAAGCTACTCACCACGAAGTTCGCCGGGGCCCAAGTCGACCTAGGCGCCGAGAGTCTGTTGGCGCGCGGCCCGGAGATGGAGGCAGTTATCGAAAAGTTGGGCTTAGCCTCGAGCTTAGTCCTCCCGGCGACCACCTCGGCCTCGATCTGGAACGGCCGGAAGTTGCTCGCGATCCCCAAGGACTCGGTGCTGGGAGTTCCGCTGTATCCCTGGAGGCCGGACGTGGTACGCGCGGTGGGGTTGGCGGGGGCTGCCCGCGCGTCGCTCGAGCCCTGGTTGCGGCGGGGGGAACCGGATCCGGACGGAGCCCTGGGCGCATTTGTTGGTCGGCGGGTCGGCAAGACTCTCTTCGGACGTCTGATCGATCCACTGCTGGGCGGGGTTTACGCCGGTCCTGCTCACCAGCTGAGCAGCGGCGCGGTGGCGCCTCAGCTGGTCGCCGCTGCCCAAGGCGGCGGCAGCCTGCTCCGCGGCCTGCGCCAGGCTGCCAGAGCCGAACCGCGGCGCCCGGGATCGACTCCCTTCGTCAGCTTTGAAAGCGGCCTTCAGCAATTGGTTGACGGCTTGGTACACCTCATTCCCGGTAACTCGCTCCACCTGGGCCGGCCGGTCACTAGCCTGGCGGCCACCGAGAGCAGTCACGTTCGACTCCACATCCCTGGCGAATCCCTTGCCGAGTTCGATGGCCTGATCCTGGCCGTGCCCGCCCCCGCCGCCGCGATCCTGCTCGGTTCCCTCAGCAGCGAGATGGGTCCGTTACTGCGCCAGCTGGAGTACTCGTCGGTGGCGACCGTCACCCTGGCGTACCCGGACAGGGCCATCTCCAGGCCGCTGGAAGGCAGCGGCTTCCTGGTGGTTCGGCGGCCGCGGCGGACCGTCACCGCGTGTACTTTCCTGGACCGCAAGTGGCCGCACCTGCGTCAGCCGGGCCTGACCCTGCTGCGGGCCTCGGCGGGGAGTTTCGGCGACGAGTGGGTGCTGGCCCTGGACGACACCACGCTGGTGACCACCATCCATCGCGAGCTCCGGACCATCCTGGGGCTCACCGAGCTCCCAGTCGAGGTCCGCGTGGAGCGCTGGCATGGCGCACTGCCGCAGTACCGGGCTGGCCACCTCCGGTGGCGGGACCGCGTTGCGGAGGCGGCGGCCGCTCTACCAGTTCAGCTCGAGCTAACCGGGGCGGCGTTTGGCGGTGTCGGGGTCGCCGCCTGTCTCCAGCAGGGCGCCGCCTCCGCGCAGGCTCTCTGGGACCGCCTCAGCTCGAGCTGAGAAGGCGGTGAGGGAACCGCCGCCGACGCTTGCTGAGACAATCACCGTACTGTGAGGCCATCCCCAACTGAGCGTCGACTGCCGGCCGATGGCGTCCCCGCGCCGGCGCCTGGACCCAAACTGGGCGCCGAGACCGAGGGGCTGGTCGCTCGGCTATTGGTTCAGTTGGGTGAAGATCCCGAGCGGCCGGGCCTAAAGGCAACGCCTCAGCGGGTGGCGGAAAGCCTCTCCTTCCTGACCGCCGGATATCGGGTCGACCTGGATCAAATCCTCGGCCAGGCGGTCTTCGAAGAGGCGTACGACGAGCTGGTGCTGGTCCGCGACATCAACTTCTACAGCCTCTGCGAGCACCACCTTCTGCCCTTCTTTGGGGTCGCCCACGTGGGCTACCTACCCCACGGCCGGATCATCGGACTGAGCAAGATCCCACGATTAGTGGACGCCTTTGCCCGCCGGCTGCAGATTCAGGAGCGGATGACCAGCGAGATCGCCCAGGCACTGCAGCGCCACCTCGAACCACGCGGGGTCGCCGTGGTGGTGGAGGCCGATCACCTGTGCACGATGATGCGGGGAGTGGAGAAGCCAGGGAATCGAACTATCACCAGTTTCATGACTGGGATCTTCCGGCGAGATCCCCGGACGAGGGGTGAATTCATGGGCCTGATCCGAGGGGGGTGAGTACGCCACATCGCGAACTCGGCGGCCTCACTCTGGCGGAGCTGCAAGAGGCGGTCGTCGGACTGGGCCAGCCCCGATATCGGGCAACCCAGATTCGCGAGCACGCCTGGAGCGGAGGGGTTTCGGGTTTCCAGGACATGGTCTCCCTGCCGGTTGCACTGCGTTCCGACCTGGCCGCCGAGCTCTGCTTCCAGAGCCTGGAAGTGGTCGCCGACACGACTGCCGATCGTGGCCTGACCACCAAATTACTGCTGCGCGGTCATGACGGCGAGGAGGTGGAAGCGGTTCTCATCCGCCACCCCGGAGGGGCTCAGGCACGCCCTCGCAACACGGTCTGCGTCAGTTCTCAGATCGGCTGCGCCATCGGTTGTCTCTTCTGCGCAACCGGCCAGCTGGGCCTCCGTCGCAACCTCACCGCCAGCGAGATCGTGGATCAGGTCCGGGCTGCCGCCCGCATCTGGACCGCGGCGGGAAGTGGCCCTCCGACCAACGTGGTCTTCATGGGGATGGGCGAGCCACTGCACAACTACCACCCGGTGGTCGAGTCCATCCGGCTGCTGCAGGATTGGGGCCTGTCACCACGCCGGGTGGTGGTCTCAACCAGCGGCCTGGTACCCGAGATCGACCAGCTCGCGGCGGAGCAACTGCCGGTCCGCCTGGCCATCTCACTTCACGCCGCCAACGATCTCCTGCGCGACCGGTTGGTGCCCTTGAACCGACGCTATCCTCTGGCTGAGCTCAAGGCGGCCGCGCTGCGCTTCAGCGCCGCCACCGGCCGGCGGGTGAGCCTGGAGTACGTGCTCATCGCGCACGTGAATGATCGGCCGGAGGACGCCATCGCGCTGCGCCAGCTCGCCGCGAGTGTGCAGGCTCACGTCAACCTGATTCCGATGAATCCGATCCCCAACAGCGAACTGGTCGCCCCTCCCGAGCGAGCCTGCCGCCAATTCGGTGAGTTGGTGGGACCGCGCGCCAGCATCCGCTTCTCGCGAGGCGAGCGGGCGACCGCGGCATGCGGACAGCTTCGGGCCTCGATGGCCCCACTACCCCGAAGGACGGCGCTGGCCGCGGCCGCCCACAGCGAACTCATCGGCGCCCGGGCGGACCCTACTCAAACATCTGACTGAACCGGGACCACGCCACGAGTACACTCGATCTCCACCGGAGCATTCATAGTGGCTGAACCGTTCAGCCTGGCGGAGGAGTCCCAGCCAGATGGCCGTTGGTGATGGTGTCGGCCTGGGGGAACTAGCTATGGAGATCTCGCTGTTCGGGCAGGTACGTCCCGCCCAGGCGTTCACTCTGGATCAGAGTGGGTGGTAGCTCGGTGAGTTTCTGGGCACCCTGGGGCCATCTGTACGGCTATGCCCTCCAACCCGGCGCCTGGATTCCAGTAATCCTGGCCGCATTGCTGTACTGGCGTGGGCGGCGCCTGATGGCCCAAGGCCAGCGGCCCGGCGATCCTTCGATTGGACCGTGGCGCGCGGTCTCCTTCTACTGCGGTTTGGCGGTCATCCTGTTCGCCGTCGAAGGGCCGATCAACTATCTCGCCTCCTATCTGTTCTGGATGCACATGCTGGAGCACTGCCTCTTCCAGATGGTGGCCGCTCCCTTACTGCTGGTCGGAACACCACTACTGCCCTGGTGGCGGGCGCTACCGGAGCGGTGGACGCAAGCCGTGGGGCCGCGGCTGCAGGCGATCGGCAACCGCGCTCTCCCGAGCGCCGTCGGGCGCATCCTCCGGACTCCAGCCGCCGGGCTCACGGCAATGGCAATCACGTTCTGGACCTGGCATGTTCCGTTCGTGTTCGACCACACCCTGCACAACGCGACTCTGCACGGATTCGAGTTCGCCACGCTGCTTCTGGGCGGGCTACTCTTCTGGTCCGTGACGGTGGACAGCTACCCACTGCGCCGCCACCTCACGACGTGGCCTCTGGCGGGGTATCTGGTCCTCGGCACGGCCGTGATGTGGGTGGTTGCGGTGAGCCTGGGATTCTCCGGTCACGCTTGGTACTCGGTCTACTTCAACCTCGCCAGCCGCCCGGGGGGTATCTCGGCACTCACCGATCAAGAGTGGGGGGCGGGCGTGGCCTGGGTCCCCGCAGCGATCCCGGCCGAGATCATGCTTGACATTGCGGTGCTGCAGTGGTTGCGGGACGATGAGAAGCGAGCGGATGCGGCGGTCGAACTCTACCGCCGCAACCAGGCGGCGAGATCGGAGCCGCCCCCCCCCCCGCAGGACTCGTGAGCGCCAGCCAGGTTAAATGACCTCCTGGCTGCATTGGCTCAGCCTGTGGGAGTTCGACCCGGCAGTCTGGGTAGGCTGCGGACTGGCCCTCCTGGTCTACCTTCGTTTCCCGGGCGCGCAACGCAACGGTAGAGCAGCAGCTTGGTCCACCGGAGTGCTGGTCACCCTGATTTCCCTCGAGTCAGCCCTGGACGTCGCCGGCCAGCGCTACCTGTTCAGCGTGCACATGGTCCAGCACCTACTGCTGGCGATGGTGGCGCCTCCCCTCTTGGTGCGCGGTCTCCCCGAGCAGACGGTGGACTGGCTCTTGCGCAGTCGGATAGCTCCGGTTCTCCGAACACTGGCCCAGCCGATACTTGCGGCCAGCGCGTACTTCGGGATCCTGGTGCTTTGGCATGTTCCCGCGCTGCTGGACTACTCCCTCACCAGTCCCGCTGTGTACCTGCTGCAACATCTCAGCTTCCTGGTGATCGGGCTGATCTTCTGGTGGGCAGTAGTTATCCACCGCGAGGGAGAACGGTGGAACCTGAGCCCGCTGGGAGAGGTGGCCTACCTCACCTGCGGCGCTCTCCCCTCAGTCGTGGTCGGCCTAACTCTGGCACTGCTCCCGACGGCCATCTACACGGTGTACCTGCACCGCAGCGCACTCCTCGGGGCCTCCGCTCTCGGAGACCAGCACCTCGGCGGACTTTTGATGTTTGGCTTCGACAACACCCTCATGGTGGGCGTGGCCGGTTATTACTTCTGGCACCTGTTCCCAGCGGACGACGACGAACGACATGGCCCGATCACGGAGTCCCGATCATCCTGACCGGCGCGGTGCCGGACCAACAAGGTCAGGGTTAAAAAAAAGAGACCCGGCGATGACCTACTCTTCCACCCCGTCTCCAGGGCAGTACCATCGGCGCAGACGGGCTTAACTGCTGTGTTCGGAATGGGAACAGGTGTTTCACCGTCGCTATCGTCACCGGATCTCTAATAGACAAAGTTGGCTGCCGGCGTCGGCTCCCGCGGGAACGCGGCGCCGCCAGCCTGAATGCCCTGAGCGCTGTATGAACCTTGACTGCTACAGAGTCTGCCTCGGGGGCGCACTCCTGAACAGTGTGGTAGAGAGTGGTCAAGCCCTCGACCGATTAGTACCGCTCAGCTGAAAGCATTACTGCTCTTACACCTGCGGCCTATCAACCAGGTGGTCTACCTGGGGTCTTACCCGGTTAACCCGGTGGGAGATCTAATCTTGGAGTGGGCTTCGCACTTAGATGCTTTCAGCGCTTATCCCTTCCGGACATGGCTACCCGGCGATGCTCCTGGCGGAACAACCGGTGCACTAGCGGTCCGTCCAACCCGGTCCTCTCGTACTAAGGTCGGCTCTCCTCAAATCTCCTGCGCGCACGGCGGATAGGGACCGAACTGTCTCACGACGTTCTAAACCCAGCTCGCGTA
>DATLTJ010000106.1:0-53126 GCA_035533655.1 Candidatus Acidiferrales bacterium | reverse complement strand
CTGGCGGAGCAGCTGGGGGAGCTGCCCTTTCCGGTGCTGATCGCCCCCGGCAACCACGACTACTGGCATGCCGGCTCGCTCTACGCCACCAACGACTGGCCGGACAATGTGCACATCTTCTCCAGCAACCAGTTCTCTCCGGTGGAGGTCGCCGGTCACCGGATCTTCGGGGTCGCCCACGACAAGCCCAAGGGAACGGGCAACCTGCTGGCCGGTTTCAAGGTCCCCGACGGCCTGCCGGCGATCGCGCTCTTTCATGGGTCGGAGCGCGGCCAGCTGCCGGCCCAAGGCGAAGGCAAAGAGGACCACGCCCCCTTTGCCGAGGCGGAGATCGCCCAAGCCGGCTTCCGCTTCGGCCTCCTCGGTCACTTCCACACCCCAAGGACCACCGCCCAGCTGGTCTACCCCGGCAACCCGGAGCCGCTCACCTTTGGCGAGACAGGTGAGCGGGGCGCGGCCGAGGTGGACTTCTCACCCAGCACCCCCACGGTCAAGATCCACCCGGTCAACACCTTCACTCTGAGCGAGCTGGAGGTGGACGTCACCGATTGCCAGCACTCGGACGCCGTCCTCCAGCGGGTCAGGGAGGCCCTGCCGGAGGGGGCCAACCAGGGGGCCCGGGTCCGCCTGGTCGGGGAGCTGGCGCTGGGGATTCAGCTGGGTCCCTCTGATCTGATCGCGAAAATGCGGCAGGAGGACCGCTGCGTCGATGTCGTCTTCGCCTGCCGGCCAGCCCTGGATCTAGAGCAGCTCAAAGTGGCGCCGGACATCCGGGGCCAGTTCGTCCGAGGACTGCTGGAGCGCCCGGACTTCGATTCGGAGCTGGTCCAGTCCGCGCTCAGGGCCGGGGTGGAGGCGCTCCAGGGAGAGGAGCCCGCCATCCTATGAGGGTTCCGGTGAGCGGGAGAGGGGGATCCAGTTGAAGGTTCTGTCAGTCACGCTGCAGGGCTTCGGGGCGCTCAGCGGCCGGTTCAAGCTCGACCCCCAGCTCACCCTCATCGGAGGCCCCAACGAATCTGGCAAGAGCACTCTCCACACCGCCATTCGGGTGGCGCTCTGTGGCGTCGACCTGCCCTCCCGGGGACGGATGCTCAAGGAGACCGAGGAGATGCTCCGTCGCTTCCGTCCCTGGTGGGGCGGGCCCTTCGCGGTGGAGGCGGAGGTCGAGCTGGAAGGCGGGCGCTACCGCTTCGTGCGCGACCTGGACCACCCGGACAACGCCCAGGTCTTCGATCTGGTCAAGGGGGGCGAGGTGACCGACCGGTTCCGCCGCGGCCGCCTCGTCGATGTCTCAGTCGCGCTCGGGATGAGCCGAGACGCCTTCCTGGCCGTCTCGACGGTGGCCCAGGACCAGATCCTCAGCCTAACCGGCGACTCGCTCCAGGAGGACCTGCAAAAGGCCAGCGCCACCTCGGGCGGCGACACCACGGCCCGCTCCGCGATCGATCGGCTGGACCGCTGGCGCCAAGAGCACATCCGGGGCGACCGCACCACCACCAAGCCGCTGGACAAGAACCGGAAACCCAAGGAGCTGGAGGAGGCCCAGATCAAGCTGACCCAGGCGCTGGAGCGGCGCCGCCAGCTGGCCGAGGACCTCGCCAGCCAGGAGAAGCTGCGCCGTGAGCTCAGCTTGGTGGAGGTCGCCACCCGGACCAGCGAGGTGGCCTGGAAGGCGGCCGAGCTGGCCGAGATCCAGCAGGACTTGAGCGCCGTCGCGGACATCGACCAGCAGCTGGAAGCCACCCCGGAGCTGCGCCTGCCCAAGGACCCGGCCACCCTCCGGGAGGCCGCCACCGGGGTCCGTGGGCTGGCCCAGCAGTGGCAGGCAGCCGAGGCGAAGCTGGCGGAGATGGCCCCGCTCGACCAAGAGCTGGAGCGGGTCTCCCAGCAGTCCGCCCAGAGTGAGCTGGCATTCCTGGTGGGCGCGCTGGAGCAGCCGCTGCCCCCGCTGCCTCCCGCCTCTGACCTCCCCGGCCGCCTGGACCTGCTGGACCGCCGCCGGATCGCCCTCCAGCGCTGGTTCTCCGACATCCTGGCAGTGGCGGGCGGGGCCGCGGGCGTCTTCTTGATCGTCTTCGGCCTGCTGCACGGGGGCTCGGCCCGGATCCTGCTCGTCGCCGGCGGGTTGGTGGTGCTGGTGGTGACCGCGACCGTCTTTTACGGATTGCAGCGCCGGCTTCGGCTCCTGCTGGCAGTCGGCGGCTTCACCTCGATTAGCCAGCTCCGAAAAGCTTCCCGGGTCCAGGATCCCGACCTGGTCCGGGCAGTCGCCGCCCGGGACAAGGTGGAGGCCGAGCGCTCCCAGGCCCAGAAGCGGTTGGGGGAGCTGGGGATCGCCCAGGTTGAGGTGAATCACCTGAAGGAACTGGCGGAGAACCTGCCCGCCGCCCAGGAGTCCCTCCAGCAGCGCTCCGCCTGGGCCAAAACCGCCCAGCAGTTCCGCGATGAGCTCACCGCCCGGGCCAAGCGGGTGGGGATCAACGGCAACGATCCGGACCAGCTCGCGACCGAGCTGAGCTCGCGGCTGCGCCAGCTGGTGGAGGCCGAGGATGCGGCCCGCCTTCGGAGCGGGCTCCAGGCCCGCCGCCAGGAGCGGCTCGGCGGTCGGGACCTGAAGGGCCTAGCCAAGCGCTCGGATCAGCTGAGCCAGGACCTGGTGGCGCTGGAGGCGCTCCCGGAGACCGTCCCCAACCAGGTCCCCTCCGAGGAGCTGCGCCGGATGTACGACGAGGCGGTCCACCGCCGTGACGAGATCCGCAGCCAGCTCCTCCCGCTGCAGGGGCGCCTCCAGGAGCAGCTCAAGGACGCCGGTGAGGTGGCCGCCCTGGAGGAGAGGGTGGCCGATCTGAGCGACGAGGTGGCCCGGCTGACCCGAGCCGAAGAGGCGGTCAAGCTGGCCATCAGCGAGCTGCAGCGGGCGGAGGGTCTGATCCACCATGATCTGGCGCCGGTTTTGGCGGAGGGGCTGCGGAGCTGGCTGCCAGCCATCACCGGCCAGCGCTACCAGCATGCCTGGGTGGACCCCGCCGACCTCTCCATGCACGTCTCGGCCCGCGACTCCGGATCCCAGATCAGGGTCGATGATCTCTCCCAGGGGACCCGGGAACAGATCTACGTGGCGCTGCGCACCGTGCTCGCCAAGGCGCTCTCCCCCAAGGGAGAGCCAGTTCCCCTCTTCTTCGACGACCCCAGTGTCAGTGCCGATGACGGCCGCTGCATCGCCCTCCTGGACACCCTCCGCGAGCTCTCCGCCACCACCCAGGTGGTGATCTTCTCCCACGAGTCCAGGGTCGGCAGCTGGGCCACCCGCAGCGAGGTACCCATCCTCACCATGCAGTTGGTGCCGGTCTCGGTGGGGGAGAGAGGAGCACCCGCGGCGGACGCCGAACCCGAGGCGGTTTAGCCCCCAGTGAGGATCGTTTCCCTGCTGCCCAGCTCCACCGAGATCTGCTTTGCCCTGGGCTTGGGGCAGAGCCTGGTGGGGGTCACCCACGAGTGTGACTTCCCGCCCCAGGCTTCCTACAAGACGGTGATGACCCGCAACCTGCTCCAGCTGGAGGGGGCATCCCCCGCCGAGATCGACCGCCATGTCCGGGAGGCCCTCCATGAGGGCAGCAGCCTCTACGCCCTGGATCAGGAGGCGCTGCGGCGGTCCCGCCCCGACGTCATCCTGACCCAGGAGCTCTGCGAGGTCTGTGCGGTCGCCTACAGCCAGGTCCTGGAGGCGGCCCGGCTGCTTCCCGGCCGGCCTACCGTCCTCTCTTTGGAGCCGCACAGCCTGACCGACGTGCTGCGCTCAATCGCGGATGTGGGCCAGGTCACCGGGGCCCGCGAGCGGGCGGCGGAGCTGGTCCGGGGGCTCTGGGCCCGGTTGGACGCGGTCCGGGGGGCGGTCGCAGGCAAGAGCCGGCCCCGGGTCGTCTGCCTGGAGTGGCTCGACCCCCTGATGGCGGCGGGCCACTGGGTCCCCGACCAGGTGGACGCCGCGGGTGGCATCGACGTGCTGGGGGAGCCGGGGGCCAGATCCCGGGTGGTCTCCTTCGATGAGGTGATCGCGGCCCAGCCGGAGGTGATCCTCAGCATGCCCTGTGGCTACCGCCTGGAGGAGAGCGTGGCCCAGCTCGGGGGGCTGGCTAAGGTCGCCGGCTGGAAGAAGCTGCCCGCGGTGAAGTCCGGCCAGGTTTACGCCGTGGACGGCTCCTGGTACTTCAACCGGCCCGGTCCCCGGGTGGTCGACGGCATTGAGATGCTGGCCCGCATCCTCCACCCGGAGGCCTGGCGGGGACCGGTGCCCCAGGGCTTCGCGCAGATTGGGGCCGCCCCAGCAGGCGGGGCCAGCTGAAGTAGCCGGCTCCGCCAGTTCTCCCCGGCCGTGACTGCGGCGCCGGGGGCGGATGACGGAACCAGACGCCCCGGTCGGTCCCGGCCCGGCCTCCCTCTCAGCAGACGGATTGCGGTCAGCAAAAGCAGCTCCGGGCAGCGAACCGGCGGCGGCCGTCGACCGTCGGCCAGGAGCCCGAAAACCTTCCGATAGCTGGAGATTCCCGCCACCTTTCCGTTACCAAATCACCATTGGCTGTGCCGACAATCGCCACTAGGCTCCGCAAACGGAGATGAGGATTCGCATTTGCTCCCCCAAACGGCTGGCCGGCGCGGTGATCGGCACCCTGATCGGGGTAGCCGCGCTGGTCGCTCCGGTGCAGACGGTGCAGGCCAGTGGCGCGGTCTTGCTCAACGAGAGCTTCACCGACGCCAGCGTGGCCAGTTCCTACTGGACAGTGGGCGGAACCGGCTTCACCCCCTGTCTGACCGCGTCCATCGACACCACCCAAACTCCGGTGCCAGGCTGCGGTACCAACAAGGTGGGGCTGCCCGCGGGAGGTGACCCCGCGGGCAGCGGCGCCTTGCGCCTGACCGACAACGCCGCCTTTACGTCAGGCTTCATTCTCGACAACGAGCAGCTGCCGACCCAGGCCGGCCTGGTGGTCTCGTTCGACCAGTACCAGTACGACGGCACCGGGGCTGACGGACTTTCGTTCTTCCTCGCCAACGGCGCCTACAACCTAACCGCCCCCGGGATGGTCGGCGGGTATCTGGGGTACGCCGGCGGCAACCAGGGGATCGGGGATGGCAACGGCGTGGCGAACGGGCTCTTCGGGGTCGGACTCGACGCCTACGGCAACTACTCCAACTTCACCAACTCCGGCTGCACCGGCAATCCCTCGTTCACGCCCAATCAGGTGGGGGTGCGGGGCCCGGGCAACCTTCAGACCGGCTACTGCTGGCTGGGCGGAACCGGTGCCCTCACCACCCCGCTCCATGTGGACAGCGCCACCAGTCGCACTGCGGCGGGGGTCCAACTGGCGGTGCAGATCACCGTCGACCCTCCCACGGCCATCAACCCCCAGATCCGGGTCTCGCTCAATGGCCACAACGTGCTGACGGTGCCGGAGCCGGCCAATCTCCCCCCGACCTTCAAGTTTGGCTTCGCCTCCTCGACCGGCGGCGCCAACGACATTCACGAACTAAATAATCTCCAGGTGTCCACCGTGGACCCGCTCACTCCGTCTTGGGATCTGAGTGGCAGCACCACCGGGGCCTTCACCGCCGGGTCGGTCGCCGACTACAGCTTCACCGCCGCCGCCGATCCGAACTGGGGTCCGGCACCCGATCCGGTGACCGTGACCGACACGCTGGCCGGCGGCGCGACCGTGGCCAGTCTGCCCAGCGGCACCGGTTGGGTTTGCTCCGCCACGGTGATCGGTTCCAGCACCGCCACCTGCACCTACACACCCGGTGGATCGCTGCCGGCGGGCAACGCCCTGCCGGTCCTGAGCGTGCCGGCGCAGCTGCCCACGGCCACCGGTCCGATCGTCAACAGCGCCGTGGTTACAGCAGCCGACAACTACCCGGCTGACACCCAAACCACCGTCACCACCACCAAAGTGGTAGTGCCGGGAACCACTCCAGTCACGGCCTCGATCCCGATCAACACCTCCTACCAGCAGGCGGTGGCAACCCCGGTCGGCACCGGCCCGTTCACCTACCGCCTGGCTTCCACCCCGCCCAGCAGCTTTGGGACCGCCACCCTCGACCCCGTCACCGGGCTGCTCAGCTTCACCCCGAATGTGAACGTCAGCGGGGTGGTGCCGACCTTTGACTTTCAGGTGGCGGATGGCCACGGCAACCTCTCCCCGGCCACCCCCGTCAACCTCACGGTCACCCCGGTGGCTCATGCCCTCAGCATCGCCGGTGATGGTCCGGGACCACTCTCGGCGACGCCGGTGCCGGCGTTGGGGAGCGCGCCGTTCACATACGCCCTGGTGGCCGGCTCGCTGCCGTCGTCCGTCGATGGCACGGCCGCCATCGACGCGGCCACCGGAACGGTCACCTTCACGCCCGCGTCCGGATTCCACGGCACGGTGCCGACCTTCGACTACCTCGCCACCGACCAGTACGGGGCGGTCGCCCCGGAGGAGCCGGTCACGGTGACGGTCAACAAGCCGCCCCCGCCCGGGGGACTCCGCAACCTCCATCTGAGCACTGAGCTGGCCACGCCGGTCACCGACACTCCCCCGGCCCCGAGCGGCGCGGGCCCCCTCACTTGGCAGCTGGTTGGCCCACCGTCACCGGCCTACGGCGTGGTCTCGATCGATCCCAGTTCGGGGGAGATCTCGTTCACGCCGGCGGCGAACTTCAGCGGGGCGGTGCCACAGTTCCAATATCAGGTCACTGACCAGTACGGCCAATCCGATTTGGCAAACGTGAACCTGGTGGTGCAGCCGCTGACCAGCGCGCTGGGAGTGACCGCCAACGGACCAACACCGCTGTCCACCGGCGTCCCGGTGACGCAGGGCAGCGGTCGCTTCAGCTATCAGCTGCTCGCCCTGCCCCCGGCCTCCGACGGTACCGCCTCGATCGACAGCAGCACGGGCGTCGTCACCTTCACCCCGGCCCGGGGATTCCTCGGGACCGTGCCGACTTTCGACTACGCCGCCACCGATGCCTTTGGAGTTCAGTCGCCTGCGGCGGCGGTCAATGTCGTGGTCACCGCGCCGCCCGCGCCCACCGCCACTGACGTGACCCGGTCCATCTCCGCCAACAACTCGCTGAGCTTTGCGCTGCCCGCGCCCGCTGGTGCTGGTCCCTTCACCTGGAAGCTTCTCAGTCGCCCCCCGGAGAACGACGGGACGGCGAGCCTGAGCCCCACCACGGGACTGCTCACCTTCATCCCGGCGGAGAACTGGAGCGGCCTGGTACCCGCCTTCACCTACCAGGTGCAGGACCAGTACCTGCAGGCTTCCAACGGGGCCTCGGTCAGCCTCGAGGTGTCGCCCCAGGCAGCGAACCTGACCGCCGCCACCACCTTGGGGGACCCGCCCCTGAATCTCCAGCCCCCCTCCCCGGTCGGGGTTGGTCCCTTCACCTACGGCCTGGTGACCGGGTCGCTGCCGTCAGCTGGCGTCGGGACGCTCACCATCGACCCCGGCACGGGGTTGATCGTCTTCACCCCAGCTACCGGGGTGAGCGGAGTCGTGCCGACCTTCCAGTACAGCGTCACCGACGCGGCCGGGACTCAGGTCTACGCGTCGGTCAACCTGACCGTGCTGCCCCGGGCGATCGGAGGAGTCAGCCAAATCACCCCGGGGAAGGGTCGCTACCAATTGGCGCTGCTCAAGGCCGAGGGCAGTGGACCTTTCAGCTGTTTGTTGGTGGCCGTCTCCCTGCCTAAGAAACGCATCGGCGCCATCGGCCTGAACCAGCACACCTGCGTCGCAACCTTCGTCCCGGTGCCCGGTCTCTCCCGCACCGCGTTCCACATTCGTTTCGCGGTCAAGGACAAGAACGGGCTGGTCTCCCCGCCGGCCCTGCACGCGGTGGAGGTCGGCGCCGCCTACCCCGCGCGCCAGACGGCTTCGGGTCACTGCGCCTGCGGCTTCTGGTGGATCCCCTTCTTGGTCGCGGGCATTCTCGCCGGCTGGTTCTCGATGGTCTACTGGCTGCGCCGGCGCTACGGCGATCAGGCGGAGGAGAAATGATGAACTGGACTACCGGGTGGTTCTGCTGGTGGTGGCTCGTCTTCTTCGTGATCGGCGGGCTGCTCGGTCTCCTGGCCAGCTGGCGCTATTGGCTCCGCCGGCACCGGGACCTGGTCCAGCGCCAACGCCGTTCGCGTCCCCGTCCCGCCCCCTCGCTACCCCAATAGGCCCTTCCTGATCGAGCCCCAGCCCCACCCGGTGACGGCTGGGGCAGGGCCAGAGTAGGGGAGCGGACCGGCTGATGTGGAAGTCTTCGCCGGCCGCCAATGCCGGCTCAGGAGATGGCGCGGCCGAAGGAGTGGGCAGCGAACCAGACCGCCACGGCGGCGAGCACCGCCATGATCACCACTCCCTGCAGCACGTTGGGATTGCCGAGATGGCCCAGGAAGACCGCCCGGTTGGCCGTCACCGCGTGGGAGAAGGGGTTGAGGGTGGAGATGGTCCGCAACCAGCTGGGGGCCAGGCTCATCGGCAGCAACACACCAGAGAGGAGCAGGAGCGGCAGGCTGGCCGTGAAGATGATGGGAGCGAAGGAGTTCTCGTCCTTCAAAGCCAGCGCCAGGGCGTAGGAGATCGAGGCGACCAAGAGGCCGATCATGGCGACCAGGCCGAGCCCGATCAGGATCCCCACCGGCTTGAAGCTGAGTCCGAAGGGAAGCGCCAGCGCGACCAGGATCAGTGCCTGGACGAAGAGGGTCAGCACGTCCCGCAGCGCGCGCCCGAGCAGCAGGGAGAGCCGGCTCACTGGCGTGACCCGGAGCCGCTCCACCACGCCCAGCCGAAGCTCGGAGATGAGGCTGAAACCGACGCCCGCCGCGCCGAAGAGGCCCAGCTGGATCAGCAGTCCGGGGACGAAGACGTTGTAGGCACCGCCGGCGGGGAAACCGGGGACGCGGGCGATCGACTTGAGCAGAGGAGCGAACAGCAGGAGATACAAGGCCGGCTGAAGCACTCCCACCGCCACCCAGGCCGGGTTGTGGATGAAGAGGCTGAAGTAGCGCTGGAAGACCAGCCCGGTGTCACGAGCGAGTTTCACGGTGCTCTCTCCTCGAATCCGGCTAGGCCACGTCCGACTCGCGCAGCGAGCGGCCGGTGCTCCGGAGGAATACGTCGTCCAGGCTGGGCCGGCTGAGCGCGACTGTGGTCAGCCCCAGGCCGGCGGTGTCGAGCAGGCGCAGGATGTCCGGGGTGGCGGTCTCTCCGTGGTCCACGTAGAGCCGCAGTTCACTCCCGTCGATCGAGGCCTCGCGGACGAACGGCTGCGGTTGGAGCAGCCGCAGCGCGGCCTCCACGTCGCCGCTGACCCCGACTGTGACCAAGTCGCCGGCGACTGCTCGCTTGAGCTCGTCCGGGGTCCCCTCGGCCACGATCTTGCCGTGGTCGATGATGGCGATGCGGTTGCAGAGGGCATCGGCCTCCTCCAGGTAGTGCGTGGTGATGAAAACGGTCGTGCCCTCGGCGCGGAGCTGGCGCACCTCGTCCCACATCCGGGCCCGGCTCTGCGGGTCCAGGCCGGTGGTCGGCTCGTCCAAGAAGAGCAACTGGGGTTTGTGGACCAGCCCCACTCCAACGTCGAGCCGGCGCCGCTGGCCTCCGGAGTAAGTCGAGATCTTGCGGTCCGCACAGGACTCCAGCTCCAGGGTCACGATCAGCTCCGCCGCCCTGGACTGCGCTTCCGCCCGGCTCATGCCGTACAGCCGGGCCTCGAAGATCAGCTCGTGCCGGGCGGTGATCTCCGGGTCGGCCCCGCCCCGCTGGCCCACGTAACCGATGCGGCGGCGCACCTCGCCGGGATGACGTCGGAGGTCCTGGCCGACCACCGTCGCCTCACCCGACGTGGGCGGCATCAAGGTGGCCAGCATCCGCAGGGTGGTCGTCTTGCCGGCCCCGTTGGGACCGAGAAAGCCGAAGATCTCGCCCGCAAATACCTCAAGGTCGATGCCGGCCACCGCCTCTACGGTGGACTTGCGGGACTTGAAGACCCGCCGCAGCTGACGGACGCTGATCACCGTCTGGCGGTCTGGGGATTGGTCGCTCACGAGGCGCCTCCCTGGTGGACGGTCAGTTCGAGGTCGCCCTGGGTGGGGGCCTTCCCGCGCCGCCTCTTCGGCGCCTGGACGGCCAGCGGCGCATCGGTCGCGGCGTCGGGCTCGCCACCGTCGCCGAAGTGGGCCTGCAGCCAGCTCTGGTCCACCGCCAAGGCGCCGGAGCGAAGCTCGCCGATGAGCTCGCCCACCCAGGCCAATTCCGCGCGCCAGAGGCTGCGCTCATACTCGCGCTCCAGCAGGAACAGCCGAGGCATGCCGAACTGGTCGATGAGGGACGTCAGCACCGCGTCCATCGCCGCGACCCGCCCCTCCAGCTGAGCGACTCGCTGAAGGAGGGCCCGGAGCGCGTCCCGCTCCGGCAGGTAGCCGATCAGGCTGACTGCCCCCGAGAAAGCCGACGGTTCCTGCAGGGGAACTGCCAGCAGATCGACCAGCCAGTGCTGCAGCTCCTCCCGGCCGGCGTCGGTCGCCCGGTAGACGATCCGCTCCGGGCGGTGGCCCTCGCGAACCGTCTCCGCCAGTTCGATCAGGCCTCCCGCCGCGAGCCGGTCGACGGCGTGGTACAGAGCTCGCGGCGTTCCGGCGGTGAACTCCTTGTGGCGCTGGTGAAGCTCCCGCTGGATTTCATAGGTGTGCCGGGGCCGCTCCGCCAGCAACCCGAGGGCCGCGAGCGTGAGAAGGTCCCGGTTCGGTCGCCTCCAAGTGCGGATTGCCATAGTGCGCCGCGCAGTATAGCCGAGTGTTGAATGAGTCTCTGATCCAGGCTCAGGCGCTGATCACCACCGGAGTGCCGTAGGGAGTCCAGCTGTAGGCCCAGGCCAGCATCGCGAGCGGCGTGTGTACGCCGCCAGCGGCATTTACCGACCGGCGCCCGAACGCGGAGACGGCCGTCGCGTGATTGCCCGCTAGTACGACGCTGGTCAGTAGTCGGATAGGGTTATCCTAGTCCGACTTATATGCGATGGTGTGACGCCGTGATAGACTTCCACCATGGCTCGGCAAGTGGAGGTAGGTCTGCGGAAGAAAAACCAGCTGACCTTGCCTGAGGAACTGGCCAAAGTGCTGGACGTGCGCGCTGGCAGCCGTCTGATCATGCAGTTCGACCCGGAGGAGGGCGTGATCACGCTTCGACCTCTTCGTGACAGCTACGCCGGCATTCTGCGCGGGGTGTACGGGACTTCTGCCGAAGCGGCTGCTTATGGGGAGGAAGAACGGGGCAGCTGGGACGCTGAGTGACGCGGCGCTCCCTGGAGCAGGCGCTCCCCGCAGGCGAGCGGCTACTCCTGGATTCGTCGACGCTGATCGCCTATCTGGATGGCCGCGAGCCAGTCAGCCCGGTAGCGACCTATGTCATCGACACCCTGGTGCGCACCGGACGAAACCGCGCCCTGGTGGCGATGGTCAGTGTCATGGAGTTGCTGGTCAAGCCCCGTCAGGGAGAGGTCCAGGGATACCAGCACCTACTCGACTTCCTGACTAACTTCCCCCACTTGTCGGCGGTCACCATCGACCTGGCTGTCGCTCAGGATGCGGCCATGTTCCGGTCCGCCTTCGGCATGGCCACCGCGGACGCCTTGATCGTGGCGTCGGCGACCACTCACCAGGCGGGCTACCTGGTCACCAATGATGCTCGCTGGAAGGGTCGCCTTAAGCGGCTCCAATCCCGGGCGAAAACCTGCTACCTCAGCGACCACCTTCCGTGGCCGTAGCGACTCAGGGGGCGGCCCTCAGCCGACGAGGGCGCCGGCCGTCCCGGCCAGCAGCTTCAGATCCTCGAGGGTGTGATGCTCGATGGGGCGCTTGGTGTGGCGCTCGATGTCCCGGATCTTGAGGATCTCGATGGGGGTGATCAGGGTGAGCGCCACTCCGTCGCGCCCCGCCCTGGCGGTCCGGCCCACCCGGTGGACGTAGTCCTCGGGGGTGGCCGGGATGTCGTAGTTGATCACGTGGCTGATGTCATCGATGTCGAGGCCCCGGGCAGCCACATCGGTGGCGATCAGAAAGCGCACCTTGGAACCGCGGAAGCGCTCCAGCGCCTGATCCCGCTCATGCTGGGAGAGGTCGCCGTGGATGACCGTGACGTCGTAGCCCCGGCCCAGTAGCGCGGTGTGGAGGTGGTCGGCGTTGCGCTTGGTGTTGCTGAAAATCAGGCCCAGGGTCACCAACGGGCTGTCCATCAGCATCCCTAGCGCCTCTTCCTTCTCCGACCAGGAACACTCGATGCACCACTGGCGGACGGTGGGGACCAGTTCGGTCCGGCCGCTGACCGACACCGTCTCGGCGTCGCGCATGTGGCGGGCCGCCAGCCGGTGCACCCACTCCGGCACGGTGGCGGAGAAGAGCATGGTCTGGCGTTCCTTGGAGGTCTGGAGCAGGATTCGCTCCACGTCGGGGGCGAATCCCATGTCCAGCATCCGGTCGGCCTCGTCCAGGACCACGAAGCGGATGGCTCTCAGGGAGAGAGTCCGGCGCTGCAGGTGGTCCAGGACCCTGCCGGGAGTGCCGACCACCACCTGGGGGTGGGCCAGGAGCCCGTCGAGCTGGCGGCGGATGGGGTCGCCGCCCACCACGGTGAGGATCTGCACGTGGCGACCCTGGGCGAGCTTTTCGAACTCCACCGTCACCTGGGCGGCTAGCTCCCGGGTGGGGCAGAGGACCAGCGCCTGGACAGTCTCAGTGGCGGGGTCCAGGCGCTCCAGGATGGGCACGGCGAAGGCGGCGGTCTTGCCCGATCCGGTCTGCGCCTGGCCGACGAAGTCTCGCCCGGAGAGCGCGACCGGCAGCGTCAGGGCCTGAATGGGAGTGGGGTCGCAGTACCCAACCTCATCGAGGGTTCTCAGCATCGGCGCCGAGAGCCCAAGCTCGGAGAAGCTGACGGAGGGGGCAGGATCCGGCTGGGGGAACTCATCGGGAGCCAGGTAAGCGGTGCGATGGGTGGGCCGGAAGGGACGTCTAGAGCGAGTTGGCAACGAATTCAATATACCCCATCCGGGACCAGGCCACCCCCGTGGACCGGGTTCGCCATCGGCGACAATAGGTCAAGAGTGCCCAAGGTGGTCATGACGCTAACCGTGCCCGGCCCGGCCGAAGGTCTGCTCCGGGACCGCTGTGAGCTGGAGGTGCTGGGGGAGATCCTGCCCGCCGAGCGCTACCGGGCGGCCATCCAGGGCGCCGACGCCCTCCTCCCCCAGCTGCGCGACCGCATTGATGAGGTGGCGCTGGTGGCGGCAGGAGCCAACCTCAAGGTGGTCTCCAATTACGCCGTCGGGCTCGACAACGTCGACCTCCCGGCCTGCACCGCCCGGGGGATCTATGTCGGCCACACCCCCAACGTCCTGACCGACGCCACCGCCGATCTGGCGATGACCTTGATGCTGGCGGCCGCCCGGCGGGTGGTCGAGGCCGATCGCGAGATGCGGGAGGGCCGCTACCCGGGTTGGCTGCCCGACTACCTGCTCGGCCAGGAGGTGACCGGAGCCACCCTGGGGGTGATCGGCTTCGGCAGGATCGGCCAGGCGGTGGCTCGGCGGGCCGCCAAGGGATTCTCGATGCGGATCCTGGCCTACGACCCGATCGAGGTGGCCCGGACCGGCGACCTGGAGGTCGAGGGCTGCTCGCTGGAGCGCCTCTTGGTCGAGGCGGACTTTGTGAGCTGCCATGTGCCGCTGACCGAGGCGACCCACCACCTGATCGGAAAGGCCGAGCTGACCAGCATGCGGCGGAGCGCGATCTTGGTCAACACCTCGAGAGGCCCGATCATCGACGAGTCGGCCCTGGTGGAGGCGCTGCAGTCCGGTGAGATCGCCGGGGCCGGGCTCGACGTCTACGAGCGCGAGCCGGAGATGGCCCCGGGGCTCGCCGGCTGCGCCACCGCGGTGCTGCTGCCCCACCTGGGCAGTGCCACCTTTCAGACCAGGGCGGCCATGGGTGAGCTGGCCGCCCGCAACATCCTGGCGGTGTTGGACGGGGGGGTGCCGATCGCCTGGGCCAACCCCGAGGTAGCCGAGCACAGGTGAGGCCGAGGCTGCTGATCTCCGACCTCGACGGCACGCTCCTCGATGAGCGGCTCCAGGTGGATCCCCGAGACGTGGCCGCGGTCGCCCTGGCCCAGGAGGCGGGGATCAAGGTGGGCGTCGCCACCGGCCGCATGTACCGGTCGGGACTGCCCCACGCCCTGGCGTTGGGGGCGGACCTGCCCCTCATCTGCTACCAGGGGGCCTTGATCCAGGAACTGGCTCAGGGCGTCTCGGAGGCGGAGCTGGCCGCCGCCCCGGTCCTCCAGCGGGAGGAGGTCCCGGGGGAGCTCGGGCTGGAGGTGCTGGAGATCTGCCGCCGCCGGGGGTATGCCCTCAACGTCTATCAGGACGACCACCTCTACGTGGACGAGATCAACGACGACGTCCGCTTCTACACCGGGATCGCCCAGGTCGAGGCGGAGGTGGCCGCCAGTCCTTCCCTGGAGGAGCGGATCCGTCGGGGGAGTACCAAGCTCACGGTGGTCGCCGCGGACCAGCATCGCTTTCAGGCCGCCCTGGCTGAACTCCACCAGCTGATTGGCCAGCGGGCCGAGGTGACCCGCTCCTTGATCGGCTTCTGTGAGATCACCGCCTTGGGAGTGGACAAGGGCCATGCCCTGCGCTGGCTATGCCGCCACCTGGGAGTTGACCCCCAGGACGTGGTGGCGGTGGGGGACGCCCCCAACGATCTCTCACTGCTGGCGGCCGCCGGCACCAAGGTGGCCGTGGAGACCGGCGCCGAGGAGGTGCGGGCGGTGGCCGACTGGCTGGTCCCTGGGCCGGGTGAGGGGGGGCTGGCCGAGGTGGTGCGCCGGGTGCTGCTGGCCCCGGCCAGCACCCGATGAGCCAGAGGAATTGAGCCTCTCCGTCGGGATCGTGGGGCTGCCCAACGCCGGCAAGTCGACTCTGTTCAACGCCCTGACCAGAGCCCACGTCCCGGTGGGCGCCTTCCCCTTCACCACGATCGACCCCAACACCGGAGTGGTGCCGGTTCCCGACGACCGGATCCGTCAGCTGGCCGAGGTGTTTCACCCCCCCAAGGTGATCCCGGCCACGGTGACCTTCACCGACATCGCGGGGCTGGTGCGCAACGCCCATCTCGGGGAGGGATTGGGCAACCAGTTCCTGGGTCACATCCGGAGCGCCGACGCGATCGCCTTTGTCCTGCGGGCCTTCAGCGCGTCCGAGGTGAGCCACGTCGAGGGCGGTGTCGACCCCCTCCGCGATCTCGAAATCCTCGAGCTGGAACTGACTCTGGCCGATCTGGGGACGGTGGACCGCCGGCTGGAGCGGGTGGGCAAGACGGCCAGAGCCGGGGCCGCCAGCCGAGAGGTCCAGGCTGAGGTCGCGGGGCTCCAGAAGGTGCGGCAGGCCCTCGACCAGGGGCAACCGGCCCGCCGGGTCACCCTCTCCGTTGAGGAGTCGGTGGGGGTGCGGGATGCGCAGCTCCTCACCGCCAAGCCGGTGATCTTCGTGGCCAATGTCGACGAGAACGAGCTGGCGGCGGATCCCACCCAGGGCTCCTCCGGACAGATCGCTGGCCGGGCCCGGGACGAGGGAGCGGACTTCGTCCCGGTCTCCGCCAAGTTGGAGGCCGAGCTCTCGGAGCTGGAACCGCCGGAGGCGGAGGAGTTCCTCGCCGGACTGGGGCTGACCGAGGCGGGGCTGGGCCGGCTCAGTCGGGCCGGCTACCACGCGCTCAGACTGCAGACCTTCTTCACCGCCGGGGAGAAGGAGGTGCGGGCCTGGACGGTCGCGCAGAGCGCCAACGCCAAGGATGCCGCCGGGGCGATTCACACCGACTTCGCCAAGGGCTTCATCAGAGCCGAGGTGTGCGGCTGGCAGGAACTGGTCGAGGCCGGCAGCTACGCCGCGGTCAGGGAGCGGGGCCAACGCCGCTTGGAGGGCCGAGACTACCTGGTCCGGGACGGCGACGTGATGCACTTTCTCTTCAACGTCTGACCAGGGGTCTTCTCCGGCCCCGCCGAGGAGCCGTCCCAGCGCAGCGACGGCGCCCGGCTGTTCCGCTTACTGAACTTGGCCGAGAGGAGCGGGGGAGGGCGGCCGCCAGCCTGTTCATGGAGCACCGATCTGGGATAAAAATCAGTGCGCCAAGCCCCTTGCGGTCCACAACATTCTGTGGTTCAATTGGCTCCGGGCACAAGATGTGGCCCCACACACATCGCCCACGCAGGCAGTGGGTGCTGGCACCGCTTCGTCCCCTCCTTCGCCAAGCTGACCCCCACCCCGCCGGTGCTCGCTGCCTGCACTCGTCCCGGACGATCGGGAGCCAACCGGCGCTTGGATACACTTGCCGCGCCCGATCCCGGGCGTTCTCCCGGCACCTCATTCGCGGAGCCCTAATTGGCAAGACGCACCAAGCGCCGTCCGACCTCGACCGCTCGCAAGCGGGGATCGCCGCCGCCCGCTGCCCGGCCCCCGGTCCAGCCGAGCGGCCCGGCCGAGCCGGAATCAGTGCTCCGGGATCCGGAGGTCAGCGCGGCCCCGGAGCCGACGGCCACCTTCTCCCGGAGCTCTTTGCTGCCCCGCAGGCAGTCCGGCCCGACCCCCGCGGCGGCGGCGCCCCCGGCCACTCCGCCTCCCTCGGTGCCGCCGGCCGCGGCCGGCGGCGCGAACCCCTCTGGTCCGGGTCCCGCCGCCACGACCTCCTTTCTCCCCCGCAAGGGCCCCGCCGGCCGGGCCCAGCGCCAGCGCCAGCGCCAGGCGAATCTGGAGCCGCTCGGCGACACCGCGGCGGTCCCGAGCGACCGCACGCCCTATCTGTGGCTGGACCTGCGGCGGGTGATGCTGGTCTCGGCGGCGATGATTGTGCTGGTGATCGTGGGGTTCATCGTCCTCCGCTGAAGGAGGGCCCATTCGGGCCGTCCCTATACTCGATCAAATGCGGGTGATCCTCTACACCGGCAAAGGCGGTGTGGGCAAGACCACGGTGGCGGCCGCCAGTGCTCTCAAGTGCGCTGAGCTGGGGCTCAGGACGCTGGTGATATCCACCGACGCTGCGCACAGCCTGGGCGATTCACTGGACCGCGATCTGGCAGCCGAACCAGTGGAAGTGGCCCCGAATCTCTTCGCCCAGGAGGTCAACGCCCTGCATGAAATGGAGGGTCACTGGGACAAGATCCACGGCTATCTGGCGGTGTTGTTCAGCAGTCAGGGAGTCGACGAGATCATCGCCGAAGAGCTGGCCACTCCCCCCGGGATGGAGGAGATCTCCAGCTTGATGTGGATCCGCCGGCACGCCCAGCGGCAGGAGTACGACCTGCTCATCGTGGACTGTGCTCCCACCGGCGAAACCCTGCAGCTGCTGGCCTTTCCGGACGTCGCCCGCTGGTACCTGGACCGGATCTTTCCGCTCGAGCGGCGGGTCATGAAGGTGGCCCGCCCGGTGATCCAGCCCTTCGTCAAGATTCCGCTCCCAGGCGACGAAATCTACGGTTCGATCAAGGAGTTGCTGATCGACCTGGAGTCCATGAAGGAAGTGCTCAGCGACTCCAAGACGTGCACGGTGCGCTTGGTGCTAAACCTGGAAAAAATGGTGATCAAGGAGGCGCAACGCGCCTACACCTACCTCAATTTGTACGATTACCAGGTGGACGCGGTGCTGGTCAACCGCGTGCTCCCGGAGGCGGTCAGCGAGGGTTACTTCGCCGACTGGCGCAAAGCGCAACAGCGCTACGCGGAGCAGGTGGAGTCGGCCTTCTCCCCGGTACCGATTCTCAACAGCCAGCTCTTCGACCATGAGGTCGTGGGGCTAGAAAATCTGCGGGAGCTGGGCGATTCGTTGTTCGGTGACATCGACCCCAGCGCCATCCTTTACAACACCAAGCCGCAGGCGCTGCGCAGGGAGGGGGACGAGTATGTGCTCACCCTGCAGCTGCCGTTTGCGACCAAGGAGCAAGTTGACCTGACCCAACGGGACGACGAGCTTTACGTTAGCGTCGGTCCCTACAAGCGAGAGATCAGCCTGCCCCGCGTGCTGCACGGCAAGGTGACCACCTCCGCCAACCTGGAGAGCGGCCAGTTGGCCATTCATTTTGGGAGAGTCTGATGGAGCGTGAAGAGGCAGCCCGGATCGGCCAGTGGGCCGCTCGGCAGCTAGGCGGGGTGGTGGTCAAGGCGGTCGGCGAGCTGGGGGAGCTGGTGCCGCCGGAGTCCCGGGTTCACCTGCTGAAGGCTCAGCGGGAGGTGTTCCTGGCCGCCGCGGCCGCTGTCGAGCACCGCCGGAATCCCAAGGGGACCAAGAGCCGGCGCCGCGCTCGCAAGATCGTCCTGGACTGAGCGTCGGTGCTCGGGACCGACGTCGAGTTCTACCTCGTCCTGCTGCTGTTCGCGGTCCCCGGGATCATCATTGGCTTCACCGTCCACGAGTTCTGCCACGCCCTGGTGGCGACCCGCTACGGCGATCCGACCCCCCGGGCGCAGGGCCGGCTCTCGTTCAACCCCGCCAACCAGATCGATCCCTTGGGGCTGGCGGCGCTGGTGTTGATCGGGATCGGGTTCGCCCGTCCGGTGCAGTTCAACCCCCTCTACGTTCGCCGGGGGAGGCAGCGGGCTTGGCTCTCCGCGGCGGGCCCGCTCAGCAACCTGGTGGTGGCGCTGCTGCTCTGCCTCATCTTGCGGCTGCTGATTCTGGCCGATCCCACGGTGCAGAGCTGTCTGCTCCCCAGCTTCGCCCTGAATGTGGCCGGGTACGCCTATTGGATCCTGGTCGAGGCCTTCTTCGTGAACATGATCCTCTTCATCTTCAACCTGGTCCCGATTCCTCCGTTGGACGGATATGGGGTGGTCGATGGGCTGTTCCGCACTCACGCCCCGGCCCTCTTCCAGTGGATCGACCGCAACCGGACCGGGATTCTGATCGCCGCGCTGCTGATTTTCTTCGTCCTCCCCAACTTCTTTAACTCCGGCTTCTCGATTGGCGGCCCGATCATGGCCGTCGCGGACTGGCTCTGGCGGGCGGTGGTAAACGGAGCACCGCCGCAGGAGTTCTTTCCCAACTACCAGTACCTGATTTCCGCCGCCCCGCCCGGCCTCGCCACGGCGCTGGCCAATCCGTGTCTCGGGTAGCCGGCCGGCGGGTCGTTGGCGCTCAGGCGGTCGTGGTCGACGACCAAGGCCGGGTCCTGCTCCAGCTGCGGCTCTGGCCGGCCGGGTGGGAGCCCCCGGGTGGCCACGTGGGGGTGTCCGAGGACCCGGCCGAGACGGTGGTCCGGGAGACCAAAGAAGAGACCGGGCTGGAGATCGAGATCGAACGGCTCGTCGGCTACTACCGCTTCACCGGGATCCGCCACGCCACCGATGTCGTCTTCCGGGCCCGCGCGGTCGGGGGAAGGCTCCAGCGCAGCCGGGAGGCCTGGCAGCTGCGCTGGGTCGAGCTGGACCAGCTGCCCCGGTCGCTCTTCCCCTGGTACCGGCAGCGGATCCACGATGCGGTGGCGGTGGCTCCTGAGGAATTTCCGGAACGGGTCCAACTAGTCGGGATGGGCACCGTGGGGCGCCACGGCCTGGCCCTGTCGCGGGACCTGCTGGGCGGGCTCTGGCCGGCCTCGACGCGGTCCTCCTCCCGCTGAGCCGATGCAGATAGCGCTCGCCTTCGCCCTGGGCCTGGTGCTGATGCTGATCGCGGCGACCCTCTTCACCAACGCCGTCGAATGGGGTGCCCGCAGCCTGGGGATGGGGCACGGCATGACCGGCAGCGTCATGGCGGCGGTGGGCACGGCGATGCCGGAGACGATCGTTCCGATCGTGGCCCTCATCGCGGGTGGCCATGAGGCGACCCAGACCGCCACCGGCGCGATCCTGGGCGCCCCCCTGATGCTCGCCACCATCGGGCTCGGGCTGGTCGGGGTGGTCGGCCTGATCTGCGGCCGGAGCTACCTCCGGGTGGCGGCTAGCGACGCCCGCCGGGTGCTCTGGGCCTTCGCGATGAGCTTCGTGCTGCTGATCGTGGGGGCCTTCCTCCCCACTCCCTGGCGCTGGGTCGACGCCGCGGTGCTGGTGCTCTTCTACGTGGCCTTTGTGCGGCGGACCATCCGCGCCGACGTCGCCCCCGAGGGCGACTACGAGCCGCTCTGGTTCGCCCGGTTGGGGGGCGGCTGGACTCCGGACGGCCGGGGCAAGCTGGTCCTGCCCCTGGTCCAGGCCGTGGTCGGCCTGGTCGGGCTCGCCCTGGCCAGCGAGATCTTCCTCTTCGGGCTGCACCGGGTGGCCAGCGTCGCCCACCTCTCGCCCCTGGTGCTGGCGCTGCTCCTGGTCCCCATCGCGACCGAACTCCCCGAGGTGACCGCGGGGACCCTCTGGATCCGCCGGGACCGGGACGCCCTGGCGCTGGGCAACGTGACCGGATCAATGGTCTTCCAGGCCACCTTCCCGGCGATCGTGGGACTTTGCTTCACCCCCTGGCGGCTCTCCCAGGCCGGCTTTCTCTCGGCCGGGATCACCGGCGTCGCCGTGGTGATCGCCCTCTTCGCCGCCGGGAAACGGGGGGTAAGCGCCTGGGTTTTGGCCCCGGTCGGGGTCGGCCTCTATGTCGCCTACGCCGTGGCGGTCCTGGTCTTGAAGGTATGACCGGGGCCCGCCCTCAGCCGGTGGTGGGGGCGCCGCCAGCGAGCCGGTGGCGTCCCTCCGGCTGGACCCGGCTGGGGGCTCCCCTGCTGGCGGCTGCGCTGGTCCCCGGGCTCGCCGGTTGCGGCCAGGGACTGCCTTCCGGGACCACCCTGGTGCACCAGCTGGCGGCTTCGATGGCCCGCCTCAGCGCCTACCGGATCACCGGCACCAGCCAGGCGGTCCGGACCACCACCAGTTTTCGGGTGCTGGTCCGGCGCAACGGCGACTTCCAGGGCACCCTCGACATCGCGGTGCCCCGCGCGCCGATCTTCCGGAGTGACGTGGTGGCAATCGGGGACCGGGTCTACGTCCGCTCTCCGACCGAGCTGCAGGAGCTGGGGATCACCGCCTTGCCGGGGAATCTCAACCCGGCCACCACCTGGGTGGTGCAGCCCAAGGCGGTGGCGCTGAGCTACCGCCAGAGCGTCGAGCCCTTCTCCGGAGCGGGACTGGCCCAAACCCTGAAGCGGGTGCTCAGCGGACCGCTCACGGTGCGCCGTTCCCAGCTGGGCGGGGTGGCCGTCCTAGTGGTCGAGGAGCGGGGCGGAAGTTCATTATTACGTCTGTTCGTCACCCCAACGAGTGATCATCTGCTGGAGTTAGCCATCACCGGAGATCAGCCGATTTCCCTCCGCTACAGCGCTTTCGGTCTAAGTCAGGCGGTGGTGGCGCCGCCCAGCGCCGACGTCTATGTGCCTCCGACCCAGGCGGCGCCGGGCTAGCCATGGTCACGATCGGCGCTCACGTCTCCGCCCAGGGCGGGATCTCGACCGCCTTCGATCGGGCGCTCCAGATCGGCGCCGAGGCGGTCCAGATTCACCCCACCGCGCCCCAGACCTGGCGGCGGCTCCACCCCGATGAGGAGCAGGCGGCGACCTTCCGCCGGCGGATGGCCGAGACCTCGCTGGACGCCTTCTTCTTCCATGCCATCTACCTGATCAACCTGGCGACCGCCAAGGAGGAGCTGCTGGCCCAGTCGCGCGGCTCCTTGCGCCACCACCTGGAGCTGGCCAACCTGCTGGGGGTGCGGGGGGTGATCTTCCACCCCGGCTCGCACAAGGGCCAGGGCTTCGAGACGGTCCTGCCCCAGATGGCGGAGGCGATGCGCTGGGCGCTCGACGAGACCGACGGCGAGAGCCTCTTGATCATCGAGAACAGCGCCGGGTCGGGGGACAACATCGGCAGCTCGTTCACCCAAATTAGTCAGATGATGGAGGCGGTGGACGATCCCCGCCTCCGGCTCTGCCTGGACACCGCCCACGCCTTCACCGCCGGCTACGACCTGCGGGACCCGGAGGGGCTGGAGCGGCTGGTCGAGGAGCTCGGCCGGGAGATCGGCTTCGAGCGGCTGGCCGCGATCCACGCCAACGACTCCAAGGCCCCCTTCGGCTCCAACCTCGACCGCCACCAGAACATCGGGGACGGGGAGATCGGATCCGAAGCCTTCCGCCGGATGCTGGCCGATCCCGAGCTGACCCGGGCCCCCTTCATCCTGGAGGTCCCGGGACTCGAGCGCCAGGGCCCGGACCGGGCCAACGTGGAGCGGCTGCGGGAGCTGGCCGGCCTGCCCCCGCTTCCTCCCCGCCAGGAGGCCTGAGCATCATGGCCCGCTCCTGCGCCCCGCCCATGTTCGTCGCCGGAGTCGACCTGGGCGGCACCTGGCTGCGGGTCGGCCTCGCCGGACCGGACGGCCAGGTCCGCCACCAAGGCCGGGCCAGGACGGCCGCCTCCGACGGCCCCGCCGGGGTGCTGGCCCAGATCGAGGGGCTGGTGCGGGAGGCGGTCGCCGCCGAGCCCGACGCCCGGCTGTCCCGGCTCGTCCTGGCGATCGGCGTGCCCGGCCCGGTGGACGTCGGCGCCGGGGTGGTCGAGGGGGCGCCCAACCTGCCGGGCTGGCGCCGGGTTCCGGTTCGGGATCGGCTGGAGCAGATGCTGGGCTGCCAGTGCCTGATCGAGCACGACGCCAACCTGGGCGCGCTCGCCGAGCATCGCCGGGGTACCGGCCGGGGCACTCAGGACTTCGTTTACGTCACGGTCAGCACCGGCATCGGGGCCGGCCTGATCCTGGGTGGCCAGCTCTACCGCGGCCATCAGGGGAGTGCCGGGGAGTTTGGGCACATGGTCATCCTGCCCGACGGGCCACTCTGCAACTGTGGCAACCGGGGTTGCCTGGAGGCGGTCGCCTCGGGGACCGCGATCGCTCGCCAAATGGGGGTCGGCAGTGCGGCGGAAGTAGGTCGCCTGGCGGCGGCCGGGGATGTCGCCGCTCAGCGGGTGCTGAGCCAGGCCGCTCGCTACGTCGGGCTGGCGCTGGGCGGCCTGATCAACCTGCTCAATCCCGAGGCGGTCGCGGTGGGCGGTGGGGTGGTCGCCTACGCGCCCCAGTTCTGGACGGAGATCCTGACCGGGGTCGCCGATGCCTCATTCGCCTCCGTGCGCAGGACCTGCCGGATCGAGCAGGCGGAGCTGGGCGAGGATCAGGGCCTGGTCGGCGCCATCGAGTTGGGGCTGGATTTCGCGAGAGAGCGGGCGGTACCGGTCGCCAAGGTGGCGTTGTCCTAAGCGGCTGAGGTCCGGCTAACCCGCCAGGGCTGCCGAGATCAGGGTGGCCTGGTCGACCAGCAGTTGGCCAAGCGAGCCCTCCAGGACCGGATTGAAGCGACGCTCCGGCACCGCGAAGACGACCGCTCCCAGCACCCACTTCCCTGGCCCCGCAAAGGGGGCGGCCAGCTCCCAGGAGAAGTTGCCATTCCGTCCCGGCAAGGAGGCGAAGCCCCGGCTCCGCACCACCGCCAGCTGCTCCGCCAGCTCGGAGGCCTTGACCGACGCCCGTTCTTTGCCGAAAGCGGTGATGAGGGTCTCGCCGTCCAGGCCGGAGAGGATCGCCAGCCCAGCCGCGCAGATCGTGAGCGGGATCCACTCGTGCAGCGCCGGCCGGACCTGGAGCGGATGTCGCGCCGGGATCTCGGTCACGTACATCGCCGCCAGCTCCGGGGCTCCGTACAAGGCCAGCAGAGCAGTCTCGCCGGCGGTCTGAGCCGCCGCTCGCAGGTAGGGGAGAGCCAGCTCCACCACCGGGGCCCGAGCCGCCCCGCGCATGGCCAGCCGGTAGAAACCGAGGCTCAACTTGTACCGGCCGGTTGCCGACAGCGACTCGATCAGCCCCTCCTCCTCGAGCGCACCCAACGATCGATGGACGGTGCTGGGGGCCATCCCGACCGCCGCCGCCAGCTCTCTCACCCCGTAGTCTTCGGCAGCGTGGTCGGCCATCCAGCCGAGCAGCCGGACGGTGCGGCCGAGCGGATTTCTCTGATGACTCAGAAGTCGCGACACGACTTCCAGCCAGGCGCTCCTGGTGACACTTGGGGCACTCCTCCCGCGGTCAGTATAGGGGCTCGTTCCGTTCGGTTGAACAGAACAGGGAGCCGGCCGCAGCGGCGGCCGGCTCCCTGCCTTTGGTCTAGTTCAGCCCCGTCCGCGCGACCGCCGGCCGTGCATCTCCCGGTCTCCCTGCCGATGACCCGGCGCGGGTTCGGGCGCGGTGCCCAGGGTGACCTTGATCTGCTTCTCTTCCGCGCCCCGCACCAGCTCCAACTGGACCTGGTCGCCGGGGTGGGAAGTCGCCAGGGCCCGGTGCAGGTCCGATGCCCGGGAGAGCTCGGCTCCATTGGCCTTGGTCAGCAGGTCGCCCTTCAGCAGGCCCGCCTGCGCCGCCGGGCCCTGCTGGTCCAGATGCTGGACCAGGACTCCGTTCCGCTCCGCAAGTCCCACCGCCGCCCGCAGCCGACGGGCGACCTCGCCCGGGAGCAGCCCCACCCCTAGGTAAGGACGGACCACTGCCTCTCCCTTGCCGAGCGCCTCAAGCCGGGCGCGCAGCGAGGAGTCGGTCCGGAGGGCGGCGTAGAGACCCTCGCCCAGTCGCTTGGTGTTGATCCCGAGCAGCTCCCCGGCCAGGGTCAGCACCGGGCCCCCGGAGGAGCCGTGCGGCAAGGGCGCCGTGTGCTCAAATCCGCCGGTGATCGGATGGCCACCAGGGCCGCGGAAGCCCCGGTCCTGGGCCGAGATCACCCCGAAACTGAGCCGCGGGCCCCGGCCCCCGGGATTAGCGGCGGCGAAGATGGGGGTGCCCAACTGGGGTTCACCCGCCGCCCACTTGATCGCGGCCCCACCTTGCGTGTCGACCTGGATCACCGCCAGATCGCCGGCCAGGTCCGCTGTGACCGAGGTCGCCTCCCGCCGGGAGCCGTCACCAAACTGGACCTGGGGGGTCGCCGAGTGCACGTTGTGAGCGCTGGTCACCACCAGTCCCTCTGCCAACACGATTCCGCTTCCCGACGGCCACCGGCTGCCGACTCCGACCACCCCCGGCAGAGCCTTTTCCCGGACCGCCGCCGCCGCCTCCTCTAACTCTTTGGCAAAGCCCAAGTCAATCCTCCTGCGGACAATAGTTGGTAGTGTCTTGCAAGTAGCAACTGTATCCCGATTGACCACCTTTCAAACCTCGCGGAGCTGGGCAAGCGAAGATTCCGTCGTGAGCGAAGTCCCATCGACCGCGCGGGCGGGACTGGCCGCGGCGCTGGACCGCGTGGGCGACCGCTGGGCCCTGCTCTTGGTGGAGGCGCTCCTGGCGGGCCCTCGTCGTTACAGCGACCTCCAACGAGATCTCCCCACGATCGCCTCCAACGTGCTCAGCGAGCGGCTGCGGAGGCTGGAGCAGGCGGGTGTGCTGGAGAGCCAGCGGTACTCCGCCAGGCCGCCCCGGGTGGAGTACCGGCTGACCCCGGCCGGGCGGGGCTTGGCCACGGTCATCGCCGCTCTCGACCGCTGGGGCGGTCAGGAAGGGGCGCCCGGCCCGACCCACGACCGCTGCGGAACTCCCATGGAGATCCGTTTCTACTGCCCCACCTGTGACGAGCTGGTGGTCCCGGGTGAGGTCACCGCCGAGGACGACGTTGTCTTCGCCTGAGCCGCCGCTGGCGGCGGTGCTCCCCGAGATCCCATCCCCAGCCGCCCTGCGCCGGCTCCTGCCGGAACTGGAGCAGGGGGTCGGGGCCAGGGTCTGCATCGTGGGTGGCTACGTCCGCGACCTCCTCATGGGACGGCCGGCCGAGACGGACGTCGACGTGGTGGTGGAGCAGGGCAGCGCCGAGGCGGCCGCCGAGTGGCTGCGCCAGCGCTGGGACCGCCGGGCTCGGGTGGTGGCCTTCGAGCGGTTCGGGACGGCCCAAATCGCGTTCTTGGTTCCCGGCCAGGACCGCTTCACGGTCGAGTTCGTCAAGGCCCGGTCCGAGGCCTACTCGCCGGAGAGTCGCAAGCCAACGGTGCGGGCGGGGACCATGGAGGAGGACGCCTGGCGGCGCGACTTCACCTTGAACGCGCTTTTCCTGGACAGTGGGGGGACCGTCCTGGACCCCACGGGTCGGGGGTTGGAGGACCTCCGACTGGGGCTACTGCGGACCCCGCTCCCGCCGGCCGAAACCTTCTCCGAAGATCCCCTGCGGATGCTGCGGGCGGCGCGGTTCGTGGCCCAACTGGAGTTCCAACTGGCTCCCGGGGTGGAGGAGGCCATGACCGAGATGGCACCTCGGCTCTCGATCGTAGCTCCGGAGCGAATCCGGGACGAGCTGCTCAAGCTCCTGGTCGCGCGCCGGCCGGCGCTGGGGCTGCGGATTCTCCAGCGAACCCGCCTCCTGGCCCAGATCTCAGCGGAGCTGGACGCCATGGTGGGAGTCGAGCAGGGTGGCTACCACCTGGGCGATGTCTTCGAGCACACCTGCCTGGCCCTGGACGCCGCCTCCCGGGAGCGGGTGGTGCGGCTCGGGGTGCTGTTCCACGATGTCGGCAAGCCCCCCACCGCGGCGGCCGGCCCCGACGGTCCGACCTTCATCGGGCATCCGCACCAGGGGGCGGACCTCGCCGAAACGGTCATGAGGAGACTTCGGTTCAGTGGGGCCGAGATCGATGCGGTGCGCCGGCTGGTGCTGCTCCACATGCGGCCGATTCAGTACCACTCGGAGTGGGCCGACAGCGCCGTCCGCCGGCTCTGGCATGCCGCCGGGGAGCTACTCCCCGCGCTGATGGCGGTGGCTCGCGCCGACACCGAGGGGTCTGCCTATCCCGGGCTGGCGCAACTCGACGAGCTTGAGGAGCGGCTGGCGGCGGTGGGAGAGGCGAACCCCCAGGGCCTCCGCCCACCGCTCGGGGGCGAGCAGCTGAAGCACGCCTTCCAACTCCCGGCCGGCCCCTGGATTGGCCGGGCCCAGGCGGTCTTGCTCGAGGCGGTCATGGAGGGCCAGCTCCCCGGGCCCGCAGACCCAGGGTCCGAGCCGGCGGCGATCGGGTACCTGGAGCTTCGCCGAGCGGTCTGGCAACCGCGTCGCGCTGAGCCGGGAGCCGAACCGGAGGCGTCGCGCTAGCTGGGAGCGGCCGGCCAGCCGGAATGAGGCGCTCCGGCGGGGCACGATCCCGCCGGCGGATGCCAAGAGCTGCCTTCGTTTGGGCGCATTGGTGGGCGCAACCACAGATTCCTGCTGCGCGAGTTGAACTCCGCTGACGCGCGCATACTCGTTTGCTTAGGAGACCGCGCACTCGGGAGAGGGTTTCTCGGGTGCATCTCAGGCGAGGCTAAGGGGCTGATGCCAATCCGAGCTACCCGGACGGTGCTGGTTTTGCTCATCACCCTCTGCCTGTTGTTCCTGCTAGTGGAGTGGCCGACGGTTGGCATCCTGCTGGCCGCGGTACTGGTTCTGACCGGCTGGCTGATTCATTCGATGCGCGTCCATCGCCGTCCCGGCCGCTAACGAAAGTTGGCCTCCGCAGGGGCACACCCGGGGGGTCGCGGGGATTTCAGGCGATCGATTGTCAATGCAAGAACTGCGCTGGAAAAGGTGCGGTTCTTGCCGGGCGCGCATACTCCGACCACTAGACGATCCCGCGCTCGCGGGATCGCTGCCGGCCGGTGGATATCGAGAGGCTGAACCGCTGATGCGAACCAGGACGCTGAGCTCATCGTTGCGCAACCAGCTGGTGTTGGGCGCTCTGCTTTTGCTGTCGCTCGCTTTGTGGCCGCTGGTCGGAGTTCTATTGGTGATGGTGATCGGACTGGCTGCGTTGGCCAGGCACCGACTGCGCGACCGTCGCCGAGCGACCCGCTAGCCGTCCCCGCCGGATCGCACCGGTGAGCCCGCGCCGCGCTGGCTCCGAAAGCGGCTAGCCGACGGGGATCAAAGTAGCCACGTCCTCAGCTCCCTTGGCCAAGTCGCGGTCAAGATGGCCAGACGGGCCCGGCGGTGGCGGGCTAATGCGACCAGGTAGGCGGCGGTGACTTGGCCATGTCCGAACACCAAGGAAAAGTCGACCGAGCGGTAGCCGACGGCATCCGGCCAGAAGGTGTGGCGAGGATGACCGGTGAACTCTCGGAGCACCGGAGCGGCCTCGGTGCCCTCCAGCCCGTCCCGCATGAGCAGGCCCACCAGGGCGCCTTGCGTGATCGGGCAGGTCGCCACCGGGTCAGTAGTAACCGCCAACCAGCGAGCCGCCGAAGGGTGGTGGATGTGGCCTTCGACGGCGACCGCCAGCAGAGCGTTGCTGTCCAAGAGGTAGGTCACCGCGAATTCATTCGTCGTCGGCAGCGGCGCGAACCATCTCGGTCGTAATCGGTCTCCCGAGGCGTACCCGAGGAAATCCGGTGGTCGGGTCGATGCTGATGCGCTCAGTTCCAGTGCTGGGGTTCAGCTCCCGTCTCACAAACTCACTGATCGTTTGGCTCAGGCTTTCTCCCCGGTCACGGGCCAGCGAACGGGCGGCTCGGTGGAGGTCCTCCGGAAGGTTGATGGTTGTCCGCGTCATCGCATCGGACATCGTGATGTGAGGGCCGCAAGCAGCAGTTAACCAAGGGCAGAACCTCCCCGGCGATGCCGGCACCGCCCACACCGACCAGAGTCCATAAGACGCGGCCGGGGGGGTGTGCCCGAGGGGCGCTGGCGGTAAGGACTACAGATAGACTGGATCGGTCGGGGGACAATATCGCAACTTCATCAAGGTGCCTGCCATCAATCGCTTGAAGCGGCTCCGTCTATTGATCTGGGAGCTGCCCCAGCAGCTCCGCCTCGCCTACTGCCTGGCTCGCGATCCCCGGACCCCGGCTCCGCTCAAGGCGGCCCTGGTCGGTTCGCTGGCGCTGATCCTCAACCCCGCCATCGACCTGCCGGCCTGGGTTCCAGTGGTGGGACAGATGGACGCCATCGCCCTGACGGTGCTGGCGGTCCGGACCTTCAACGCCCAGGCACCCCGCGAACTGCGGGAGTCGATCGAGGCGGACATCGGGGCCGGGCGGAGCCGCTTCGACCTGGACCTGAAGCAGGGAGTCGTCGCCGCCGGTCGGTTGGCCGTCCTGGCCAGGGCCACGCCCGGGCTCGCCCGGCGCCGCCCGCGGCGGCTGCCGGCCGGGCGGCGCCCGACCGAGGCCGCTCCCTGGTACCGTTCTCCATCGTCAGCCGGGGGGCGGACTGTCGAGGCAGGCGATGAGGCCGGGCCTGACGGCCCGCTGCCCACACCTAGCGAGGAGCATTTGACGTGAAGGTCATCCTGATCAAGGACGTATCCGGGACCGGACGCGCCGGTGCGGTCCGCGAGGTGGCCGACGGCTATGCTCGCAACTTCCTCCTGCCCCGCCGCCTGGCCCAGCCTGCGCGGGCGACCGCCGAGGCCCAGATCCGGGCCCAGCGCGAACGCCAGCGCAACAAGGTGGAGGCCGAGTTGACCGAGGCTCGGGCCACCGCCAGCAAGCTCGAGTCGACAGTCGTCGAGATCTCGGCCCGGGCCGGGGAGACCGGCAAGCTCTACGGGGCGGTGGTCAACATCGATGTGGCGGAGGCGATCGAGTCCCAGCTGGGAGTTTCCCTCGACCGGCGGAAGATCGAGTTCGAGCCGGCCCACGAGGTGGGGGAACACCAGGCGGTGGCCAAACTCCACGCTGAGGTCGAGGCCCGGATCAAAGTCCGGGTCGTCGCGGCGTGAGCGCCCGGCCGGAGCTCCGGCCGGCCACCCCACTTCGGCTCCCGCCCCACAACGTCGACGCCGAGCGCTCGGTCCTGGGTGCGCTGCTCTTGGACAAAGACCAGATCGGCGTGGTCGTGGGCAAGCTGGACGCCGACGACTTCTACCTAGCCGCCCACGCCGACGTCTTCCGGGCTATGCTCCACCTCTTCTCCCAGGGCACGCCCATCGACACCCTGACCCTGGCCGACGAACTGGAGCACCAAGGGTCGCTGGGGCGGGTCGGAGGGCTCGAGGTGCTCACCTCGCTGGCCGCCTCGGTGCCCACGGCGGCCAACGTCGAGTACTACGCCCGAATTGTCACCGACCACTCGCTCAAGCGACGGCTGATCTCGGCTGGGGGGAAGCTAGCCGACCTGGGCTTCGACGAGAGCCTGGAGGCCCAGCCGGCCATTGAAGAGGCGGAGCGAACCGTCTTCCAGGTGGCGGACCGGGGCCGGGTGAAGAGCGACTTCGAGTCGATCGCCGAGCGGCTGCCCCAGACCTGGGAGACCCTGCAGCACGCCTACAACCAGCGGGCCAAGCGCTCGGTGACCGGGGTCGCCAGTGGCTTCGGCAAGCTGGACGCGGTCACCTCCGGCTTCCAGCGCTCGGAGCTGATCGTGGTCGCTGCCCGCCCCGGGGTGGGCAAGACCTCCTTCGTCCTCAACGTGGCCCGGCACGCCGCCGTGCAACGCCACCACGGGGTCGCCCTCTTCAGCCTGGAGATGTCGCGAGATGCCCTGGTCCAGCGGATGCTCTGCAGCGAGGCGGGGGTGGACGCCTATCGGCTGCGCACCGGCCAGCTCGCCGACGACACCTGGCAGCGGATCGCCACCTCGATGGACACGCTCAGCCGGGCCTCCATCTACATCGACGACACCCCCGCCCTCTCGGTGATCGAGATGCGGGCCAAGGCCCGGCGGCTGCGTGCCGTCAGCCAGGTCGACCTCTTCATCGTCGACTACCTGCAGCTGATGCGGGCCACGACCCGCTCCGACTCCCGGGCCCAGGAGGTGTCGGAGATCTCCGCCGGCTTGAAGAGCCTGGCCCGGGAGCTGGACGTGCCGGTGATCGCCGTCTCCCAGCTCAACCGCGAGTCCGAACGGCGCACTGACCGCCGGCCCCAGTTGAGCGACCTGCGGGACTCGGGCAGCATCGAGCAGGACTCCGACATCGTGATGTTCCTGTACCGCCCGGGGATGCACGAGGAGGGCAAGGACCCGGCGATGACCGAGCTGGACATCGCCAAGAACCGCAATGGCCCGGTGGATCGGATCAACCTCTTCTTCAACGCCGGCCAGACTGCTTTCCACGACGTGGACCGGGTTCACCAGGACCCGTCGGGTGAGTGAGTTAGGGCGGTGAGCGTCGTCATCTGCCTCGGCGGCCAGTGGGGCGACGAGGGCAAAGGCAAGATCGTCGACCTGCTCGCGGAGTCGGCCCCCATGGTGATCCGCAGCCAGGGCGGCAACAACGCCGGCCACACCGTGGTGGTGGACGGCCACACCTTCAAGTTCAACCTGATCCCGGCGGGGATCCTCCACCCGAAGACCGTCTGCGTGATCGGCAACGGGGTGGTGCTGGACCCCAAGGTGCTGCTCTCGGAGCTGGAGGAGCTGGAGGCCCAGGGCGCCAACCTGGACAACCTGGTGATCAGCGAGCGGGCCCACATGATCATGCCCTACCACCCAGTTCTGGACCGGATGGAGGAGAGTGCCCGCGGGGACGACCGGCTGGGCACCACCTACCGCGGCGTGGGACCCGCCTACAGCGACAAGGTGCGCCGGATCGGCTTTCGGGTGGGCGACCTCCAGAAGCTGCGCTTCTTGGAGAAAAAGCTGAACTTCGTCTTGCCGCTCAAGAACGACGCCTTGACCCGGCTGTACGACGCGCCCCCCTTCACCGTGGAGGCGATCCTCGCCGAGTACACCGACTACGCCCAGCGGCTGGATCGCTTCATCCGCGATCCTTATCCGCTGATCCAGGGGGCTTTGGCCCGGGACGATCGGGTGATCCTGGAGGGAGCCCAGGGGACCATGCTGGACTTGGACCTCGGGACTTATCCCTACGTCACCAGCTCCTACCCCTCGGCGGGCGGGGCCCTGGCCGGAGCGGGGATCGGGCCCCGGCATGTAGGGCGGACCATCGGGGTCTTCAAGGCCTACACGACCAGGGTGGGCTACGGTCCCTTCCCGACCGAACTGGCAGGCGACCTGGGTGAGTATCTCCGCGAGCTTGGGCGGGAGTACGGCACCACGACCGGGAGGGCCCGCCGGGTAGGCTGGTTCGACGCCTGCGTCGCCCGCTATGCGGTCGGCGTCAACGGCATCGATTCCATCGCCCTCACCAAGCTCGACGTCCTCGACGAACTCGAGGTCATCCGCGTCTGCACCGGGTATCGCAGCAAAGGGGAGCCCCGAGACCATCCCATGGCCAACATTTCCCACCTCAAGCACCTCGAGCCGGAGTACGAGGACTTGCCCGGCTGGCAGCGCAGCACCAAGGACGCCCGCCAGCTCCAAGACCTCCCCGACCAGGCGCGCGGTTACATCGATCGGATCGCCGAGTTGGCGGGCGCCAAGGTGGACTGGGTGTCGGTCGGCGCCGGACGCGACCAGACCATCGAGCCGGCAGATTGGTAGCTCAGCGCCTACTCCCGCTCTGGCGGCGGGGTGCCGCTCTGGGTTCGATCGTGCTGGCCCTGGGGATGGGGGCGGCAGCGCTGCTGACCGGGGCGGCGGCCAGTTCGGGGCCCTGGTCGGCCCTCCCGCCGATTCCGATCTCGCCCGGCGGGCACGCCAGCTTCTGGAAGGTGGTTGGTAACCCCAGCACCCCCCAGGACCTGGCGGCGGCCACCAGCCGAGGCGTCTGGGTCAGCTCGGATGGCGGTCAGACCTGGTCGGCCAGTTCGCTCGGCAAGTTCACCTGGACCCTCGCCTACGGCAGCTCGGGTTCGGTGCTCTACGCCGGGACCGCCCATGCCGGAGTCTTCCGCAGCTCCAACAGCGGCCTGAGCTGGAAACAGGCCAACCTGGGCCTGAAGAACCTGGACGTGCGCGCCATCGCCACCGGCCCCACGGCGATTGTCCTAGGCACCCAGCAGGGCGTATATGTCAGCGGCGATGGCCTGGCCTGGGCGGCGGCTGGGCTGAGCTCGCTCAGCATCTCCGCCGTGGCGATCGTGGCGGACACACCGCTGGGCGTGGTGGCAGGATCGGACCAGACCGCCCAGCCGGACAACCTCTACCGCTCTTTGGCGGTGGGGGCCGACTCCGGTTGGCAGTCGATTCCGGGCGGCGATCCCGGCGGGGCGCCGGTCTTCTCGGTGGCAGCCGGCCCGGTGGTGAAGGGGGGCACCACCCCGCCTCTCTTGGTCGGCAGCCTGAAGGGGCTCTACGCCAGCTCCGACGACGGCGGCACCTGGCAGGCTCAGACCCTGGCTGGGGGTGCTTTGTGGTCGGTCAACACCATCGCCTTCGACCCGGACAACCCCGCCGTCATCTACGTCGGCGGGGACAACGGGGGCAGCAGCGGCGGCGGGCTGCAGCGGACGGTCAACGGTGGCGGTGCCTGGGCGCCCTTCCAGCAGGGACTGCCCAGCTCGGAGGTGACTGGGCTCTCGGCGCTCTCCACCACCCCGCTCACGGTGCTGGCGTCGGTCTACAACCCGTTCACCCGGGAGGCGGCGATGGCCCGGGCTCTGGACGCGACCGCTCCCCCCCCGGTCGCGCTGCGCTCCAGTTCGGGCACTCCGATCTCGGTCGCTGCCTCCCCCACCCCCACCCCCACGCCCACCCCGCGCCACCAGCACCAGAAGGCAGCCAAGGGCTCACCGGTCCCCTGGTGGGTGGTGGTGGCAGTGGTCGTCGTCCTGATCCTGGTGGGGATCTCCCTGGCCTTCTACCGGAGGCGCCGGCGGCAGCGCCTCGACGCCGAGGCGCCACCGTGATCGAGCAGGTCCCGGGCGACACCCCGGAGGAGCGTCTCGTGCGGCTGGGGCTGGAGCTGCCCCCGCCCCCCGTCCCGATTGCCAGCTACGTCCCCTTCACCTATTCCGGCAAGCTGATCGTGACCTCAGGCGTCCTGCCTATGCGCGATGGCAAAGTGATCCACGGTCGGTTGGGCGCAGACCTCAGCGTCGAGGCGGGCGCGGCGGCGGCTCGCACCGCCGCCCTGTCCCTGCTGGCGCTGCTGGCCGCCGCGGTTGGGAAGCTGGATCGGATCACCGGCCTGATCCTCCTCACCGGGTATGTCCGCTCGGCGCCGGACTTTGCCCGCCACTCGGAGGTGGTCGACGGAGCGTCCCTGCTGTTCCGCCAGGTGCTGGGCGAGCAGGGTCACCACGCGCGGGTCGCGATCGGGGTGGCCGAGCTGCCCCGCGAGGCCTGCCTCGAGCTGCAGCTGATCGCCAAGCGCTAGCCGGTCGTGGTTCCGACCTCTAACCAAGGGGGCTGCCCCATCCAGCTGGTCCCATTCAAGATCAGCTGGAGGAGCCGCTTCGTTGGCTGACTCGGGACACTGCTCCCGTAAACTTGGCCGCCCGTGCCCCCAGCCGCCCCGCCCCGCGGCGAGCCCGCCATCGAAGTGGTCGACCTTCGACGGACTTACCGCACCACTACCGGTCCCGTACGCCGCCGTCGCCGCGAGAGCGGGACCGGGCGGGGAAACTCCCTGCGTGGCGAACCTGGGAAGCTCTTCGGGCTGCTGGGCCTGGTGCTGGGGGCGACCTTTGTCCGGTATCGCAGCGCCACTGCCTTGTCCAGCGCACTGGGTTACCCGGTCTGGCCCGTCTGCGGCCCTGGGAGGCAATCCTTGGGTGCCCTGGCGGTGGTGTGCGGTGGCCTCGCCGGTCTGTCTGGGGCTGGGAGTGGGGCTGGTTAGCAATGGGGAGCGGCTCGCCCGCGCCCACGCCACTTGGGCCTTCCAGTGAGTGCCGGCTCGCTGCAGCGCACCGGCAACACCGGCAACTTTTGGCGGGTTTCCTGCATCGGGGGTCTGATCTCCTACCGGGCTCTCCGCTACTGGATCAACCCCTGCAGTACATCCCCACCCTATTGGCGGCGCCGTTGTTCCAGATCCTCTGCTTCGTCTACTGGGGGCGAGCCACCGGGGTCGGGTCGACCAGCTTCTTTGTGGTCGGGAGCTCAATCCAGATCTGCAGCATGTCCGCCAACTACGGGATGCCATGGCGCTGGCCAACGAGCGCCAGTTCCACAGCCTGAGCCCGATTTTGGCCACGCCCGCCAGCCGGATTGCGCTCTTGCTGGGCCGGGGCCAGCCCGTGCTGGTCTCCGGTCTCCCGACGACCGCCTTTGGGTTCCTCGTCTCGGCCTTGATCTTGAACCTCCGTCCCTCCCCGAGGGCGCTTCCCCTGCTCACTCTGACGGTGCTGATCACCACCGCCTCCGGCACCGGATTCGGAATGGCGCTGGGGTCGATCGGACTGCGGGCCCGGGACAGCTGGCAGATCGCCAACATTGCCTACTTCGCGATGCTGCTGCTCTGCGGCGTGGAGCTGCTTTTGCACCAGCTGCCGGGGGTGCTCCGAGTTCTGGCCCACCTACTCCCGCTGACCCGTGGCATCGCCGCTGGTCGGTTGCTCGCGACCGGACACCATTTGGCGGCGGCCTGGCCCTTGATCGGGGAGGAACTGCTGGTGGGTGCGGCTTGGGCGACGATCGCCTGCTTGCACTTCGCTTATTTCGAGCGGCCAGGTCGCCGCACCGGGAGCCTTGATCGACGGTGAGCGACATCGATCCAGAGCGTGAACCGGCTCGACTTGACCTTCGCGGTGTCGCCTGCCCGCTGACCTTCGTGCGCACCAGGATCGCCCTCAACCGGCTCTCGCCGGGCGAGCCTCTCGAAGTACTGCTGGACGAAGGTGAGCCGGCCGATTCAGTGCCTCGCAGCTGCACCGAGGATGGCGACCAGATCCTGGCCTTGGAGCCGTGGAGCGAGCCCGGAGTCGTGCGACTGCTGGTGGCGCGGGGAGACTCCGCCGTCTGAACTCCGCCCGACGCGAACCGATTCAGGCGCTCGCCAATGCGCGCAGCGATACCGTGCGACCGGTGCCAGTGGTCTTCCTGGATACCGACGAGTAGGTCTTCCGCGAGCCGGAGCGGCGGCTCGTGCACGAGGTACTCAGCGGTGCAGCGTCGGAGGTGGTCGAGTGCCCCGAGGCTTGGTCGAGCAGCCTGATGTCGCGGTGGATCCGAGTGATTTCGTGATTCCCGAGGTCGGTTCCGGCGCGATCACCCGGGCCAAGCACCTGATCCAGCAGTCGGCAAACCTAGCCCTCCCGGGCGGTGTGGTCTCGGTGCTAGGCGAATCGCGTTGAGAGGGGTTTTTCTCCGAGGCGCACCACGCCGCCCGGGCCTATTCCCTACCCGCCCAGGACAACACCCTCATCGGCCGCGCCATCATGGAAGGACTGGCCACGCCGCACGGGCGCGATGAGGAGTGGTTTTACCGTCAGACCCAGGGCGGCCGAGGGATCGGCGATTGCGGGGGGAGCTCCGTCGTCGAAAAAGCGCTGAAAAATTCCAAGGAATCGGCGGCGTCACCGGTCGCAGCTAGTACCGCCCAGGCGTTCCCGCTGGCCCAACTTGATGGGCGCTCTGCCTACGCCAGCGACCCGCCCTGGTTGGGAGAGGGGGTAACTTGGGATGATGGCTCTCTATTCGCGGCATTTCGATTCCCATCCGCACCTGCGAGCAGCCCAGTGACCACTCAAATCGCCCTGCTCCGGGCGGTGAACGTTGGTGGCAAGAGCAAGGTTTCCATGGGCGATCTCCGCCAGCTTCTCGCCGAAGTAGGCATGGAGAACCCCCGCACTCTGCTCCAGACCGGCAACCTGGTGTTCGGCAGCCCAACCGCTGTCGGAGTCGACCTGGAGCAGCTGCTCGAGACGGAGATGGAACAAAGGTTGGAGCTACGGACGGACATCCTGGTGCGGGGAGTCACCGAGCTGTCGTCGGTGATCGCCCAGAACCCTTTTCCGCAGCTGGCCGAGCAGGACCCCACCCACCTGGTGGTGGTCTTCCTCAAGTCCGCGCCCGACGATGAGTCGGTGCGGGCCCTGGATGCCGCGTCAGGTCCGGAGCGGGTAAGCGCCTGGGGTCGCCAGCTCTACGCCACCTACCCCGAGGGCATCGGCCGCTCCCGGTTGACGATGTCCCTGATTGAGCGTCAGGCAGGAACCCGCGGTACCGCACGCAACTGGAACACGGTGCTCAAGCTCGCGGCCTTGGCTAACGGCTGAAACCAGAGCACGGGGGCTCAGGGGACTGGTGGGGCGGACACCCAGCCGGCTGCCCCGGTCGGGAGCAGCAGCACCGTGAAGCGGGCTCCCTGGCCCGGCTCTGATTCCACCACCACCTGCCCCCCCTGAGCCTCAGCCAGCGCCTGCACGATCGCCAGACCCAGTCCGCTGCCGCCGTCCTGGCGGGAGCGGGAGCCACTGGCCCGGAAGAAACGCTCGAAAACATGGGGCAGATCGGCGGAGTCGATGCCGGGCCCGTGGTCGGCGCAGCGCAATCCGACCAGGCCTCTCTCCTGGACGGTGGACCAGACAATCTCCCGTCCCTGGCCGTGCCGCTCAGCGTTGGCCTGGAGGTTGCCCGCCATGGTCGCCAGGGCGTCGGGATCGGCCAATGCCACCAACCCCGGCTGCAGCTCCAACGTCACCGTGGTCGACTGGGCGCGGGACTCCAGAAACCGTTGCAGGAACGCCGCTAGATCCACTGGTCGCAACTCAACCGAGCGGTGGGCGTCGGCCCGGGCAAGGGTGAGCAGGTCCATCACCAGCGCGCGCATCCGTTCCGCCTCCTGCGCCATCACCGGCAGCGCCGCCTTGACTACCTCGGGACTGGCCCCCGCGCCCCGCTGGAGGACGTCGAGGTAGCCCTTGATGGCGGTCACCGGCGTGCGCAATTCGTGCGAGGCGTCGCCAATGAACTGGCGCATGCGGCGCTCGGCGGCCTCCCGCTCCTTGACCGTGTATTCCACGTTTTCCGCCATCTCGTCGAAGACCCGCGCCAGTTCGCCGACCTCGTCCCGCCGGGGCCTCAGGCCGCTGCGCCGGCTGAGGTCGCCTCGTCCCAACGCCTGGGCGGCCGCCGTCAAGCGGCTGAGAGGTCCCAGTCCGCGCGCGGTCAGCATCAGTCCGATCAGCAGCGCTACCAGCAGGACTGCGCCACTGCCCACCGCCACCACCGCCGCGGCCGAGGCGAGTTCACTCTGGATCGGCCCGGCTGGCTCCACCACTTCGACCGCCCCCAGGTGCTTGCCTAGGCGGCCGGTGAGCGGAAGCAGCATCACCAAGCGGCTGCTGGCGCCATTCCCCAGCAGGGTCGGCCCGATCACCGTTTGGTATTGGGCGGCAGCCAGGAGATCGCTCTGCGATTGGCTGGGAACGTCGACTCCGGTCCGCACTCCGGAGGCGGTGCCCGGGCCGGCTGACGCCTCCTCGGTCAGAGCTGGTGAGTAGACAGCGGCGGTGAGCCCGGCCGCCGCCAGCACCTTGACCAGATTGAGGGCCAGCCGCGAGTTCGCGAGCGGCGGGCGGCCCGCCCGCAGTCGCGACCGCTCCTCGGCCACCAAGACGGCCCGTCCGTCGTCGAAGGTCGCCTTGAGGCTCTGGCCGCGGCTGCTCAGGGTCGCCCCGCTCAGCAGGCTGTACTCAATCCCGCCCGCGACCACCAGCAGCACCGCCAGCAGCCCGACGAAGGAGAGGGTCAGCCGCCAGCGAAGGCTCTGGTGCCAGAGCACGGTGGCGTCAGTCGGCGGCGAGGCGATAGCCCACCCCCCGGACGGTTTGGATCAGCTGGCGGTCGGTGTCACGGAGCTTGAGCCGCAAGTAACGGATGTAGACCTCGAGATTGTTCTCGTCCCCGTAGAAGGAGACCCCCCAAACCGCGTTCAGGAGCCGATCGCGGGTGAGCACCTCGCCGTGGTGCTCCATGAGGTAGGCGAGGAGGTCGAATTCCCTGGCCGAGAGTTCCACTTCGTTGCTGCCCCGGCAGACCTTCCTCGTGCTGCGGTCCAGCTGGAGCGGACCGGCCCGGAGCACCGCCGCCTGGTCCGGCTGACGCCGGCGCAGCACGGAGCGGACGCGAGCCAGCAGCTCGCCGAACTCGAAGGGCTTGCCGAGGTAGTCGTCGGCACCCAGGTCGAGGCCGCGGATACGGTCCTGGGTGTCGTCGCGGGCGCTCAGGATCACCAAGCCGCGCCGGGGGTCTCCGGCCAGCTCCCGGATGAGGGCGATCCCGTCCATGCGGGGCATCATGACGTCCAGCACCACCACGTCCGGAGCGAAGCGATCGACTGCGGCGAGAGCAGCCCGGCCGTCTGGGGCGGTCTCGACCTCGAAGCCCTCCCGGCTCAGACCGATCTGGATGAAGTCGGTGATGGCGGGCTCGTCGTCGACCACCAGGACCCGGGGCGGACCGGGCCTTCGGTCGATTACCTCTTCCGGCACGGCAGCGGAATTATAGGTCGGGCCATCGCGAGATCAAAACACGTCACCTCGGAGGCCCCCTTAGTCACGGCTTAGAGGTTGGGGTCGGCGCTCCTAGGCAGTGACCGCCAGCCAAACGGGCTAGCTGTCGGCTCGAGAAGCGCGGGCTTGCTTCCGGGCTAGCTGTTCGCTGAGGAAAGTGAATACCCCCACTTGGGCCCGGGAAGGCGGCTGAAGTCGCGATCAGCGGAGACCCATTCCCAGCCTGACTCGATCGCGAGAGCAGCGAGGTAGGCGTCTGGCAGCAGATTCCCCCCAGCGTTGACACGCCGCGCCTGCTCTCGGAAGCGGTCCCCGTGGCGGGTCCCGGGGCGCCGCAGTACCGCCAGATGATGGGCCCGGAGTTGATTCGCGAACTTGAGCGCCTGCTTCAGTGGTGACGGCGGGGTGGAGATCCAGGGTGGGTGACCACCCGCAAAAACCCCGACAGAACCAGCTCGGCCACGTCGAAGGGCGCCGGTCCAGCCAGCAGCTCGCCAGCCAGCGCAGGTAGGCCAGACGGTCGGGAGCGTCCTCTCGGTGAGCGTAGACGAGGAGATTGATGTCAGGGGTGAGCATCGTCAGCCATCAAGTCAAGGAGGCCGTCCGGGTCATCTAAATTCACGCCTTTTTGTAGATCTCGGCCTTTGAAGGTCGTCAAGGCCTCTCCGTCCGCCGGGGAAGGCGACTCGCGCCGCCCGACAGCGAGGCGCAGGCCCTCGTCCACCCCGGCAGCAAGCGTCATTCCCTCCTGCGCCGCGACTGCCTTGGCGCGGTCACGCAGTTCGTCTGCGATCCCGACCGTGGTGCGAGGTGAGCCTCATGACATCAGCGATCAGCAGCTAGGCTGCTACCGAGCTCGCCGAGCTGCTGTCGACCGGAGGTGACCGGCGGCACCACGTCCAGTCGGTGCGACCTTGAGCTGATTGGTTTCCAGATCCGCCGCGCCGGATGCGGAACCCACCCCCAACTACGGTTTAGACTCGAACTCCGATGCCGACTTCTCCGCCCGGCTCGGTGGCGCCGACCCGGCAGACCACAGTGCTGGGGGCGCACCACGTCTCCTTCTTGGAGCGGGTCGGCAGCGACCCCCCGGTTCTTCTGCTCCACGGCTGGGGGGCCAACGCGGCCAGCTTCACTGGACTGCTTCGGCGGGCCAAGACTCCCCGACGACTGGTCGCGCTCGATCTGCCTGGCTTCGGCGAATCTCCGCTCGGGGTGACCGACTGGACCAGAGCCGGGTACGCGGCGCTGGTCCAGGAGCTGATCCGGGAGCGGGGCTGGGAACGAGTCGCGTTGCTCGGCCACTCCTACGGAGGCGGCGTGGCCCTCCGACTGGCGGGTGAACCGCCGGCACCCGTGGACCGCCTCCTGCTCTGCGCTCCTTCCGGGTTACTGCTGCCCAACTCAGGCGGCCCGAGCGGGCGGGTCCGAACGTTCCACGCGCTCCGCCGCAGCGCCGAGACGGTACTGCCGGCGCGGCTCGCCGCGCCTACGGTCGAGTGGCTGCGCCAGCGGATGGGCTCCGCCGACTATCGCTCGGCGGGGCCGCTCCGACCGATCCTGGTCCGCGCGGTGCAGGAGGACCTGACCGAGGCCGCCCAGCGGGTGCAGGTCCCGACCCTGATCATCTGGGGCGGCCGGGACTTGGAGCGGCCGCTGGAACCCTACGGGCGGCAGCTCAGGCAGCTGATCAGCTCTTCGGAGCTTGTCGAGTTCCCCACCAGCGGCCATTTCCCGTTCGTGGACGAGCCGGCGCGGTTCGCGGCTGTCTTCGATTCCTTCGTGGACGCCAGACTCTGATCTCGTGACCATCCCCATCTGGCAGGCCATCCTGCTGACAGTGCTGGCGGCGGCCATGGTCAGGCAGCGTTTCGAGGGCTGGCTCTACCTGCTGCAGCTGGACGAGTATCAGCCGGCCCAGCTCGCGCACACCGCTCTCCGCCGCCTGCGCAGCAACTGGCGCTGGCAGCTGGGCCTGGCGCTGGCTGCGCTCGTCCTGGCGGCGGCGGCCGCCTGGCCGGGTGATTCGTCCCGGTTCTTCTACCTGCTGCTGGCGACGCTGCTGCCCTGGGGGACCAATCGGCCCTTCGGCAAGCGGGGGGAGTTGCGCTGGACCGCGCGGGCTCGCCGGCTGGCCATCGCCGGCGCAGCCCTCACCACGATCGCGCTCTTTCTCTCGCTCTGGAGCGGCTGGCCGGGAGCGGTGGTGATCGCGGGTATCGACCTGGTCCTGGTGGCCGCCTTCGCGGCGGCCGTCGGGATCCTGAGTCCGGACGAGCTGAGGCGCCGCCGCCGCTACATGCGCCAGGCGGAGCTGCGGCTCCGGGCGGTCGCTCCGGTGGTGATCGGGGTGACCGGTAGCTACGGCAAGACCACCACTAAGCTCTTCCTCCGTCAGCTGCTGGACTCCCCAGAGACTCCCTGCTTCGCCACCCCGGCCAGCTTCAACACCACTTTGGGCGTCTGCCGCGCCATCAATGACGAGCTCCGGCCGGAGCACCGCTTCGCGATCGTCGAGATGGGAGCCTATCGCCCGGGCGAGATCGCCGAGATCTGTTCCTTCACCCATCCCCAGGTGGGCATCGTCACCGCCGTGGGGGTGATGCACCTGGAGCGGTTCGGCTCCCGCCAGAAGATCGCCGAGGCCAAATCCGAGCTGCTGGCAGCCCTGCCGGCGACCGGGGTGGCGGTGATCCCGGGCGATGTCGGCGAGCGAGAGCTGCTGACCGCCCCGTTGCAGGCCCGTCCGGTCTGGGTGGGCCGGCCGGGGGACCGCTGGTGGGTGGAGGAGATCGCGGTGAGCCCGGAGGGCTCCCAGCTGCAGCTGCGGGGCTCCGCCGGCGAGAACCTGCAGCTGACCGTGCCCGTGCACGGCGAGCCGATCCTGGCCGATCTGCTGTGTGCCTGGGCCAGCGCGATCGAGCTCGGGGTGTCCACCGAGACGCTGGTGGAGCGGGTCGCCAGGTTGGAGGGCGCGCCCCACCGGCTCCAGGTGAGCCGGGTGAGCGGGATCACCATCATCGACGACGCCTACAATTCGAACCCCGATGGGGCTGCTGCGGCGCTGCGCTTGCTGGGCAGCCTGCCCGGGCAGCGCCAGGTGCTGGTGACCCCCGGCTTCATCGAGCTGGGGCCCTTGCAGGAGCAGAGCATGCGCGAGCTGGGAAGGCAGGCGGCTGCGGTCTGCAGCCACGTGATCCTGGTGGGCCGGATTCAGTCCGCGGCCATCGCCGCCGGTCTCCAGGACGCTGGCTACCCCCCATCCCAGCTGACGGTGGCGGGAGATCTGGCGGAGGCCCAGCGCCGGCTCCCGGACGTGGCCGGTCCCGGCAGTGTCGTGCTCTTCGAGAACGACCTCCCGGACTCTTTCCTGGAGCAGGCGTGAGCCTGCAGGGGGTGACGGTGGCGGTCGTGTTCGGCTCCCGGTCGGTGGAGCACGAGATCAGCGTCATCACCGCTTGCCAGGTGATGCCCCTGCTGCGGGAGCTGGGTGCGGAGGTGATTCCTCTCTACATCACCAAGGAGGGCAGCTGGATCACCAAGCCCAGCTTTCAGGAGCTCTCGACTTTCCGGGCGATCCTCCCCGCTGACGGTGAGCCGGTACTACTCGATCTCGCGACCGGCCACCTCCGGGCGGGGAGCTCGTCGCGGCTGTCGCGGCCCCGCGACCTGGCGGTGGATGTGCTCTTTCCCGTCCTCCACGGCACCTTCGGGGAGGATGGCACCCTGGCCGGACTGGCGGCCATGGCCCGGATCCCCCAGGTGGGGGCCGACACCCTCAGTTCCGCGCTCGGCATGGACAAGCTCCGCTCCAAGGAGCTCTTCCAGGCGATCGGGTTACCGGTGGTGCCAGGCCGCGCGGCGAGCAGCCTCTCGGAGGCCCGCGAGGTGGCGGGCGAGCTGGGGTTCCCCTTGGTGGTCAAGCCCAACCGAGGCGGATCCAGCATCGGGGTGGGTCTGGCGACCGATCCACCGGAGCTGGACCAGGCGGTCTCCCTGGCCCTGGAATTCGACCCTCAGCTGGTGCTGGAGCGAGCCGTGCTCGGAGCCGCGGACCTCAACTGCGCGGTCAAGCGTCAGGAGCCGCGTTTCTCCGAGGTGGAGCGGCCGCTCAAGAGCTCGGGGCTGCTCAGCTACTCGGACAAGTACGCCAATCAGGGAAAGGGGGCTGGGTCCGCGACCGGGACCAAGCAGGAGATCCCCAAGGCGAGCGATGGAGACTCCCGCCGGGAACTGCCGGCCGCCATCTCCGAGTCGACGAAGGAGCAGGTCCAGCACCTTGCCGTGGCCGCCTTCGACGCTCTCGGCTGCGCCGGCACGGCCCGGGTCGACTTCCTTCTCTCCGACGCCGGGGAGTTGTACCTGAACGAAGTCAACACCATCCCCGGTTCCCTCGCCTTCTATCTGTGGGAGGCCAGCGGGGTCTCCTTTCCAGCACTGCTGGAAGAGTTGGTCCGCGAAGCTTTGGTGGGCGAGGGGCGGCGCACCCTGGCGCTGGCGGGGAACCTGCTCGCGCCCCAGCAGCTGCTGGGGAAGGGTCAACCCAGACCTTCCGGCGGCTACTAGGCGCGGACGGCGGACCGACTCGCACTTGATCTCCAGTCGCAACTGGGTGAGGTCGACCGCCCGCACCGTGACCCGAGCCGCCGCCCCCCCTGCCGCCGGCACCCTCGGGGGGGTGTTGACATCGATCGATCTGCCGTCGAAGTCCCCGACCGGTATGGGGACCGGGTCGCCCGCGGAGCCAGACCCCTTGGCGACGCTGGAGTTGGATCTCCGGTTCCCCGTCGGGTAGATGTGCTGGCCGATCTCATGCCAGCTGGCGCCCCGGGGTATTTGGAGTCCCCAGATGGAGATCGCATACTTGGCTGACGCCGGACCGCCCGGGATTCGGTAGCAGATGGGGGCTAGCGAGATGGCGCGGCAGCCACCGGCGCATGCCGAGGGCCGAGTGGTCTAGTGGTGGGGGATGCTGGGCGACAGGTAGCTGAAGTCGGCCACCTGGGCACTTCCCCACTGTCCAGCCGGTCGAGCAGCAGGTCCGGCGGAGGATTCACGACCTGGCTCAGCCGCACCGCGTTTCCGGTCAGGAAGAGGGCTGGCGGCGGCGCTGAAAAACGGCCAGCACCGTGACCGCGAGCAGTGACGCAGTCGCGCCCACCCAACAGCGCCACGCGGCGACCAGCGGCGGGATCGTCATCCGGGGCAGACCTCGAGCCCACCGCGTGGGGAGCTGAGGGTCCGGACCGGGCCTCCCTTCTGCGGGGGGGGGGGGCGGCGGCCCGCGCTGGTGGAATCGTGCTCTCTCCCAGTCTGCGGTTATACCCGGGACCAGATCCTCTTCATCAGGAGGCGAGCCAGCTTGTCGGGGTCGTGGTGGGTGGTGATGGTGGGCGAGGCCAGGTCGCCCAGCACGTACTTGGTCGCTTTGCCATGGCTTGAGGCCCGGCTGCGATCGAAAGTCACCCGATGCACCCCGGCCTCCTGGGCGGCTGGGGAGAGGGGCAGCGTGAGGTTGCTGTTGGCGACCACGTAGTCGAAGAGACCACTGCCCACGTAGCGCTCCAGGGTGTCCACGTGATCGTGGACGGCGTAGCCGGTGGTCTCCCCCGGCTGGGTCGCGACGTTGCAGACGTAGACCTTGATCGCCGGAGTGGAGCGCAGGGCCTCGATCATCCCGTCCACCAGGAGATTGGGCAGCAGGCTGGTGTAGAGGCTCCCCGGGCCGATCAGCACCATCTCCGCGTTCATGATCGCCAGCTGGGCCTCGGGGTTGAGCCGGGGGTGCTCCGGGACCAGGAAGACCCGCTGGATCGGTTCCTTCCCGGTCGGGACCTTGGACTCACCCACCAGCACCTCCTCGCCAGCGATGGCGCACAGGGTGACGGTCTCCAAAGTGGTGGGCACGATCTGGCCCCGCACCGCCAGCACCCGGCCGGACTCCCGCAGGGCGTGCTCGAAGTCCCCGGTGATGTCGCTCATGGCCATGATGAAGAGGTTCCCGAAGGAGTGGCCGCTGAGCGAGCCCTCCTTGAAGCGGTACTGGAAGAGCTCGGTCATCAATGGCTCAACGTCGGCCAGGGCGGTCAGGCACTGGCGAAAGTCCCCGGGGGGCAGGACCTTGTATTCGGCCCGCAGCCGGCCGGAGCTGCCGCCATCGTCGGCGACCGTGACCAGGGCCGTCACGTTGCCGCTGTGGCGCTTGATGCCACGCAGCAGAGTGGACAGGCCGGTGCCGCCACCTACGGCCACGATTCGCGGCCCCTTCTGCAGACGCCGGAAGTCGTAGAGGCGCTCGACCAGCGCCTTGTCGCCGCCGGGAACGAAGGGGCTGAGCAGCGAGCGCGTCAGCTTGTACATCCCCAGCGCGAGGAGGCCGAGGCCGATCCCCAAGAAGATCGCCGCGCGGATATACCGAGGCCAGAACTGAAGGGTCAGACCGTAGGTGAAGGCGGGCAGATGGGCGTGCTGGTAGAAGTCGCGCAGGGCATAACTGATCCCCAGGCCAATCCCCACCATCGCGATGATGGTGACCCCCACCCAGCGCTTGACGTGGAGACCGGGAACCAGCCAGCGCGTCACGCCAGAACCGACCCGTGGCGTTCGCATGACTGGGCGCGATGGTATCACCGGCCCGTTTGGACGATTGGGCTGGAGCGGCCGATGCCCGGCCGGGGCCGGCTCGAAATCCCGCCGTATACTGGCGCCGATCCGAGCAGATCAGCTCCACCAGTGCTGAAGGAGAGTGACGATGGCCGCCCACGAAGTGCGCTCCGGTGCCGCTCAGCTGGTGCTCGACCCCCATGCCAATCAGGGGCCGGCGGCCGCTGCCCAGGGATTCGACCAGGACCAGGCCTGGGTCTTCTTCCAAGGCGAGGAGCGGCGTTACCGGGACTCCCGGCTCGGTCTGATGACCCACGCCCTTCACTACGGCACCGCCTGCTTCGAGGGCATCCGCGCCTATTGGAATGAGGGACGGGAGCAGCTCTACCTCTTCCGCGTGCTGGAGCACTACCAGCGGTTGCACCAGTCGGCTTCCATCCTCAGGATGAAGCTCCCCTATTCCCCGGAGGAGCTCACTGAGATCACGGTCCAGCTCCTCCGGCGCAATCAGTTCCGGAGCGACGCTTACATCCGGCCGCTGGTCTACAAGGCCTCCCAGGAGATCGGCGTTCGCCTGCATGACCTGGAGGACGGATTCTTCATTTATGCCCAGCCGTTCGGCGAGTATCTGGATCGCTCCCAGGGGCTGCGCTGCATGGTCTCCAGCTGGCGCCGGATCGACGACAACGCCGCCCCGGCCCGGGCCAAGATCAGCGGAACCTACGTGAACTCGGCGCTGGCCAAGAGCGAGGCTCTCGAGAACGGCCTGGACGAGGCCATCGTGCTGGGGCAGGATGGGCACGTCTGCGAGGGCTCGGCGGAGAACCTCTTCATCATCCGCAAGGGCACACTGATCACCCCGGCTGTCTCCGACAACATCCTGGAGGGGATCACCAGGGCCACTTTGATGCAGTTCTGGAGCGAAGATCTGGGCCTGCCGGTGGTGGAGCGGCCGATCGACCGCACCGAGCTCTACATCGCCGACGAGGTGATCCTATGCGGCACCGGGGCCCAGATCTCCTCCGTGGTCGAGATTGACCGCCGCAAGGTGGCGGACGGGAAGCCGGGCCCATTCACGAAGCAGCTGGACGAGATGTACTCCCGCCTGGTGCAAGGCGAGATCGAGAAGTATCGGGAGTGGTGCACTCCGGTCTACTGAGCGGAGGTCGCGCGCCGACCACCCTGGGTCCGGTCATCCCCTCCCGCTCTGCGCAAACTCGAGGCAGGCCCTGGTCGCTGCCTCACGCAGCCGGGCGAACGCCTGGTGGCGGGTGAGCGCAGTCCGGCGATCACTCCCGGTCGCCGTCAGCACCACTCGCCCCCCCAGCGCCAGCGCGGACGCCTCCGCCTCCCGGTCGGCACTGCCCGCCAGCACCAGGCAGGGCAGGTGCCGGCTGGCGGACCGCCGCAGCACCTCGCCCGTGACCTTGCCACGCAGGCTGGCCTGGTCGAAACGCCCTTCGCCGGTGATGACCAGCTCCGCCTGGTCGAGCGCCTGGTCGAGTCCCACCCATGACGCCACCAAGGAGACCCCGGACTCCAGGCGGGCCCCGCCGAACGCTGCCAGTCCGAAGGCGGTGCCACCGGCCGCCCCCATTCCTGGCTGCGAGTCGGTCGCCCCGAGATGGAGGTCACGCTCCACGATCTGGGCCAACCGGGCGAGACCGCGCTCCAGGTGCCGCACGGTCGGGGGATCGGCGCCCTTCTGGGGGGCGAATGTGGCGGCCGCGCCCAGCGGTCCGAGGAGCGGGCTGTCGACGTCGCAGGCTGCCACTAACTCCGTGTCACGAAGTAGCGGGGAAGCGCCCGCCACCTCGACATGATCCAGATCGATCAGCCCTATCCCACCGGGCCGGATCGGCTCACCGTCCCGGTCCAGCAGGCGGAAGCCGAGCGCCTGGGCTAGGCCCGCGCCGCCGTCGGTAGAAGCGCTTCCGCCCAAGCCGATCACCACCCGCTTTGCCCGGCGCGCCAGGGCGGCGAGGATCAGCTCCCCCAGGCCCCCGGTGCCGGCGCGGCCTGCAGTGTCGGGACTGGGGTGATCCACCAGGCTCAACCCGCAGCAGCCGGCCAGTTCGATCACCGCCGTCCGACCGGGTTCTCCTCCGGGCCAGCCCACCTCGGCCCAGACCGGCTCCAACAGCGGCCCTGACACCTGGCAGCGGAACTGATCGCTGCCCGGCAGAGCGAGCAGAGTGCCGAGGAAGCCGTCCCCGCCATCCGCCAGGGGCACTGCCCGGCAGACGGTGCCAGGCCAGGCGGCAGCCGCCCCCTCGCCGATTGCCCGGGCGGCGTCGGGCGCGGTCAGCGTCCCCTTGAACGCGTTGGGGGCGATCACCACCCGCTGGGGGCGAGGTCTTCGGGTAACCTCCGGCACCTTCTAGGTGTAACCGATGCCCATCAACCCGCGTACCCTCATTGGCGGCGCGCTAGCCCCCATATAGGAGCTTGTACCATGGGCGCCTCGAACCACCTTCCAAGTCCCGAGTAGGCGATGTCACGACCAAGAGCCCGTCCGGACCGGTCGCTGGCAGATCGGATCCGACGCCTGGGCGCCCGGACAGCGAGCTGGTGCCGTCTCAGCATCCGGCGGCGGATCCTGCTCGTGATGCTGGCCGTCTCGGTGATCCCCCTGGCCATCTTCAGCTTGGCCGGGATGGCCGCCCTGTCGGGGCTCAATGGCGGAGCCCTGAAGACCGCCAACTCCGAGCTGGAGGCCAGCCAGAACGCCCACCTCCAGGATCTGGTCCAGAGCAAGGCGCTGGTGATCAACAACGAGTTGGAGTCAGTCCAGGGCGAGGTTGAACTGATCAGCCAGTCAACCGGCGAGCGGCTGGCGCAGATCCCCAGTCAGGCGACCGCCGCTGCCGGCTCTGCCCAAACCGGTGCCGAGGAGGTGGCGCTGAAATCGTTGGACGGCCAGCTGGCTCTGGTCTACCAGCTGCACCCGGAAGTGGCCGATGTCTGGGTGCAACTGCCGGCCAGCGGCCTGACCGCGGTCTCCCCAGCCTCGGCCCCGGGCGTCCCGGCCGCGACCCTGAGCGAGCTCTCACCGCCGGCGGGCGATTACCAGGCAGGGCTGACCCGTCAGGCCACCGATCTCAATAGCCCCCACTGGCGCTCTCTGGTATCCAACTCCGCCCAGTCGCTGGTGTGGACCCCGGTCTACAACAATCCCGCGACCGGTGGACCGACCGTCACGGTCGCGATCGAGACCGCCTCGGCTAACGGGATCGAGTTCTGGGTCGGAGCCAATCTCACCGTTAAAAATCTGGTGTCAAACTTCCTCACCCGATCACCAGGGCACTCCGAGGGAGGCTACGCCTTCCTGGTGAGCAGCGACGGGGCGTTGCTCAGCTACGCTCCAGGTGGTGCCGCTGACCTCGGGCTAGGCCTGAAGCAGCGCCGGGCGGCTGCGGTCAACCTGGTCTCCCAGAAGAGTCCCTGGTACGCCGTGGGCAACAGCATGCGTGACGGTCTGGACGGGCATCAGACGATCAACCTGGCCGGGGAGCCGGTGGCGGTTTTCTACAGCCCCCTTCCGGCCAGTCAGTGGAGCCTCGGGGTGGGCATCCCGGTCTCCGGAATCGACGGCAGTGTCGTGGGATTCTCCCAGACGATTACTCACGGGCTCGTGGGGGTCACCGCTCTGCTCCTCCCCTTCCTCCTGATCCTGGCCGCGCTGGCGGCCGTCATGACTGACATCCTGAGCCGGCGTCTCCTCCATCCGCTCTCCGCCCTCACCGGAGCCGCCCGCCGGATCGCCGGAGGCGACCTCCAGACTCCGGTCCCGGTGACGCCCGGGCCGGCCGATGAGATCGGGATCCTGGAGCTGGCACTGGAGGGCATGCGCAAGCGCATCTCTGGTCAGCACCAGCTCATCGAAGCGGCTCAAAGGAATCTGGAACAGCGGGTGGAGGAGCGAACCACCGAGCTCCGTCAGAGGAACGGGGAGCTGGCCATCCTGAACTCGGTGAGCGCCGATTTGAGCCGGTCACTGGTGCTTTCGGACGTGGCTAGCAGCGCTGCCCAACAGCTCCGCAACCTCTGGGAGGTGAGCGAGGTTTCGGTCTACATGTCGGATGGGATGGCGCCGCGGGGGATCCGGCTGGTGGGCCGATCAGGAGATGATCAGCCCGGCGAGCACGGAAACTCCGAACTGAGCGCGGCCTTGGAGCAGTCGAATCAGTCCGCCGGCGCGCCGGTCCAGGTAGACGATCTGGTGGTGGTGCCCTTGCAGGTGACCGGCAACCGGGTCGGCTACCTGGTCCTGCGCCAGGGTCAGGTGGCCGGACGGAGGCAGGTTGAGATGCTGGCGGTGGTCGGAGGCCAGCTGGCCCTGGCATTGCGCAACGCCCAGCTCTACGCCGACACCCAGGAGATGGCGACCCTGAACGAGCGCAACCGCATCGCTCGCGAGATCCACGACACCCTCGCTCAGGGGCTGACCGGAATCCTAGTTCAGCTTCAAGCCGCCGGCGGCTGGCTGGAACGCGAACCAGTTCGGGCCCGGCGAGCCATGGACCAGGCGACCGAGCTGGCCCGCTCCAGCCTCCAAGAGGCACGCCGCTCGGTTTGGGACCTGCGCCCCGGGGCGCTGCAGCGGGCCGATCTCGCCGCTGCCGTTCGGGAGGAGCTGGCGCGGGTCCAGGCCCGCACCCGGGTCCGCACCTCACTGGAGGTTCACGGGTTAGACCAGGTCCACCTTCCTCCTCAGGTTGAGCTGGCGGCCTTCCGGATAGCCCAGGAGGCGATCGCCAACTCCCTGCACCACGCCCGGCCGTCGGAGATCGAGGTCGTAATGAGCCGGCGGGGGCAGACCCTGGCCATTCAGATCTCCGATAACGGCGGCGGCTTTGACCCTGAGGCGCAGGTACGGCCCGAAGCTTTCGGTATCACCTCGATGCGAGAGCGAGCGAGCGCCTGCGGAGGGACCCTGGAGCTGAGCAGCCGGGCCGGCCAGGGCACGCGAATCGTCCTGCGCCTGCCGTGCGAGACCCCTGCTCCCAGCCGGGCAAGCGGATGATCCGGGTGCTGGTAGCCGATGACCACCCGATGGTGCGCGAAGGCATAGTCGCCATGCTTGAGGTCGAATCCGATCTAGAGGTGGTCGCCGACGCCCGTGACGGACGGGAAGCGGTGGAGCTGGCCATGGCCACCTCTCCCGACGTGGTCCTGATGGATGTCCAGATGCCCGGCTTGGACGGTATCGGGGCGCTCAAGCAGCTCCGTGACCGGCTGCCTGCCACCAAGGTGGTGATGCTCACCACCTTCGGCCACGAGAACTACGTGGTCCCCAGCATGCGCGCTGGAGCCCAGGGATATCTCCTCAAGGACGTGGGCCGGGAGCAGCTAGCCGATGCGATCCGCCGCGTGGCGGCCGGAGAGTCCCTGCTGAGCCGCTCGCCGGCCGCCGAGGGAGCTGGTCTTACGATCACCAGCCGGGAACTCGAGGTCCTGGGGTGCATGGCCCGGGAAATGTCCAATCGCGAGATTGGCGCAGCGCTCCACGTGAGCGAGAACACCGTCAAGACTCACGTCAGCCACATCCTGGTCAAGTTGGGGGCCACCGACCGAGCGGGCGCCGTACTCCGGGCCTGGCGCCAGGGTTTGCTTCCCGACCTGCCCGGAGGGACCCTCTACGCAAATCACCCTGACGAGGGATTGCGGGGCCGCCCAGCGTCCTCTAAGATAGGCCCACTTTGAAGTGGACCTTCTCTCAGGCGCGCGCCTGTCCGGTCGTCGTCAGAGAGGCAACTCCAACTGGAGGGTCGGCAAGCACGTGGCACGACAGATCCAGCTTAGGCGATGCTGGGTGACGGCCATGATCGTCGCCGCTGGGCCCGCCGTGTCGTTGTTTGCGCCCACCAGCAACCCTGTACTCATGACGCGTCAGCGTGGCAAGAAGTGAAGCACCCCGATATTGGCGAAAGGCGTTCGGCAGAACCAACTCACTTTCGTGCGCTCGCAATTTCTGCCCTTCGTCGCTTGCAGCAGTCACCAGCTCTCTTGAAGCATCTCTTCAAAACCCGGCTCCGGTTGACTTCGCTGGCAAGTGATGCGCCACTGCCAACTGGTCCCTTGATGATAATTTGTGTCGTGCTGATCACGCGCTGGCAACAAATGTCTTCTCCCTTCCAGGGATTTTGCGAGGCAGCGCTTTGTGCACATCCATACCCACGGCCCCAGTCTTAAGAGAACAGCCTAGAAAAACAGGTCCTAAATGCAGGAGGACGATTCTATGAGACGTCAGAAACCAACGCCATTACGGATTGCCACCTTGACGGTGATTTCCGTCGCTGCACTGATCACGGCAGTGCTCGGCTCATCGATCACGTCAAGTGCCAAGTCCAGTGGGTCAACGTTCCCCGGTGCCTACGGAACCATACCAGCCCAGTCCGGTACACCAAGTACCGGGGGAACCGTGACCTATGCGGAGTCCCCCGGAGCCGGTCCCAACTACATCTTCCCAATCACTCCAGGAAGCAACTCCTCGGTCTTCGTTGCCTATCAGTTTCAGTATTTGAGTTGGCGACCCTTGTATTGGGCTCCCAACGGTGCGACTCCTGAAATCGATCCAGCATTGAGTCTAGCATCTGCCCCGACCTTTTCCAATGGCGATAAGACTGTCACGATCCGCATGAACCAGAATTACACGTGGTCTGCCAACGGAGCTCCCGTCGATGCCAATGATGTTGTGTTCGACATTGATCTGATCAAAGCAGCTGTAAAGGAAAGCTCCGCCAACTGGGGAAACTATACCCCCGGAGACTTCCCGGATAATGTTGTATCCGCAGTTGCAACATCAAAATACACGGTGACCCTGACGCTAAATAAGAAGTGGAACCCGGGTTGGTTCTACCTAAACGAACTTTCCCTGGTCGTACCCCTGCCATCAACCTATTGGAACAAGTCCTCGGCGACTGGTTCCGCCTTGGACTACACGGTCCCGGCAAATGCCACGGCAATATACGATTTCCTCAATGCCCAGTCGTCAGATCTGTCCACATATTCGGCAAATCCTTTGTGGAAGGATGTCGACGGCCCATATACGCTGAGCACATTCCAAGCATCAAACGACCAAGCGACATTCACAGCCAATAAGAACTACACAGGAGCGAACAAGCCTCACATCACCACGGTAGAGGAGTTGCCCTATACCTCAACCCAAGCGGAGTTCAACCAGCTACTCAGCGGCACGCTGGATGCCGGTTACGTTGACTTCACCGACTTGCCACAGGTAAAGAGGCTCAAG
>DATLTJ010000105.1:0-8305 GCA_035533655.1 Candidatus Acidiferrales bacterium | reverse complement strand
TGGAGAGGTGCGAGAGTGGCCGAATCGGACTCACTGCTAAAGATTCCGAACCCTTTTTCCACTGTTCGCCAATAGTCGCCGCTCACGGTCGCTAAGCCCCCTGACCAGGGGAAATGACCGCCGCCCGGTCCCTCGCTTCTAGTCAGTGTTCGCCACTGGTTGCCACGTCTCCGCGGATTCTGGGCGGATTGTGGGTGCCGGCCGACCACCGCCAGGGCGGAACTCACTGGTAGTGAGTCCGAGTCGGTCAGGAGTCCTTCTGGCCCTTCCGACCCGGCGGCCTCCGCCCAGCCGATCCGCCTTGATGGAGCGAGCAGGCGCGGACAATCGTCAGACGGGCGGAGCGATCCGTCGGACAAGTGCAGCAATCCGGGTTCCTCTTTGCCTTCGACCTTCCGGAGACAGTCTCTGTGCCCGCGCCACTGCTTGGACCAGGGAGCCGTCGGGTTTCCCCCCTGCCCGGACCAGGTGCCCCATGGCTTCTGGCAGCCGTCCGATGGTGAGCTCCTCGCGTGTGACGCCGGCTGTGAAGCACACCTCGAGCATCCTCCAGATGTCCACCGCGTCGCGGTCCTCCCCCCGGTTGACCCAGGCCCAGACCTTGAGGCCGAGAGCGGCTGGCGCGTCCGGCAGTTGGCACCCGAACTCGAGGATCGTGCCGTCCAGTCGGCGGGCGGTTACCCCGATCGCCACGGCGGGGCGATTAATGGCGTCGGCCAGGCCGACTACCTCGGTGGTGACGAGAGGTCCTACTGCCCGGTTCAGTCGCGGTCGGGAGGTGTAGGCAGGGACCAGAATGTCGATGGCCGCCTCTGCCTTCATCGACGGGCCGTAGGCGGCGACAGCAACATCCACCTGGCGCGTAAATCGCGACCCGTCGAGCTGGCTGTAGCCGAGCCGTTCAAGCGCGGCAACGAGTGTCTGATTGACAGCGGCCAGCGGCACGCCTAGGTCGACGTCATTGGTCTGGCGGTGTAGGTCGAGCTCGTAGCGCAAGACGTGAAACTCCACCATGTGACCGCCTATGAGCCGATCGTCGGTCGTCCCGACCATGGACACAGCAGCGGACATATCCGATAGCGCGACGAAACCGACGTCTTCGGCAGCAGAGGAAGCGGCCACGACGACGTGGCTCAGTGGTGCTCGGTCAGCCACCTGGCCAACTCCTCGGCCTGCTCAACGCGGTCTTCTCCTCCTAATCGGTGGAGGTCCCAGATCATCTGCACGGGGTCGGCTAGCTGAAGCTCCGTAGCACCAAAGGTTGCACTGAGTCGCCGGGCCGCAATTACCGATTTGTCGGCCGGCACGATCAGGATGACATTCGCCTCGTGTTGGGCTGCAGTTGCCACGAAGCGGTCAGCGGGGAGGCTGATCCCCGCTTCGGCGTAGACGACGAGGTTGGTCGGCGAACGAAGGGGCGTAATGAGGTCAGGTCCGACGTCGGCTGAGATCCGCAGATCCACACTCGGCGGGCTCAGCTTCTGGATGGATACAGCTGCCGGCGCCGGGGGATCAAGGCAGTAGTAGTACCTCTCAGTTCCCCCCGCGCCCCGGTACGCCGACAGGAACGTCTCCAGCAACTGGTCGCCGGCCCAGAATCCACTGGGAGAGCGACGGACCAAGTCTCCAGCGGTCGCCTCGGATGCAGTCAGCCTGCTGAGCACCTGGGAGACTCGCCCCTGGGTCACCCCCGCTGATTGGGCGAGAGCGCCCTGGTCCAGCCCGGTTCCGGGCGGGGCCTGGGTTATCAAGGTGCGGATTACCGCTAGGCCCCCGGGTCCGCGGGGAAACGTCGGCGACTTCTGGTCCCGGGGCGCGACGGACTGTCGGACCCGGCTAGCTACTGCCAGGGGCAGATCAGTAAGCCTGCAGTTGCCGGCCTCATCCGCCCAGCACCAGCCGGCCGACACAAGATTCTCCCCGACGGCTTCACTGATGTAGGGAGCGGCTAGAAGAGGTACCCCGACCTTGGCCAACGCTTGGCGACGATGCTCCAGAAGCGGGAGTTCGGAAGGCCGGGGCCCGCGGCCGCGGTATTCGATGGCGAAGTGGTGGACTTCCTGATCGGATGAGCTCCCGGCCACGATCAGAACGGCGTCAGGACTCGCGTCTGTCCAGCGGGCGAGCTGGAGGTCGCTGGTGAAACCCTGGGCGGTGAGCCACTCTCGAACTGCCATTAGCATGTGAGTTGATATTACGCCAGTCCTAATATTAGTTCAAATGCTAATAATAGGGTGGCTCATAGGGATCCAATCCCCACGGCCGCTCGTGTCAGCCTCGGTCCCAATGGTGCGACGCTGCCCGCAACGGCCGCTCCGGCCATCAAGTGGCACGTCTGTGGCACGAACCGGCTCTGGACAATCACATCTGGGTGTTCGCACGTCGCTGACCTGGGTTTCTTGGAGATCAGGCGGGGTGAATCGGAGGCTGAGTCTCAGCTTGGGAAGGAGCTAACCCACACCTCGCTGACCAGGGAAAATTGGCTCCCGCCCTGGTCAGAGGCCATTTTGGTTTGACCGTGCGCGCCCGTGCGCGCCCATGTTTGACCGGTGTGAGTGGCACGAAAGTGGCACGAAACTTACCTTGGCTAAGTATTTCGACCCGTGGCGCCTCACCCGGGGTAAGAGCCCCGAGGAGATGTACGGCCACTATCTCGTCCGGCTCGACTCGGTCAAGGCAGAGGGCGGAGCTGGGGGGTGCAAACTCCGTTTCGCGAACCGACCCCGACCGGCACTTATTCGGGCGATGTCCCCCACTGGATATGACCTGCGGCAATGGGACGTTATTGCCCGAGGAATGACACCTTGAGGAGCCGGAGACGCACTGGAGCCGATGCGGTGAGCCCCGTCATGGACCTACCAGCCGTGTGCGAGCACGACGTGGCAATCACCAAAGACGTCAGCCCAGGTCGGCCCACGGTATGCCCCTGGCCTCTGTATCCCTCGTCCGACGATTTCCAAAATGCACTTCCGCCACGACCCCCCACCGACCTGCCTCGCCAGCACCCTCTTGACTAACCGATACTCGGTCGACTGGAAACAGAGGGGCGGAAGGCAGGCGGGCCGACAGCTGTCCTTCCACCAAATCGAGGACTGGGTCGCTCGTCCCTTTCGCGGCCGTCAGGTGCAGGATCGGCTCGTGGTCGAGCTCGCCGCCATATGGGCGGATCTCCGGAAAGGCTGACCAAATGCGGCGTGCCAGCGCCACTAGCTGGCCAACGGGCTCCGGGGCCAGATATACGACACCCGGGAATCGGCCGGTCGCGGTTAAGCGAATTTGGAAGGGTTCCAGATCAGCGAGTGCGGCCTTCAGTCGAAGTATGTCGGCGTCTCCGACCGGCTCCACCCACGGCCACAGCAGGGTCAGGTGGGGCGGCATGCCATCCGCCGCTGCCTGGGTCTCGTAGTACCAAGGACGGACGAGCGTCTCCGCACCCGGGACGAGAATGTCGATCGACGACGCCATGCTCTGAGTCAACCATCCCGGGAGCTGAACCTGGTGGCGCTGAGTCGGGGTTGGCTCCGGTTCGGAGCTGTTCACAAGAGTCCGAGTGGACTGCCCCTTCGGCCCGCCGTCAGTGACGTCCTTGGTCTACCGTCTCGTGCCATGGGTTACTCATCTTGGGAGAACATCGCCATTAGAGACCTGTCTGCCGGCGCCATTCTTTTCGCCTGGCCGCTTCGAGTCATCTCTGATGACGAGAGGGGCCTCCTAGCCTCACAGGTTCCCGGAGCCGTCGGCATGGTCACCGCCGGATACCCAGATGACCCCCACCGGCTGCTTCAGGAGTTGCTGTCGGGAAGTCCGACCCTGGTGGAGAAGGCTTGGGAGACCACCGTAACGACGTCGCTCTTTGTTGACAGTCAGTGGTGGTCAACTCGGCTCATGTGGGAGGCGTCCACCGGCAAGTTCATCTGCTACTACGTTGACTTTCGGAGGCCGATCTGCCGTAACGGCAGTCGGGTGGATACCCTCGACTTGGGCTTAGACCTGATCGCTTGGGCCAACGGCACCTGGACGTGGAAGGACGAGGACCATCTGCCGCTGGTTCGCTCCGCCGGCTGGATTCTTCCGGACGAGGAGATTCAGCTCGAGTTAGCCAGGCAGGAGGTCGTTAAATCTGTCGAGGAGTCGCGGTTCCCCTTCGATGGGACTCTTCTAGATCTCGTACCAGATCAGGGTCAGGGCGTCCCAGTTCTGCCATTGAACTGGGATCAAATTGAGTAACCAGCGACTCGACATCTCGCGCAACACCTCGGCTCTAGTCCTCGATTTCGACGGAGTGATGGTCGACAGCGACTATGTGATCGCCCGCAGAGTGATCGACGTACTGGAGGCCGCCGGCGTACACGTAGGGGTGGCGGACATAGGTCATCTGTTCGGCTCGTTCGAAAATGGCGCTGAGTGGGACGACTTCTTAGATACCCACCTTGGGGGTAGCTACCGCGTGGTTGATCTCAGAACCGACATCGCTGGGCCACTCTCCGAAGCCCAAGACCTCCTGCCTCTCCTCCCCGGGGTCGAAGAGATCTTAATTGCAGCCAAGTCCTTGAATTGGTTGATCGGTATAGCCACTGGACAGAATCGCACCAGACTGGAGGCCTACTTGAACCGGTTTGGGATCGGCGAATACTTCGACGAGATAGTGACTGGACCGGAGGTCTCCAGGGGCAAGCCAGCGCCAGACATTTACCTCGAGGTAGCCCGAAGGCTGCGGGTAGATCCAGTCAGCTGTCTGGCCGTCGAGGACTCTCTTCCCGGCGTGGCTGCGGCGACGGCAGCAGGGATGAATGTACTTGCTTGCCCGTCGCGGGTTACAGCTCACTGCCGCTTCCCGGCAGGGGTCCCAGTTGTCACGTCTCTCGTCCATCTGGATCTCGCCGCCTACGTGGGTTCTCGCAGAGCCTCCCTCGGTCATTGAAGGTGAGTCTCATACTCGTTGGCTGCGCCCGGATCCAGACCTGCCCAGCCAAGGACGTCTCCCTCTGCCCCGGCGAACAGGACTCAGCGGTGCCCAATAGCCCTTCCGATCCTTTCCTTTCCTTCACCCGTTCCGCCCTGCTGGGACGACCTCCGGTGAGGTACCCCACGACCTCAGGAGACTTTCCAGAGCCGGGCCGGCGACGTGATCCAAGGAGATCGGAACCCGATCCAACGGAGCGGTCCACAGCCGGACGGCGCTCAGCGCTGACCGCGAGCCTTGCCGAGGCCGATAGCCGCAATGGTGCCTGGCCGCATCACGCGGCCGTCGAAGTCGTAGCGACACAACTCGACCCGTTCGAGGAGTACTTCCCCGAGCTCAAGGTTCCGACGCGCTTCAACCCAGGAGATTAGGCGCTCATGGTCGGCCGGCTGGGCCGTGAAATGGACGAGAGTGAGGTACCACACCGGATCCCGCACGAACCCGGTGGCCTCCAGGTCGTCGGTGAAGGCATCCGCTATCGCCCGCCGTAGGACCTCTGCCGAGCCGTCGGGCGAATGAGCGCGCACGAAGACTGTGGCCGGGCTCAGGGACAGGCCCGCGAAAGCCAGACGCACCGGTCCCGCTTCGGCCGCGGCTAAGGACAGCAGTTCGGCGAAGCGGGTCTCCCGCTTCCAGTCCCTGCGAGACTGGTCCCGGAAGGGCTCTAGGGCGCGGACCGTGACATGGCCGACGGTGTCCGCGCCGGTGGGCCACTGCTCGGGTCCGGCCACCACCGCGGCCTCCTCGGCCAGCTCACCCATCCGGCGGGCCGCGGCACCAGTAGGCCGCAGAACGATGGCCATGCCCCAGCGACCACCATCGGCGGGGACCGTGTCGGTGATGGCCCGGCCGGCGCCAACGGCCAGCCAACCCGCCTCGTGTAGACGGTCAAAGTGACGAGTTGCCTCGAACGGGAGGTCGCCTGATCGGGGCCGGGGTCCCCGCGGCGAGTTAGGTGCGCCGTCCGTAGTCATCCTTGAGGCGGATGATGTCCTCTTCGCCAAAAATGGCTGCCGTGATGAGCCTCCATGAGGAGCAGCTCCGCCGGCCCCGGGTTCTCCACTCGGTCGGCGCTCTCCATAGGGACGTCAATGGCCGCTCCGCCCGCTACCACCCGAGTTAGGCCGTCCAGGATCAGGATCACCCTGCCGGTCCCCGCAGCTCTGCCTTCAGCTTCCCGGCCACGTCGTTCATGCGGTCTTCGTGAACCCATTGGTCCGAAGGAACACCCAGGAGCTTGAAGATTGAGGGGCCCCGATATTCGTTCGGCAGGTTTGGAGAGCGCGGAATGACGTGGACATGCACGTGGGGATGATCGGCGGCCTCAGCGAACTGCACCACGTATGTCTTCGCGCAGCCCGTCACCTCATGTAGAGCACGCGAGACGCTCTGGAGCAGGGGCCCAAGTTCCGATGCCTCATCCTCGGTCATGTCTGCCAGAGCAGTGACGTGGCGCCGGAGGACTAGGACTAGCCATCCGGGTACTGATGTCCCATAGGCGTGAGCTACGTCCCACGCCTCGGTCCGCAGAATCGAGTCCCAGGCGGGCGCCTCCCCGGCATCCCTCCTGGCAACTAGCTCGCAGGTGCGACAGGCGGCCTCCACTGCCCGGAGGCTACCCAAGGCAGCGTGGCAGTCCAGTAGGGCACTGACTCCGGTGGCGCCGCCCTAGTCCCAATATCCCGATTTCGAGCGAGGAAGTAGAGCCGGCTGGGTGCTGGTCAGCCGGGCCTTGACCGGCAGTCGGTATGTTCTAGTTGTGGCAATCTCGCCCTTCCTGGCCAGGCTCAGACAGCTAATCGGTCACGAATTGTTGGTCCTGCCCTCCGTGGCGGTCCTGCCGTGGGACGACAAGGGACAGCTACTTCTGGTCCGCCAGTCGGACCATGGCGAGTGGGCCACTATCGGCGGGCGGTCGAGCCCGACGAGGCGCCACGTGACGCCGCCGTCCGATGAGCCTTCGAGGAGGCGGGCGTCGTAGTCGAGCTAGGGCCAATTCGCGCCGCCCTCGGCGGACCAGAGTTCCGGATCACCTATCCGAATGGCGATGAGAGGTCCTATGTCTCCGTCGTCTTCGACGCCCGAATCGTTGGAGGTGATCCTCGCCCGGACGGAGACGAGACCCTAGAGACTGGTTCGTTCGCTCCATCGAACCTGGCCGGGGCTCAACTCAGCTCCTTCACTCGATCGCTTCTCAACGGCGCCGGCGTCTGATAGAGCAAACGACGATCCCGCCTTATTGCCGACCAGTCGCTGCGAGCGCCCCGAGCCCAGAAGGGTTGCCCATAATCCCAGCCAACTGTGGGAGTGACACCCTGGCCCCGTATATCCGGTTGCGAGGCGAGTAGGCGGGTTCATCCTCGACCAGAACAGGGCCGCCGCTTCCCTGTCAGACAAGAACACTAAGCTAAGTATCGGTACAAGCCGGTCGCTGTCGGAGACCGAGCCGTGGGTGCCCGGCCCCATCGATTCGGGCTCGCCCACCGAGCGCAGAATGCCCGGGTTCCCAAAGAACAGACGATCACATCGCCGATAAGGGGAACCACATCGTCACGCACCTCGGGACCGAACCAGCCCGCGGCGATGGCGTAGTCCCGTGTCACGACCGGGAAATCATCACCTAGAAACTCGGCCCAGCGCCCCGCCACGGCCTCCGGGTCCTCCGTGTAGAGGTACCGCGCGACCGTCGCTCGCCCGCCACCGCCGACAGCCCCTGGCGAAGAATTGTCGGTCCGGTGTCCAGGTCGATGGAGCGTTGTCCCCTGGCCAAGAGGAGAAGTAGGCAGCAGATCTGCTCACCGGCCCGGACTAGGAAGTACCCTCTGTAACCGCTTCATCAACCTCCGCGGGGCTACCCAAATGAGTTACTGGCAAGATCGATTTGAATCACATCCTCTGAGGACCAATCTGCTCGAACTGGTGAATCAGCTTCCACGGCTCCCTTCGCCAGACCCGGAATGGGCCTCGCAATGGGTCCCACATTTGGAATACCTACTACGCCGTCTATCAGATCTGATGGACTCGACGGATGCCGAACTCATCACGCAGGCCACTCTTGACGCCACTGGCGCTCACATCAAGACGATCACAGACAACCTCTCGGGTCTTCCAGAATCCGCCGACCCAGCTACAGCGATGACACAGGTTGAGCGCGCGGCCGACGCGATATCTCAGGTCATATCCACCTGGCCCGCATACGAATCGGCCAAGAGAGAACTCGCTCCCAAGGAGCTGGCGAGCATGCGCTCTCAGTTGGAACAAACAAAGAAGACCCTCGATGACATCAAGGCGAGGGCGAACACTGGGGCGGAGGAAATTCGCGCTCAACTCCAGTCGGTTTCG
>DATLTJ010000104.1:0-2773 GCA_035533655.1 Candidatus Acidiferrales bacterium | reverse complement strand
GCCACCGAATTCGCCCGCAGCGCCCTGGCCGATTCAGGTGACGAGCTGCTGGGTGGTGATGCAAGATCGGCCAACCCGGAGCAGGCGGCAGAAGCAATCCTGCGCCTTCTGGCGGCGGAGGGGAGCAAGATGGGCGGTGCTTTGCACGACCCCACGGCGAAGATCCGGAGGAGCGACTGATGCTGGATCAGCAGTCCGCGGCGATGGTCGATGACGAAGCCGCCCTGGAGCGCTGGGCGGAGCGCTACCGGGCCTCCAGCCTCAGGGCGGCCCAGGCGGGTACCCGGCCGATCCCCGAGACCCTCTCCGGTCTCCCGGTGGATCCCCTGTACACCCCCCAATCGCTGCGGGGCCAGGACTACGCCCGCACCATCGGATACCCCGGGGAGTTCCCCTACACGCGGGGGGTCTATTCCTCCATGTACCGGGACAAGCTGTTCACCATGCGCCAGTTCGCCGGCTTCGGCAGTGCCGCCGAGACCAACGAGCGCTACCGGTTCCTGCTCGCCGAGGGGCAGACCGGACTCTCGGTGGCCTTTGACCTGCCCACCCTGATGGGGCGGGACTCCGACGATCCGGAGGGCCAGGGCGAGGTGGGCCGGTGCGGTGTCGCGATCGACACCTTGGAGGACATGGACCAGCTGATGGCGGAGATCGACCTGGCCCAGGTGACCACCTCGATGACCATCAACTCGCCGGCGGCGGTGATGCTGGCGATGTACGTGGCGGTGGCCGAGCGCCGGGGGGTGCCGCTGGACCGGCTGGGCGGGACGCTCCAGAACGACATCCTGAAGGAGTACATCGCCCAGAAGGAGTACATCTACCCCCCGGCGCCGAGCCTGCGGCTGGTAACTGATGTGATCGCCTTCTGCGCCCGTCAGGTTCCCCGGTGGCACCCCGTCTCGATCTCCGGCTACCACATCCGCGAGGCGGGGTCGACCGCCGTGCAGGAGCTGGCCTTCACCTTGGCCGACGGCTTCGCCTATGTCGAGGCGGGGATCAAGGCGGGTTTGGAGGTGGATGAGTTCGCGCCCCAGCTCAGCTTCTTCTTCAACAGCCATGTCGACTTCTTCGAGGAGGTGGCCAAGTACCGGGCCGCCCGCCGGATCTGGGCCAAGCGGATGCGGGACAGCTACGGAGCCCGTGACGAACGCTCCTGGCTGCTCCGGTTCCACACCCAGACGGCGGGGTGCTCGCTCACCGCCCAGCAGGTGGAGAACAACGTCGCCCGCACCGCCCTGGAGGCGCTGGCGGCGGTGCTCGGCGGAACCCAGTCGCTGCACACCAACGCCATGGACGAGGTCCTGGCCCTGCCCACCGCCAAGGCGGCCCAGATCGCGCTTAGGACCCAGCAGATCATCGCCTTCGAGACCGGGGTCGCCGCCACCATTGATCCGCTGGGCGGTTCTTACTTCGTCGAGGACCTCACCAACCGGATGGAGCTGGAGGCCGAGGCCTACTTCACTGAGATCGACACCCGGGGCGGGGTGCTGGCCTGCATCGAGTCCGGCTTCTTCCAGAGCGAGATCGCCGACGCCGCCTTCCGCTACCAGCAGCAGCTGGACCGGGGGGAGCGGATCGTGGTGGGGGTCAACGCATTCACCTCCGAGGACGACGTAGGTCCCCCGCTGCTGCACATTGATCCGGCGGTCGAGACCGACCAGATCGCCCGCCTGGCCAAGGTTCGCCGGGACCGGGACAGCGAGGCGGTGCGCCACCGGCTGGATGACCTCCGCCTGGCGGCTCAGGGAACGGAGAATCTGATGCCCAAGATCATCGAGGCGGTGAAGGTGCGGTGCACCGAGGGCGAGATCACCTCGACCCTGGCGGAGGTCTTCGGGAACTATCGGGAACCGGCTGTCTTTTAGCTCCGGGTAGCGGTCAGTTGGGGGGTTGCTTCTTTCCCGAGAACTGGCGCAACCAGGCCTCGGTATCCCGGCTGGAGGGCCGTGGTTTCTCCTCGGCTGGCGTCGGCGCGGGGATGCCGCCCCTGGTCGGCTCGGCGGCGCCGCGAGGATCCAGCTGCTGGATCAGAGCCTGCCCGCCGATGGTGGAGCCGCCCTCCCGGCGCGCCAGCTCGCGCAGGCCCCGGTCGCTGGTCGCCACCACCGCGCCGATCCCGCCGTGCACCGCCTGGGCGACCAGCTCCACGATCCGCTCGTCGGCACTCTGGCCCGGGTCCGGATAGAGCACCCGAACTCCCCTGGCACTGGATGGTCCGGCTGGGGGAGGGGGGCCATCGAAGACGAAGGTGAGCTGGTCGTAGACCGACCGCAGCGCCGACTGGGCGGCGGTCGCCACCAAGAGACGTTGGGCGGCGCCGTGGTCGTTGCGCAAAAGGCAGGGTCGGCTGCGCGGCCAAGCCCAGGCGATGTTGGTCCCGTCCACCACCAGCTCCTTTCTACCCATCGACGTCCACTTCGGGGGGTTGGTCTGGCGAGGAGTAAGAGTCACCGGAAGCCAGGGGGGACCCGTAGTGGTGAGCTTCGAAGTCGACCAGCTGATCCGCCAGCGCCTCCAGCCGGTGCCGGAATGCTTGGTCCAGGCTGGCCAACCTGGGGGATGAGCCGTCGACTCCGAAGGCTGCTCCGGCCAGGCCACCGGCGAGCGCCAGGGTGCCCTGGTTGGGCCGGTCCTGGTTCTCCAGCTCCTGCAGGACTCCCTCCAGATCGGACGCCGCGGCGAGCGCGTAGGTGGACTGGCTGAGCACCGCAACCGCGTCGTCGCCGGACTCCGGCCATTCACCTCGGGTGGGCTTGCGGAAGGCTCGCGA
>DATLTJ010000103.1:0-4064 GCA_035533655.1 Candidatus Acidiferrales bacterium | reverse complement strand
CGCTGTCCGGTGGAACGATGCAGACTGCCGGCGCAGGGTACTGAACCCAGAAAAAGGACAAAGGGGGAAGGTGGTCCCGGAAGCGAGACATCCTCTTCCAGAGCGATCTGTGGTCGGCTGCCCCACGGTGACGCTGGCTCTCCATCTCATCTCGCCGCCACGATTCGCCTAGAAGACGATGATGCTCCCACTCATCGGCTAGGCGCCGAGCAGTCGCCCCGGTCCCGGGCCATAGCCCGGCCGGATCAGCCAAGCGCAGCACCTCGTTGCGGTCCGCTGTGGATGGAGCAGAACCCTTGCCGGCCAGCTTGATGGTTAGGTCGCGAATTCTGCCCTGGCCAGCGACGACGTCGAACAGCCACTTTCGCCAAGCTGTCTCGGTGAGATCCGGACAGTCCAAGGCTTGACTGCGCCGCGGATGGGCGTCGAAGGGCGCTACGTGGAGGCCGTCGAGGATCAGGACGTGCACACAGAAGTCAATGGCGAGATTACGATCCTCGCTGAAGTGCCAACGATCCGCTGGGTCACTGAACATTACTGTGAGCCCCCGCGCTGGTAGACGAACCCTATCGGTTCCCCGCCGACCCAGTGACCGCCCGTGCCAGGTCGAGTTGGCGGGCGTCCGTCTGTGGTGGCTGTCAAACCAACCCCGGCTGCTCCAACCGGACCGCGGCGGCTCGCGGTCAGTGCAGCTCGATGGAGACCTGAGACCATGTTCGGGGAAACTCGCGATCCTTACGGTTCAGCTGGGGGTTGATCATGGAGCGGTTCGTCGGGGTCGAGGAGGCACGGGACACTCTCGGTCGTCTGGTCGAGGAGGTGGCTGCCAGCGGCGAGCCCATCTCTTTGACCAGGCGTGGTCGCCCCCTGGCTGTCCTGATGAGCCGCGACGAGTATGCCCGTCTCAAGCGCGTGGCTACCCAGGATGCGCGCAACGAGCTGGCCACCATCCTGGCCGATGTCCGTCAGCGGGTGGGTGAGGCCGGAGTTGAGCAGGACGTCATCGACGCGGCGATCGCTGCAGCTCGCCGGGTGTGACCCAGTGGGTGGTCCTAGACACCAACGTTCTCGTGTCAGGCTTCCTACGGCCCGGGTCGATCTCCAACCAGCTCCTTCTCGAAGCGGTTGCCGGGCACTTTCTTTTGGTCACCAGCCCGGCACTCATGGAGGAACTAGACCGTGTACTTCGCTACCCTAAGCTGGCGGTCGCGTTCCCTGACCCGGCGGCGGTCGTCGGTCGCATCCAGAGCATCGCCTCCATGGTGGTGCCCGGTGAGCGGCTCACGGCGGCTGCCGACGAAGCCGACAACCGCGTGCTGGAAGCGGCCATAGCCGGAAGGGCCGATGTCATCGTCACTGGTGACCGTGGACTGCTCGCCGTAGGCAGCGCCTACGCGAGAATCCAGCTCCTGACCCCCAAACAATTCGCTGACCTTCTGGAACACCAGTCCCCGCCTTGACCGCGGTAGGCTGATCCTTCCTCTCGCCTCGCGGTAGGGCAGACTCGTTGGCATGAACCCACCTAGCCGGGAGAGAGCCGCCAAGGACTGGAGACGGTGAACGGCTATCCGTCGGTCAGTAGACCAGCTTCTGGCCAAGGCAGGATGGTGAGTCCCGGCCACTGTGTTCGCCACCTTTGCACCTTTGCCACGTACACATGTCGGGGTGCGAGGGTCAGGTTCGGCCGGACAATCAGGCTGAGCAGGTCGGAGACACCGTAGGGGGCGTAGATCTGCCAGGCGTCGTCTGGGCCCAGCCGGACGCCAATGCAACTGGCCACCGCGGGAAACGTGGCTATTGCTGCCTCGGTGGAGGTGTAGGCGGGACAGGGCACCCCGAAGTGTTCCTCATACCAGACGTGCACTCGCGCCTCATTGCGGATCTCAACCTCGCATGGGAGCCCGGCGAAGGCGGCTCGGCCCGCTTGGATGGCCAAGTCCTCAGCCTCCCAGGTCAAATTCGCGGAGTCGAAGTAGGGAAGGTCGTAGTCACTGGCTGCCCTCCTCAGGTGGGCAGCCAGTGACTACGTTCCAGACGGTCTGGGCTACGCAACCGGCGGCCAGGTACCAACCAGACAGCCCTAGCTCGCGAGCCCGGTAGAGCGCCTCAACGAAGGCTGGGCTCTGGCTGAGCAGGGGCCGGAGCGCGTCCACCAGCGCGTCCGTAGCTGGTGGGCTGCTGATCACGTCCGTGCCCTGCACGAACGGACTCCAGACGTCACCAGACGGATGACCCTCCTCATGGCGCACTGACCCGGCCGGTCCGAGGGAATCGTCGTTGTTCATGCCACGCAGCTTCGCACCGAGCTAGCTAGACCGCCAGCGGTCGCCCTCGCTGGGCGCTTTTGCCCAACCCCAAGGCGAGGGGGACGATAGGTCCAGGCCGGGTCTCCGAGGCCATGACTGCTCCCATGGAGCCCACCGCTCACCGGGTACTTCAGCCACCCGAGCCGGTTGCCGGGGGTCGCGAACCGGCTCCGGTAGAACCCCCCGCGGTCGTACTCGGCGCAGTGGCCCAGGAGGTGCTGGGCCAGCGCGTAGTAGATCGCCTTGGTGAACCGCTGCTCGGGGAACCCCACCTCGATGAAGCGAATCAGTGCGTTGAGAGCCTTCGCCTTCTCCTCTGCGGTGGCCCACTTAGTGGCGGTGAATTGCGCGGCCGAGAACTGCCCTGACATCCTTGCCCTCCTGCTACGTTCGTTCCTGGCACCTCCGATCCCCTGGCTCCGTAGGGTGAAAAACTCTCGCCGGCGATCTCAGCCGTAGACGATGGATCCGAGCGCGGCCATCTGGCGCACCACGTCAGCTTGGCTGGAATCCGCTGTCCGGCATCAAGAACAGAAGCTCCGGTCAGCGCCGAGCTCTTTTCATCGAAGAACCGACCGACTCTGTGGTCTCGCCTATAAGAGAGAGAAGACGTCGGCGATGACCAGCTCGGCGGCAGAGTCGATCTCGTAGCCTGCGGGCCACGCCGCGACGAGAGGGTTCAGGTCATTCCGAAAGTTGCGATCTCCCAGCTTTGCCCGGAGATTCTGCCCGGCGAGCCCACCGGTGTACTTGTCGGGCCGGTATGGAGCGAAGCATTCGACGATGTCGGCCGCGGCTAGGTCAAGGCGAGCGAGCGCCAACCACAGGTCGAATAGGTCGCAACCTTTGGAACGCTGGTAGAGGACTCGTAGTTTGGTGGCCACAAGCTCAGGAAGACAGAACGTCTGGACGTCGGCGTCGCCCCGGAACCCAGACCTACTGACATAGCGCCAGAGATGATGCAACCGGCTATGGCCTCGATCGGGGTGGGCCTGATCTCGAGGAGACTGCTGGGGGTCCCGCGAACCTTGCATGACACGTCGCACACTGGCGCTTGACTCTTCCCACTCGGAGGGGTCGATCCGAACTCGCTCCCCTGCATCCCGCCCTCGCTATGTCAACAGATCTGGACTCAGCGCCGACAAGCCAGGCCCGGAGGTGGGCCGACCCTCCCAGAGAGGCGGCTCTCGCCTTTCGCCTGCCTGCCCCTACCGGACTTGGAAGTTACTGCACTCAGATGGAGAACCATTTCGGCGAAATACGCAAGACTTCCAGTTGAGCCATTTGCGAGTTTCTGGAAGCCCCACTAGTTGGGGGAATCCTGACATGGCGCAGGAGACTTTTCCAGCCCACTTTCCGGATTTTTCCAGAATTTGATCTCATGCACCCGTGTGGTCGAGATCAGCCCTCACCTAACTCGGTGGGCAGTGTGGGTGATGGGGAGCCTCTTCCCGGCCTGACGCCTGAGTGGACCAGGCCCAAACTAGAGAAGCCCACAATCGCCCTCTTCACAAGTTGAGCACCATCTGGAGACCACGCCCGATAGCAGCGCGCTGGGCGGGAGTGCATTGGTCGGGGCGGGGAGGTCGAGGTGGCGTCTGCTCCAGACGCGCCGTCGGGATGAGCTGGATGTCGCCGACGATTGCCGGTCCCCCGGTCAAAGGCACCTCCCACCTCTGTCGCAGTTCCTTTCTCTTGCTGGTGAGCCTGAGGCCGATGACAAATGGCTGGGTAGCGTTCCAGCGATCATCGGAGACG
>DATLTJ010000102.1:0-49686 GCA_035533655.1 Candidatus Acidiferrales bacterium | reverse complement strand
GACGACAGGGTGATGAAGAACTGGCTGCCGTTGGTATTGGGTCCGGAGTTGGCCATCGCCACCGCCCCCGGCTGGTACGCGCCCTTCTTATAGAGCGGGCTGACCACCTTCTCATCCTTGAACTTATACCCCGGGCCCCCGCTGAGGTCACTGCTGGGACTGCCCCCCTGGATCACCGGTCCGCCGGGAGAGGTGGATGGATCCCTGGCCCAGCGCAGGCCGCCGAAGAAGTGGTTGCGGACCAAGGTCACGAAGCTGTTCACGGTGTTCGGCGCCCATCCCGGAACCAGGCAGACCACGATGTCGCCCTGGGGACTGGAGATGGTCGCCTGATAGAGCCGGGCCGGATCGATGGTGAAAGCAGGTGCCTTGGCGTAATGGTGCGCGGAAGAAGGCTGATCCAAGGGTCCGAGTGGAGCGCTGAAGGTGGCGCTGCTGCAGTCTGCGCTGGTCACTGAGGAATTCCTCCTGGTGGCGGCCACGTTGACGAAATAAGCGCCGAGTCCGACTACCGCCACGAGCAGCACCCCGGCCACGATGGCCCTCGCCGTCCTCCAGCCGGGGAAGCGGGTCACGCGGCCTGCTTGAGCCAGCGGGAGAGCTCGCAGGCGAAGTAGGTCAGGATGAAGTCCGCCCCGGCCCGGCGCATGGCCAGGTGGGTCTCCAGCACGGTCTCCTGGAGCTCCAGACCACCGGCGGCGGCCCCGGCTCTGATCATCGCGTACTCGCCGCTCACGCTGAAGGCGCCGAGCGGCAGGTCGAAGTGCTGGCGCGCGTCGAGGATCACGTCCAGATAGGACAGGGCGGGCTTGATCAGCAGCAGGTCGGCTCCCTCTAGCACGTCCAGTTCGATTTCGCGCATCGCCTCCCGTCGGTTAGCCGGATCCATCTGGTACCCACGCCGATCCCCGAACTGAGGACGGCATTCGGCGGCGTCGCGGAACGGGCCGTAGAAGGATGACGCGAACTTGGCGGCGTAAGCCAGGATGGCGGTTTGGCTGAATCCGGATTGGTCCAGCGCTTGGCGGATCGCCCCCACCTGGCCGTCCATCATCCCTGACGGGGCGATGATGTCAGCCCCGGCCGAGGCCTGGCTGATGGCGATCTTGGCGTAGATGGCAATGGTGGCGTCGTTGTCGACCTCACCGGAGTCGGTGAGCACGCCACAGTGGCCGTGGTCGGTGAACTCGTCGAGGCAGTTGTCCGCGATCAAGAGGAGGCGGTCCCCGACCGCCTGCCGCAGCCCTCGGAGCGCCACCTGGATCACCCCCTGGTCGTCCCAGGCGCCCGAGCCCTCTGGGTCCTTGTGAGCTGGGACGCCAAAGAGGATCATCCCGGGGATCCCCAGCTCGACTGCCTCCTCTGCCACTTTGACCAGGGATTCCGGAGTCTCCTGGAAGATCCCGGGCATGGTCGGAACCTCGCGTCGAGCCTGGATGGCCTCACTGACGAAGACGGGCAGGATCAGCTGCTTGGGGTTCAGCGACACCTCGCTGACCAGGCTGCGGAGCAAGGCGTTGCGGCGGAGCCGGCGCGGGCGTTCCTCAGGAAAGCTCATGACTGTCGCCCATTTTCCGGTAACGGGCCGAGCTGCAGCTCCAGGGCGTCGACCAAACCGGCCAGCGAGTGCTCCGAGGCGACCAGCCCGGGATGCAATCCCGCCGCCTCGGCCGAGCTGGCGGTGATCGGTCCGATGCAGGCAACCAGCAGCGCCAGGGGCAGCTCGCGCCCACTCCACAGTGCCTGGAAGCAGTCGACCGAGCTGCCGCTGGCGAAGACGATGCAGTCCAGCTCCGGCTCGGCCAAAGCCGCCGCCAACGCGGATCGCGCCGACTCATCGGGCGTCATCCGGTACAGGGCGACTGGCTCCAGCTGGGCTCCCGCTCTCGCCAGCGCCTCCGGCAGCACCTCCCGGGCCCCGGCGGCGCGGGGCAGGAGCACCCGCCGCCCAGAGACTCCCGCTCCTACCAGCAGCTTCACCAGCGATTCGGCGACGAAACTCTCCGGCAGCGGCTCCACCCGCCAGCCACGGTCGCGGGCGGCGGCTGACGTTCCCGGCCCAATGGCGAAGATTCGGGCACCCAGAAACTCGTCCGCATACTGCGGCAGTACCAGCCGCACGGCGTTCGCACTGGTGAAGACCACGTCGTCCCACTTCCCGGCCGAGATCCCCTCCCCCAGCTCCCGGAACCCCCGCTCACTGAGCAGCGGCTCGAGCTGCATCACCGGCACCGATACGGGCTCGGCCCCGCACTCCCGAAGCAACTCCAACAGATCCTCGGCCTGGTGCCTCGCCCGGGTCACCAGAATGCGGCGGCCCCGCAGGGTCGACCTGGTCACCGAAGTTGTTGCGCGATCGCGATCGCCAGTTCAGGGAGACCATCCACGGTCGCCTCCTCGGTGATCCGCCGCACCGCCGCACCGGGTTCCGCCGCCCAGGCGACGATGAGTCGCGCCCGGTCCAATCCGAGCGGCTCGGCCAGCGTCCCGAGTGGCAACCGGCAGCCCCCCCCCATCCGAGTCAGCACCAGCCGTTCGGCCTCAACGCAGCATCTGGTGATCTGGTCGTCGACCATCGCCGCCATCTCCGCGAACCGGGTGCCGACCCGAGCCTGAATCGCGATCGCCCCCTGGGCTGGTGCGGGGGTGCACTCACGCTGCGGGTCAAGCGGCTGCCCGTCGCCCTCACGATCGATCCGGATAAGTCCCGCCAGGGCGATGACGCAGGCGTCGTACTCCGCTTCGCGCACCTTGCGGACTCTGGTATCGACGTTGCCCCGGATGGTCATCATGGCGAGGTCGGGACGCAGCGCCAGCAGCTGGGCCGCCCGCCGAGGTGACGAGGTCCCGACCCGGGCGCCCTGGGGCAGCTCGGCCAGGGTCGTCTCGCCTACCGTCACCAGGGCATCACGGGGATCAGCGCGGGGCAGGAAGCCGGCGACCAAGAGCTCAGGCGAGAGGTCGGTGGGCAAGTCCTTGGCGCTGTGGATCGCCCCTTGCACCTGACCGCTCAGCAGAGCTCGCTCCAATCGGGAGGTGAACCAGCCCTCTCCGGGGATGTCCGGGGCGACGGTGGCAGGGCTCAGGTCACCATCCGAGTCAACTACTAGTGCGGTGAAATCCTCATCGGGGAACTTCGAGCGCAGGGCGGTCATCGCCAGTCCGGCCTGGACCTGGGCGAGCGCGCTCCCCCTGGTGGCGAGCGCGATCAATCGTCCTGCGCTCCCTCCAGACCGAAAGCCTCCTCCACTATTTGCCGACGTTCGGGGTCGTCAGCATGCTGCCGCAGAAAGGCGATCGGATGGTGCAGCAGCTTGGCGGCGATCGCCTGGGTGAGCCGATCCAGATGGGCGCGCTCCTCGTCACTCAGTGGCCTCATCCGGGACAGGGTCCGGGCTAGCTCTCCCTGCCGAACCAGCTCGGCGCGATCCACCAGCGCGGTGATCAGCGGGACCGCAGCGCGCCGACCCAGTTCCAGTTCCAAATCCGAGATGGCGGCCTCCACCACCGCCTCAGCGGCGGGACGGTGGCGCTCCCGCTGGCTCAGGTTCTCCCGGATGACCTCCCCTAGCTGGTCCAGATCGAGGAGGGTCACCCCGGCGACCAGGGCCGCCTCCGGTTCGACGTCCCGCGGCACCGCCAGGTCGAGGATCAGCAGACCCTGGCCCGGATCCTGGGCCATTCTCACTTCCGAGATCAGTTCCTGGCTGATGACCCGGTCCTCGCTGCTGGTGCTGGACACGATCAGCCGCACCGAGCGGGCGTGCTCGGGCAGCTGCTCCAAGTCCACTACCTCCGCCCCCAGCGCCTCGGCCAGGTTTTGGGCCTTCTGCCCCCGACGGGCCACGAACAGCGGCGCGGCGCCGGCCCGTTTCAGCAGCCGAGCGGTAGCGCTGCCGACACTCCCCGCGCCCACGATCACCACTCCCAACCCAGTCAGGTCACCCAGCCGCTCTCTGGCAACCGTGATCGCCGCCTGGCCATAGCCGACCGCCTGGCGCGAAATTCCAGTGGAGGTCCGCACCCGCTTGGCGGTCTCCACGGCGCGGCGCATGACGAGGTCGAGTTCGGCGTCGATGGTGCCCGCCTGCTGGGCCAACCGGTGCGCCCTTTTGAACTGGGCCAGCACCTGCGCCTCCCCCAGCACCACGCTGTCCAGGCCGCTCGCGACCCGGAAAGTGTGGTGCAGTCCCGCCCGGCCGGCGTGGCTGTATATGAGTTCGGAATAGCTGGGCCCGGGTGAGATGTAGTGGAAGAAGCGGTCCGTCGCCTGCTGGCTCTGACGATCGTCCCTGGTGGTGACGTAGAACTCGGTGCGGTTGCAGGTGCTGAGGCACACTGCCCCGGTCAGACCGGCGTGGCCCACCAGCGCTCGCAGCGATTCCACGATCTGATCCTCGTCGAGGTGGAGCCGCTCGCGAACCGGCAGGGGGGCCAGATGGTGGCTAAGCCCGGTGGCGAGAAAGGGCAAACTAGGGCCGAGTATATCCGGGGCAGCTGAGACTCCCGATCGATGGGGCTCATCGGCCCCGGTGCTGGTGGCGGTACCCGGATAGGATGGGGCAGTGGAGCGTCCACTTCCCGAAGCCGCTCGTGACGTGCCGCCCTCGGCTCCCTCCTCCGGCCCGCGCCCCAAGCGAGGCCGGCAGCGGGGCATTGGCGGACCTGGCGAGCGGCTGATCCCTAGGCTCGGACCCACTTCGCCTGAGGCCGCCCCCTTTCACAACCCGCCGGCTCTGGGCCCTGCCTGTCCGGGGAGGTCGACCGACCGCCCTGCTCCCAACACGAAGCTATCCGAACTCAGTTTCGTCGCCCTGGACTGCGAGACCACTGGGCACTTTCCCGACCGGATGGTCGAGCTGGGAGCGGTCCGCTTTCAACTGGGTCTCGACGATCGGCCGCCGGAGCCCCGGATCTCCTTGGAGAGCCTGGTGCATACGGCCGACCACATCAACCCCTATGCCCGCCGAGTTCACGGGATCAACAGCTCGATGCTGGGCGGGGCCCCGACGTTGCACCAGGTTGCGACGGCCTTCGCCGACCTCTCGGTGGGAACGGTTTTGATCGAGCACTCCGCCGACGGCTTCGACACCCGGCTCGTCTCCAAGGCGCTGGGCCGACCCCTCAACAACCAGCACCTGGACACCTCTCGGGTCGCCGGCTTCCTGTTTCAGCTCAAGGACACGATTGGGCTGGAGCGGCTCTGCGAGCGGCTGGAGGTCACGCATCGCAACCCTCACTACGCGCTCGCCGATGCCGAAGCCACCGCCGACTGCTTCGTCAGGCTCGTTCGTCTCGGCCAAGAGGAATTCGGTTGGCGCACCCTCGCGGATTTGGTGGCGGTGGGCACGCCGCCACCACCTCGCATTCTCCCCGAACCTGGCCGGCGGCGCGTTCCGACTCCCGTCAAGAGCCAGGCTGCCGCACCTTCCGATGCTCCTGAAGCCCCGGCCACCGCCTCGGTGCGCAGCGGCCGGCGCCGGCGCCGCGGCGGCCGCGGCCGGCGCCCCCAGGCAGGGGTGGGAGGTCGGACTCCAACTCCTCCGAGCGAAGCCACCTGAGCCGGACCGGAGAAGCCTAGCCCTCCGTCGACGCGGGACGGGTTCCGCCAGCGTCGACGTACTGCAGTGCTAGAGCCAAGGTTCTCTCCAGCGGGCTCCGGGAGTCCAGCACCAGCCAACCACCGCCCGGCCCATAAGTGCGCCCGCGATGAGGACCCAACTGCTCGGCGCTGCTCTCACCATCGGGCGCCTGAGCATCGGGGCCGATCCACTGGCTGCGCCGCCTGCTCCGCCCAGCTAGCCGGCGGCCGACCTCCCCCAGATCCTCGCAGACGCACTCGATGAACCGGTAGGCCGCCCCCTGGGCGGTAGCCACGGCCACACCCCGTTCGGGGATGACCGCGAAATGGGCCGGACTGTCCAACACCACACTTACTCCTTGGGCCAACCCGCTGTCGGCCAGCGCAAACATCGCCTCAGAGGCCGCGACGCCGGCCGTCTCCCAGCCGATTCCCGCATCCAGCAGCGCCGATTTGACCACGTCTTTGTCGAGCACCACCGCCCCGATCTGCTGTCCGAGAGCGGCCGCCAGGGCGCTCTTTCCGGTTCCTGGAGCTCCGGCCATTTGCACCAGAACCAGTTGGGTCCCTTGATGAACCACTAGCACTCTTCCTCGGGGAGCGCTGGATCGCCGAGGAGGCGGGTCACGACCCAAGGTCCTCCACGCAGCCGCCCGAGTTGACCGCTGGGCTGGTCATGGTCTGCGACCGGCGAGAGCTCACTCCTCCCCAGCCAGCCTTCTCGCCTGCTCGGCCGTCTGCAGCGGCCCGACCAGCAGCTCCAGCTCTCCCTCGAGCACCCGCTGCAGCTGGTACACCTTGAGGTCGATGCGGTGGTCAGTCACCCGGGCCTCCGCGAAGTTGTAGGTCCGGACCTTCTCGCTGCGGTCGCCGTGGCCGACCATGCTCCGCCTGGTTTCCTGGAGCTCGGCGTCGCGCTCTCCCTGTTTCAGGTCGTACAGCCGCGAACGGAGCACCCGGAGGGCCTTGGCCCGGTTCTTGTGCTGGGACTTCTCGTCCTGGCAGGTAACCACCAGGCCGGTGGGCAGGTGGGTGATCCGGACCGCGGAGTCGGTGGTGTTGACACTCTGGCCGCCTGGTCCGGTGGAGCGGAAGACATCGATCCTGAGGTCCTCATCGTTGATCTCGACATCCAGATCGTCGGCTTCGGGCAGCACCACCACGCTGGCGGCGGAGGTGTGGATGCGGCCCTGGGACTCGGTCTTGGGCACCCGCTGCACCCGGTGCACCCCACTCTCGAACTTCATGGTGCCATACGCACTTTTGCCATGGACTTCGAAGGAGACCTCCTTGAAACCGCCGCCCTCGGTGGCCGAGCTGTCCAGGAGTTCCACCCGCCAGCGACGTCTTTCCGCGAAACGCAGGTACATGCGCATTAGGTCGGCGGCGAACAGGGCAGCTTCGTCGCCCCCGGTCCCAGACCGGATCTCAACCACAGCGTCCCGGTCGTCGTCGGGGTCTTTGGGCAGGAGCAGCAATTTGAGACCTGCCAACCGCTGGTCGGCACTCTCGGACTCCTGACGGGCTTCCGACTCCAGGAAGGAGCGCATCTCGGGGTCCGGCTCAGCACCAGCCAGCTGGCGGGCTTCCGTCTCGGCCGCCTGGGCCCGGCGGAGCGACGCCAGCGCCTCGACCACCGGTCGGAGCTCGGCCTGCTCTTTGCCAAGTCGCTCCAGCTGGCCCGGGTCCTGGCTCACGGCGGGATCCTGCAGCTCCGCCGCGATCGCCTCCGAGCGGGCGCGGACCGCCTCCAGCCTCTCTTCCAAGCCGGGGGACAGCATCAGTCAGCCCGGGCGAACTGGGAACTGGGCACCAGCCAGGGCCCCGGGGTCGCCTTCATGAACTGTTCTCCCACACGGACGTCACCTTATCGAATGGTCAACCTGGACGGCCCTCGGGCACGGCCGCCGGTTCCGGACGCGGCAAGGTGGTCGTCAGGAGTTGCCGGCGGCAGCCGGTCCGGACGGGACCGTCGGTGAGCTACTGCTGCTGGGCGAGCTGGGCGCGCCGGCGGAAGCGTTCCACCTGGCCCCCGGTGTCCACGATCCGCTGCTGCCCGGTGAAGAACGGGTGGCAGACGCTGCAGACCTCGGTGTGCAACGTCTGCTGGGTGGACCCGGTCAAGAAGGTGTTCCCGCAGGAACAGGTGACCGCGGTGTCGTGAAAGTACTCGGGGTGAATGGCCTTCATGATTTCTCTCCGAGTCTACCAGGCAGGCTCAGAAGCTAAACGGGAGGTGGAGATGGACGGTGTGCACGTACTGCAGGTACGGATAACCCTTGACCACCCCCAGCGCGGCGATCAGCACGATCAGCAGGTAGGCTCCCAAGAATAGCCATCGCTCCCGGAGGGGCACCGCCAGGTACTCGGGCATGCGTCTAGCCTGGCGGAACCGGGAAATGGTCCCGAAGACAGCGAACAGCACGATGATCGCGATCACCGGGCTGACCGCCGTGCCCGAGGTGAAGGCCCAGACCGCGTAGAGGACCAGGATCCCGAGCCCCACCAGGTTGGCCCACTTGGAGATGGCCGCCGTGACCCGGCCACCATCGAGGGGAGTGGCCGGGATCAGATTGAACAGATTGAGCAGGCAGCCCAGGTAGCCCAAGGCCGCCCAGAACTCGGAATGCTGGGTGATCCCCACCAGGACGCAGAGCCAGGCGGCGGCGGTCCCCACGACCGGGCCGGCCAGTGCCATGGTCGCCTCCTGCTGGACGGAAGCCGGCTGGCGGCGCATGTTGATTAGCGCCCCCAGGAAGGGAACGAAGACCGGCGCCGAGACTGACTGGCCGAGCCGCTTGGCCATCAGGTAGTGGCCCATCTCATGCACCAGGAGAAGCAGGACGAAACCGATCGCGAAGATGGGCCCGAAGAACAAGGAGTAGACGACGACGCTGATCACCATGGTGATCAGCGTCCCTTTGAACGCCCCCAGCTTGAGCAGCAGGAAACCGCCCTTGAATACAGCCAGGGCCCCGGCCACGATCGTGCCCAGGATTCCACGCCGGCGGGCCGGAGTCGCTGGGCCGTTCGGCGAGGAGTGGTAGTTACCACCCCAGGACCCAGGGTTGGGTGACACCCGCCACTCTGCGGCCGGTTCGGGGTGTCCCGTCTCCGGCGGCCGTTCGGCGGGGGCGACGGGAGGCGAAGAGCCGATCCACCCGAAGCCGTCCCGGCCGTGGGGAGGCGAACTCATCCTCCGATCATAGGCCAGGCTCCGCCCTTCTCTTCCCCTACTGAGTCGGCCGGCCCCGGCACCCGGCTCGTAGGCTCAGCCTCCCTCCCGGCGCCAACCGTGCTGGGGGGCGCCTGGGAGCTGGGCAAGCGCCAAAGCCCCCGCGGGGGCGGCAGCGACAGGCAGCGGACGGGTGAAGTTACCCAGCCGGACCGCTGGCACCTCGCGGCGCAGCGTCTCGACTAGCCGCTCCAACCCGATCCCCTCGGCGAGGTCGGGAAGGCGGCTCAGCAACCACAGTGGATCCGCGTTCAGGCTGCGCAGCTGCAACTGCTCCACCTCCAGGTCGCGGAGCGTGCGCGAGGTCAGCGCGACCTCCTCCGGGTTGTCCGACACCCCCGGGAAGGTGAGCAGGTTGATGGTCAGCTGAGCACCACTCTGGCGGGCCACCCGGGCGCACGCCAGGACTTCGGCGATCGCGTATCCGCGGGGGCGGTAGTAAGCCGAGAATAGCTCCTGGCGGAAGCTGAAGACGCTGATTCGGCAGCTGTTCACCCCGGCTCTGATCAGCCGCTGCAGCGCCGCCGGTCGGCTGCCGTTGGTGTTGATATGGACCGTCGACCCGGGATATCTTCGACGGAGTTCGCAAGCCACCGGGCGGAGCGCCCTCTCCCGCAAGAGCGGCTCTCCTTCGCAGCCCTGACCGAAGCTCACCATGCCCTCCTCCCCTCGCTCCCGAGCGCCCTCGAGGTGGTAGCTGCCCACCTCGATTAGGTCTTCCGCGGTGGGCGCCCGCGGCATCCGCGGTTGAGGGGTGGGAGCTCCCGAATCGGTCTGCAGAGAGATGCAACCCAGGCAGTCCGCGTTGCAGGCGGCGGAGGTGGGCAGCGCCCCCTCGAAGCGGCGCAGGAAGGTGTTCTGGGCGGTCAGGCAGTTGTGCTGCAAGGCGCAGACTGAGAGCTGGGCGATCACGCGACTTCTCGACATCTGACGCTGGCCCTGCTCGACCGCGGCGGCGAGCCGGTCCCGTGAGGGCCGGGGCCCGGTCCAGGGAGAGTAGTCGTCGCTTCGAGCGGCCGCCACCACCACCTCCCCGTCCAGCTCGGCCACCGCCGCGTAGCCATAGAGCGGGAGAGTCGGCGGCGGCAGCCGACCGGTTGGAGCGTAGGCGGGAAAGAGCAGGCGCAGATAGCCGACCGGAAGAACCGCCGCCACCGCCAGAGCTCCGTCGGCAATGGGTTCGATGGACCCCTTGCCTGGCCTGCGACCCAGCGCCTGCCTCTCGGGCAGGTGCATCAGGGTCGATTTAGGCGGCAGCGGGATCCAGGAGGAGAGGGGCTGGGCCCGCAGTCCGCTCTGTCCCAGCGCCTCCCAGCCAGAGGGTGCCGCCCGGAGAACCCCTCGGTGGTCGCTCAGCAGCGGCCGCAAGCGAGCAGTCAACTTCGGCCGGGGCCCGCTCAAACCCTCACGGGCCGGAGCCGGGAAGTCGAAGGTGCCGACCGGGCGTGGATCGATCCAGCCCGACCAAACGCTCCGGCCACCCGACGCACCCAGACGGCCTCATGCTCGGATGATAGCCCGGACCACCGAGCACGCCTCGGTCCTGCTCGATGGCGGCAGGAAGGTGCCGGGCACAGATCAATCACCCCTAGGCCGCGGTCTCACCCCAGCTCCCCACTAGCGATGCTCGAAGTCTCGGCCGCGCCTCGCCCAACGCGCTCTGCTTGACATCTGATGCATGAGCGACGAGCATCTGATGCGTGACGCGGACCACGCTGGACATTGATACCGACGTGCTCGAGGAGCTGAAGCGTCTGCGGCGCCGCCAGGGCAAGACGCTCGGCCAACTGGTTTCCGAGCTGTTAGCAACGGCTCTCGCTGACCCTCCCGGGACGTCGGAGCGCCCGCTGAAATGGAGCGCCCAGGATCTCGGAGCGCGCGTCGACCTCGAGGACAAGGAGGCGCTTCGACGAGCGTTAGCCGACACCTGAGCGCCACTCTCGACACCGACATATTGATCTACGCATCGGACCAGGGCAGCGATCGCTACGGCAGGGCTCGGGAGTTGGTCGAGAATTTCGCCGCCGGTCCGGAACTGGGGTATCTATTTTGGCCGGTGCTGATGGGTTACCTGCGAGTCTCCACTCACCCGGCGATCTTCGCGCATCCGCTCTCTTTGGCCCAGGCAGCCGCCAATCTCGACGACTTGCTGAGCCGGCCCCATCTCCGGGTTCCGTCCGAAGGCGCCGACTTCTGGGCGGTCGCGCGCCCCACGCTGGCGGAAGTGTCCGCCGCCGGGAACCTGGTTCCGGATGCCCACCTGGTGGCATTGATGCGGGCCCACGGCGTGACTACGATCTGGACCGCCGATCGCGACTTTCGCAAGTTCGACGGGATCCGGGCCAGGAGTCCCTTCACCACCTCAGGTGACTCAGCCGGACCGCCGAGCGAACCTCCGCGTCCCGGTTAGACCGCGGCGACTGCCGGATCCTGCGGGAGTTCCGGCTCGACCGCCAGGCCGGCCCGCTCCAGGCAGGCGGCCATGAAGCCCAGGAAAAGGGGATGCGGCCGGTGCGGCCGGGAGCGGAATTCCGGGTGGAACTGGCTGCCGACGAAGAAGGGATGGCCCTTGAGCTCCATGATCTCCACCAGGCGTCCCGTCGGGGAGGTACCGCTAAAGACGACGCCCGCCTGCTCCAGCACCTCTCGGTAGCGATTATTGAACTCGAATCGGTGGCGGTGGCGCTCGTAGACCACCGACTCGCCGTAGGCCTGGGCGGCCCTGGTCCCCGGCTCCAGCTTGCACGGATAGAGTCCCAGCCGCATGGTGCCACCCTTGTCGGCTACATCACGTTGCTCGGGCAGCAGGTCGATCACGGGGTTTTCGGTGAAGGCGTTGAATTCGGTGCTGTTGACGTCGTCGGTGCCGAGCGCCTCCCTAGCCACGTCGATGCAGGCGCACTGCATCCCGAGACAGAGTCCGAGGAACGGCACCCGGCGGTGGCGGGCATAACGGGAGGCGGCGATCTTGCCCTCGACCCCGCGGTGGCCGAACCCCCCGGGGATGACCAGGCCGTCGAGTCCTTCGAAGGCTGACGTGTCCCCCGGTACGAGCGCCTCGGTGTTGATCCACCGGATCTCCAGCCCCACCCCGTGGGCCACCGCAGCATGCCGAAGTGACTCGGTGACGCTGATGTAGGCGTCGGGGAGGGCCACGTACTTGCCGGCCACCCCCACCACCACCTTCTCCTCGGCGCCCAGGATCCGGGCCACCAGCTGGCTCCAGGCCTGGAGGTCGGCCGGCGGGGCCTCGATCCCCAGGTGCTCGGTGAGGTAGGCGCCGAGACCGCTCGACTCCAGCAGCAGAGGGACCTGGTAGATCGTGCGGGCGTCGGGGACGCTGATTACCGCCCGGGGCTCGACATCGGCGAAGAGGGCGATCTTGTCCCGGACCCCGGCCCCGACCGGCTCGCGCGAGCGGCAGACGATGGCGTCCGGCTGGATCCCGATCCCGCGCAGGGTCTGCACGCTGTGCTGGGTCGGCTTGCTCTTGAACTCCTCGCTGGCATCCACGTAGGGCACCAGGGTGACGTGCACATAGAAGGTGTTGCGCCGCCCGATGTCGTTCTTGAGCTGGCGGATCGCCTCCAGGAAGGGGAGGGACTCGATGTCGCCGACCGTCCCCCCGACCTCGACGATGACCACGTCGGCCTCTGACTCCTCCGCTACCCGGGCGACCCGATCCTTGATCTCGTTGGTGATGTGGGGGATCACTTGGACGGTGGCCCCCAGGAAGTCACCCCGGCGCTCCTTGGCGATGACCTCGCTGTAGATCTTCCCGGTGGTGACGCTGCTGGCCTTGGTGAGGTTGGTGTCCACGAATCGCTCGTAGTGGCCGAGGTCCAGGTCGGACTCGGCACCGTCATCGGTGACAAAGACCTCACCGTGCTGGTAGGGCGACATCGTCCCCGGGTCCAGATTGATGTAGGGGTCGAGCTTCTGCAGGGAGACTTTGAGCCCCCGAGCCTTGAGCACCGTGCCCAAAGAGGCGGCGGTGATCCCCTTCCCGATCCCGGAAACCACCCCCCCGGTGACGAATATGAACTTCGCCATCAGCGGCCCCGGCCGGCACACGGGTAAGCACCACCCATGTAGCCGGATCCTAACACGACAGGGTCAGCGACGCGCCTCCAGGATGACCACCCGGGTGTCGTCGCTGATGCCCGGCGAACCGGCGAGGGTGAGCTTCGCCTGCGCGCTCACCTGGGTGAGACCCATCTCCTTGGCGAACTCCGCCAGCTCGCCGGGCGACTCGTCCCCGCTGGCCTGAAAGCCGACCGGGACCAGCACCGATGGCTGCAGCTGGGAGACCAGCGCCGCCACCTCCACCGCCCGGGTCGGCGACCCCTGCTGCAGGGAAACGGCCAGGACGTCGATGGTGCCGATGGCGTCTAGGGCCTCGACGTCGAGCGGACCTGGGAACTCCGCGAAGTCACAGACCGTGACCTCGTCCACCTCCGTCACGAACAACGTCCCGCCTGCGGTCATCACCCCCCTGACCGATACCCCGCGCAGCTCGTACTCCCCCTGCCGGGCGACTATCTGAGGGCCGTTGGCGGGGGTCAGCACATTGTCGCCGCCCGCGGGGCTGACCACGATCTCCACGGTGCTGTTGGCCAGGGCGCCGCCCTTTTGGTAGGACGGGTCCAGCAGCACCTTGGTCTCCCGGCCCTTGAGCAGAAGGGCGCTCTCGCCCAGCCAGGTGATCTCCAACTGCTACCTCACAAAAATCCGGCTGCTGAGTTTCGGTCGGGCCCGCATGATCAGGGCGAGGGAAGCGTAAGCGAAAGCTGGTGGTCGGCCCCATTGCGAAAGACCGTGAGAGTGACCGGTGTACCGGAGCCGAGCGATTCCAGGTAGTCGGAGAGGCTCGGATAGGTGATCAGCGCGGCGCTCGAGGCCGCAGTCCCACCGACGGAGATCACCACATCGCCAACCTGGATGCCCGCCTGAGCCGCAATGGAGCCGGCGTCGACAGAGATCACCAGCACCCCGGCGGGAAGGCCGAGGGCGGCCGCGGAGGCAGGGTCAAGCCACGTCGAGACGAGCCCGACGGGGCGCCGACCCGCGCTGGTCGCGCTGAGCGCGGTGACCAGCTCGTCGGCCGCCGAGGCGTCGAGAGCGAAGCCGGACGCGGCGACGCTCGGGCCCTCGTCGACGGGCTGCATCCGGTCGCCGGTGAGGATGCCGATCACCGCTCCCGCCGAGTCCACCAGGGGCCCACCAGAGCTGCCTACCGGCTGGGGGGCGTCCGTCCGAAGCAGCCCATCAATCACCGCCTCTCCGCTGGTCGTCGCCAGGTCGGGGACGGTCACGGTGAGACCGATGGCGCCGACCGCGCCCACATCCAAGCTGACGCCGGCACCGACCGGTACCGAGACGGCGATCGCGACGTCACCAACTGCCGGCGGGGAAGTAGCGAAGCTAAGCGGCGCCGGCAACGAGCTGCTGCTGACCTGCAGCACCACCACCCCGGTGTCGGGGTCAGCGGCGGCGATGGTCGCGGGGAGGAGCTGCCCGGAGGTCAGAGCCACCTCCACGCCGGAGGCGCCCGCGACGGCTCCCTCGCTGGTCACGATCAGGCCCGTGGAGGTGGCAAAGAATCCGCTGGAGACGTCGGCGCTGGTGACGGCACCCGTGACGGGCTCCCGGATCACCTCCACCAGTGACGGGCTCAACTGGGTCTTCAGCGCTGGCAGCGAGATGGTGGCACTGCTCCCCGGTGTGGTGATGTTCCGGATCACCGTTTGCCCGGGCGAGGTGGTTTCGAAGTGGCGGACCAGGAAATAGGCGGACCCTCCGCCTACCACCACCCCCACGATGGCCGCGACCACCGCCACCGCCCCCAGCCGCAAAGCCGGCGAAGCGACGGGCGGCCCCGGCCCGGCGGGCACCGGCTCCGCCATGGTCGCGGGTGGCGTGCTCACGACCGGGGATACCACGTCAGCACCAGCTGATCCGTGGGCCGGAATCCAGCCCGGCGATAGGCACTCACGGCCGCCGCGTTGGACTCTCTGGTCCAGACACAGGCGAAGGTGACGCGGTGCTTCGCGAAGAGCGCCACCGCCTCCTCGACCAGCTGGGAGGCGACTCCCTGCCCCCGGGCGTCCGGGACCACGTAGAGTTCGGCCACCTCGCCCTCGAGACCGGTGCCGGGCTCGAACAGGAGGCACCAGCAGAAGCCCAGGATTCGGCCATCTTCCTTGGCGGCGAAGATGTGGTTCTGCCCCTGGAACGAGGCTCTGGTGGCGGGCAGCGACTGCTCCAGTTGCTCCCGGCTCGGCTGGGCCCGGGCGCTCGGCGTCTGCTCACCGTGGAGCAAATCGACCAGCAGCGGTCTGATCGCCCCCAGCTCCGACTCCCCGAGGGTCTCGATCACCACCTCGTCATCGTACGGACCTCCGGGGATCAGCTCTCCGCCCGCTCGACCTCGTCGTAGTAGTCGGGCAGGGGCTCGACCCGGGCCACCCCCGTGCGCACCGCCGCTCTGGCAACCGCCCGGGCCACGCTGCGGTGGACTCGGGGATCAAGCGAATCGGGAACCACCTCGTCGTCCTGGGCCAGGCGCGCGATCGCCTCGGCTGCCGCCAGATACATCTCGGTGTTGAAGCGGCTGGCCTTGGTGTCCAGGACCCCCCGGTAGAGGCCCGGGAACCCCAGAAGGTTGTTGACCACGCTGCCGTCCACCGCCAGGATCGCTCCCGCGCCCATGGCCCGCTCCGGCTCGATCTCGGGCAGCGGGTTCGAGAGGGCGAAGATGATCTGGCCGGAACGGATCTGCTCTGGTCGGATCAGCCCAGGCTGAGCGGTGGTGGCGATGACCACGTCCGACCGGGCCAGCAGTTCGTCCATCTCCACCACCTCACCGCCGGCCACTCTGAGCCGCTCCACCGAGTCGGGGGTGCGACCGGTACCCAGGACCGGCCGACCCTGGTAGCGCATCAGCAGCTGGGCGATCGCGGAACCCGCGGCGCCCAGGCCAATGACCCCGGCCGTGAGCCTGCCCAGGTCGAGCCCGGTCAGGGTCGCGGCCCGCAGGAGCGCCGCCAGCACCACCGTGGCGGTGCCGTGCTGATCGTCGTGCATCACCGGGATGTCGAGCCGGTCCTGAAGCGCCGGCGCGATCTCGAAGCAGTGGGGCGCGGCGATGTCCTCCAGCTGGATCGCCCCATAGGTGGGACTGATCCGGGCGATGGCGTCCACGATCGCCGCGGGCGGCCCGGGGGTGACCAGCAACGGGTAGGCGTCGATCCCCACCATCTGGGCCATCAGCGCGCACTTCCCCTCGATCACCGGCATCCCCGCCACCGCCCCGATGTTGCCGAGCCCCAGGATGGCTGTCCCGTCGGTGACCACCGCCACCGAGTTGTTGATCCCGGTGTAGCGGTCGGCGACGGCCGGGTCGCCCGCGATCAGCCGGCAGACCTCCGCCACGCCCGGGGTGTAGACCCGCCTCAGGTCGGCGACCGAGCGGACCGGGTACTTGGGGACCACGCGCAGCTTGCCCCCCAGGTGCACCCGCAGCACCTCGTCCCGGACATCGACCAAGGTGGTGTGCGAGAGAACCCGGATTTGGTCCAGGACCACCTCCAGCATGTGCAGGTCGGTGGTGCTCACGTCGATGTCGCGCACCACGTGGCGGGACCCCCGCTGGACGGTCCGGATGTCACCGAGGTTGCCTCCGGCCGACCCGATCGCAGTCGCCACCTCGCCCAATATCCCGGGGAGGTTTTCGTTGCGCAGACGCAGGGTGCGCACGATCCGGTAGGTGGAGGCGGCTCCGGGAGCCTGGCTCTCCTCGGTTGGGAACGCCTGCGGCGCGCCGCGCCCTGGCTCGCCCGACGGCACCTGGCTCATCGCCGGGCCACGGGTGGAGCGGCGGCCGCGGTGGTGGGTCCCTCCTTCACGCAGGTGAACTTACCGCTTGGGCTGCCAGCGGCGCTCGGGGAGTGACCGGGGGGCGGCTTCGCCCCCCGGTCCTTTGGTCACTTTTCGATCGGTGCCTTGACCAGGCTGCCCCACTCCGTCCACGAACCGTCGTAGTTGCGGACATTGGGGTAACCGAGCAGCTCCCGCAGCACGAACCAGGTGTGCGCCGAGCGCTCCCCGATCCGGCAGTAGGCGACCACCTCCTGATCCGGAGTGATGCCTTCGCCTTGGTAGAGTTGACGCAGCTGATCCGCGGTCAAGAAGGTCTCCTGCTCGGGGTCGACCGCTTTGCTCCAGGGGATGTTGCGAGCCCCCGGAATATGCCCGCCCCGCTGGGCGCCCTCTCCGGGCAGGTGGGCCGGGGCCAGAGCCTCGCCGCGGTACTCCTCCGGGGATCGGACATCGACCAATCCCTTGCCGGACTTGCCGACGATGTCGTGGGCGACCTGGTCCCGATAGGCGCGGATCGCGTCGTTGCCTTGGGGCACCGGGTAGCCACTGGTGGGGGTGATCCGGGCGGCGTCAGTGACCATCGGCCTGCCCTCTAACTCCCACTTCTTGCGGCCCCCGTTGACCAGTTGGACCGCGTTGTGCCCGTAGTACTTGAAGTACCAGTAGGCGTAGGCGGCGAACCAGTTCTTGTTGCCCCCGTACAGGATCACCTTGGTGGTGGGGGTGATCCCGTAACTGTCGAGGAGCTTGGCGAAGGCCTCGGGACCGACGAAGTCGCGCTCCAGCTGCGACTGCAGGTCATTGCGCCAGTGCACCCCGAGCGAGCCCGGGATGTGGCCGCGGCCATAGGCGTCGGTGTCTTCGTCGACATCGAGGATCCGGATGTCCGAGTCCTGGAGGTGTTGCGCCAGCCACTCGGTGGTGACGAGCGACTGGGGATTGGCATATTCGCTCACGTTTCTCTCCCTTGAGGATAGGTCGTCGGAAGTCCAACTTGGAGTCCGGGTTAGCTGCAGCCGTCCGAGGCGCCGCCATTCGTGAAGGCCCGCCCTGGGTGCCACTGATCGCTCGCTGCCGACGGCCTTGGCTAGCGCGCGAGCCCAGCAGGCGGACGCCTACATCGCCGACCGACGGCGGCCCTCTCAGCGAGCGAACTCGCACTCATCGTGCCCACGGATCAAATGCTAGCAAATCAGTTCACTAACCCAGCGCGGTGGGCACGTCGTGGTTGACCTCGGCCTGATCCAGCTGGCCCAGTTGGATGGCGGTGGTCGTGCCCTGACTGTCGATGAAGACCGCCACCGGCAGGCCCGGCACGCCGTATTTCTGGGCCACCTGCCCGTTCCGGTCCAGCAGGGTGGGCAGGCTGATCCCCAGCCCCTTCAGGAACTTCTGGGCGGTGGGCCCCGATTCTTCGAAGTCGATCAGCAGCACCCGCAATCCCTGAGCCTGGTACTGGGCAGCAGCCTGGGCCACCAGCTTCATGTCGGCCTGGCAGTTGGTGCACCAGGTGGCCCAGAAATCGATCATCACCGGGTGGCCCGACTCCTCGCTCAAGGCCACGTTGCCTCCCGCGGTGCTAGGCAAGGAGAAGTCCGGGGCTGCTTCCCCGACCGCCACCGTCCCGCCTGCCTTGGGGAGAGTGGTGTAGGTGCCCTGCTGTTCCAGCAGGGGGGTGACATCCGCCAGCAGCGATGCGGAGGACCAGGACCCGCCCGCCTTCTGCTCCAGGTGGCCCTGGGCATCCAGGTACTGATAGATGGTGGCTGGAATCGAGCTGGTGCTGAGGGTGGGCTGGGCCTCCTGCTCGGAGACCACGTAGCCCTCCTGGTTGACCACGTCTACCACCGAAGCGTGGACGATGTTGTAGGGCTCGGCCTGGCCGGTGAACATGTCGATCGGGGCCGACCCGCCCCACGCCTCGTTCTGGATCGGGGGAACTTTGAGCTGCGACCAGAACTGAGTGATGTTGGCGGAGGTGCCGGTCAGGAGCGGCCAAGGCAAGGCGAAGTAGTGCTGGTATTTAGTCAGGATGGCCGGAGTGTCGTCGGCGGGGTCCTCGGTCACCTCCACGATCTGGACCTGGTTCTGCAGGTGCTGTTGATCGAGCAGTTGCTGCAGCTGTAACAGGGCGGCGGCCACCAGCGGACAGGTCTCCTGGCACTCGCTCAGGAAGGAGGCCACAATCACGACCTTGCCCCGGTACTGCTTGAGTGACACCGTCTGGCCGGCCTGGTTCACGAGCGGGACTGTGGGCAGGCTCATCACCTTCCGCTGGGCCACTTCCAGGCCGAAGTTGACCTGATCATTGCCACCGTAGGCGGCGGTATCAGTGATCGAAGAGGTGGGACTGACGGCGGTCGCTGGCCGCGCCTGGAAGGTGAATAGCAGCGGGGTGAGTCCGGCGTTGGCTACCTTCACCACCACCTTCTGGGAGTCGTCCAGCTGCCGCCCGGAGTTGGAGCGCAGCACCAGTTCGGCGGCACGATACCCGCCAACTGGCACGGACTCCAAGAAAAGGCTGTCGGAATTGGGTGCGGTCCAGTTGCCGGGTAGGGTCACCGCGGTGGGTCGTACCGGCACGGTGAGCCAGCGGCTACCGCTCGCGGCCGGCAGGAGTCGCAACCCGACCGCCTGACCTTGGAGCGCGTCCGGGTGCGCAGGCACCGGGACGTCCACCGTCAACAGCACCAGGAGCTTGCCGTCGGGGCTCGAGCTGTGCCGCACCAGCAGTCCCACCGAGACTCCCAATGCGACCAGCAGCACCGCCACCACCAGCACCGCCAGGTACCGCAGCCGGAGCAGCCCGCTCACCTGGGCAGGCTGCCCTCGGCGGCGGCCTCGGCGTTCCCGGTCACCGTTCCTTCCACTCGGGCCGCTTGCGGAAGAGCCCTCCTTGGCCCAGGTGGTACCAGCGCTCCTCCTGGTACGCCGGCAGCAGCGCCACCTGGTCCGGGGTGACGCTCGTGTGCACTCCGCTCAGGGTGACCTTGTCGATCTGGGCGGCGGCTATCTCCGCCACCAGACCGCCCTGGTGGATCTTGACCGCCAAGCCGTGGAAGATGTCGGACGCTTCATCCCCGAGGAGTGACTCGGTGGTGGCGAAGTCGCTGCCCTCACTGTCCAACACCGGGGCGTGGTAGGGCGTCATGATCCAGGCTACTTGCTGGTCCGGGTCCAAACCGGTAGATGGGTCGTCAGACGGTTCGGCCATTTGCTGAACTCCTTCCCTTGCGGTGCCCGCCCCCTGGCGCCCATGTTAGGGCGAACCGGATGGGGCCTTCTCTCAGCCGACCTCCAAGAGGCCGTAGCTAGACCATGACTCGACGGTGATCAGATAGCTGATCCGGCCCTCAGGATCTCGGTAGTCGTGGCCGGTGTAGTGCCGGCTGAGCCGGTGGATGTCCGCCGCCGACGCCGCTCCCTCACGCCGTCCCTCGGCTACTCCGCGCACCTGCACCGATCGGTAGGGGTCCTGCTGGTCGAAGACCGCCAGCGCCACCCTGGGGTCGTGCGCCAGATTGCGAACCTTGGCACGGCCCGACTTGGTGTTGATCAGCACCTGATCGCCCTCGAGGAGGAACCACACCACCGTCGCCTGGGGAGCGCCGGCGTGGCCCAGGGTGGCGACCGTGGCCAGATTCGGGGCATTGAGGAACTCCCGCACATCGGGAGGCAGAGGGCCCTTAGGCACAGCCGGTTGAGGTGAGCTCGCCGAGCGGTACCGAGACGGTGCCCTTGGCCCCGTTCGCGTGCGTGACCGAGAGGGTGATCGACTTACCCGGGTTGAGGTTGGCCAGTGCATTAGTCAGCTCCTGCACCGCCAGGGTCGGGGTCCCATTGACGGCGGTGATCACGTCCTGGGGCTGGAGTCCGGACTGGGTGACGACCGACCTGGTGATCGACTTCACCAGCACCCCGTTGTCCTGGCCGTTGGCGCCGATCACCTGCTCGACTTCGACTCCGATGCAGGAGCGACCCGAGTTCTGCACCTTGCCGTACTCGACGATCTGGCCGGCGATGTTCGCCACCGTGGTGCTGGGAATTGCGAACCCGATCCCCGGCGCCTGAGAGCCGCCCAGCTGCTGATCAAGCGCGGCCAGGGTGGGGATTCCCACCACCTGTCCCTCCAGATCCACCAGCGCTCCTCCACTGTTGCCGGGGTTGATCGGCGCGGAGGTCTGGATCACGTCCGGCAGAGTCACCCCGTTGGGCTCGGTCACCGTCCGCCCGACGGCGCTGATGATGCCGTCGGTGGCGCTGCTCTGGAATCCGAGCGGGTTACCGATAGCCAGCACGATGTCCCCGACCGCCAGCTGGGACGAGTCGGCGAAGGTCGCGGGCTGCAGCCCGGTGGCATTGACGTGGATCACCGCCAAGTCGTCCGGGGAGAAGTTGTTGACCAGGGTCCCGGGATACTCCTTGCCGTTGGCAAGGGTGACCTCAAAATTCTTGTAGCCGTTGGCGACGTGGTTGTTGGTCACGATGTCACCCTGATCGTTGAAGACGATTCCCGAGCCGAGGTCCGCCTTGGTGGAGATCTGGACCACCGACGGGCTCACCTCCTTGTAGAGGTCCACGTAGGCCTGCTGGAGCACCAGCAGCGACTGCGAGATCGAAGTTGGTGAGATCTGGTGCGAGGGGATCTTGGCCACCTTGGGTAGAGTCCCGGTGGCCGCCACCGTCCCGCAGCTTGCCAGGAGAGCGCTGAGCGCCAAGAGAGCGGGCACGGCGCCCCAGGTCAGCGGTCTCATGAGCACCTCACTCTGAATCCCAGCCCCCGACTCGGGCAACATTCAAGTTGCGCTTGGCGGACCAACTGGGCAAGTCGACTCCCGCTTGGGGATAAGGTAGCGCAGCCGTGTCCCGGACGGCTGACGGACTTTGGAGAGGACCCCGAAATGGCAGCAACTCTGGTGCGGTCCGAATTCTCAGGTGGGGTGGCTCGGCTCCAGCTCGACTCACCCGGCAATCGCAACGCCCTCTCGGCCGAGCTGCTGGCGGATCTCATCGGTGAGGTCACGCGAGCTCGGTCGGACCCGGAGATCCGGGTGCTGGTGCTGGGGCACACCGGGCCAGCCTTCTGCTCGGGCGCGGACCTGCGCGAGCAGACCGCTGGCCTGCGGGAGGGCCGCCCCGCTCCCGGGGTAGGGGCACTGGCCCCTCTCTTCCAGATGATCCTAGACTGCCCCAAGCCGGTGGTCTGCGCGGTGGGCGGGGCGGCCCGAGCCGGGGGACTGGGGCTGGTCGCCGCCTGCGATATCGCGATCGCCGCCGAGTCGGCGACCTTCGCCACCGGCGAGGTCCGGCTGGGGGTGGCGCCGGCGGTGCTCTCGGTGGTGGTGCTGCCCAAGGTCGGACGCAGCGCCGCCGCCCACCTGTTCCTCACCGGAGCCACCGTCGGGGCCGCCGAGGCGCAGGCGATGGGCTTGGTGGCCAACGTGGTCTCGGATCCGGAGCTGGGGGCGGCCGTGGAGTCGGTGGTGGGCCAGCTGCTGCTGGCCCACCCGAACGCCCTCGCCGCCACCAAGCGGATCCTTAGCGAGGTGCCCGAGATGCGCCGGGACAGCGCCTTCGCCGCCATGGTCGAGCTCTCGGCCAGGCTGTTCGCCACGGCGGAGGCTCACGAGGGAATGACCGCGTTCCTGGAACGGCGTCCGCCCACCTGGGCTCCCCCGCCTGCGGCCGACTAGCCGACCCCGTTCAGCTGGTCCGACCTCCGTTCACGTAGATCACCTGGCCGCTGACGTAGGCGGCGTCCTTTGAACAAAGAAAGGCAATCACCCCGGCAATGTCCTCCGGCTGGCCCAGCCGCCCCAACGGGATGCGATCGGCCGCCTCCTTCCAGAAGTCCTCCAGCGAGAGGTGCAGCCGCTCCGCCACGGCCCGGGTCATGGCGGTGTCGACGAATCCGGGGGCCACTGAGTTGACGTTGATTTGGAACTGTCCGAGCTCCAGCGCCAGCGTCCTGGTCAGGCCCTGCAGGCCGGCCTTGGCGGTCGAGTAGTTAGCCTGGCCGCGGTTGCCGAGGGCCGAAGTCGACGAGAGGAAGACCATCTTCCCCCGCTTTCGGGAGACCATGTTGCGGGCGACCGCCCGAGCGCAAAGGAAGGCACCTCTGGTGTGCACCTGGATCACCTGGTCCCACTCCGCCAGGCTCATCTTGTGGAGGAGGTTGTCGCGGGTGACCCCGGCGTTGCTGACCAGGATGTCGAGCTGCCCGAAACTGCTCAGCCCGGACTCGACCAGGGCCTCGACGCCGGCCTCCTCCTGGACGTCACAGGCGACCCCCAGGGCCTCCCCACCTTGGGCTCTGACGCTGGCTGCGACCGCCTCGGCCGCCTCGCCATTGAGGTCCGCGATCACCACCTTGGCACCTTCCTCGGCGAAGCGCCGGACGGTGGCTTCCCCGATCCCCTGGGCGCCGCCGGTGATCAGGGCCACCTGATCGTCGAATCGCTTCACCACTTCATCCTCCTCCAGCCCAGCCGACAGCGACCCGCCGCCAAGATCTCGCGGGGTCAGCTACGTACACTAATCTGGCCCACCTTGCTCCGTGCGCTGCCTGGCGCCACCTCGCCGGCGAATGGGCCCGGCCATCTGGGAGAAGCCTTAGCTTGCCAAGCGGAGAGTCGACTGCCCCCGCCCTGCTGGCGGAGGTCTGTCGTGGCGGAATCGTCGAAGGACTGATTCGCGGCCACCTGGTCTTGGTGGACGGTGGGGGTCAGCCCGGGCGCTGGCTGGGAGACCCCCAGACCGTCAGCACCCTGCGCAGCGCCGCCAAGCCCTTCCAGGCGTCGAGCTTCGTGGCGACCGGGACCGCCGCCGCCCTGGGACTGGGCGATGAGAGCATCGCCATCGCCTGCTCCTCCCACCTGGGCGAGCCCGGCCACGTGCAGGCGGCGCGGCGGATTCTGGAAGCCGCGGGGCTCGAAGAGAATGCACTCCAATGTGGCGTTCATCTGCCTGCTGACCCGGCGGCCGCCGCCGCGCTGCTCGGCCGAGGTGAGCACCCCACGCCGATTTACAACAACTGCTCCGGAAAACACGCCGCCATGGTCGCCACCTGTGTCCACCAGAGCTGGCCCCTCGAGACCTATCTGGAGCGCGCTCACCCGCTCCAGCTTCAGATCGCCGACCGGATTGCGAGGCACGCCGGACTGGTGGCCGACGACTTACCGTTTGGGATCGACGGCTGCGGCCTCCCCACCTTCGGCCTCTCGCTTCAGACCTTTGCTGGCGCCTTGGCCCGGGCGGCTGGGTCCGATCCCGACTTCCAGAGTTGCCAGGCAGCCATGGCACACCATCCCTGGCTGATCCGAGGCACCAACGCCTTCGACTCCGCCCTGGTCGGCGCCGCCGGGGCGCAATTCACTGCCAAGGGGGGCGCCGCGGCGATCTTCGGGGCGGTGGCTCGAGACGGCAGTTGGGCATTGGTGATCAAGCTGGAATCTGGCGCGCCGGCAGGGCTGCCCCAGATCGCGACCCAGGCCCTGCAACAGCTCGGTCACCTCGATCAATCCCTGCCAACCGTCCTTTCCGAGCTGGTGGAGGCACCCGTCACGAATTGGGTCGGCACTCCGGTTGGCGAAATCCGGACCCTGTTCCAGCTATGACCGGGGCCAGGGCATGGTGTCGGGACCCAGGCGACCGTCACGAGGGTGCGACCCATTCGAGATCGGTCCCGCTTCACCCCGCTGGTATCCTCCGCTGGTTTTGAGTGCGTCTATGGAAAGTCGCCGCCCGTCCGTGAGCGATGCGCACGAGATCGTGCGTCGCCACTGGAAGCGTTTCCCCACCTTCCTCAGCGTCGGTGTCATGGGCCTGATCGTCACCTTCGTCGGCACGGTGATCCTGTACCACCACGTTCATCTCGAATTGTGGCTGGCATCCGGAATCTCCATCCAGTTGGCGATTCTGGTCACGTTCACCCTGAACTCCCTCGTCACCTGGAGAGATCGCCGCGGGGGTCCTCAGCGCCGGCGCTTTCTGACCTTCGAAGCGGTCAGCCTGGTGGGGCTGGGAATCAATGAGGCGGTGCTGCTCACCTGCGTTTCCCAGCTCCACCTCTACTACCTGGTGGCACTGGTGTTCGGCAGCGGGGTGGCGGCAGTTTGGAACTATCTCGCCAACCACAATCTGACCTTTGCCGGCACCCCCATCGAGGGTTGAGCAGCGGCACCGCTCGCGACTTAGGTGGCAGGACCCGCCGCCATCGGAGTCGCGCCTCTATTCGCACCGGAAGTCGCGCCGGCCTGGGCTACCCTCCAGGCCCCTAGCAGCGCCGCGGGGCTGAGCCAGAACATCGGTAGGAAGTAGTGGTCGAGCGCAAACGAACTCATGATGAAGGCGCCCCAAACTACTGCGACCATCGCCCAGCGCCACTCTGGCGAGCGCCAAGCGATGAGGCTGCAGATGCCGACCCAGGCAATCATCCCTAGTAGGTAAGGCCACGAATGCCCAACCGGTGAAGTCGCGAAGGCCCCAAGGGAGTCGCCTCCGGGAAAGTAGGGGAGCGTGAGGAACCGCAGCATCTCTCCAGGCAGCGCGCGATCCCACACCAACCAAGGAAGTAAGCCAACGGCGACGCCGCCGGCGAGCCAGGTCAACCGCCGGCGCACCCCCGCCTCACGGAGCACGATGGCGAGGTAGACGGGAGCCGCGATCCAGCACAGTTGGTTTGTGCAGACCGCCGCCGCCAGCGCCAGGGCGCTGATTCGTTGCTGGTCGATGCGGGCGAACGCGAGAGCCAGCAGAAGGTAGCTGAGGTACTCGGGGTCCCAACCGAGACTAAACGCGAACGCCAGCGAGCCAAACGTCAGCAACTGCCAGGCTAGCAGCGCTTGCCAGCCCCGGGGCCGGCTCCCGCCCCAGGTAGCAGCGAGCAGCAGGAGGAAGAGCGCCATCACCCAACACCAGATCGCGGTCCAGCCTGAGAAGGCGATCGGTAGGACCAGCAGGGCTGCGTCGGGTGGGTAAATCATGGCCGCGAAGCCTTGGTGCCCACCGGTGCGCTGATCTCGCAACTCCACAACCCGAATCTGGGCGGGGGCGGCACCGTGGGGTAAGTGGGCAAACGGTCCGCTGGCGATGGCGGTCAGATTAGGCGTTCGATAGTGTAAATCCGCAGCGCATTGCGGCTCGTAGGTGAGGTAGGGATCGTGCCCTTGCAGCACCGACCGGCTTGCGCAGGCGAGAGTGACCGGTTCGTCGACACTGGGTTGATTCGCGAATAAAGAGAACCCCAGCTCCACGCCCGCCAACCCGATCGCGCCGACGAGCAAGGCGCGCCAGGTGCGAGAGCTCAGTCTCCAGTGAACCCTCCCCAGCCACGGGCGTGGACCCAAGGCGTTCGCCACTACCAAAAGAGCCGGTAAGGGCAGTAAGGGAGCGAGCCAGTTAGGAGTGGGGAGCTTCACCGCGACGACTACCCACACCAGCAGCGCCAGGATCCCCTGCGACGCGCGAACGCTCATGTCGTCCGCGAAGTCAGCTCCCGTCGCAGTCAGCTCGGCCAACGGTGGTTGCGAAGGAGCCCCGGTTGCTCGGGCCTCCGATCCCGCCAGCCACCGACGCAGCAACATCGGTCTCCGGCTTCTGGCTATCGCCTTATCGCGCCCGTTCCGACCTGGGGGAGCTCCCAACTGTGTCCCAGCACCGCCATGCCAGTTTCGCGATGCTCGGCGCTGTGGACCCGGAAGGGACGGACCCGCTCCAGCCGCTTGTAATGCTGGCCGCTGGCGATCTCGGTGATATCCACGGTCACCCGGTAAAACCCCTCCAGGAACGGAACGCCTGGCAGCGAGAGCCGCACCACCCCCTGCCGCGGCAGGGCGGCGTCCGCCGTCTCCAGGTCATCGGTTGGGACAGTGAGAATAGGTGCCCCGTCGCCACGAAGGAAAGTGACGCTGAACCGAGCTCCCCGGAGCGGCACCGGTGCTTCGTACTCAATCGAGACCGTCAGCGGTTCACCAGTATTGAGCACGACGGCGGGGCCATCTGCGCCGAGGAGGTCGACCGCGGTTATCCTCACGCCCATTCGCCCGGGGCTGGTGTCGACATCAGATGCCTCACCTACGTCCAGTTCCGCCTCCTCCCGCCGGTTTACCTCGGCGAGATAGGCGTCGACCACGGCGTCAACTCCACCGATCTTTCGGGCCACGCCGTGGTCCATCCAGATGCAGCGGTCGCACACGGCGCGCACCGACCCCAGCGCGTGCGACACAAATACCAGAGTCCGCCCTTCGGAGCGCATTATGTTGATGCGCTCCATGCAGCGACGTTGGAAGGCCTCGTCACCAACGGCCAAAACCTCGTCGACCACCAGGATGTCCGGATCGAGGTTCACCGCGATCGCAAAACCAAGCCGGGTATACATACCGGAGCTGTACGTTTTCACCGGGTTATCGATGAATTGCTCCAGCTCGGCAAACGCCACGATCGTGTCCATGATGGACTTTATATACTTACGGGGCAGCCCCAGGATGGCCCCATTGAGGTACACGTTCTCGCGCCCGGTGAAGTCGGGGTGGAACCCTGCTCCCACCTCCAGCAAGGAGGCGAGTCGGCCTCGAACCGAGATGGTTCCTTTGTCCTGAACAAGAATTCCCGCCACGCACTTCAGCAGCGTCGATTTGCCGGACCCGTTCTCACCGATGATCCCGAGTGACTCTCCCTCAGGGATTTCGACGCTGACGTCGCGCACCGCCCAAAATTCTTCAAACCGCCCGCGCCGCCGCGCGACCAGCGACTGCTTCAGGGTGGTGTTACGCTCGTGATATATCCGAAATCGTTTGCTGACATCGTTAATCTCAACGACAGCTTCTGGCATCAAACCTCCTCGGCAAACCGGCGGCGGAGGCGCCGAAATACCCGCAGGCCCAACCAGATCGACAGCAGCGAAAACACTGCCGAATAGCCGAGCCCGTGCCAATGTTGAGGCCAGCGATCAAAGACGAACACGTCCTGGAACCCCAAGACTACCCAGGTCATTGGGTTGGCATAGATCACCGCATGTGCAGCTTCTCCCTCCAGGCCATGGCCCGAGAACTTAGAGGAGACCAAGGTGAAGGGATAGATGACCGGGGTGGCGTAAAACCAGATCAGAGTTCCCAGGTTGACCAGGTAAGACAGATCGCGGAGATAGACATTTCCCGCCGCCAGCATGAGCCCCAAGCCCAGCGACAGCGCGAATGTGATAGCTACCAAAACCGGCGCCGCCAGGACCGGAATGCCAACTCCCTTGTGCGACAAGAGCATGAAGGGAATCAGCAGCAAAAGGCTGATGGCGAAGTTGACCAGCGCGGCGATCACCGACGAGACGCTCAGCAGCATCCAGGGAAATGCCACCTTGCGCACCAGCGTCGCGTTGGCGACGATGCTGCCGGTGGCCATGATCAAGGCCTGAGAGAAAAAGGTCCAAGCCAAGAGCCCGGAGAGGATGAAGACGGTGGCCGAGCCGCCCGGGTAGTGCACCTTCAGGAACTTGCCGAAGACCAGCGAGTACACCAGCATGAAGATGAGCGGGTTCAGGAGGGTCCACCCCACACCCAAGACCGAGCCCCGGTAGCGGGACTTGACATCGCGGCGAACCAGCTCCAAGAGCAACTCGATCCGGCCCGCGATGGGACCCGCGTGGGGAGCACGCGGACGCTGTGGAAGGCTCCTTTCAGGGAGCAGTTCGGTGCTGGCCACTTCGGCCGAGTCTAGCAGGAGGCCAGAATCACTCCGCTGACTTCCAGATCGGTGCCCGCGACTTCAGCTCGTCGATGATGTAGCCACAGGCGTCCAGCGCCGGGCGACGATGGGCCGCTCCCACCACCACGGCCACCGAGGTGACGCCGGCGGCCACCGGGCCGGTGCGGTGCTGGACTCTCGCCTCGGTCGCTCCGAAGCGCCGACAGGCCTCCGCGGAGATCTCAGTCAGGACCGGTTCGGCCATCTCCGGGTACGCCTCGTAGACCAACTCGTGGACTGGACGTCCCTGGTCCGGGTCCCGCACCAACCCCACGAAGGTCGCGATCGCCCCGATGCCGCGGCGCTCGACCGCGGCGCTCATCTCCTCCAGCTCGATTGGCTCGGGCCCCACCCGGACCTCGATCGTCGGTTCGAGGATCGGAGCGCCGCCTGAGACCGGTGGCAAAAACGCCAGCTCATCCCCTGGGGAGATGACCGCATCCCACTCGACGTACTGCAGGTTGAGAGCCGGCCGAACCGAGGCGCGCCACGGGCCGAGTCCCTCGAACCGCTCGCAGAGCCTGGCCCAGCAATTCTCCACCGAGTCCGGACCGGTCAGCTCCAGCTCGACCTCGGGAGTGCCGGCGCGCTCGCGAAGAGAGGCGAAGAGGCGCACTCGCACGGTGGACGTCCCCATCTCCCGAGCCTAGCAACCCTGCTCGACTAGCGACGGAAGATGTCGTGGGCAGGCTCCCGCAGCAGCGGTGCTGATCCCTCCTTCGGGCCGCTCCAGGTGAGCCCCCTCACGACCGCCAGCGGCAGACCGTCGATCTTGCCCATCAAGAGCTCCCCCAGGGAGGCGATCTCGTCGGTGGAGCCGATGGTGGAGGCATGCAGCTCGTATCCCTGGGGGTCCTTGAGGCCGCGGTGGTCGCTGAGCGCCGGCATCCCGGCCACCCCGATCGCCACATTCACCGACCCCTCCCGAAAGGGACGGCCGAAGGTGTCCGAGATGAGCACGGCCAGCGGGCCACCGCCGGCAAGGGGGAGCCACTGCTGGCGAAGCCGCTCGGCCGATTGGTCCGGGGCCAGGGGCAGACAGGTGATCGCCTCCCCTCCCCCCACATTGCTGCGGTCTACCCCGGCGTTGGCGCAGACGAGGCCGTGCAGGGTTTCGGTGATCAGCACCCCAGACTCGGCGCGCACCACCCGGCGGCTCTCGCGCAGCACCGCCTCCACCAGTCGCGGATCTTGGCCGAGCTGGTGGGCCAGTGCCAGGGCCGCCGGCCGGGGCTCGAAATCCGTCAAGGGGAAGACCCGTCCCTCGGCCTTGGAGACCACCTTGTGGGTCACCACCACGACATCCCAGGACTGGAGCCCCCCACCGCGCGAGAGCGGCTCGAAGGCCACTTGACCCAGGTCCTGGCCGCTCTCGACCTCGGGCAGCCCGGCAACCGCCCAGGCCGTGATCGGCCCGGCCCGGACCAAGGGCCGCTCTGGCTCGGGCTCAGGTGCCAAGGGAAGACTCCCAGGGGGCGGGCCGGTGCTCGAGACCGGCTACCTCCTTTGCCCAGGCCACCACCGGGTGGGCTCCCTCGCCAAGCGGGACGCTCGGCGGGACCAGGTCCTCGGGGCGGTCGATATCCCAGGCCAGCTGGGGCAGATCGAGCACGGTGAGCTCGAGACCCAGCCGCTCCGCCACCTCCCGATGTTGCCGGAGTGAGTCCGGACCGAATAAGAAGGGGTCGCGGTCGGCGGGATTGAGCAGCAGCCCATTGGTCCCGGTGCCGGCCCGGTCAGGGATGACCGCCAGCGAGTTGAGCTGAAGCCGGGCCGCCAGCTCCCAGAGCCGGCGTAGATCGGTGGCCTCCACCCGCGGCAGGTCGGCGGCGACCGTGGCCAGGGTGGTGGCGCCTCGCTCCAGGCACCAGGCCTGTCCGGTCCTTATCGCGGCGCTCTGTCCACCTCCCTCGTCGGCCAGGGTGGCCAGCCCCAGGCGGCCGCAGAGTTCGGTGATCTCGGGGTCGTCCCCCACCACCACCACTCGAGATGGCGCCCAACCCTCGGCCGCGCAGCGGACCATCCGCGAGGCGAGGGCCCGGCTGACCAGCTCCCGGACCTCATCGGGGAGTTCGGAGGCGAGCCGCTGCTTGGACCCGATCGATCGCTTGACCGGGATCACCAAGAAGGTGCCGGTGCCGTCTGCCGCCAATCGCGCCGCGGCGCTCACGCGGTCTGAGCGCTGGCAACCGGGGTGGTGGAGGCGGCGGCCAGGACCGCGGCCGCCAGCCGTTCCCGGGCCTCCTGATCGACCATCAGGGTATCAGTGAAGTGAGGCCGGACCCCCAGCGCGACGACTGCGCCGGCGAGTTCCCGGTCCTGCTGGTCGATCACCAGGTCCGAGATCAGGTCCGCGTACAGGCCAGCCACTCCGGCGGCGCTTGGTTCAACTCCCAGGCTCACCAGCATGGGAACCGCCGGGCCCTTCACAGCCTGCCCGGCCACGATCGGGCTCACCGCGATCACCTGAGCCGCCGCCATCAGTTCGGCGCGTAGTCCGGGCACCGCCAGGATCGGCCCGATCGAGATTACCGGGTTGCTGGGGGCGACCACCACCAGATCGGCCGCGCGGATCGCCTCGCGAACTCCGGGAGCTGGCTGGGCCCGCTCGATGCCCCGGTACTCAACCCGCTTGATTTCCGGCTGGCAGTCATCCCGGACCAGGTACTCCTGGATGTGCAGGTCACGGCCGTCGGCCGTGAGCACTCGGGTCCCAACTGCCTGATCGGTCATCGGTAAGAGGGTGAAGCTCAGCTGCAGGCGCTCCGCCAGCCGACGCGTCACCTCCGATAGGGGCCTCCCCCGGCGAAGCTGCTCGGTGCGCCAGACGTGGGTGGCCAAGTCCCGGTCCCCGAGCTGGAACCAGGTGTCGTCGCCGAGGCGCCGGAACTGCTCGGCGGCGCCCCAGGTCTCCCCCCTCAGGCCCCAGCCTCGCTCCCAGTCCCCCAGGCCCGCCAGGGAGTAGCTGATCGTGTCGAGGTCCGGGCTGATGTGCAGCCCGTGCACGGTGAAATCGTCGCCGGTGTTGCCGATCACGGTCAGCTCCGCGTCCGGCGCCACGGCTACCAGGCCGGCCAGGAACCGCGCCGCGCCAACACCGCCTGCGAGCACCACCAAACGCCGCGCCGCGTGCCCCGAGGTGGCTCCCGGAACGTCCCGCTGGCGACCCTCTCCCCGGACGCTCATCCCGGGCTCTCGACCCGACCGGCTCCCAGCCGGCAGCAATCCCGGGACATCTGCTGGCTCAGGCGACCGAGAGCGCCCGGAAGGTGAGCCCGGCGAAGAGCAGCGAGCCCAAGCCCAGATAGATCGCCTCGTGGCGGCCGCCACTGCGGGAGCTGAGCCCCCAGGCGACCGGCAAGACCAGAGCGCTGAGGGCGCCGTACATGAGGTGGAGCAAGAGGTTGCTGGGTCGGCGACCCTCGGCCAGCAGCAGCAGACCGAGCCCATCCTGGATCAGGACCAGCGCCCAGCACAGGATCAGAAAGGCGCGCACCCCGCCGGAGGGACCGCCCTGCCGGCGAAGGTCGATGAAGCACCAGAGAGCGCCGACCAGCCCCAAGAGAATCAGGACCAGCGCGAACTTCTGGTGCAGGTTGAAGATCAACCTGGGCGCACCCAGTTCGGGATCAGCTCAGCCGGCGCTGCAGGACTTGGCGGCTCCCGCCTCGTCCCCGGCGTCGAAGGACGATCCGCACGAGCAGGTCTTGACCGCGTTGGGATTATGGACGGTGAAGCCGCCACCCATGAGGCTGTCGACGTAGTCGATCTCGGCCCCCTCCAGGTAGGTGGCGCTGTAGGGGTCCACGAACACCTTGACCCCGTGGTGCTCAACCACTTCGTCGTCGGCCGCGGGCTGGTCGTCAAAACCCATGCCATAGCTGAATCCGGAGCAGCCGCCGGGGCTCACGTAGACGCGCAGTCCCATGGTCGGATGCTCCTGCTCCTCGAGCAGGTTCTTCAGTTGCGAGAGCGCTTGGTCTGAAACCGTGATCATTTAGATACTTCCCTTCCTCGGGGTGGGTGGGTAATCCGCCGCGTTCATCCTATCTGATCTGGGGGCCTCTGAGTCGGGGCGCTCTGAGATCAGGGTCAGCTGCCCGAGGTCGGCCGGTGGCCGGGCCGCGGCTACTCCTGGGATCTGAGACCGATGACTCGGAAAGAGGAGCTGGGCCTCGAGGGCCAGGCCCCGTGCTCCGGGAGATCAGTGAGGCGCTCCAACTGCTGATCTGAGCTGAGCTCCCCAGCGTCGAGGAGCAGCTCCAACTCAGCCTGGGTACAGCTTCGGGGGGTACGACTACTTCTGCTCCCTGGCGATCTCCCGCGGGCAGGTCAGCCTGGGCTTCCTCACTGGCACCTCGCTGGCCGATCCGGGCCGGATTCTGGAGGAGACCGGCAAGAAGCTCCGCCCCGGCAAGTTCTGCAAGACGGAGGACTCGGAGCGGCCTGGGCTGCGGGATTTGATCGCCGAGGCGATCAAGCTCGATCGGAAGAGGGGCTAGACCTTGCGGTACTTGGGCGTCCAGCTGCCGTCCTCGGCGCGCTGGAAGTCCTGGAAGACACCCGACGCCTCCTCCTTCATGATCTCCCCGATCCGCCCGAAGATCAGCCGCAGCTCCTCCTCGGCGCCGGGATCAGTGCGCATCTCGACCACGTGCCGCAAGGTGCGCAGGTTCATGGTCATGATCAAGTCGGTGCTGACGCCGAGGGGAGCCAACCGGCGCAGGGCCGAGGTGACCTCCTTCTTGACGTGAAAGGGGATGCCCTGCTCATCGATGCGCAGCGCCTTGGCCGCCCCCACCTGGAACTCCTCCAGCTTCTCCACCAGCTCGATGCACTGCTGCCGGAGCGGCTCCAGCGCCGGCGGCACCCGGAAGCCGATGTCCACCAGCCGGACAAAGCGCAGGCTCTCCTGGCTGTAGGCGGCGCCGGCCCGGTGACGCACGATCTCGTGAGTCGCGACCCGGCTGAGGTTGCGCAGAGCGAAGGTGTAGTTGGCGTGCTCCAGGACGCTCCCGTGGGCGCTGCTGAGAATGTTCTCCAGGTAGGCCAGGGGATCGTTCCGGACCCGGCTCACGTTGGGATTCAGTCCAGGCTCCCAGCTGCGGTAGCAGGCGCGGCCGCAGAACTCGGCCAGCAGTTCGCCCTGGTTGGGATGGCCTCCGGTCTCGGCGAGGCGCCGATCCAGCCAGGACTGGCCCCCCACCTCCTCCAGATACCCCCGCATCGCCTCCAGATCGACCGCCGGCCGAGCGATCAGGAAGATCGCGGGAGTGGTCTCATGCATCCGGAGCGCCCTCGCAAGTCCTGGTCGAGCAGCTCGCTCGGCCCGGCCCTCCCCCGCCCGGCGGCCCGCTCAGCCCAGCGACTCCAGCATCTCCGCTACCTCGGTCCGGACGCAGGTGAAGCTGGGGACGTCTCGCAGGGTGTAGGAGGAGGCCTCGGTGTCGCGCAGGACCTGCACGCAATCCAGGAAATCCGCGGCGCTGTCGGTCTCGAAGGCGACCACGAACTCCTGGTCGTCGAGGCCGAAGGAGTAGGTGGTGTTGATCTTGACGCTGGGGAACTGGTGGCCAATCCGGATGTGCTCCTCCATCATCCGCTGCCGCTCGGCGGCCGGCAGTGCCCACCAGGCCCTGGTCTTGACGAAGGGATAGACGAAGAGGAAGCGCCGGCTGCCGGGAGCCAGGACCAGCCGGTCCCGGCCGCTCCCGGTATTGGGATGGTCGCTGTCGACGTAGAGCGACCGCTTGGTCATGGAGGTGTAGCTGTGGGAGCAGGTGAGGTAGCCCGCCAGGGCGCTGCGGTTGAGGTCCGCGAAGAGCGCCTGGAGCCGCTCCGACTCCTCGCTGACCGCCCAGATCATGAAATCGACGTCACCCCGGGTGCCCACCAGAGTGTAGGTGCGAACCAGTAGCCGGGAGGTGTGCTCGGAGAGGACCTGGGCCAGCTCATCCCGATGCTGGGACTTCTGGGCCGGAGGCAGGCGACGCCACTCGGGCATGACCTGATAGAAGGCGAAGCGAACCAGCTGGCGGGGGGCCGGCTTGGTCGCGTCCCGGACCCGCACCGGGCCCACCTGCGGGTGGCTGGGCGACTTGGTCGCGGTGGTCTCGGTCATCGTGGGTGGGCTCCCATCTGGCGCTTAGCGCACACCTTCGCTGGAGGCCGGAACCGTGTGCCCGCAGTCGCCGCAGACGAAGACCCGGCCTCGCCGGATCACTTCGCGGCCACCGCTGAGCGTGACCGTCTGGTCAGGCCCGTCCACCAGCTGCCACGCGGTGGTGCGCTGGCGGCAATGATCGCAGGTGTCGGGAGGGGGGTTGACGAGCACGTTCAGCTGGCCCCCGCGCCGGCCAGGTAGGTCAGCGCCGCCCGGGTCATGACCTCCGCCCCGATCGGCAGACAGCCCTCGTCGATGTCAAAGTCAGGATGGTGGTGGGGCGCGGTGATCCCGCTCGACTCGCTGCCGGCTCCCAGGAGGAAGTAGCACCCGGGGACCTGGCGCAGGAACAGCCCCACGTCGTCGCCCACCGTCAGGGGTTCGGGTTCGATCAGCTCCGTCCCCACCGACTCGTGAACGGCCTGCCGCACGAGCTCAGCCATGCCGGGGTCGCAGACCACCGGGGGGCACCCGGCTCCCCTGGTCATGGTGGCGGTCGCCCTGAAGGCTCCGGCTATGCCCTGGGCCACCTCGCCGATCCGCCGCAGCAGACGCTCTCGGTCCTCTTCAGTGAAGGCCCGCACCGTGCCGGTGAGCAGCGCCGTCTCCGGGATCACGTTGAACGCCTGGCCGGCGGTAACGGTGCCGACGGTGACCACGGTCGAGGCGTAGGGCGAGGTCTCCCGCGAGACCAGCGTCTGGAGCGCCAGCACGACCAGGCTGGCAATCGGGATGGGGTCCAGCGCCTGATGGGGCAGTGCCCCGTGGCCACCGCGTCCTTGGATCTCGACCGCGAACTCGTCGGCGGACGCGAAGATGGCCCCGTTGCGGACCCCGACCAGTCCCACCTGCTGCCCGCTCCAGAGATGGAGGCCCAGTGCCGCCCCCACCTGGGGGCTCTCCATGACCCCGGCCTCGATCATCCGCGCGGCCCCGCCCGCCGTCTCCTCGGCCGGTTGAAAGACGACCCGCACGGTTCCCCCGAACCGGTCTCGATGCCTGGCGAGCAGTTCGGCCGCCGCCAGCGCGATGGCGATGTGGCCATCGTGGCCGCAGGCATGCATCACCCCGGGAACCTCCGACCGGTAGGGGCGCTCGGCGCCCCGCTCTTGGATGGGAAGCGCATCGGTATCGGCCCGCACCAAGAGGACCCGGTCCCCGGGTCCGGTACCGGTGATGTCGACGCGGACGGCGGTCTGCTCCAGCAGCAGCTCGGGGCTCAGCCCCAGCGCCGAGAGCCGTTCCGCGATGTACTGGGAGGTGGCTTGCTCGTGTCCCGCCAGCTCCGGGTGGCGGTGGAGGTGGCGTCGGTCGGCCACCAGCCGGGGGGCCAGGGCCCGGGATTCGCCGTGGAGGTCATAGCTGGTCAAGCGATTGCTCTCCTCGATCGGGACGTCGCTCCGCCCCTGATCGTAGCCAGCGTTGCAGGGTTTCAGCTAGATGGCTGTTGGCGACACAGCGAGTGGCTCCGGCAGCCTTGGCGGAGCCAGCCAGTTGGGCCATCTCGGTATGGGGGCCGAAACAGATCACCTCGGCCGTCGGCTGAGTTGGGATCGCTCGGCGAAGCCAGGCCAGCCGCTGCTCCTGGTCTCGGTTGAGGTCGACCAGCAGGAGTCCGAAGACCCCGGGAAGCTCGTCTCCGCTGATCATCTCCACCTGGGCTCCGTGCCCGGCCAAACCGGCCTGCACGCGAGACCGGACCAGCAGGTCAGGGCTCAACAGCCCCACCCGAGGTGCGGCCTGGGACTCAGACGAGTTCAACTAAGTCTCCCTCCGAGATGCGACCGGGCACCTTCACCCGGCAGTAGCCCCCCACCATCTCGTCGTGGGCCTGGACCAGGTGCCGGAGCAGCTGCGGCCAATTCTCCCAGGTGTCCGGATCCCGGGTGGTGATCGAGCACCGGGGACAACCGCTGGTCACCTCCAGTACCGCTGCCCCGCAGCGGATTTCCTGCCCCACCAGCTGCGGCTCCTGGTGGGCCGCGATTCCCTCCCCCTGGAGGTAGATGTTGGCGCGAAACCGCCGCGGATCGACCCAGGCGCTCAGCTCCTCGGACAAAGCAGCGATGGTCGCCAGGTGGATCAACAAGATCGGCGAGTCGTCGAAGCAACCCTCGGGGATAGGCCGCAGCTCCAATTCCCGCCGGCACTCCCGGCCCAGGCTGGTCCGGACGGCCGCGTCGTCCCAGGGCAGCGGCTCCAGTTCCGGCCCGGACACCTCGGTCGAGGCGCCATTGAGTGTGGCCCGAAACTGCAGTATCCCGGCCACGTCGCGCGCGCTGCGTCGCTTCTGGCTGGGGTGCGGAGCCAGCTCGAAGACCGCCAGCCGGCGATCTCCCGGGATCCCCCGGTCGCCCACCTCGGCGGTGGGGATGCGCTCGCCCGCCATCGACTTGACCGGGTACCGCCAGAGCTGGGCCACGTCCATCGGGCTAAGGCTACCGAGCGAGGGCGCCAGTCAGCTCCGGACTACAATCGAGAGATGAGCCCTCGTGTTCTCGCCACCCGCGACGCCATCGAGGAGATCAAGGCTTGGCAGCAGCGTGATGCCAAGCCGGACACCGTCTTCCGGATCGATGTGCGTCTCGGCGGTTGCCGCGGGTTCAAGCTCTTCTTTGATCTGGAGGATGCGGCTCATGGTGATGACGTCCTCACCATGTTCGACGGAGTCAGGGTGGTCGTCCAGGAGGATGGACTCCCCCTGATTGACGGCTCCGTGCTCGACTTCGAGGACAGCTACCGGGGCCGCGGCTTCCGGCTCGCCAACCCCAACGCCCGAAACGCCTGCGGCTGCGGGACCTCGTTCATGGCGGACTATCCCGGCGGAGGGTCGGGCAGCCTGGACGGCGGAGAGGACCAGATCGTGGCCGGAGCCGGCTTCTCCGCCTGATCAGCCGATCCGGCTAGGCGGTCTCTTCCCGCTCCGGCAGGTGTCGGGCCACCGTCCGCCACGCCCGCCGCAGCCGGGCTCGGCTCTCCCGCCCGGGCCGCGGTGCGTAGAGGATCCCCAGGATCACGCCCAGCACGATCCCCCGCCGGACTCCCCGGACGTAGCGCCGGGTGGGGGTGAGGATCTCCTCGTCAACCGCATCCGTGAAGGCGCGGATCCGCTCCTGTGGGGTGCGCTCGTCGACTGCCATCAGTTCGGCTGGTCGAACCCCGGCACCGCGGGCGGCACCGGCTTCTCACTGCGCCCGGCCAGCTCCACAAACCGCTCCGTGGCGCCCTGAGCGACCGGCTGGACCGCCCGCGCGACCCCACCCGCGGCCTGGGATGCCTTGTCCAGCGCCGGTTGCGCGATCTGCCAGCCTTGCTGGACTTTCTCACCCACCTGCTGCGAGCGATCTCGGGTGTTCTTCAGGGTGCGCGCCAAGCGCGCCCGGGTCTCACTGCCGGCCCTAGGCGCGGTCAGGACCCCCAACGCGAGCCCGATGGCCAATCCATGACTGAGTCCTTTGGCATATCCCATCTGCGTGCGCCTCCCAGTGCAGCTGCCGTCTCCGGTATCAAAGCACGAAGACTCGAGATCTGAGCGCATCCTGATCGCGGTTGCTCAAAGGACTCCACCAGCGGGCAGGCGGGCGGTCAGGGAATCGGACGGCGCCGGTCGTCGGTCTCGACTACGCCCGTGCCCTGGGTGCAAACCCGGTCAGCCCAGCCCAGATAGTTCTGGACGATGCGGACCGCGGAGGGAACCATCGACCGCCTCCGGGCCTCAGCCGTGTCGGCGTGCACCGAGAGCGCCTCGTGCACCGCAACCACGTGGCGAGAAAACTCGTCGTGGGCGATGCGCGCTTCGCTGAGCGGTGTCCAGAGCTCTTGAGGAAAACCCAGCGCGCGCATCGCGCGCTGGGCATCTCTCACATCAAAGAGGCAGGTCTTCCGCCGCCCATCGTGGAGGAACCCGCACTGCCAGGGATCGTAAAGCGAATTACGAGCGGCAGGCAGGTCCGGATGGAGCCGGCGAAAGGGGCGCTGGACCGGCGGCTTGCCGACGGCCTGCGCAACCATCAGGCGGCGCGGACGCGCCCCGCCCGAGGACCCCTGGTGCTGGCCTCAATCTCGAATTCCACCTGAGACCCCCTTGTCAGCGATTCGAAGGCTCCGCCTTCCACGCTGGAACGGTGGAAGAAGTACTCCACTCCGTCCTCGGCGGCCAAGAATCCGAATCCACGCTCGTTGATCGACTTGATAGTTCCGATCGGCATCTGCAATCTCCCGTGCCGCAGCGCGGCCCTCCTCGCGAGCCTTATCGATCGGCCGGCTCGCGAGGCTAGCGGCGGCGAACGGTCCATCACAAACGGCGAAGGACGTACTCAGACTACCACAGGCGGCTGAATCGGGCTACCTGCCGGCGGTGGTCCCGGTCCCGCTGCAACGCCTCGTGGCCAGCCCCAAATTCTCCCCCCAGGCGCCCGAGCCACCAGACGAGCTCGGCCCGATGGCCCTCTTCCCGCCTCGCCGACGATTTCCTAGTGGACCTCGAGGAACCTGGCGCCAGCTCCCGTTCCGGCCCTACTCCGGGCGAAGCTCCCGCCAGTCCCAAGGCGACCAGCGGCTGACCCGGACGGCGCCGCCCCCAGCCCCGATGCGCCAGCGCGCCCGGCGTGGGGCTGGCCATCGACGTAGCCTCCAGCGCCCTCAGCGCCCAGATGGCCAACGTCGATGGCCTCAATACGCGGCTGGGAGGAGTGTTAGCTGGCGCGCTCGTCCTGGCCGGGATCTCCGTCGTCGCCAAAGACACGGTGCCCCTGCGGGCCGTGGCCACGTTGGTGCTGGTGCTGGCGGTGACGCTGTCCGCCTGGGCCTCCCGAACGTCCAAGTGGAGCTCGGCGCCTGATCCCGAGTGGCTCGCCAAGTTCTCCGGGGACGAGCCGGACTTCATGAAGGAGGTCGCCCTGCCCGGGGTGTTGCGCTCGCTGGAGCGCAACCGAGCACAGCTCGAAGGCAAGGGGCAGCTGCTCAACTGGGCCGCGGTCTGCCTAGCGGGGGCCGGCACACTTCTGCTCGTGGGCCGGATCCTGGCTGGTTAGACTCAAGCTTATGGCAAGCCGGGCAAACGTCAGCCAAACGGTGGCTCCCGCGTCCAAGTCCCGATCTCGACGTCCAGTTGCGCGCGCCAAGGTGAGCTCCGCTTCCCTGGCGCCGAGCTACCAGCCGATGTGGGCGCTCGCCGACGAGTCGATCGAGACGGTCGACAAGGGGCTGCGCCTCCTGCCGAGCGGGCTCGGCCGACCAAAAGCACGGCGGCGGTGACCTCAGCGGACGTCGCCGAACGGTAACGCGCCGACCGGCGCTCACCCAATCGTCAACTCTCCGGGAGTTACGAACGGCCTGGCAGCCGGTCGGTGCAAGTGTGAGGAGGGTCTGTCATGGCGGAAGCGGTGATCGTGGCCACCGGACGGTCCCCGATCGGCCGGGCGGGGAAGGGGTCGTTGGTTGACTTCCGGCCGGACGACCTGGGCGCCTTCATCCTGAGCCAGGTTCTGGCTCGGCTACCCGAGCTCGACCCAGCCCAAATCGAGGACGTCATTTGCGGCTGTGGACTGCCGGGGGGCGAGTCCGGTTTCAACCTGGGCCGGGCGATCAGCATCCTGGCTGGGGTGAACGCTCCCGGGACCACTCTCACCCGGTACTGCAGCTCATCCCTCCAGACGACCAGGATGGCCGCCCATGCGATCCGGGCCGGCGAGGGTGACGTGTTCGCCTCAGTCGGGGTCGAGATGGTAAGCCGGTTTGGCAACGGCACATCGGACCCTCCCGACGCCCGCAATCCCCGGCTGCTGCCCGGAAACTCCGAGGGGTTCCCCGACCTCTACTTGCCGATGGGCGTGACCGCCGAGAACGTCGCTGAGCGGGAGGAGATAACCCGAGAGGAGATGGACCAGTTCGCAGCGCGCAGCCAGAACCGGGCTGTCTCCGCCCAGGCGGACGGCTTCTTTGCCCGCGAGATCATCCCGGTCACCACTCCGGACGGCCGGGTAATCGACCGAGACGACGGGCCCCGGCCCAACACCACTGCCGAACTCCTCGCCACCTTGAAGCCGGTCTTCAAGGAGGACGGGCGGGTCACCGCCGGCAACGCGTGCCCCCTCAATGACGGGGCGGCCGCGGTCATCGTCATGTCCCTGGATCGAGCCCATGAACTGGGGATCAGCCCGATCGCCAGGATTGTCGGCACGGCGGTCGCCGCCTTGGAGCCTGAGTACATGGGTCTCGGTCCGATCCCGGCCACCGAGAAGCTCTTCGCTCGTACCGGCCTGACCATGGCCGACATGGACATCGTGGAGATCAACGAGGCCTTCGCCGCCCAGGTGATCCCGTCAGCCCGGGGGATCGGACTAGATCCCATGGAGGATCGGCTGAACCCATTCGGGGGCTCGATCGCCCTTGGTCACCCCTTTGGCATGACCGGTGCCCGGATCACCTGCACGCTGCTCAACGGGCTGCAGACCAGGGACCAGACCCTGGGCCTGGAGACGATGTGCGTCGGCGGCGGGATGGGGATGGCGATGATCCTGGAGCGGCTCTCCTAAGAGCCGTGACCCCGACGGCCAAAACCAGCCGCCAGGGCCGCCAAGAGGCACGCGGCCAAGCCCAGCGCCATCGCCAGCAGCTGTAGGGTCAGGTGATCGGCACCTTGAGTCCAAGCGATCACCAGCGCCACGACAAAGAGCAGCCCAGCTGCCACCGCCAGCGGCACTCTCCGATCGGGACGCCAAGTAGCCACGCCGGTAGCCTAACGGCGGCGAGTTCCAAACGATCCCCCGAAGGACTGCCGGTGCCTGCCGGTCGGAGCGGGAACAGCAGATCAACCGTGGTGGGTTGCGCTCGGGAGCCGGTCCCCACTAGCGCCCCCGCCGGACCAGCGATCTGCCCGAACCTCAGAAGCGCCATGGGTCAAGGTCCGACCGCCTGATCCGCCGCACGCAGGGCAACGGCCGAGAGCAATTTCAGCGGGAAACTGGTCAGGCCCGTATCCGCCGGGGAGACTGACGCCGGCCATTCCTGGTCTCCTCACCCCCTGGGCTCTCCCCTTTCCCGCGCCGGGGCCATCTCGGGGCCACCGCCAACGGTGGTGAGCCAGGGCGAGCGTTACCGCAGATCGGACTCCCCGGGTTCCCGCACCCCCCGCGGAACCGGTACCGCCCTCACCCGGGAGTCGACTTCCCGGTACACCACGTGGCGGGCCTTGCCCTCGGCCTTGGCCGCGTAGAGGGCGATGTCCGCGTCCCGGAGCAGGACGGTGGCGTTCCGGGGGAGACGCTCCGAGGAGACGATGCCAATACTGCAGTCAATCTGCACCAGGGCGCTGTCGGCGAGGCGCATCGGGATGGCGAGGGCGTCACAGATCCGCGCCGCCAGCCGCTCGCCGGCGCTAGCGCCTGGCGCTCCCTCCATGAGGATGGCGAACTCATCGCCACCAATTCGCGCGAAGGTGTCACCCGGCCGGACGCACGACTGGATGCGCCGGGTAACCTCGAGGAGGACCGCGTCGCCGACGGCGTGGCCCAGGGTGTCATTGATCTGCTTGAATTCGTCGAGGTCCAGCGCCAAGAGCACCACGTACTGTCCCTTGCGCATCCGCCCGACGAGGGCGTGATCGAGACGCTCCGTCAGCAGTATCCGGTTGGCCAGCCCGGTCAGGGGGTCGTGGAACGCCTGGTGGCGGAGCTGGTCCTCCAACTCAAGCCGGTCGGTGATATCTCGCATGGTCAGCACCATGACCAGGGCGCTCGGGTCGTCGAGTAGGTTGGTGGCGACGACGTCGAACATGTGCCAGCCACCGTCGCAGCCCCGGAGCCGGCAGTCGACCGGACTCCCCGGGCCGGACCGCTGGCGGGTCTCAGCGATCGTGGCCCGGAGGGCCGCCACGTCGTCGGGGTGGATCACGACCCCCGCGCCGACCGGGTCGAGCTGGGGCAGTTGGTGCCCCAGGAAAGACTCAACCGAGGGGCTGGCGTAGACGAGTCGGTCGTCGAGGTCGGTGGCCAGGACCAGGTCGGACCCAGACTCGACGAAGGCGCGCAAGCGCGCCTCGCGGGTGGCCAGCGACTGGGCATCATCCTCGCGTTGCACGGCAGTACCGACGGCGGCAGCCAGAATGCCCAGGGCGTCGCCAACAAACGTGAGCTGCGCTCCCTGTCCGGCGAGCGCCAGCACCAGTGGGCAGCTGCCGCCGATGACCACTGGGCAGAGGCGGAGCGGGGCGGCGACGGGCCGCAGCCCGAGCAGCTGGGTCAGCGCGGACAACTCGCGGCCCTCGGCGACCGACCCACCGCGCACCAGCCGCTCCCGCAGTCGACCGGCAGTGTCGGGGGGCAAGACGATCCAGCCGGCCGGGGAACTTGGCAAGGTCCCCAGGTCGACCGACCGGGCGCGGTCAGCATCGAGGACGACCACAACCGCCAGGGATCCCGGCAGGGCGGCAGCGATGCGCCCGAGCGCGGACCGGCCCGCCCCCAACACCCGCGCAGCCCCGCAGGCACTATTCAGCTCCCCCAGACCCCAGCTGAGCGCACGCTCGACCCGGAGCGCGCGCGGGATTCCCGACGCCTGGCTCCGCGCCGCCAGGGCCAGCTTCGACGCAGCCGTGGCGCCGCCGGGTGACCGGCCGCGGGCAGCCGGCCGGGACGGAACCGTCGGGGAGGTTCCTGGCGCAAGGCCGCGGACAGTCATTCAGCTCCCCTGTACTGTGGAGACCGGGGTCGGTGAGCGGGACCAAATCGGGCCGCTCGGAGTCAGTATCGTCCCGGCCAGGTGAGCGACAGCACACGGGGCGGTGCCGGTGCTATTGCTTCCCTGTCACGGCCGTGCGCGGCCGGATGACCAGCTGACAGACTGAAAGCCAACTGTAGGCAGGGTGCGGGCGCGCCACCGAAGCCGGCCGCCCCTGAGGGTTTGGCGGTTGGGCCCCGGCTGTGGATTCGTCGTCGCCTTGGGGATCAAATGGGGACCGCCAAACTGAAACCCGCTGCCTGGGGTACAAAGGTTCGCACGACCTGGGACGGTCGGGACTGGTCCCGGCTGGGAGCTCGGGACGGGGTTGCTCGGGGCAGGCGCAGCCGGGCCGAGCTATCAAATCCCAGGCGGAAACCTCCCACTGGTGCTTCGCCAGCTCCCTTGGTTCTGCTCCTCAAGTGCTCTCTGGCAGCTCGGCAGCCCTCCTGGTGACGCCCATCGACGACCATCAAGTGCCACCCCGCCTAGCTTCCGACTCGCCGTAATTCGGGTCGGTCGACCTGCTGCCCCGGCGCGGTCGAGCGTTGCTGCTGCTGCTCCTGCTGCCAGTGCATGGCCGCCCCCCGCTCGACCACCTGCACCTGCTGGTGCGACATCTTGGTGATGTGTACGCTCACCTCCGGGGACGCGCCTCGGGCGGTGCCGTAGAAGAGTCCGTGGTGGGGTGCGACGTCGCCGTAGTCGCGGCCAACGGCCAGCCGCAGGTGCTCGGCTCCGGCGTACTGCCCCTGGGTCGGGTCCAGCCCCACCCAGCGGCCGTCCGAGCCGCACACCTCGACCCAGGCATGGGACTGACCCTCGAAGACCGCCTCGTCACCGAGAGGGCCGAGGTACCCGCTCACGTAACGGGCCGGCCACCCGGCACCCCGGAGCAGGGCGAGGAAAAGGTGGGTGAAGTCCTGGCAGACGCCCGCTCCTCCGGCGAGCAGGTCCTCGATGCTCGACTCGACGGTGGTGGCGCCTCGGACATAACTGAACTCCGTGCGGATGCGCTGAGCGGTGGCGAGAACCGCGTCGAAGCTCCGGTCCTCACCGTTCCACTCCCACCACAGTCGGCGCGTCGAGTCCTCGAGCGGCACCCGCGGGCTGGGCAGAGCGAACTCCAGTCGGGAGTCCTCCGCGAGCGCGCCTGCCGCCCAATTGGTCAGCCGTCTTTTGCGAGGCTCGACGTTCTCGACGACCACGTCGACGAGGAGCTCCAGCACCCGGTGCGGCACGGCGACATCGACACGGTGCACGTAGTTACCGAAGTAGTCGACGCGACTTCGCGGGACCGCCCCCGGAGTGGTCACCAGCGAGAAGGCTAGGGTCCGCTGCGAATCGCGGTCGCGGGGGCGTAAGCGCACCTCGTTGTAGGAGAGTGAGACCGCCTCCGAGTACCGCAGGGTGGTGCGGTGCTTCACCGCGAAGGTCAGCGACTCAGGACCCATGTGTCCTTGCTCCCTCCTCCCTGCGACGAGTTCACGACCAGCTCTTCGGAGTTAGCCGCCACCCTAGTCAGCCCGCCCGGGAAGATCCAAGGGCGCTCGTCGAGGAGCACGAAGGGGCGGAGGTCAACTGCCCGGGCGTCGAGTCCGCCGTCGGGACGCAGGCAGACCGCGCGGCTCAGCTCGACCTCCTCCTGTGCCAGCCAGTGGCGGGGCGCCGCTCGAATCGTCTCAACGAACTCCGGCCGCTCCGCCTGGGTCATGAGTCTGCCGAAATGGATGCCGTAGCCACCGCTCGCGTCGACCGGCTTCAGCACCATCGCATCAAGGTGGGTCACGACATGCTCGAGCTGCACGGCGTCGCTGAGGTCATAGGTGGGTACGTTGTCAAAGAGCGGCTCCTCACCGAGGTAGTAGCGGATCATCGCGGGTACGTAAGGGTAGATCGCCTTGTCGTCGGCAACACCCGTCCCGGGAGCATTGGCGATGGCCACATGGCCGCGTCGCCACGCCTCGATAATTCCTGGGGCGCCGAGCAGGGAGTCGCGTCGGAACACAAGGGGGTCGAGCCATTCGCAGGTGACACGTGAGTAGATGACGTCGACGCGATGGATATCTCCTTCTCCATCGAGGCGATAGACCTCGTCCTCAGAAACGATCAACTGATGCCCCTCGACCAGCGTGGCGCCCATGCGTTCGGCGAGCATTCGGTGCTCGTAGTAAGCGGCGTTGTATGGACCAGGGGTCAACACCACGATGTCCGCTTCCCACGGACGCGGCGCGATGCGCTGGAGAATGTCGCAGAGCCGCTTAGTGTACTCATCGATGCGTCGCACCGCCGAGTTATCGAACCACTGGGGTACCAGATTCTCCAGAGCTAGGCGGGCTTCGAGCGCGTAGGCGACTCCACTCGGCACCCGGACATTGTCCTCGAGCACGCGGAACGTCCCGTCGACGCGCACGACGTCGATACCGGCAACGTGGCACCACGTCGAACGGGGGGCCCCTACCCCCACGATATCGCGGAGGTAGCCAGTGCTGCTGTACACCAGGCGCGCCGGTACCACACCGTTGCGGAGGGCGCGCTGCGAGCCGTAGCAATCGGAGACGAAGTGATCCAGCGCCATCGCGCGTTGTGAGATGGCGCGGTGGATGGTTCGCCACTCGGCGCGGCTGAGAACTCGAGGAATGGGATCGAAGGGAAAAATCGGCGCGCTTCCGTCGGCCGGGATGCCGAAGGTGATGCCGCGCTCCACGAACCAGGCCTGAGTGGCCAGAGCGATCGTCGCTAGGCCGCGGGGATCCGCGGCGATGGCGTCGAGGACGGCGCGGTAGGGCTTGCGGGCGCCCCCCCTCGAGTCGACGCATTCATCAGCCGCGGCGGGGAGGGCCGATTGTGCCTTCACCATGGCTTGACAGTACTCGGGTGCCGCCGCTGGTGGTTCGTACTCAATGCCCGAGAGCGCCCGTAGCCCCCTTGGGTCCCTCCACCATGGCCTGAACAACGCCACGGTCCGATGCTTTGTGATCAATGCACGAGAACAGCTGTGCCCCCTCCCCGGTAGCCTCCGGCTAGACTGAGAATTGTGTCCGGCTCTGCCGCTGCTCGACGGCTGCTTCGCATCGGGTGCGAGTTCGTCCACGATCTGGAGTGGCCGGTGACGGCGGTGCTCCAGATCGAGCCCTTCCCCGGATCCTCGACTTCGCTCACCGCCCGGCTGGAGACCAACCCGGTCGTCGCGACGGACCAGTACCTCGACCTCTATGGCAACCGGTGCCGCCGCTTCCTCCTTGGGCCGGGACAGACCCGCATCCACTACGAGGCCGAGGTTGAGGTCGACGCCGGGGTGGACGACGCCGACCAGGAGGCGCTTCAGCACTCGGTAATCGATCTACCCAGCGACGTCCTTCACTTCACCTTGCCCAGCCGCTTCTGCGAGTCCGACACGCTGGGCAACACCGCGTGGCGACTCTTCGGCGACGTGCCAGCGGGGTGGCAACGGGCCCAGTCGGTCGTCGATTGGGTGCATGACAACATCACCTTCGACCACGCCAGCAGCAGTCCCTCGACGACCGCGACCGAGACCTACTTGCAGCGCCGCGGTGTGTGCCGCGATTTCGCCCAGCTGGGGGTCACCTTCCTCCGGGCCCTCAACATCCCCGCCCGGTACTGCTTCGGCTACCTGCCTGACATCGACGTGCTCCCCGCGGAGGCGCCGATGGACTTCGCGGGCTGGCTCGAGGCATACCTCGGAGGTCGCTGGTACACATTTGACCCGCGCAACAACACCCGGCGCACCGGCCGCGTGATCATCGGCCGCGGCCGGGACGCGCTCGACGTGGCCATGCTGACAACGTATGGGCTGGCCCCTCTGACCGCCATGCGCGTTGCCGCCGAGCCCGTCGAGGCAGCGCCCTGGTCCAGCGCACGGCCCCCGGTCCTCGGCGAATTCCCGGAACCGGTGGGGTGAGGCTCCCCTTTGATCTGGAGTGCGACGATTTTGAGGAGCAGCTCACCCTCCCCAGCAGCGTCGATGCCGACAGCGTGGACTGGACCGCAGTGCGCCGCGGCGCCTATCTCATCCACCAGCGCATCTCCTACCGCTATGAGGGTCCGGTCCGTCAGCTCCGTCAGCGGCTAGTGGTGCAGCCACGGGAGCAGCACGGCGACCAGCGCCGGCTGCAGCGCCACCTCCGGGTGCTTGGCGCCGTGCCGCGGCGCGTCACTGACATTGTCGACAGCTTCGGGAATCACGTGGTCGACATCACCATCCCGATAGTGCCAGAGGAGGTGACCTTTGTCTCCTGGAGCGTCGTCGAGCGCGACGCCGAGTATGGTCCGCACCTCACTGCGAGCTCGTGGTTGCGCGACCCGCGACTGCTCACCCCCACTCGACTGACCGCTGCCGACGCTTGCCTGCGCGATCTCGCCGACGAAATGGCCGCCACCGGGCTGCGGAAAGCTGACCTAGCCGAGACCGTCTGTAGTCGGGTCCACCAGGAGATGCGCTACCAGTACGACGTCACCGGGATTGGTACCACCGCGGCCGAGGCCTTCACCATGCGCAGCGGCGTCTGCCAGGATTTCGCCCATGTAATGCTCGCGATCACCCGGGAACTGGGAATGCCCTCCCGCTACGTCTCCGGCCAGCTCATCGGCACCGGCGGATCGCACGCCTGGGTCGAAGTTCTCATCCCCAATGGCACCGGCTACGCCGAGGTCATCTCCTTCGATCCCACGCACAACCGCCGTGCTGACATGACCTACTTGACCATCGCGGTGGGTCGGGACTACTCCGACGTGGCACCCTTCTCCGGCACCTATCGAGCGCCGTATGCCGGGCGGCTCTCCACGATCAAGCGGGTCTCCCTGGTGAGCGTCGACGGGGACCCACAACTCGCGACCACCCCCTGAAGAGCACCCTCCCAAGGCCATTCGAATTTGCTCGAAGTATTGTCGAAGGCAATGATCGAGAGCCTCGGATCCGCCTCGGAATCGAGATCAGCGCCTTAGATCTTGTCGCGGATTTCTGGGAGGTCCGCTCGGATCAACGTTGGATGAACCCAAAACGCCCTGGGACAGGCCTCCCAGGTGGGGGCATGGCCAGCCAACTCTCTACCAGATCGCGGTCAGAGCCATACCGCCAAACCCGACTCCCGCCTGGAAAGCTGAAGTGAGCGGCATAGCCTCCTGCCTTTCGGGCCGTGATGCCGTCGAAGCGGTTCGCTCTCCTTCCCGCTCTGGCCATGAGTGACCAGCTCCGGGGTCTCTGGGGCGACCAGCTAAACTGATCCCCTCCGTTCAGAGCACGACGACTACTTCACCAATTGGGCGGCCCTGAGCCGACTCTGGCGGACTGCGCGGCCCCGATTCGAGATCGGATAGCCTCAAGCCGAGGTAGCTCAGTTGGTAGAGCACGGGTCTGAAAAACCCGATAGTTCCTTGCGTATTTGACTTCGGATCATACCGCCCGAGACGTCAGGTACAACCGTTTGTACAGCAACAGTTGAGCACGCGGGTCCGCTCCAGGCCGTGCTCCAGGAGAAGGGTGGCGCCCGGGCGATTGGCCGAGCTGGAATCTGCGTCCACTGCCTCCGTCCTCTGCCAGGTTTTCGGGCTCGAGATCAGCGAGCGGTGCACGGCGCCCGACGGACGCGCCTTTGCCTCCGCTCCATGGGCGAAGTGGCTACAATTGCAGGGTCGGAGTAGCTACCAGGAGGACTGCAATGGCAGTGGAGGTGGGGGTAAGGGATCTCAAGAACAATCTCAGCCGGTATCTCGGAGGAGTGGCTATGGGGGTGGACATCCTCGTGACCGATCGTGGACGACCGGTGGCCAGGATCACCGCAATCGGCGGGGAGCGCACAATCGACACTTTGATCGCCCAGGGGATCGTCACTCGGGCTCCCGTTGGCAAGAGCACTGCTCCGACACGACGGATCCGCGCAAAAGCGCCAGTGAGCCCCTTGGTAGGGGATCAGCGCCGTTGATCGCCTACTTCGACACGTCCGCAGTTATCCCACTGCTGGTGCAGGAGTCAGGTTCAAAGCGAGCTCGTCTCCTCTGGGCCGAGGCAGACCGAGTCGTCGGCGTGCGACTGGTGTATGTCGAGGGCCGCGCTGCGCTTGCGATGGCACGCCGGGGCGGGCGAATCAGCCGCTCATCCCTACGGACAGCTGTCGCGGGACTCGGGCGGCTTTACCGGCAAATGGACTTGGTGGAAGCGTCCGAGGCGATCGTGCACCGTGCCGGGGTTCTTGCTGAGGCTCACTCTCTTCCCGGTTACGACGCGGTTCATCTGGCGGCAGCGGAAGCCCTCGGTGATCATGAGACCGTCCTGGTCGCTGGCGACGGGGCGCTGTGCGAAGCTGCAGAGGCACTTGGGTTGGCAGTGGCCCGCACATGACTCGGGGCGCTGAC
>DATLTJ010000101.1:0-13205 GCA_035533655.1 Candidatus Acidiferrales bacterium | reverse complement strand
TGCTGGACCTGCGGGGCGCCGAGGTGGCGACCCGCTCCAGCTACATCAGGGCCCGGGCCATCATGGGCACGGTGAAGGTGATCGTGCCTGAGGGGATCAACGTCGAGGTGGACGGCTTGGCGGTGATGGGAACCAAGTCGGTCCATGGCGGCAAGATCCCACCGCTGCCCAGCGCCCCCACCGTGAAGGTGACCGCCATGGCGGTGATGGGCGAGGTGAAAGTCGTCACCAAAGGGCCCAAGAAAGGCGTGGCGGAAAGAGTCGCCGCGGTGCTGGAGTGGCTGGACCGGCGTCACGATCATAACCCGTCGGGCCCGGCAACGGCCCGCAGGTTGACGATTAGCTGAGCCGGTGACGACCAGCGGAACTGGACCGGTTCACGGGGCAGGCATCGGGGCCAGCGGGCTCCGGGCGGCGGCATCGATTTTGGCGGCCAGAATGAAGTCGTTTCGGGTAAGACCACCCGCCACGTGCGTCGTCAGCTCAACCTCCAGGTAGCCCCAACCAACCCGCATATCCGGATGGTGGCCCTCGCACTCCGCCAACAGCGCGACGCGGGTGGCCAGGGTGAAGGCGCTGGAGAAGTTGTCGAACTTGAAGTGCCGGCGCAGCCCGGGCTCTTCGATGTTCCAGCCTCCGTCGAGCTCAACCAGCAACTCAGCCTGTTCATCAGCGGCGATGGTCGGGGTGTCCTTGGTGCAGGACTGGCAACGCTCCCGAGCCAGCTCCCTCACACCTGAACCCCCGCCGCACCCGAATCAGCAACGCAGCGCTCCAGGATCCTGGCCGCAATCGCCAGAGCACCAGCGTAGGTGGCCTCCATGCCCTCGAAGCGCAGACCGCGCGCACCCAGGGTGCGGGCCTGCGTGTAGGGAGTGTCGGAGGCGTAGTGGATCACCCCCACCTCCATTGCCGGACGGGTCAGGTCCACCTGTTCCCGGTCGGGATAGCGGGAGCTGTCGCCGGCCTCGAACACGGCACCCAGATAAGGGCCCGCCTCCATCTCCACAACGGTGTAGGCATCCCGATAGTAGCGCTCCAGATACCCACGATTTTGCAGGAAAGTTGAGCGCACCGAGACCGCCCGCTGGCGGTCCAGCACCGACCGCGAGGTGACAAACGGAGACAGCTGCGAAAATGAGAAACAGTTGTTGAGCCAGTAGGTGTTACCGCTCTGCTCATCGTGCACCACGTCGGACACCATCACGTCGCCGATGTCCGCGTTCAGGGTCGCGGCCTTGCCGAGGATGTAGACCCCGTCAACGTGCTCAGTCGCCTCCATCACTTGGCGGAGGATGTGATAGGCGCCCAATCCCAGCGGGTACTGGATGTTGAGGATCACATAAGGCGACCGGGCCAGCGCGTCGGCGTCCACCACCGACCGCAAGCGGGGATCCAGGTGGGCGAGTTGGAGCCGGTCCAGCACGATCAACTGGGCTGCGACATCGGTGCCCGACTGCGACGGTACATGGAAGATCCCCTCACTCCGCTCCTCGCTGGCCCGCTGCTCGCGCTCTTCCGGGTGGAACTGAAACCAACGTCGGGCGGCGAAATAGAGAAAGTTCTCTGGGGAGAGCCGCGACCCCTCCTCATTCAGCTCCGCGGAGATCAGCTGCAGCTCCTGGTCGCCGAACTCCGCCACCCAGTCCCCGACCAAAGAAGCCCGCTGGCGGGCCACTCCGGAGAGCAGGTTGACCAGGCAGTGGGCGTTGCTGCTGACGAAGTAGAGGGGCCGGTCCAAGAGCGCCTCCCGACGCAGCACGTCGCCCACCGGTCGCCACCACTCGCGAGTGGCCCTCGAATATCCGACCTGGGAGCCGCCCAGTAGCTGGATGCCAAGGTCCATGGGACGTCCCCTCACCTCGGCCAGGAACTCCGGCAACCTCGGCCCGAACACCCCGCGAAGCCGCTCCCAGTCATCCGCGGCGACCTCCAACCTCGCCCTCACCTCCGCCTCCAGCGCTTCGCCGCTGGGTGCTTCCAGCCCGCGAAGCAACGAATGAGCCTTGTTCCACTCGATCTGCATCGCGACCAGGGTCGGGACCAGGTCATCGAGGTCGGAGCTGCTGGCCAAGGCCACCGCCAGGGTCCGGAGCCCCGGGTTCCACCACCAGCGCCGGCGCCGGCCCGGGGCCACCACCGCGAACCATTCCGCGGGAGTTGAACCCTGGTAATGGAGAAGCTGGTCGGGCGACTGGCCCAGGCAGACATGGTCCAGCTCCAGAACCACCGGGGGCAGGCGATGGAGGGTGTAGAGCAGGGCGCCGCTGTCGAGCTCCTCTTGCGCTCCCAAAGTATGCAAGGAGGAAGCCATGCCCAGGTGGGCGCGCTCCAGGGCCTGGAGCCGGATCTCTCCGGAGGAGCGGAGCAGGGAGCGATAGGTGCGGACATAGAGCTCGACCTGCTCCTCGTCGGGGGTCGGGGAGACGGTCGGCGGCATCTCGACCGTCACCGCGGCGCCTCGAACGCCAGTTTCCGGCTCACCGTGGTCGCCGAGCAGGCTCCGCCCAGCTGACTGGGGTCTCGGCGGGAAGGGGGTCGCTGCTGGGCGGACGGGGCAGCAGCCGCACGGTGAAGCCGTATTCACCCGGCGGCCCCAGCACCAGTGACCCCAGGTAGCGGTGGCTCCCATTGGAGTGCGGTTGGTCCTCGACCATCGATTCGACACTGGGTGAGATCAGCCTTCCATCGGCGCCGATGGGACCGTGGAGCAGCTCTACCTGAACATCCTCAGGGGGGAGCTGGCCCAGTTCCACCAAAGCCTCGACCACCTTCTCCTCCCCTTCCGGCGGGGACTCGCCCTCGCCCTCTCGGGAGATCGCTCGGGCAGACACCCGGGTACCGGGGAAGTCGCGCCGGATCCGCGCCCACCAGGCGGCCCGCACCCGGGCGACCTGGTGCCGGTCATGCGGGGTGAATACCGCGGCGTCCACCGCCGGCTGGTACATGTAGCGGACGTAGTCCGCCACCATCCGTGACCCCAGCACCAGCGGCCCGAGCGTCTCCAAAGAATGCCGGACCCGAGCCAGCCAGCGGTGGGGCAGCCCCTCCTCGGTCCGGCTGAAGAAAGCGGGGATGACTTCCTCTTCCAGGATCTCAAAGAGGGCATCCGCCTCCCGGTGGTCGCGCTCGGCCAGGTCCTCCACCTGGTCAAAGGAGGGGATCGCGAAGCCGGACTCCCCGTCCCAGCCTTCATCCCACCAGCCGTCGAGGATCGAGCAGTTGAGCGCGCCGCTGAGGAGCGCCTTCTGGCCACTGGTCCCGCAGGCCTCCATCGGGCGCCGGGGAGTGTTGAGCCAGAGGTCCGAGCCCTGGTAAAGCAACCGCGCCAGCCCGATGTCGTAGTCCTCCAAGAAGACCACCGAGGACCTTAGTTGAGGCGAATGGGCCGCCTGGCACAGGGCTTGGATGATCTCCTTGCCTTGCTGGTCCTGGGGGTGAGCCTTGCCGGCGATCACCAGCTGGACCGGCCGGTCTGGATCGAGGAGCAGCCGGGAGAGCCGTTCCGGCTGGGAGAAGAGCAGCAGCGCCCGCTTGTACTCGGCTACCCGCCGCGCAAAGCCGATGGTGAGGGCTCTGGGATGGAGCGCCTCTAGGGCCCAGGACAGCTCCCCCTCGGGGACCCCCCGGCCGTGCTCCGCCTGCTTCAGACGCTGCCTCGCTCCCTCGATCAGGCGGAGACGGCCGGACTGGCGCGCCTCCCAGAGCTCCTGGTCGGAGGCCGCCTTGAGCCGGCTCCAGTCCACCGCCCCGTGGACGTCCCAGCGCGGGCCGAGGTACCGCTCTAGGAGGTGGCGCATCTCCGAGGAGATCCAGTTCTTGGCGTGGACCCCATTGGTGACGGTCCGGATCGGCACCTCCTCCGGGAGCAGGTCGGGCCACAGTCCGGCGAACATCCGCTGGCTGACCGTGTGGTGCAGCCGGGAGACGGCGTTGGCCTGGCCCGAGAGCCGCAACCCCATCACCGCCATGTTGAACGGGTCCCCTGGGCCCTGCCCGGGGAAGTGCCCCAGCGCCATCAGCCGGTCCAAGGTCACCCCCACGGCCTCACACCAGGGTTGGAAGTAGCGGGCCATCAGCTCCCTGGGGAAGTGGTCGATCCCCGCGGGCACCGGCGTGTGGGTGGTGAAGATGGTCCCGGCCCGGGCGGCCTCGACCGCCTCGTCGAACTGCAGACCTTCCACCTCCACCAGCCGGCGGATCCGCTCCAAGACCAGGAACCCCGCGTGGCCCTCGTTGCTGTGAAAGAGGAGCGTCTGCTCCCCGGCGAGCGCCAGGGCCCTGACCCCACCCATGCCCAGCAGGATCTCCTGGAGGAGCCGGTGCTCGGTGTCCCCACCGTAAAGCCGGTCAGTGACCCGGGCGAGCTCCTCCGGGTTACCAACTCCGGTCGTGTCCAGCAGATAGAGAGGTACCTGGCCTACCTGCTGCCGCCAGACCCGGGCCCGCAGCGCCTGGTCGCCCAGCTGCAATTCGATGACACCGTCTCCGGCCGCCACCAGTCCTAGCTCCTGCGGGTCCTGCTCCCGGTAACCCTCCTGCTGCCAGCCGCTCTGGTCCAGCCGCTGGTGGAAGTAGCCATGGTGATAGAAGAGGCCCACTCCGACCAAGGGCCAGCCTTCATCGGCGCAGACGCGCAGGTAGTCGCCGGCGAGCACCCCGAGCCCGCCCGAGTACTGGGGGATCGTCTCGCTGACCCCGAACTCGGGAGAGAAGTAGGCGACGCGCGGCATCGATCCGGGGGCCAGGGGTCCGGCCGGGGCGGATGACTGCTCAACGCTGAACCGCTCGACGGCGCGCACAGTGACAAGGTAGCGGCAATCTGGTGCCGCCCGCCCGGCGCTTCGGTGCGCGCCGGGGATTTGGGGCAGTGGTCCGCTAAGATCGCGCGGTGATTGGCGAGGAGGAGAAGCCCCACGGAGGCTCTGGAGCCGGGGGCGCCCCGAGCCGCTCCCGAGCCTCCCACGACCAGGCCCCGCCCCAGGCACTCCTGGATTTCATGACCACAGGTTGGGACGCGTCCCAAGCCGCTCCTCGCCCGTTGATCTCCGGGGCCGAGAGCTACCAGTTTCGCCGGAAGGAGCTCTCCCAGAGTTTGCCCGGGATGTTGATCGTGGTCCCCGCCGGGGCCGAGAAGGTCCGCGCCAACGACACCACTTTTCCCTTCCGCGCCTCCACCGACTACCTCTACCTGGTCGGAGAGGGAGATCCCGACGAGGTGTTGGTGATGGAGCCAGTGGAAGGCGGCGGCCACAAGTCGGCGGTGTTCACCGAGCCGGAAGCGGACTTCACCAAGAGTGGGGTCTTCACCGATCGGGTCAAGGGCGTCTTCTGGGTCGGCCCGGGACGCGGCCTCGGCGCCACCGAGAGTCACCTCGGCATCTCAGCCAGGGCGATCTCCGAGCTGGCGGAGGTGGTCTCCGGCTACGACCGAGGGGTGGTGCTCCGTGGAGTCGACCCCAAAGTGGACCAGCTGGCCTCCGACCTGGACGGCCCTGACGAGCAGTTGGCGGGCCAGCTCAGCGAGATGCGTCTGATCAAGGATCCTCTGGAGATCGAGTTCCTCGCAGAGGCCTGTGACCTCACCAGGCAGGGCTTCGAGGATGTGGTGCGGGCGCTGCCCCGGGCCCGCACCGAGCGCGACGTCGAGGTCGCCTTCTTCGCTCGGGCCAGGACGGCGGGCAACGACACCGGCTACTCGACGATCGCCGCCGCCGGCAGTCACGCCACCATCCTTCACTGGAGCCATAACACCGGCGAGGTCCGTCCGGGCGAGCTCCTGCTGCTGGACGCCGGGGTCGAGACCAACCGCTACTACACGGCCGACGTGACCAGGACGGTGCCGATCAACGGCCACTTCAGCCCGGTCCAGCGGCAGGTCTACCAGCTGGTCTACGACGCCCAGCAGGCGGCCTTCGCCGAGGTCAAGCCTGGCAATGAGTTCCTGGCCCCCAATCGAGCAGCGATGCGCGTTCTCGCCGGTGGTCTGGAGCAGATGGGACTGCTGCCGGTCAGCGCTGAGGAGTCCCTGCAGCAGCAGAGCCAGCTGCACCAGCGCTACACCCTGCACGGCGTCAGCCACATGCTGGGGCTGGACGTGCACGACTGTGCTAGGGCCCGTGAGGAGAGCTACCGCCGCGGCAGCCTGGAGGTGGGGATGGTCCTGACCGTGGAGCCGGGTCTCTACTTCCAGCCCCATGACCTCACCGTGCCCGAGGAGCTCCGGGGCATCGGGGTGAGGATCGAGGACGACCTCGAGGTGACCGAGGACGGCCACCGAGTCCTGAGCGCGGCGATCCCCACCGCCCCCGACGAGTTGGAGCGCTGGATGGCCAGGCTCTGGGCGGAGGACCAGAGCTGATCAGGCCCTGGGCCGGGCTCAGCTGACGCTGAGCGCCTCGACCAGACCCTCCTGGATCCAGCTCAGCAGATGCAGCGTCGCCAAGGGCGGCCGTCGGTGCTCCTGGAGGGTGTGCTGCTCCTCCCAGCCGTCGGCAGTGATCCCGAGCCGCTCCGCCAGCGCCAGTCGAAGCACATTCAGCGCCCTCAGCCAGGCGATGGCCCCGTCGGGGGAGAGCAGGATCCGCTCATCGGATTCGAGCGCCTCCCGTACCTGGGCGAGGTCGGCCGCCCGGGAGTCGGCCAGATCGGTGCCCACCAGCCGCTGGAACTCCGCCTCGTCCTCCTCTTCCTGATAGGCACGGGGCCGGGCCCACTGGGAGTGATCGACGAGTGGCTCCAACCGGTCCAGGATCTGCAGCAGGGCGCGCCTCTCGCCGCGGCTGACCCGGACGTATACCAGCTCGCCCTGTCGGTTGATCTGGGCCAAGCTCAATCGCGGGCCAGGGTAGCTTGGAGTCCGTGGGCATGGAGCTGGGCCACCGCCACCTCGGCTCGCTCCCTGGGCTCGGTGGCGACTACCGCCTTGCCTTCATTGTGGACCTGGAGCATGAGCCGGGTGGCCGTGGCCAGGTCGTAGGCGAACAGCCGGCGGAACACGAACACGACGTAGCTCATCAGCGTGACCGGGTCGTTCCAGACGACCACCTGCCAGGGCCGATCGCGGCGGACTTTGTTTTTGTGCTCGGAGTCGGTCTGCTTGACCGCGAGCTCATTGATCGCACTCACCGGCCCCTACGGTACCGCGCCACTCGGCGGTTGGCATCCCTGAGGCCGCGCGCCAGCCGTCGAGCCAGTGTCATCCGGTACTCTGAACGGAATGCAAGGTGCCGGCCCAGCCCTGGACAACGCGCTCAGGCTTCGCCTCCGAGGGACCGCTTGGCGGGCATTGGTTTTGGGGCTGGCTCTGGGGCTGGCGGTCCTCTTGGCCGGCTGCGGTGGCAGCCCGCTTAGCAGTTCCGACACCTCGGTGGGCTGCTCGGTCACGGTTCTGATTCCCAGCTCGGGTAACTCCCTGCTGGGCACCGTCACGGCCACCACTGGGGGCCGGAGCTACCAGTTCCGCCGCAACATCAACACGATCGCGGTCGGCTGTGGGGCCAAGGCCACCCTCTCCGCCAGCGCCGCTGACCCAGCGGTCCACCCTTTCACCCACTGGACCGTCAGCGGGGCGGTCAGTCCAGCGCAGACGCTGACGGTCACCGTGGACGGCCTGGTCTCGGTCCAGCCCGGATTCCTGGTCCCGAAGGTGGCTCCTACCTCCAGCCCCACCCCGAGCCCGAAGGTCACCCCGACCCCGTCGGCCACTCCCTCCTCGGTCACCCTCGACCAGTGGGTCTCTTATGACTCCACGACCAAGACGGTTACCTGGAAGCTGCTGGCGGGCTCCCCGGCCGTCAACCACGGTCTCAACTTCGATGGCTATGACCAGGGAGCGATGACGGTCACCGTCCCCGTCGGTTGGAGCGTGACCGTCGACTTCAGCAATCAGGCCAGCATCAACCACTCCGCGGCGGTGGTGACCGCCACCGGGACGACCCCGGTCTTCCCGGGTGCGGAGACTCCCAGCCCGCTCGCCGGCACCGCCCCCGGCCAGACGGCCATCTTCACCTTCACCGCCAGCCAGGTGGGCAGCTATCGGATGTCATGCCTAGTCCCTGGACATGAGCCGGCCGGCATGTGGGTGAGCTTCACCGTCGCCGCCGGCGGACTTCCCAACGTCCACCTCTAGAGGCGCGGCCTCGTGACCAAGGCCACCATGCGGGCGGCGGTCATTGATCGCCTTGGCCGAGTTCCCGCCTATCGCGAGATCCCCCGCCCCACGGCTGGTCCGACCCAGGCCCTGATCCAAGTCAGCGCGGCCGCCCTCAACCCGGTCGACCTCAAGATCGCGTCGGGCAGCTTCTACCGCGGTCCCCCGCCGGTCCCGTACGTTCCGGGTTCGGAGGGGGTCGGCACGGTCATGGGCGGTCCCGGTCAGCTGATGGGGAAGCGGGTCCGTTTCCAAGTTCTGGGGGGCTCCGGTGGAGCACTCGCGGAGTGGGCCGTCGTCGACCCGGCGACCTGCCTCATTCTGCCCCACCAACTCTCGTCGTCCACCGGCGCCGCCCTGGGGGTGGCCGGGATGGCGGCCTGGATCTCGCTGGTGGACAAGGTCAGGCTTCAGCAGGGCGAAAAGGTGTTGATCCTAGGCGCCACCGGCCCGGTCGGACAGGTGGGAGTTCAGATCGCCAAGCTGCTGGGCGCCGGCCGCATCGTCGCGGCCGGCCGCGATCCCCAGCTGTTGGCCAAGTCGCTGGATCTGGGCGCCGATGCGGTGGTCGCCATCGCCGGGCAGAGCCTAGCCGAGCTTCGAGACGAGTTCATGGCAGCCGCCCGAGGCCCGCTGGAGGTAATCTTCGACCCGCTTTGGGGCAACCCACTTCAGGCCGCACTGGGAGCAACCGGACCCTCGGCCCGGATCGTCCACCTAGGCGATAGCGCCGGTAGCGAGGCCACGCTGAACTCGGGGATCGTGCGCGGGCGCCAGCTGACCATCATGGGCCACTCCAACCCCAGTACCAGCTGGGAGATCCGGGCGCGGGCCTTCCATGAGCTGGCGGCCCACGCCGCTGACGGCCGGATCCGCATAGAGGTCGAGGAGCTGCCGCTGGCGGAAATCGCCACTGCCTGGCAGCTCCAGGCTTCCTCGCCTCACGTCAAGCTGGTGCTGCGACCCTCGTCCTGACCGGCACCAGGGCGGCCGGACGGCGGACCATAGGAGCACTGCCGACCGCAACCGGAGTAGCCACAGCTTGAATCCCCCCCAGATCCTCCCCACCCGCATCCGCGAGGGACTCGCTCCCGGGATCAGCTACCTGATTGAGGGTGAGCTGGTGCCGATGCTGCACTGCAGCCTGGATGGATCGATGCCGGTCTACTTCGAGCACCATGTCGTGCTCTGGAAGGAACCCCAGCTGGCGATCAAGCTGAAGGCGGTCCGGGGAGCTGTCCGACGGCTGGTGGCCGGACGGCAACTCTTCCTGACTGAGGCCAAGGGCCGCGGTGACATCGCCTTCTCCCGAGACGCACCCGGACACGTCTTCCCGCTCGAGCTTCCTCGCGGGGCGGCCATCCTGGCCCGTGAACACCAGTTTCTGGCCGCCACCGGCTCGGTCCGCTACAGCACCAGCCACCTCCGCGGGCTGAGCAACAACCTCTTCGGCAACAGCGGCTTCTGGGTGGATCGGTTCGAGGCCCGCGACGCCGACGGCGTGGTCTGGCTGCACGGGTTCGGCAACGTCTTCGAGAAGGTGCTGGAGGACGGCGAAGAGATCGACGTGGAACCGGGCGGATGGGTCTACATGGATCCCGAGGTGCGGATGCGCCCCGCCGTCTACGGCCTGCGTACCGGCTTGTTCGCCGGGGTCGGCGAGCTGATCTTCAACCGGTTCCGCGGTCCAGGTCGGGTCGGGATCCAGACCATGTACTTGCACCTGCCTAGCTCGGACTGACGGTCGCCGGCCCCGTTCACGAAGAGATGGCTCAGGTGCCGCTCAGGGGGGACGAGAATGGCAGGCTGGGAAGGGTGAAAGGCGGGCAGCGGAATGACGGTCGACCGCGGCTGGGTCCCCGGTAGGTTACGGGTGGTCGAGCGGAGGCCCGTCGTTGGTCCGGTCTCGGTTCCTCGCTGTCGCCCTCACTCGAGCTTTTTCCCACCGCAACGCGAATCTCATCAGGATGTCCGCGGTGGCGATTCTGATGGCCAGAGGTACATCGGGCAAGGTGCAGACAGGCAATCGCGTTTGGATGTCGGGATCGTGGTGATGCCTACCAAGCGGATCCACAATGAAGAAGACGGCGTCCACGCCGCTGCCCGCGACGCGAGCAGCCATGTGGGCACTACCGGCGAGTGGGCCGGACGCGAGTCGGTGAACCGCTAGCCCGACTTTCTCTTGTGTAAGGCTGCTGGTGGTAGCAGTGGCCACCAGGTAGCCGGCCTTGAGCCGGCCGCGATTATGAGCGGCGAAGGCAACCAGATCGGCCTGCTTCCCGTCGTGCGCGATGATGGCGACGTGGGGCCGAAGTTCCTTGATCAAGCAATCGCTATCTGACACTGAGCACTGGCCGGTGGCACTGACGCGCATCCTCCGCACCCTAAACGGCACCGGATACGACTAGCGAGCTGCTCTGACCGGGATCCGCCCTGGGACGTGCGCTATCGCGATACCGCCGTACGATCACCGGTGCGGGTGCCACCGGGTGTGCCAGTAGCCGCCCACCTCCGGTGCGGTGACGCTGCAGAGTCTGGTCACCCAGCCCACTCAGCCGTGCTGGGGCAGCTCATGGTCGGCATGGGTGGCCGGCTCAAGCTGGAAGGTTGAGTGCTCGACGTCAAAGTGGCCCGCCAGGCACTCCTGGAGCTGGTCGATCACCTTGCCGGACGTGCCATCGCTAAGGCAGGCGTCGGAGACGATGACGTGAGCCGAGACAACGGGAAGGTTTGAGGTAAGGGTCCAGGCATGGACCTCATGGACGGCCAGCACGTCAGGCAACGCCGTCAGGTGGCGTCGAACCAAGTCGAGGTCGACCGACTCGGGGGTTCCTTCCAGCAGGATCCGACCCGACTCGACCAGCAGTCCTGCGGCGGCGCGCAGCATGAGGACGACCACGATCAGCGACGCGATCGAATCGGCTCGTTGGAACCCAAATTCCAGAATGACGGCCCCGGCGACCACGGTGGCGATGAAGGCGTAGAGATCAGTGAGGACGTGCGCCGAGGCACCGCGGAGGCTCATCGATAAACGGTTGGCCCGCGCCAGGATGCGGACTGCCGCCAGGTTGACCACGACGCCCACCCCAGCCACGATGAGCAAGACCACCCCATGCACCGGACGGGGCGAGACGAGGTGACTGACCGCGTCGACGCCCACTAAAACCGCCACAACCAGTAGCGTCACGCCGTTGATGGCAGCGGCTAGGACCTCGGCGCGCTTCAGGCCGAAGCTGAAACGATCGCTGCTCGGTCGGGCCGCCAGATGACTTGCCCAAAGCACTCCAGCTAGCGCTCCAACATCGGTGAGCATGTGACCCGCGTCCGCCAGCAGGGCCAGTGATCCCGCGACGACGGCGGCGATCACCTCGAACACCATGAAGGCGACAATCAGACCGAGGGCACCATAGATGTAGCGTCGATCGGCGCCGGGCGGGAGTTCGTGTTCACTGCCCGACCGGGAAAGATCAGGGGCGTACATCCCTGTCCGTTGGCCCTTGTCTGGCAGCACCGATTCTCCTCCCGGCAGTCCTGAGTTCCTCGAGCACCTTACCTGGCTCGGCCCCGATTACTCGGTCATCCGAATGTGGTCTTCCTTCCCGTTCAAGCTCCTCATGGAACGAGTACGGCTTCCGGCGACCGGAGGCGGAGCTTGGAGTGATAGGTCGCCCGCCGGTGGGAAGGTAGCCTGAAGGCAGGACATCCAGGGGCGGCCGACGTCCCCTACCTGGTAGAAGGTGGCCCGTGAGGCAGAACGATCCCGAGGTGACGGCCTACGAAGACGACACGGTAGGCCGGCTCGCCCTGCGCCGCTTGGACCGCACCGGCTGGCTTCAGGGACAGGTGGAAGGGCAGTTGCCCTGGAAGCTATCGCCGCGATTCGACCCGAGCGCGTGAGGCACGCCAGGTGCGGAACCGGGGTGTTCGCGTCACTGATCTCGGCCCCGCGGCTCGTCGGCATCGACTCGTCACCGGCCGCGGCGGCGCGAGCACCTGGCCTGGAAGCGCAACTCGCCACGATCGAGGAGCTTCCCTTCGCCGACCAGGCGTTCGACGTGGTGACCTGTAACTGGACTTTGGATCAGCTACCCGCTCCGGACCAAGGACTCAGGGATCCGGCTCGCGTCCTGGGCCCGGAGGGACGACCGGTGGGTAGGTACTACTTTCCAGGGCACCTGGAGGAAGTTTGGCACGCGATGAGAATATCCCGGGACGCCGACGGCTTGGACGCGGAGTCAGGAAGGGCCCAGCTGGCCCCGTATTTCGGCACCGTGCGACGGGAGAAGATGCACGGCGAAGCGCGCTGTGCTGACCGGGCCAGCCGGCCGGCCTACCTGGACGCGTACCGCGAACTGGCGGGTGCGCTGGTGGCCCCGGAGCACCCTTATCCGTTTCGTTCGCGCCGCCACAACTGCTTCTTCATCGGCACCACGGCGTGAGGCGGCGAGGAGAGAATTTGACTCCCGGCGCTCTGCGCACACGGCGGTGCGGAGACCAGGTGACCAGCTCCCAGTGAATCACACCTCGCTGAGCTGGCGAGTGGGCCTAGCGACCCGTCCGCTGCATAATCAGGATCGCTTCCTGATCGAGCTCAATCTGGGACTGTTCGGCGTCTTCGACGGTGTGGGCGAGTTTGCGAGGAGCGGGGAGGCCGCTCAGCTCGCGGCGGAAGTCATCGCGGACGTCTGCCGGGCGGGCGTGCTCTCCCCTGCGACAGCGATGGTTACCGGATGCGAGCGGGCGGAGACCCTGATCAGGCAACGCGCGCTGGGGGCCACGACCGCCACGCTGGCGTGGGTGGTCGGGACGATGCTCAGGTATGTCTCGGTGGGCGATTCCCGTCTTTATCACCAGCCGGCTGGGTCCCCTTCCCTGGTTCAGGTGACCATCGACGAAGGGGAGGGCAACATCCTGTTCAACGCCTTAGGCGAGGGCCCTGATCGCCGCGGCGCAGCCGTGGCACCGCAGCGAGGCACGGTCCCCCTCTGCTCCGGGGACAAGCTGCTATTGGTGACTGACGGGATCACCGGCGATTTCCCGCCCGACCTGCTGA
>DATLTJ010000100.1:0-9237 GCA_035533655.1 Candidatus Acidiferrales bacterium | reverse complement strand
CCTCCACCTGACGGGATGGGGAGCGAGTCGCGACGGTGAGGCAATTCGGGAGGACACCTTGAAATCAATCGACGTCCACGTTCATCCCTACACCGAGGAGGTGCTGGCGGTGACCCCAGACTGGTTCTGGGGCCACGCCCGCCAAACCTTCAACTTCGGCGGCAAGCCGATCACCGTTGCTGACATGGTGCGGACGATGGACGAGTCCGAGGTGGAGAAGTCGGTGCTGTTGGCCTTCGACTGTGAGACCACCCACGGGTGGAAGGTGTCCAACGAGATCGTCGCCGGTTTGGTGGCCCAGCGACCGGACCGGTTCATCGGCTTCGCCAGCGTCGACCCCAACAAGCACCAGCTGGCGGTGCTGGAGCTGGAGCACGCAGTCAGAGAGCTGGGAATGTGCGGACTCAAGCTGCACCCGCCCACCCAGCACTTCTACCCCAATGACCGCGCTCACTATCCGCTCTGGGCCAAGGCCCAGGAACTGGGTATTCCGGTCCTGATCCACACCGGCCACAACCAGTCGGGGGGGCGTCTGCAGTACGGCGATCCGACTCTCTTGGACGAGGTGGCCCTGGACTTTCCCGAGCTCAAGATAATCCTGGCCCACTTCGGTTTCCCCTGGGTGAACCAGGCGATCTCGGTAGTCTGGATCCGGCGAAACTGCTACCTGGAGCTCTCCGGCTGGTCCCCCAAGTACATCCCGGAGACGGTCTGGAATTACGCCCGCTCGATCTTCCCCGACCGGGTCCTCTTCGGCACCGATGCCCCAGTGATGACCGCGGCCAGGTGGCTCGAGGACTTTGGCCCCATCCCGCTGCCGGACGAGGTCAAGCACAAGATCCTGTACCAGAACGCTCATCAGCTGCTCTTCGGAGGCGGCCCCACTCCGGCGGAGGAGGCAGCGGGATCAGCCGCCGGGGGCGCCATACCCGGCTGATCTTCTGCCTGGGCCGACGAAGAGGTGCTCGGGACCAAGGTGGCGGCGGTTGGCGGTAGCGGGCGGGCGGCGCCCAGCGCTCAGGCGGAGGCCTCAGTGAGCCGCTGCGTCAGAGCCTTCTTGGAGACCTTGCCGAACGGTGAAAGGGGGAAGGTCTCCATCAGCTCCAGCCGCTCGGGCAGCTTATATTTCGCGACCCCCAGGGCGAGCAGGTGGCCGGCGACCTCCTCCAGGGAGAGCGCTTGCCCCAGCTGGGGGATTACACAGGCGCACATCCGCTCCCCCAAGATCGGGTCGGGGATCGGCACGCAGGCCACGTTGCGCACCGAGGGAATCGTCAGGATCAGATTCTCCACCTCCTCGGCACTGATCTTCTCGCCACCTCGATTGATCAGATCCTTGATCCGGCCCTCCACCAGATAGGCACCGGACGGATGGCGGCGCATCAGATCGCCTGAGCGGTAGAAGCCGTCCGGGGTGAACACCCGCTGGTTGTAGTCGGCGGCCCGATAGTAGCCGCGCAGGGTGTAGGGGCCGCGCACCGTTAGCTCCCCCACCTCGCCGTCGGGAACCTCCTCGCCTGCCTCGTCGGTGAGGCGGACCTCGTCGTCGGGGGAGACCGGGGTCCCGACCGTCTCCAAGCGCACCTCCTCAGGGTCGTCCGGCCGCGTGAAAAACAGGGTGGCCTCGCTCATGCCGAAGTTCTCTTGGACAAAGACGTTCGGGAAGGCCCGGGCCATCCGTCGGCACACCTCCGGCTGCAGCCGCTGGCCGCCTGATTGCAGCAGCTGGACCGAGCTCAGGTTGGTGGCTTCGGCGAGAGGGTCGGCGAAGCCACCGGATGTAGAGGGCCGGAACCGCGGCCACGTGGGGTACCGCCTGCCTCTCGATGGCGGGCAGTACATCGCTCGCCCGGGTGCTGGCCCCCAGCACCAAAGTCCCGCCCGCCAGGAACACCCCCTGCGCCCCTGGACAGGCGAGCGGCATGTTGTGAGCCAGGGGCAGCACGCAGAGTTGCACCGTGTGGTCCGAGATCTCCTGGGCCCGGGCCGCCATCCTGGTGTTGTAGAGGTAGTCGTTATGGAGGCGCGGGATCAGCTTGGGGATCCTTGTCGTCCCTCCGGAGAGCAGCAGAACACAGGGGTCCCTGGGGTCCGCGCGAAATGGCGGCGGCGCCGGGTCCTCCCCCGGATCGCTCAGTTCTTCCAGGGAGATGATCTGTCGCAGGCAGTCATTCTCCGACTGCACCTCCCGGCCGAGCGCGGGGTCGGCGCCGCAGTAGGCGGTCGCCTCGGCCAGCCGAACGTAGTGGTCGATCTCGTGGCGGCGATGCGCCGCCAGGGTCATGATCGGAACCACGCCCAGACGCTGCAGCGCGAAGTGCAGCTGGAGGAACTCGGGACAGTTAGGCAGGTGCACGATCACCCGGTTCAGCGGGCGCAGCCCCCGCGCCCAGAGGTGCGCCGCCAGGCGGTCGGCGGACCACTGCAATTCGGCGTAGTTCATGGTCCGGTCGGCCCAGGTCACCGCCGTACGCTCCGCGCAGGCGAAGGCCTCGCGGAAGACCTCGTCCATGGTGCGGTCCTCCCAGTATCCCGCTGCCCGATAGCGAGACTGGAATTTCTCCGGATACGGAACCACTCCTTCGAGAGGCATCAGTTCGTGACTCTCCCCATCCCAAACGAGGCCGTCCGGCGAACATGCCGCGCCCGTGTCCGAGGCAAGCCGGTGGAGGACAGGATACCTACTCGGGTAGGTTGCCCATCCTGGGGTCAGCCAGTCTGACCCTCGAGTTCCTCACTGGCATCTTCGGCCCCGAATTCGGTCAGGCTCACCAGGCCGCGCCCGTACTGCTCCTCCAGCTCGGTCGCGAAGTCGGCATAGATCCGCTGCACGAAGAGGTCGTGACGGATGTAGGTTTTGACCAAGCTGGCCAGCAGTGGACTGTCCGCGTAGAAGCCGTCGTCGGGGCGCCCGTCACGCGAGAGCACCCACAGCCCCCAGCGGGAGTCCACCACCACCGCCAGGTGACGCACGTCCCGCGAGGCGTAGCGGGTGCCGTCGGTGCTGGAATGCCTGACCACCCGGCCCGGCGGCACCGGGAACGGCAGCGTACCAAAGTGCACCAACACGAATTCGACACCCCGGGCGGCCGCCTGCTCGACGGCCCCGGCCAGCGGCTTGAGTTCGTCCCGACGGCCGTGGAGGTACACCCGGATGGAGGCTCCTTCGATCGCCTCCCCGGCGCACTCGACCGCCGCCGCAATGCTCTGGAGGTGAGTGACTGCTAGGCCGGTCGCGTCGTCCCCTGCCCGCGGGAGAAAGTCCAGGCTGCTGCGGGCTCGCTCCAGGCGGCGCCGGAAGTCACGCTCCAGCCGACTCAGCAGCTCCGTCGGGGGAACCGCGACATAGCGAGCCGGCCGCGAGTTGACCTGCACGGCCGCCCCGCGCTCCACTAGGCGGTGGAGCGTTTCGTACACCTTCGGCTGGGGAACCCCAGTGCCGTTGGAGATTCGGTAGCCGGTGCCACCGCCGGCCAGGAGCAATCCGACGTAGGTGCGCGCCTCGTAGGTGGAGAATCCCAGACGGACCAGTTCGTCCGCCACGTCCCGGTGTTCGCTGGTCATCGCGGTCAACTCCTGCAGTGGAGCGCGGCCCGGTGGCACACGCCCCGAGTGTTGTGCGAGGTGTTGCGCCGCCACACCCTCCCTACCATGGAGAGCACTATCATAGAACCTAGCACTGTTACCTCAGCGCCGGGGCGCTGGCGGGTGGCCGGTTACTGGGTCGAGAGGGTCAAACCATGATCATTGACGCCTACGCGCACGTGTTCGCCGAGTCGCTGATCGACGCCGTGGCGGGGGTTCAATCCGGCGCCGAGCTGCAGGCCCTCAAGGAGCAGAGTGCCTACCACCGCTATCCGGAGCCGCGCCTGGTTTACACGGACGAGCATGGCTTCGACGTCCAGGTGCTGGTGCTCGCTCGGCCCCCGGTCTGGCTGGGGATGGCGCCGGACGACATTCACCGGCTCACGGTGGTGGCGAACGACGCCATCGCGGAATTCGCCGCGTCCCGACCGGACCGCTTCATCGGGGTCGGGAACTAGGACCACGGTGCATGCGCGGCCCGCATCGATGCCGTACGAGTAGGGTGGGGATGGTGCAATCGCTGCGGCTGAAGGTCAACGGCAAGGAGCGCGCCGACGAGGTCGAGCCGCGGCTCTTGCTGGTGCACTACCTGCGTGAAGTCTGCAGGCTCACCGGCAGCCACGTGGGCTGCGACACCAGCCAGTGCGGAGCTTGCACCGTGCTCCTGAACGGTGCGCCGGTGAAGTCGTGCAATATGTTGGCGGTCCAGGCTGAGGGGACCGCGGTGACCACGATCGAGGGACTCGCGCCGCCCGGGGAACTGCACCCACTGCAGGCCGCCTTCCGAGAGCAGCACGGACTGCAATGCGGTTTTTGCACGCCGGGCTTCATCATGGCCGCTGTCGCCCTCCTGGCCGGCAACCCTGATCCCAGCGAGGAGGAGATCGGCCGTGGACTGGAGGGCAACCTCTGCCGCTGCACCGGATACGTGAACATCCGGCGGGCGGTCAAGTCGGCCGGGCTGGCCCTTCGGCAGGGGGATGTGGCCCCGCTGGAGGGGTAAGGCAATGGAAGCGCGCCGGTGAGGCCAGCCCCGTTCAACTTCTCTCGCGCTCATTCGATTGCCGAGGCGGTGTCGCAGTTGGGGGACGCGGGCCCGGAGGCCAAGTTCATCTCGGGAGGCCAGAGCCTGATTCCATTGATGCGAGTCCGGCTGGCGCAGCCCAGCCACCTGGTGGACATCAACCGGATCGAGGAGTTGGACTACATCCGCGCGGAAGACGGCCACCTGCACGTGGGGGCTCTGGTGCGGCACGCGGCATTGGTTCGTTCTGAGGAGGTGCGGCGCCACCTGCCGCTGCTCGCCGAGATCGCGGCCGAAACCGGGGACGCGCAGATCCGCACCCGAGGCACCTTGGGCGGGGTGATGGCGCACGCCGACGCGGCCGGAGATTACCCGACCCTGGCGATCATGCTCGACGCCACCATTGTCACCGACCGCCGCCGTATCCCGGCTGGCGACTTCTTCCAGCACCTCTTCACGACCGCGCTGGAGACCGATGAGCTGGTCTGCGAGGTGGTCTTCCCGATCTCCGCCAGACCCCACCGGTACCTCAAGTTCCGCCTTCGCCAGTACGACTGGGCGATCGTGGCGGCAGGGGTTCAGCTGACCGAGTTGGGCTGGCGAGTCGGGCTCACTCATGTGGGGCCGACGGCTGTCCGAGCGCGGGGAGTGGAGACCGCTCTCAGCTCGGGGGCCAGTCCAGCGGAGGCGGCGGAGCGGGCCTCCGACGGGCTGGAACCGAGCAGCGACGTCCGGGCCTCCGCCGACTATCGGCGCCATCTGGCCCGGGTGCTCACCAGGCGGGCCCTCGAGCAGGCGTCCTGACGAGTTGCGGGCGAGGATGCCTGCGCGCGGTCTCGATCTCCTGTTCTTCGCGGACCGCCCTGGCGGCGAGATCTTCAGAGCGGCGAGTGGGGATGGCGCGGGAGATTCTGGCAGAGCTGGTGGGTCAGATCCAGGCGCTGCGAAGTGCCACCCCGGCGAGCGCCCTGGCAGGATGACCAGCTCGCAAGGGGCTCCGAGCCCGCAACCGCTGGTGGTGCTGGCGGCAGGGCGCAGCCTGCGGATGGGCCGGCCCAAGCCGCTGCTGAGATGGAGAGGAGCCACTCTGCTGCAGCACGCCTGTGAGGCAGCCCGGGCTGGTGGCGCCCAACCGATCCTGATCGTGGCCGAGGATTCCGCCTGGCTCTCCCAGCGCGCCGGAGTGCTGGGAGAGGTTCGCTGGGTCAGCTGCCCATCCGCCCCTCAGGGCCAATCGGAGTCGCTACGGAAAGGACTCGCGGCCGCCCTGGAAGCCGCTCCCGACGCCCGAGCGGTGCTGGTCGCGCTAGTCGACCAGGTGGGGCTCCGGCCGGCGGCGGTCCGGAGAGTGCTAGGGGCCGCCGCTGAGCGCGATGCCGACGCCTGGGTCGCGGACTACGGCGGCCGGCGGGCCCTCCCGGGCCACCCCGTGGCGCTCGGCCCGAAGACTTGGCCGCTGGTGGACGCCCTCCGAGGAGACGTCGGCGCCCGTGAGATTTTGCAGGGGCTGGGAGAGCGGGTCAGATGGGTGCGGCTGCCGCTGGCGTGGCGCCCGACTGACTGCGACACCCCCGAGGATTACCAGGTGCTGCTGGTCCGGGACGGCACGGCCCAGCTGGAACCGCAGTGACGACCCACCGCCATCCCCGAGTTTGGAAATGGTGCGCCAGTGCGCGCAACCTGCTTCCTGGGAGCCCGAAGGGGGGACTCTTTGAGCCCTGGCTGAGGGCTTCCGCGGTTGCGGTCGGCACGGCGCCGAACGGATCGGGGACCTCAAGCAAGGGGAACCGCTCGGAGCAGGCTGATGACGTCAGCCGGGAGGCGCACCGATGATCTTGGAAAACGACTTTCGGGTGGCGATTCCTCCCGACCGGCTCTGGCCACTTCTCGCGGACCTCGAGCAGATCGCCCCCTGTCTGCCTGGCGGGACCGTCACCGAGAGGGTCGACACCAATACCTACCGTGGCGCCATCACCATCCGGGTGGGACCGGTCACGGTGAGCTACCAGGGAGTGGCCAAGGTGATCGAGATGCTCCCGAAATCAGGACGCATGGTGATGCGCTGCGAGGGACGGGAGACGAGGGGACCGGGAAGCGCCGGTGCCGACATAACGATTGAGATCTCGGGGGATCAGGACGGGTCGGCGGGCCACATTCGCTCCGACGTCACCGTGACCGGTCGGGTGGCGCAATTCGGTCGCGGAATGATGGCGGAGGTGGGCGACCGGATCCTGACCGGGTTCGCCAACTGCCTGGAGGAGACCGTGACGGCGACCGCGAGTAGCGCGGAAGGAGCTGCGGAGCGTCCATCTCGCCCGGCCCAGCCCCAAGTGAATGTGCTGAGGTTGCTGCTCAGCGTGGTTTGGGTTCGGCTGCGCTTCTGGAGGCGGCGCTGACCACCAGCTGAATCGGTCCGAGGCCCGGCCGCTTCAGTTCCGACCGCTTCCCATTGACCGAGTCGGGGGTAGCGCTCAGCGGACCGGGGAGACGCCGCCTACCTCCCAGTCCTCGGGCGGCGGCGGGGGAGGGACCAGATCTCCCTCGGTGACTTCGTCCCTTCGTTTCACTCACGTCCGGCGGGAAGGGTTCTCCGTCGCGCGCGCATCCTGACTCGCGAGAGATGCCGGCGCACTCGCACCAGCATTCTGACCATCTCTTCGCCCAGCTCGTCGCTGCCCGCCCGGGGGTAGTTGTAGACGACGTACTCCTTGGCCACCAGGGTGGCCAGGTAGTCGAGGAGCGAGGGCTCGTCATCCTTGACCAGAAGGAAGTCAGGGTGGCGGTCGTTGTAGTAAACGATGCCGTGGTCAGGCTCGAAGCGACTTCGCGACTCCCCTGGCGCGGGGTCGGGTTCGACCGTTGGCAGCGCCCGACTGCGGCGGTGGTCGGGCTCCGCATCCTCTCGGCCGGGGAAAGCCGGGGGCGCCGGGGGCTCGGCCGGCTGCCCCGGGCGTCTCAGCCCGGCGCCGTCATCGGCGGCGACGACGCGGGGAGCAGCTAACTCCTCCACCGTAGGTTCGAGTGGCTCAGCTGTCGTGGCACCGGTACCGGGAGTCTCGCCCAGCCAGCTGCGCATCGGGTTTTCGAGCTCGGCCAGCTCCCGCAGCACCCGGGCGAAGATGAGTCGAAGTTCCTCCGATAGGCGGTCAGTCAAGGCGCGATCCAGTTCGGCGGTGATCCGGTCGAGCGCCGCGCGCACGGACGGCTCCACCGCCCGCACGCCAGCCACGAAGGCGGGGAAGGCGTCCCGGTCGCGGAGGATGGCCCGGCGCCCCGCAGTTTGGGCCAGCGCCTCATAGGTGATCCGGCCGGCCACCTGATCCGAGTTCCAAGGCGGCCCCTGGAACTCCTCCAGCTCGCAGAGGTCGTCGATGATGCTGGTGCCAGCTCGACCGATCACCGCCACCCGGCGGTGCTGGTCCGGCCTGGCCGCCAACCAGAGAGAGAAATCGATCTGGCCCGAGAGGGTCGCGTACGGGGAAAGCGGCAGCCGGAGCCCTTCGACCGGTTCCGGGGTGACCAGTTCCGAGCTCCGGCCTTGGACCACCTCGATCACATAGGCGCCGCCGGCCAGGGCCACCGCTCTCCGCCGACGCAGGTAGTCGACCACCTTGCGCAGCGTCAGGAGGCGGACCACCTCGGGGTCAAGGTCAGAGAGGTAGACGGTGGTGCCGGGAGTCAGGCGCGCCCGGCGGACCTCGTCCAGCTCCAATTGGGCGATGGCCCGGCCCCGCTCAAGTCGGAGGCGGTGGGTGTGATCCGAGCCCTCCGGCCGGGTGACCACGTCGCAGCGGCCGCCGAGCTGTTGGAAGGCGAGGATCCCGATCGCCTTCTCACCCAGCGTCCGCGGATCCCCCGCCTTGCTCGACTCGAATAGGCTGCGGGCCAGCTGGCGCAGGCGATCCGGCTCCATCCCCCGACCAGAGTCGTCCACGGCAACCAGCGGATGCCTGCCCTGGCGTCGCAGGAAGATGGTGATCCGCTCGCCTCGCCGGCCCGCCTCGGCGTACTCGTCGGCGGCGTTGGAGACGAATTCGTTGAGCGCATCCTTGGGGTCCTGGTAGGCCTGGCCGGTGATCAGGACCGCCTTGGCCACGTTGCCAATCCGCAGCCGAATCTCCTCTTGGGGCATTGGACGCGATCTTAGTGGCACGAGTTGGTGGGACTCGGAAGCGCGAGCCTGCCGGCCAATGGTCGGTGACGGGCCTGCAGCCTCCCGGCAAGCGCCACCCAGGTCGGCGCCCGGGGCGGCCACCCCGATTCGCCGTGGCTCCCGGCTGGCTTGACCGCTTGGTCGGCCCGCGCCTGCCAGCCTCCCCATCCACCGAGATCGCGGAAGTGGGGCTCACGCTGGTGCCGTGACCGGAAGCCGCTCCGATTCCGCCGCCTCCCGCAGCCGCTGGTCGTAGGCGACCACCGCCGTCAGTCCGTCCCTGACCGTGATCGTGCTGGCCAGCTGGATCGCGTGCAGGCTGGGCAAAGAGGCGGGGCCGACGTGGGTGGCCAGCTCCACCACCTCAGCGCTGATCGGGATCAGGTCCAAACCGGCCAGCAACCTTCGGGCGGCGGGTTCGAGCAGGGCACCCAGCCGACAGGCGATCCGAACCACCTCGACGAGGGAGAGCTGG
>DATLTJ010000099.1:0-9959 GCA_035533655.1 Candidatus Acidiferrales bacterium | reverse complement strand
CGTCGCCGCGGGACTCGGACCGATCAAGCTGAACGCTGTCATCCGCCGGGGGCTGAACGAGGAGGGTGTCCTGGAGCTGGCGGCATTCGCTCGCCAGCACGGCTCCATCCTCCGGCTCATCGAGTACATGGATGTGGGGGAGAGTCACGGCTGGAGGATGGAGGAGGTGGTCCCCAGCTCGGAGCTGCTGGCCCTGATCGGGGCCAGGTGGCCGCTGGCGGCGGAGCAAGCCCGGAACCCGGCTGAGGTGGCCCAACGATACCGCTACCGCGATGGCGGGGGTGAGATCGGTGTGATCAGCTCGGTGACCGCGCCATTCTGCGGTGCCTGTGCCCGGCTGCGACTAACGGCGGACGGCAAACTCCACACCTGTCTCTTTGCCCGCCAGGGCCACGACCTTCGTTCTCAGCTGCGCCGGGGTGCCGACCGCCAGGCGCTGATCGAGGAGCTCGGGGTGATCTGGGGAAATCGATCCGACCGCTACTCGGAGCTGCGCTCGAGCCAGACTAAGAACCCGGCAGTGGTTGGCAAGCCGGAGATGTCGTACCTCGGAGGCTGAGGTTCTCCTGGCAGCGCTCCCATCTCGACCAGGCGCACCCCCGACATACTGCCTCCCCGGGCATCGGCTGGTCATCCAGTCGCTCGACCGTAACCACCGGAGGACTCGCTCTGCTTCCGCGATGGGTACGACCATCTGGTGCGCAATGCAAGACGGTCGCCACCCGGCGGGACTCGCTCTCGGGCGTCATGGACACCTACTGGTCCATGGTCTTCAACCGGCTGAACAGAACCACAGAGGCTTTGACCGTGATCGCCAACCTCGTCCTGCTGCTCGCCTGCCGCACCGACCTCTTCGGGATGAACTTCGGATAGCTCACCTGGGTGGTCCAGCCAGCCGGGGCGGCGTTTGCCGGGGGCATCATGGTCAGGATCGGGTTGCTCTAGTTCCAGCTATCTCTCCTGCGGCGACGGCACTGGATCGGGCTGTCGAAGTCACGGCGGTGCCGGGGAGCTAGCGGTGGTGACGGGAGGCTAGTCGGGCGCGCCTACTTGGGCAGCGCTGACCGGACGCGTTCGGCGAGCGCCTCTGGATCGTCCGAGCCGATTACCAGCTGCTGGTAGGACTGGTCGTCTAGGTGGACCACGAGGCCGCGGCTGGCGTGATGCTCGACGGCAAAGGTTTTCCCGTCGGAACTGATCCAGCTGCCAACCTTGGTCGTCCCGGGGATGTCCGTGCCCGCCCCCTTGAGACCGTGGATGAAATCGAGCGGTCGGTCCACCACCTCTACATCGCGAACCGCGGACAGGGGTACCCGAATGTCGCCGTGAACCCCCTCCAACTTCTCCAGCCTGCTCAGCACCACCACCATTTCGCTGTCCTCGAAACGAATGTCGGCCATGGTCCGCTGTTCCCCTCCAAGTGCCGGATCACTTGAACCGCAGCATAGAGCCGGTGCCTGGCCGGGCGGCGATCCGGACCCGTCTGGAATCAGCTGCGGACGCCCAGCTACACTCGGCTGGTCGGTGGCAGGCGAGGCGTCGGCGTGGGCAAGTCATTAGCACCCGAGCGATGTTGCGGGGTCGTTCGACCGCCGGACCATCCGGGCCGGGATCGACCGCCTGCCGGTACGAGGCCTGCTCTGCGGCTACCCCAGGGAGGATCGGTCGTAGTCAAGCGTGGAGTCGGAGCCTTGTTGGCCGTCGCCTTGCTGGCGCTGGTGGGCTGCGCCAACGTAGTTGCTCGGGTGCCGGTGCGGATCCAGGCGGCTGACGGTCGTTTTGAGATCTCCATCACCCGGCAGGTGCTGAACGAGATGGCTAAGCACAAATTCGCCCTGCGGCGCGTGATGCAAGCGGACCTTGAGCAGATCGATGCGCAGCTACCGGGGCCGACCACGACCGTCACCCTCACGGTTGGGAACCCAGGCGAAATCCTGTCCACTGTGGGGGCCACTGGCTTTACCGATCCCGAGACAGGGAAGATCACCATCGGCCTCTTTCCCTATTGGAGTGAGGAGCCGGCCAACTTCAGTCAAGGGTTGGCCCGGACGCTCGCTCGTGAAGTCGATCGCAGCGTTCGAATCACGACCGGGGCCGGGTTGGGAAAGACCCTGCTGGATCAGCTGGTCGCGGATGGTGCCGCGACCGCCTTCGGCGAGTCGGTCTTCCCCGGGCCACCCGACCCCTGGGTGAACGCGCTCACCGCCAAGCAGGAATGCCAGCAGTGGCAGCACCTCCGGCCGGTGCTGGCGAACGTCGGAATTCACGACGAGGTCCTGATCGGGGGCAGCGTGAGTTCGGCGACCTTTGGGGAGTCCAGCATGCCGACGCTCACTGGCCGGGCCATCGGATACCACATCGTCGCTGACTACCTGGCGAAGAAGGGAGCAACCAGCTGGGCCACCCTGGCGGCCACCCCGACCAAGGCGATTTTCCGGGCGAGCGATTACTCTCCCTGCCCGGCCAGCTGAATTGGACCCACTTGCAGTTGGCCCCTCGGCGACGCCGACTGAGTCCCGCTGGCTCGCCGGACGCCGGAACGCGCGGTGTCGGGGGCGGCGATCCTGAGCTGATCACCTCCAGAGATCGCCGGTGTAGCTGAGCGCTGAAGAAGTAAACGGCGCCGCCGGGCGCTGCGCGTCGGGGTCCGGCTGCGCGAGTGCTGCCGAAGCGGATTCGACCGCGTCAGTCGTCGGAGCCTCGGCGAGGTATCGGCGGGCCAAGGTTTGGGACGAGGATGTGTGCTCGGCCGACCACCGGCGGCGGTCAGCCGCGTGCGGTCAGCCGCACGAGGGGAATTTCCCGGTCGGTCTTTTTCTGATACTCGGCATATCGGGGCGCGATGGCGGCGATGCGGCGGAGCGCCTCCGCTCGCGCGTCCCCGCGGAGCGACTCGCCCCGCACGTGGAGCTGGCGCCTTCCCACCTCAACCCAGATCTGATCCGGGTTCTTGGCCATGTTGATGAACCAGGCAGGGTGTCGAGCCCCCCCGCCGGCGGAGCCGACTACCAACCAGGCGTCCGCTCCGTCGGGGAAGCCGCCTAGGGGGGCGGTGCGCCTCCGGCCGGACTGGGCCCCGACGGTGGTGAGCAGGAGAGCGGGAAAACCCATCATTTGTGGCTGTTCCGGCCCCTTGCGGCGGCGGTACCGGGCCATCTGCACCTTCACCAAAGGGGCGAACAGGCGATTGAAAAGAGGCGGCAGCGCGGCGCCGCGGGAACCCCGTGGCGGGATTTCGATGCCCATTTCGGGGTCTCCTACGTGGCGCTCGGGCGCGGCTGGTTTCCGGGTCCGGTCAAGACGCGGGATAACCGTGTGCCGCGCCCAGCAGTGACCCAGTCTGCGCCGAATTGTTGCGCAGGCGTGGACGTCATCGCTAAGCTCACGGCCTCGAGGTCGGCTGGCTAGGTTAGCGAGGAGGTGAGCTATATGAAGAAGAGAGTCTCCCTGGCTCCCTTAGCGGACTGTCCCCTGAGTAGTTCTGGGGTGCCACGCCCGCGCTGATCTAGTGACCATGTCGGCGGGCACCTCCTTTGTGGAGGCGACCGCTTGACCTCACCTTCGTCGCTGGAACTCGACTCCTTGACACCTCTGGGGTGGGACCAGGCCCTGGCGGAGGCTTATGCCACCCTCGGGCCCGAGCTGGGGAGACCCGCTCGAGTGGCGCGCGTCGACCGCGGCCGATGCACGGTCCTGGGACCTGAACCCGCTCGCGCTGAAACGGCCCATCACCTCATCTCGACCGGTGACTGGGTGGTGGTGGGGACCGGTCAGGTGCCGGGGGACGACGAGCAGGTCGCCGCGGTGTTGCCGCGCCGGACCGCTTTCGTGAGGGATCGCAGCGGAACCGAGGCGGTGGCTCAGGTGATCGCGGCCAACGTCGACCGCGTCTTGCTGGTCTGCGGCTTGGATGTGGAACCAAGCTCCGCTCGGCTGGAGCGATACCTGGCCATGGCCTGGCAGAGCGGCGCCGTTCCGGTCGTCGTGCTGGCCAAGTCCGACACCCGCGCGCCGAGCGAGCTGGCCGAGGCGCTCCAGTGGGCCCAGAACATCGCCATCGGGGTCGATGTCCGGGCGGTGAGTGCGATTTCTGGTGCCGGCGTCGAGGAGTTGGCAGTGGCCCACCTGGCCCCGGGCCGGACGGTGGCGCTGCTCGGCCCATCAGGGGTGGGTAAGTCATCTCTGGTCAACGCCCTGGCCGCCCGCGAGTTGATGTCCACCGGCGCTACCAGACGCGACGGCAAGGGCCGCCACACCACCACCCACGGCCAGCTGATGGTGGTTCCGGACCGGGGGGTGTTGCTGGACACCCCGGGTATGCGCGGACTCGGTCTTTGGGATGCCGCCGAAGGGCTGGCCCAGACCTTCGGCGACCTGGAGGAGCTGACCAGCAATTGCCGGTTCTCCGACTGTCAGCACGGCAATGAGCCCGGCTGCGCGGTGGTGGCGGCGATCAGCGAGGGGAGCCTTGAGCCGGAGCGGCTGGCGAATTGGCGCAAGCTTCAGCGGGAGTTGCGGTCGCAGGCCGCGCGGCAAGGCGAGCAGCTACTCCGCCAGGAGGCCCAGAGACGCTGGAAGGCCCTCAGCCGCGAATCGCGCCGTCACCCCCGCGAGTGAGGCGCAGCTGGATTGCGGCTTAGCGGTCCAGGGCTTGGTCAAGGTCAGCAAGGAGGTCGTCGACGAGCTCCAGACCGACCGATAGCCGGACCAGGTGGGGGTCGACCGCCAGCGGCGACTCCGCCGCCGAAGCGTGGGTCATCCGGGCGGGGTGTTCGATCAGCGACTCGACCGCACCCAGTGACTCCGCCAGGGTGAAGACCCTGGTCAGGCTGACCATCTCGACCGCCGCCGCCTCGCCGCCCGCGTGGAGGAAAGACACCATGCCTCCGTAATCCCGCATCTGGCGGCTGGCGACTCGGTGGCCAGGGTGATCCGTCAGTCCCGGGTAGAGCACGCGGGTGACCATGGGGTGCTGTTGGAGGAAGCCAGCGACGGCGGCGGCGTTCTGGCACTGGCGGTCCATGCGGACGGCCAGCGTCTTGACCCCGCGCTGGACCAGATAGCAGTCGAAGGGGCTTGGCACGCCGCCGGTGGCGTTCTGCAGAAAGGCAATTCGCTCGGCCAGGGTCGGGTCGTTGACCGCGACAAACCCGCCTACCACATCGGAATGGCCGCCCAGGTACTTGGTGGTGGAGTGCACCACCACGTCGGCTCCCAGCTGCAGGGGGTTCTGCAGATACGGAGTGGCGAAGGTGTTGTCCACGACGAGGCGCGCGCCTCTTGCGTGGGCGAATTCGGCCACCGCCTGGATGTCGATGATGGCCAGCAGCGGGTTGCTGGGGGTCTCCACCCAGACCAGAGTGGTGTTCTCGCGCCAGGCTCCCTCCAGGCCGGCGGGATCGGTCGCATCGGCGACGCTGTAGGCGACTCCCGCCGGGGCATGGACCCGGTCGACCAGCCGAAAGGTGCCGCCGTAGGCATCGGTATTGAGGATCAGGTGGGCCGTGGTCCCGGCCATCGCCCGCAACACGGCGTCCTCGGCGGCAAGCCCACTGGCAAAGGCGAACCCGAACTGGCCACTCTCCAGGCTGGCGAGCTGGGCCTCCAGGCTCTGGCGGGTGGGGTTGCCGGAGCGCGAGTACTCAAACCCCTGGTGCCGGCCCACGGCGGACTGTCGGTAAGTGGTGGAGAGATGAACCGCCGGGACGACCGAGCCGGTGACGGGGTCGGGATCCTGGCCCGCATGAATGGCTCGGGTCTCGAAACCGGGCTGATGCGCGGTCACCTAGTTGGACGGCCCAGCATCGCGCCCAAGACATCGGACCTGGTGATGATCCCGACCGGGTGACCGTCGTCTAAAACCAGGACCGCTCCGCTGCGCTCCATCCGAGCCACCGCCAACTCCAAGGGAGCGCCACTGCCGACCGTGGGCAGCGGTGGTCCCATCACCTCTCCGACTGGGCGCAACAGCAGGCTAGGGTCGCGGAAGGCAGCCTCCAGCAGCTCACGGTCTTGGACGGCTCCCAGCACCTCGGCGGCAGCGAGGGGAGGCTCAGCCTTCACCACCGGAACCTGAGAGACCTCGTATTCGCGGAGCAGCTGGATCACGGACTGCACCGTCTCATCGGGATGAACGTGCACCAGCGGCGGCAGCTGGCGCCCCTTGGAGGCGAGGACGTCCGCTACGCTCCGACCGCCAGCTCGTAGAAAACCGAAGTCGGCCATCCAGGCGTCGTTGTAGAGCTTGGACAGGTAGCCGCGGCCAGAGTCGGGGATCAAGACCACCACGACGTGATCGGGTCCGAGCGGCCGGGCGATCTCGAGCGCGGCCCAGATGGCGGTGCCCGCCGAACCGCCCACCAAGATTCCCTCCTCGCGGGTTACCGATCGCGCCGTCAGGAAGGAATCGCGATCACTAACCGCCACCACCCGGTCGACCGCTTCGGGGTCGTAGGCGGTGGGCCAGAAGTCCTCACCGATCCCCTCCACCAGATAGGGTCGACCCGTTCCGCCAGAGTAAACGGAACCCTCAGGGTCAGCGCCGACGATCTGGATTCCCGGATTGACCGATTTGAGGTAGCGACTGACCCCAGTGATGGTGCCTCCAGTCCCGATCCCGGCCACGAAGTGAGTGACCCGCTTTCCGGTCTGGCGCCAGATTTCGGGGCCGGTCGCTGCCTCGTGCGCGGCCGGGTTGGCGGGGTTGCTGTACTGGTCCGGTTTGTAGGCCCCGGGAATCTCACCGACCAGCCGATTCGAGACCGAGTAGTAGGAGTCAGGATGGTCGGGGGCTACCGTGGTCGGGCAGACCACCACCTCCGCCCCGTACGCGCGGAGCAGGTCGATCTTCTCGGCAGCGATCTTGTCCGGCATCACGAAGACACAGCGGTAGCCGCGCCGGGCCGCGATCACCGCCAGCCCGACGCCGGTATTGCCCGAGGTGGGCTCGACGATGGTGCCGCCCTCCTTGAGCAGCCCCGCCGCCTCGGCGGCATCGATCATCGCTACCGCCGGCCGGTCCTTGACGCTGCCGCCCGGATTGAGAAACTCGAGCTTGGCCAGGAGATGGCAGTTCAGCTCCCGTCCGATCCGATCCAGTCGGACCAGGGGCGTGTTGCCGACCAGATCCAGCAGCGAGTCAGAGACCTCCATAGCGGCTCCGGAATCGCTGAGCGGCTGGACCACAATTCCGCTCGCCGGTGGAGTGGCCTGGTCGGAGATGAGCGTCACAGTGAGTCCTGCTTCTTGCAGCTGGACGGCGGCCACAACTCCCAACTCAGCGTTGTCCGGGGCCACCACGGCGACCTCTCGGGGATGCCTTTCCGAAACTTTGGCGATCAGTCGAGGCTCCAGCTGGGAGCCTCCGGATTTGACCACATGGCGGGCCTTGGCGAGAATGCGCTCGGGGACGTCACCGGGCCCAACAACCACGAGGACATCCATGGCCTCAGCCTACCGGCCAGGGCGGGGGCTCGGGGCCGCTGGTGGTTCTCGAACCCACCGTGGACCTGCCACGTTCCGACCCAGGAGCGGCTCTGTTAGCGTCGCTCTCAGATATGGACGGCGGGATCATTGTTGCCGGGGGCGGCCCGGTCGGTTCGACCCTGGGCCTGATGCTTCCCGGCGCGCTGGTGCTGGAGGCCGCCACGTTCCCCCGGGATAAGCCCTGCGGTGAAGGGTTGATGCCCTCGGGCGCCGAGGTTCTACGCCAGGCGGGGGTGGATCTGGGATCGGAGGGGTTCCCCGCACTCCGGGGCGTCCGCTATTCGCTGCCAGCGGGAAATTCCGCCCGCGCAGGGTTCGTCGGCGGCTGCGGCTACGGAGCCCGCCGGACCCGGCTGGACTCGCTACTCGCGGAGCGCGCCGGGGTCAGGTCCGGAGTGCGGGTCACGGCCGTCCGTCCCTTCGCCGACCGGGTGGAGGTGGATACCTCGGACGGGACCGTGGTCGGTTCGGTTCTCATCGCGGCGGACGGGATCCGTTCCCCGGTGGCCCGGATGATGGGCTGGTGGCGTCCTTCTAGGGGGAGGCCCCGGTACGGGTTGGTCGGCCATCTGGCGGTGGACTGGTCACGCCAGGACGTCGAGGTCGGGCTTCTGGGCGAGGTCGAAACCTACCTAGCCCCGGTCGGCCCGGGCGAGGTGTTGCTGGCCGTTCTGGGCTCGAGGGGTGATCTACGCGTGCCAGGGATGACGGGGGAGGAGTCCTACCGCGCGACCGTCGACCGGATCCACCCGGAGCTCTCCTCGGCCCCGCTTCTGGGCGGTCTTACGGGGGCGGGCCCTTTCAACTTGCGGCCACAGCGGGTGGCCGAGGGCAGGGTGTTCCTGGCGGGGGACGCGGCCGGGTTCCTGGACCCCTTGACCGGTGACGCCATGAGTGCCGGTCTGGCCCAGGCGCGGGCCCTGGCGACCTTCCTCACCGAGGATCTTGAAGGCGCAGCCCCGCGGTATCGGCGCTGGGTGGCCAGTCAGTGGCGTCGGCGGGCCTTGGTGGCCTCGCTGGCTCGGCGGCTTTCGGCCTCGCCCCGCCTCAGCCGGCGGGCCATCGCCGGCGCTGGGCACCGCCCGGAGGCCCTGCAGGCGTTGCTGAGCGTCAACGACGGCAGCCAGCCGCTGCGAACCGTTACCGCCCGAGACTGGGCGGCCCTGCTCGGAGTGACTTACCGTTGAGCCGCTTTATCGGGTTTGGCACCGCTCTGCCCCACCACGAACTCACCCCGGCCGCCAGCCTGGCGGCGCTCAGTCAGATCTGGCCCCACCTGCGCAGTGCTGGGCTGGAGGCGGTGACCCGCTACACGGTGCAGCCGGTGGCCCAGGTGTTCTCCTCTCAGCCATTGGGGGAGCGCATGCGGGTCTATCAGGAGGAGGCACCGCGGCTGGCTCAGCTGGCGGTGGAGGAGGCGCTGATGGAGGCGGGGTTGCGGCCGGACCAGATCGACGTCTTGTTCTCGGTCTCCTGCACGGGATACATGGTCCCCGCCCTCGATGTGCGGCTCGCCAATCAGCTGGGGTTCCGCAGCGATGTCATCCGGATCCCGCTCACCGAACTTGGTTGCTCAGGGGGAGGGGCGGCGCTGGCGGCCGCCCACCGCCATCTCCGCCTGGAGCCGAGCCACCGGGTCCTGGTGGTCTGCGTCGAGCTCTGCTCCTTGACCTTCCAACCCACTGACAGCTCGGTCGACAACATGACGGCGGCGATGGTCTTCGGCGACGGTGCGGCGGCAGCTGTGCTAACCGGCGAGCCAGGGGGCCTGGAGGTGGTCGCGACCGGGACTCGGCTGATCCCCAGCACTGACAAAGTTTTGGGATTCGACCTCCGGGACGACGGATTCCACCCAGTGCTGGACCGCCGGCTCCCGCGCCTGATCGAGCATGAACTGGCGGGGGCGCTGGCCGGATTCGGCGAGGGTAAATTCGATTTTCTCGCGGTCCATGCGGGTGGGCCGCGCATCTTCGACGCCGTGGAGCGCGGACTCGGGCTCGACCGCGGGTCTCTAGTCGAGTCCAGGGCTGCCTTCAGCCGCTACGGGAATCTCTCCTCGGCGTCGTTGCTCTTCGTGCTGGCCGGGCTTCGTGAGGGACCCCCGGGAATGGGTCTCGGCTTGGCCTTCGGACCGGGGGTGACTGTCGAGATGGCGACCCTCAGAAGATCCCTGGAATGAACCGAGCCTTGCCGGCGAACGCCTGCGGATACCCGGGAGCCTCGGCTAACAGGGCCTCTTCGGCCATGATGCGATCCACCAGGACCGCTCCGTTGAGCGCGGAGAGCCCAATTGCACTGATCCAGGCCCCACCGGCCAGGGGCAGGGCCGCGAATTCCAGGATCACCGCCAGGTAGTTCGGGTGGCGAATCCAGCGATACGGTCCTAGGGTCACCGGCTGCAGGTCCTCCGGAACCGCGGCGCGCACGTTCCACTGGTCTCCCAGAGAGCGGATGCTCCACCACCTGAGCCCGGT
>DATLTJ010000098.1:0-4763 GCA_035533655.1 Candidatus Acidiferrales bacterium | reverse complement strand
GACAGTGGAAGTCTGGAGCCGGGCCGACGCCGGTTGGACCCTGCCCACCTGCCGCCTCTTTGTGGACACGCCACCGGAGCGTTGCGGAAAATGCTCCGTTTTGTCATTGGAGGTGGGCGAGGTCTGACGCACTCTGCGAGGATCGACCGAAGTCCGCTGCCTAAGGTAAGGACGGACCAGCTGGTCGAGATCCTCGATAAGGAGACCACGTCGATGCAAGCAGGAATGGCGCCTCACCGAGGTGGTGAGCGACTGCGCTCGGGCGCGGTGGCGACGGTCCCTGGCAAGTGGTATACGCCGTCCGCTTTAGCGGCGACGGAGGAGATCGCGGTTCGGCCAGGCATCACTCCATCTTCCCGAGGACGTGGGGCGGCCTGATGGTCGTCATTCTGGAACTCGCGTTCTACGGAGTCTTCGTGGCCACTCTGGTGGCCTATCTCAGAAGCCGTCGGCCGCTGGAGCGAGATGTCGCTGCCGTCTTTGGCTCCCTGGCTGCCGTCCTGGCGCTTCAGTTCCTCCGCGGACATCTCCCGGGCGGCCCGACCACGATCACCGACTTGGGGGTGGCGCTGCTGGTATCGCAGCCCTACTTGATCCTCCGGGTGGTGTCCCATTTCCGACCGCTGTCCCGGCTGGTCCGGACCGGCTCCCTGGGTCTACTGGTCGCCACCGTGGCCCTCTTCTGCGTCGGCCGCCCGGCCCACGGCACGGTGGCCACAGTGTCGGTCCTGCCGGTAGCTCTCTACTTCTTCGGATTCGAAGCGCTAGCCGTCTTCTACCTGGCTCAAGAATCGTTCCACCGAGTCGGGGTCGCACGGCTGCGCCTCGGCGCGGCGGCGGTGGCCAGCGCTCTCTTCGGTATCGCCATCCTGCTCAGCGCCCTCGGTTCCGCTTCGCGGGCGTTTGGAGCGCTCGCCGAGGTGGCTGCTTTGGCGGCGGCAGCCGGCTACCTCTTCGCCTTCGTTGCTCCGCGCGCGGTCCGTCGGTTGGGCCAGCGGGCGGCGGCCTACGGGTTCGTGAGTGAGTTGGCGGCGAAGTCGACCGGAGCGACAGCGGGGCAGCTGTGGCACCAGCTGGCCGTCTCTGCCGAGCAGGTCACCGGAGCCGTCGCGGCGCTGGTCCTGATACCCGATTCGATGGGCCAGCTGCAGGTTCAGGCGGCCGCCGGGGCCGCGACCTCGATCGCTGTGGATCTGGTCCGCGCCGACCAGGCGTTGCCCACCACGAACTCCGGCTCGCCCGCCGAGGTGGCCGGTGGGCATTTCGTGCGAGTCTCAATCGACCCCTCCGAACCAGATCGGGGGCAGGTCGCCTGCTATCTGACCGGCAACCCCCTTTTCGGCGCGGACGACATTGGGCTGGTCGAGCTCTTCGGGGCCTTGACGCTCCGGATGGTAGAGCGTGCGACACTCACCGAGGAGCTGCGGGAGGCCAACACGAGCTTGGCCCAAGCCAGCGCCGCCAAGAGCGAATTCCTGGCCACGATGAGCCACGAGTTGCGCACGCCCCTGAATGCGGTGATCGGCTTCTCGGAGCTGTTGCAGGATCCGCAGGACGCCAGCAATCCAGCCCTCACCCAGGAGTTCGCCGGACACATCCGCGACGCGGGGATGCATCTGCTCGACCTGATCAACGACGTTCTGGACCTCTCCAAGGTGGAGGCCGGGCAGCTGGAACTGCGATGTGAAAAGGTGGATCTGGCGGCCGTGGTCGGCCATACGATCAAGTTGATGCGCCCGATCGCCGAGCGCAAGAGAATCACCGTCCAGGTGCAAGGGCCTAGTTCGCTGGTGGTCTGGGCCGACCCCGCCCGAGTCCGTCAGATCTCCTACAACCTGCTCTCCAATGCCCTCAAGTTCACCCCCGAGTCCGGCCGGGTGACGGTGTCGTTCGAGTCGGCGGACCAGTGGGTGTGCCTGTCCGTGGTGGACAACGGTCCGGGAGTCCCGGAGGCCGATCGCGAGCGCATCTTCGACGCCTTCGTCCAGGGCGAGCTTGGGGGCGCCCAGAAGGAGGGCACGGGTCTGGGGCTGGCTCTCACCCGCCGCTTGGTGGAGCTTCACGGAGGCCGGCTGGAGCTCGAGTCCACGATGGGCTCCGGCAGCGAGTTCCGAGTGCTGCTGCCCGCAGCGGTGGCTCGGGGTGTCGGCCAGGAGCCGCCGTCTCCCGCCATCCTTCCCCCGCCCACAGCCCCGGGTCACCAGCGGGTGCTGGTGATCGAGGACGACCCCAAAGTCGGCCGCTTGCTGGAGATCTACCTCCATGGGGCTGGCTATGCGGTCGAGGTCGAAGCGAACGGAGAGATGGGTCTGGCTCGGGCCAAGGCTGTCAACTTCGATGCCATCTTGCTCGACGTGGTGCTGCCGGGCATCGACGGCTGGCAGGTGCTCACCAGCCTGAAGGCCGACCCCCGCACTACGGAGATCCCAGTGCTGGTGGTCTCCGTGGTCGACGACCGGGAGCTGGGCCTGGCTTTGGGGGCGCAGGACTACTTGGTCAAACCCATCAGCCGCGGTGCGGTGCTGGGGGCGCTGTCTCGGGTCGCGAAGGGACATCCCTCCGCCCGGTCCGCCAACCTGATCCTGGGAATCGACGACGACCCAGCAGCCCTGCGCCTCTACCAGGCGACTCTGCGGGGGTCCGGCGTGGAAGTTCTCGGGGCGGGCGGAGGCAAAGAGGGGCTGCGGCTGGCGCGGGACCGGCGACCGGACTGCATCCTGCTCGATCTGGTGATGCCCGACCTCGACGGTTTCGAGGTGCTGTCCCGGCTCAAGTCGGATCCCGAGACCGCGCCCATCCCAGTGATCATCGTGTCGGCCGCGCAGATCACCGAAGAAGACAAAGAGCGCCTGAACGGTCACGTCCTGGCCGTGGTGGAGAAGGGGCCAGGTGCCCTTTCGGGGCTGGAGCAGTGGCTGGCACAGGTGGCCGTCCGAGCCAAGGAGTTGGGACGTGTCTGAGGTCGAGGAGCCCTCGATCCTGGTCGTTGAGGATGACCGCCGCAACATGATCTTGGCCCGGGCCATCCTGGGCAGGCGGCGATGCCGGGTCGTGGCTGCGGAGTCCCTGGCCCAGGCGCGGCAGCAGATCGCCGGAGGCACTCCTGACCTGATCCTCCTCGACGTGAGGCTGCCCGACGGCAATGGCCTGGAACTGGCACGGGAGCTGAAGGCCAATCCGGCGACGGAAGGCGTGCCGGTGATCGCCGTGAGCGCCAGCGTCCTGCCCGCCGACCGGGCCGCCGTGGAGGCGGCCGGCTGTGACGGCTTCATGGTCAAACCCCTCCACCCCGCGAAGGTGCTCGAGGAGATCGCCCGGCACCTGGGGGCAGGTTAGACGAGAGAGGCCCAGGGGAGGGCCCACCAGCCGGGCTGTTCTTCTAGCGACGGTGCGGTAACGCCGGAGCCCGCTGGCTGATCTCAGAACATCATGGGTCTACAAGCGATGAGGCAATCGATATGGAAGGAGCAATCATCCGCCATGGGTGACAGCAATTCGAGGATCTTGATCGTGGACGATTCCCCAGCCAACGTCCGCCTCCTGGAGGCGATCCTGGCTCGGGCCGGCCACACCGATGTGGTCAGCACCACGCGGCCTGGGGAGGTGCTCGACCTCTTCCATGCCGAGCGTCCGGACCTCGTTCTGCTGGATCTGCGCATGCCGGGCCTTGATGGGTTAGAGGTGATGGCCCAGATCCGGGCCTCGCAGAGCCCGATGGAGTTCTTGCCCATCCTGATCATGACCGCCGACCTCTCCAGGCCGAGCCGCGAGCGCGCATTGGAGGCGGGTGCCAACGACTTCCTGACCAAGCCATTCGATGGTGCCGAGGTGACATTACGGGTGCAGAACCTGCTGCAGACCCGGGCCTTGAACCGCGGGCTCAGCGACCACAGCGTCAAGTTGCAGGTCGAGGTCGACCGAGAGCGCGAACACCGGCGCCAGGTCGAGGAGGAGAAAGTCCATATCAAAATGCGAATGCAGCGGGTGCTAGACGGAGCGGGCTTGGAGGTTCACGCCCAACCGATCATCGACCTGAAATCGGGCGGGGTTGCCGGGGTGGAAGCGCTGGCGCGCTTCGCCGGTCCGCCCCACCAAGGACCTGACCGATGGTTCGCGGAGGCCGCCGGAGTTGGGATGGGTCTCGAACTAGAGATGTCGGCAGTCAGGCGAGCCTTCTCCAAATTGCGGCTGATCAGTCCCGAAACGTTCCTAGCGGTGAACGTGTCACCTGAGACGTTGTGCTCGTCTGCTCTTCTGGATGCCCTCGACGACGTCCCTTGTGACAGAGTGGTCTTGGAGGTCACAGAGCACGCCAGGGTCGACGACTACGCTGAGTTGGAGGAAGTCCGTCGCCGCTTGCACGACCGCGGCGTCCGGCTGGCGGTGGACGACACGGGGGCAGGCATCTCCAGCCTGCAGCACGTGATCAAACTGCGCCCCGACGTGATCAAGCTCGACCGTTCCATGATCGCCAATCTGGAGAGCGACCGGGTTCGGCGGGCACTCACAGCCGCTCTGGTCGAGTTGGCAACTGGTATTGAAGCGGTGGTGGTGGCTGAGGGCGTTGAGACCCCGGCGGAACTGGCCGCATTGAAGCAGCTGAAAGTGCCCTACGGTCAAGGTTATCTCCTCGGAAGGCCGGCACCAATCCCCGAACAGACCGCTCGTCAGTCGAGTCCACCGAGCCGGAGGCGTGGGTACGCTACTGTCCTGACCCCCTGAAGTGGTGCCAGTTGATCTGCACCCCCTTTTCTGGACTCGGT
>DATLTJ010000097.1:0-12310 GCA_035533655.1 Candidatus Acidiferrales bacterium | reverse complement strand
ACCACCGCGAATCCCACCACCGTGATCTGGGACAGGATAAAGACGTAGGCGAGGATCAGGAAGAAGAGGCTGAAGGTCGTCCCGTAGGTACTGAAGCCGTGGGCCAGCTTGAAGTAAAGCGGAAAGAACAGGCTCAGCGCTTCGAACAGGACCCCTGCCGCGAGTGCTCCGGGGAGCACCGCCCGGGCGGTGCTCCGAGTTTTGGGCACCAGGAAGTAGATGGCACTGAAGAGGATCGTGCCGACCACGATTGAAAGGCAGATCTGGAGAATCAGGCCGAGCGGACCGTGGCTTAGGGCCGAGGGGATACCGGGAACCGATTTGATCACGGCCAGGAAGCTGGAGCTCAACACCACCGGCACCACCAGGCAGGCGAACAGCACGATCATCCCGAACGACATCAGCTTCTGGGGGATGAATGACCTCGAGCTGGTTGCGCTCAGGCTGGCGAAGGCGTGGTCCATGGCGCCAAAGAGCGAGGAGCCGCCCCAGAGCAGCCCCACCACGCCCACGATCGCCAGCAGGCCCGAGTGGTGGTGGAAGGCATTCAGGGCTTGGACCACTGCCGCGCCCTTGCCGCCAGGGAGCGCGGTGGCGATCGCCTTGGTCAGGCCCCGGCCGATGCCGGACCCGTGGTCGGGGATCAGGCCGGCCAACGTCGCCGCCAGGACCATGATCGGGAAGAACGAGAAGAGCATGTTCCACGCCACCAAGGTGGCCAGATTGGGACCGTTGCGATTGAGATAGCGGGCACCCACGCGCACCGGAAACCAGCGCCGAAGCCAATGGAGGAGCGCTCTCACCAACGGGAAGGTAACCGAGCCTCGGGGGCCGACGCGGCGACCACCTCGATAAAGCGGCTGGAACGCCAAATCAAGGTGCGGTGAGGCGACTGCTACCCTGGGCCCGCCACGGTGCCCGAACACCGGGTGAGACGGAGGAGCTGGAAGATTCCAGACGGTCGAGGCGGACCGGCCGCGCAGGCGACTGGCCCCGCTGTTTCGGTGCGCGGGTTGCGCAAGAACTACGGGCCGGTGGAGGCGGTTCGTGGCCTGGACCTGGAGATCCAGCGCGGCCAGATCGTGGCCCTGCTGGGCCCCAATGGAGCCGGCAAGACCACCACGATGGAGATCATCGAAGGGCTCCGCCGACCGGACGCGGGCGAGGTCCGGGTCCTGGGCGAGCCGCCGGAAAAGGCCAGGAGCCGGGTCGGGGTTCAACTCCAGGAAGGCGCATTGTATTCGGACCTCACCTGCGCCGAGACCCTGACTCTCTTCAGTCGCCTCTACGGCTGGGAGGCCAACGTGCCGGGGCTGCTGGCAGTGGTGGACCTCGGCGAGGTAGCCGACCGCCGCACCGAGCGGCTCTCGGGTGGTCAGAAACGTCGACTTCAGCTGGCCCTGACCCTGTGCAATGAGCCGGAGCTGTTGATCCTGGACGAGCCCACGACCGGGCTGGATCCTCTCAGTCGGCGCCAGACCTGGGCCACTATCGAAAATCTGCACCGCCAAGGACGCACGGTGCTGCTGACGACCCACTACATCGAGGAGGCTGAGCAGTTGGCGGAGTGGGTCTACATCATCGACGGCGGCATGGTCGTGGCCCAGGGCGCCCCCGCCACTTTGATCTCCGAGCTCGGCGCGGCCGCCAGTATCAGCGTCGCCGCTCCCGAGGATGCCCGGCTGGCAGTTCTTCCCGGCGTTTTGCGAGCCGAGTACTCCAACGGACGCTGGGCGCTTCAAGGCAAGGAGGTGGGGGTGATCCTGGCCGCCCTCAACCAGCGCCTGGGCGAGGGTGCGCTCCGCGATGTGGCGGTGCGCCCGCCGAGCCTGGAGGATGTTTTTCTGGCCCGGACCGGCCGCCACATTGAGGCGGAGCAGAACGCTTCGTGACCGAGGGTCAGCGGCCGGACTCGACTCCCCTGGCCACCTTCCGCAGCAGTTCGCCATGGCTGCCGTTCACGGCACTCACCGGCGCCAACCTCCGACTCCTGGCCCGCAATCGGCAGGTGATGGTCTTCAATATCCTGGTTCCTCTGCTCTTGATCGTCATCTTCGGGGGTCTCTTCCAGGGTGGTAAGACCCGCGTCGACATCGTGGCTCCCGCCGCTGACGCGGCTATCCTCAAGCTAGCCTTACCCCACAGTTCCTTCCAGGTCGGGGAGGTCTCAGCCGCCACCGCCCGCCAGCAGGTGCTCAACACCACGGCGGACTTTGCTCTGGTGATCACGGGCACCAACTCGCCGCTCCAGGCGAGGATCGAGGAGAACGCGGGAAATATCACCGAGAACGCGGCCTTTGCCGCAGCGGCCGAAGGGGCGCTGGCCGGGCTCAATCAGGCGCTGCTCCGCACCGCCCCGGCGGTGATTCCCAGCGTGGCCGAGCTGCATCCCAAAGGAGGCGTGAGCGCCGGCTCGCTCGCCAACGCCAACTACATCGACTTTTTGACCCCGGGAATCCTCGCCTACGCGGTCCTGACCGCTGGACTCAGCGCCGGCATCCGCTTGGTCGGGGACCGGGAGCGCGGCACCCTGCGCCGGGTGCGGGCGACGCCCATCCCAGTCTGGGTCTTTCTCGCCAGCAGCGTCGTCTCCCAGCTGGTGCTGGTGGCGGTCCAGGTGGTGGTGCTATTGGGGGTCGGACACGTCATGTACGGCGTGGGCCTGGGGCCCACGCCGGTTCTGGTGGTGCTGCTGTTGCTGGTCGGATCGCTCTGCTTCCTGGGCGGCGGGTTCCTGGTCGCCGGCATTGCCAATCGCGATCAGTCTGCGATCGTCCTGATGAACTTGATCACCCTGCCGCAATTGTTCATCGCTGGGATCTTCTATCCACTATCCGGTGCCCCGGCATGGCTCCGCGACCTGTCGGTGGTCATGCCCCTCAAATACTTCGCCGACGGGCTCCGCGGACTGATGGCCCAGGCTGAGAGTCTGGGCGCCATCACCCCGGACCTGCTGGTGCTGGTCGGAGTCGGGATCGCGGTGTTGGTGGTGGCCACGCGAATCTTTCGCTTCGATCCCGCTTCCACCGGATCCTAGCTGGCGCTTGCGCCTCGGAACCCAGTCGCCGCTGAGATGGCCCGAGCCGCGATCCGGTTCGACCGCCAATCACTGGCGGTCGGAGCCGGCAGCCGCCCAGCTCGGAGAAGTCGCTCGGGACTTGGCCCGCGGGCCGGGCACGCCGGCGCGCGGGGCTTTACCCGGGATCAGCTTCACCCGGGGCAACCAGGCGTCCGGACGCGCCAGCAACTCGTGAACCACCTCCGGCAACTTCCCCGAGCAGATGTCGGCCACCGTCACCGTGTCGAGCACGTCCCGGATGCCGACTCGAACCGCCACCCACACATCACGGAGCGGGGCGGTGTGGCCGGTGTAGGCCAGCTCGTCTGGCCGGAAGTCTCCGACCCGCGCCAGGGGGCCCCCGTCCGCCACCCGGATGATGTCCCCGAGGGAGATCAACGCCGGATCCCTGGCCAATACGAAGCCACCGGCGGCGCCGCGGTGGCTGTTGACGATGCCGTCGCCCTTCAACTCGGCCAGGATGTTGTGGAGGAATTTGAGGGGGATGTCCTGGATGCTCGAAATGTGCTCGGCCGTGACCGGGCCGCAGATGCCCCCAGCGGCCAGCTCGATCACCGCCCGCACCGCGTAATCCGCCTTGGCTGAGACTCTCATGGGTGACATTGTGACGGGGCCTTCGGAGGCGAGATGCGATGCTGGAGTGGGTGATGGAGCCAGCGGGCGCTCAGGCCCCGCCTTGGAGCAGCGCGGAGATCGCGATCGTCACCACTGGTGAGCGGCCTGACCTGGACGGCCAGGTCCGAGCCGCCTTTCGGGCGGTCTGGCCCGAATTCATCTTCCACGACCCGGCCTCAGGGGAGTACCTCGAACGCGTGGAGGCCTACTTTCCCCACTTAGACATCCTGCTCGTTGACCGCGGGAAATGTTCGCTGGCGGTTGGGGGGCTCCGATCACATGGAAGGGAGCTATCTCAAGCCTCCCGGACGGCTACGACGGAGCTCTAGTCCGCTCGGTTACCGGCCACGAGACGGGCATCCAGCCAGACACGCTGAGCGTGATGGCGGCCGCAGTCCGGGCGGATCGGCCTGGACGAGGACTGGCCAGCCAGGTCCCGACCGCGTTGCGCCAGCGCGCCTCATCGTTGGGTTTGACGCGCATGCTGGCGCCGGTACGCCCCACCCTTAAGTCGCGCTACCCCTTGACGCCGACGGCCGAGTTTGCCAAGTGGGTGAGGACTGACGGCCAGCACCTCGATCCCTGGGTGCGGACGGATCAGCGACTCGGTGCCGCGATCCTCGCGCCTGCCCCTCGCTCGATGGTGATCACTGGCCAGGTAAGCGAGGGGGAGAGCTGGGCCGAGATGGCCTTGCCGCAGAGCGGCCTATACGTCGTCCCAGGTGGCCTGGACCTGGTCGAGATTGATCGGGAGGCTGATCGGGGCACCGATGCCGAAACCAACTTGTGGATGCGCCACAGCTGAGCCACCGAGCGCTCCCGGGCACTCACCGTGGGGACTTAGTCCGGTCAGCAGCCGCCGTTAGTCAACGAAGAACGTCGCGGAGCACTTCGACCACTGATTCTGGTGCGTCGAGGTGGACATCGGGACCGCCGTCGCCTAGGTGTACTTCCCAAATAGGTTGTTCACACCAGTCACGGGAGCTAGGCCGCCACCTCTTCCAGTCGTTGCTCAGAGTCCCCATGCTCAGTCACCGATCCCACCCGGAGCCGTCACCGGCAGCCCGGATTCTCCCGCGCGGGTGATCCAACGGCTGTCGGCGCGCGCGGATCGCCCCACTGTCAGATCGGCGATTCCCGACCTGGCTGACCCGCTGCTCGCTCGTCGGATTGGTGTATGGCTCCGGAGCACGGATTCGAACCGTGAACCTTGCGGTTAACAGCCGCCTGCTCTACCGTTGAGCTACTCCGGATCGCGCTCCGCAGTTTACGCAAGCTCCGCGGCGGCTTCGCGGCAGGCCCGGGCACTGGCCGGACCTGGTCGCCGCTGGGGGGCGCATAAGCGAAGCCGCCGCCCGCCTCAGGCCGGGCTCGGTGCAATCCCCAGCAGGTCGGTCGCCTGCAGCGCCAGGGCCAGTTCGGTCATCTCCCTGGGCTCCGTCGGCGAGAGGCCGGTGAGGTCCTGGATTCTGGTCAGCCGGTTGAACACCGTGTTGCGGTGGCAGGGGACGCTGCCCGCCACCTTCGCCACCGAGCCACCCAGGTCGAGGTAGAGGCGAAGGGTCCGCAGCAGGATCCCCCGCTCACTCGCGCTGAGGTCGAGGATAGGTCCCAGCGCCCGTCGAACCAGCCTCTGGGCTAGATCCGGAGAAGCGATCAAGAGAACGCTGGCGATTCGGTCATCTAGGCTGGCCACCTCGACCCGGTCCGGTGGTATCGCCTTGAACGCCAGCTCGGCGAGCCGATAGGCGGACGCGACCTGACGGAGCGATTCAACCTCCGGGCTCAGCCCCGCGCGCAGGCTTCCGGAGGCTGCCAGCACGCGTCGGCTTGCCGGACAGCCGGCCCGGGGCGGGGCGAGCAAACCGACCAGCCGATCTTGGTGATGCAGCCACTCGGACCGCACCCCTTGTGCGCGCAGCGGGGCGGCGAGCGAATCGCCCGTATCCCCTCCGGGGTCCACCACGGCGACCATGAAGGGGCCGGAGTCAGTGAGATTGAGGACATCTGCGGCCAAGCTGAGGTCGGTGTCGCTCGCGGTCCCGGTAAGCAATCCGTGGAGCACGGTCTGGCGCTGGGTGGCGTCTCGGCGATGCAGTTCCGCCTGCGCGCGCTGGTAGGCGGTTCCCACTACCGATGAGTAGAAATCGGTCATCTCCCAGACCACCATCGCTCCCTCAAGGAGTTGATCAGAGGAGACCTCGGGCCTGCCGGCGGCCTCGTCCAGCAGAGACTCCCAGACCACGATCCCACCGAGCCGGTAAGCGCGCAGCAGGCTCTCAAGCGGCAACCCCTGCGCCGCCCGATGGCGGCCGGTCGCCTGGGCCACCACCAGGGGGGCCTCCTGCTGATCCGGCAGCAAGGTCAAGGCACAGACGTATTCACGGAGATTCTCGTTGCACGACCGCCGCAGATCGTCGTCTGGTACCAGCCGGTGCTCCCGATAGTTGTCGTCCCGATCGTAGATGGCCTCTACCAGCCGATCACTGATCTCTGGGATGCGGTGGAGCAGGCCTCGAGCGAGGAACACGACGACCTCGACGGCCCCCGGGGAGGGGTGCTGCGCGCTCTGGATACCCTCTCCAGCGCGATCCAGAATCTGAGCCGCGGTGCTGGCTGCCACTCTCTCCTCCAAGACAGGGGGCTGTGCAGAAGCACAAGCCTAGGTCGCCTAACCTCGGCCAGCGCCCATTGGCTGGCCCGAGAACCTAATGCTAGGCTTGGGCAGATGCCTGGGTCAATGCCGATGGCCTGGCTTGTCCATCGGGCTGGCCAAGAGGGGCGGCGTCATCGCGGCGCTGCGGTTGGGCCACGACTCCGTGGGAGCCGGGGCAGCTTGATCGACGGCTCGCCTTTCGGACTTGCCGCGGCGGAGCCTCGCAGTTGGCAGAAGCCGCGGTGAGCTCGTTGGGCGCTCCGGCCGACCTTCAGGTTGAAGGCGTCACGGTCCGGTTCAGCGGCCTGACCGCGCTGGAGCGAGTCTCGGTCTCGGTCCGCGAGGGCGAGATCGTCGGCATCATCGGGCCCAACGGTGCGGGAAAGACCACCTTGTTCAACGCCATCTGCGGCTTGGTCCGACCCCAGGCTGGCACCATCAAATACCGCGGCCGCCCACTTCTGGGGTTGGCTCCTCACCGATTGATCCGGCTCGGCATCGCTCGGACGCTGCAGGGGCTGGGTTTGTGGCCGAGCCTCACCGTGCTGGAGAACGTCGTCGTGGGTGCTGCCCGGCGACCCAGCTTCGGGTCAGCTCTGCTTGGCTTGCCGGGCTCCTGGCGAATGGAGCGCGAGCTGGCTGAGCGGGCCACCGCGATCCTAGCCGAACTAGGCATCGCTGAGGTCGCCAGTGCCCGTCCCCGCACCCTGCCCTATGGGGTTCAGAAGCGGGTCAGCATCGCTCGCGGGCTGATGGCCGAACCCTCGCTCCTCCTCCTGGACGAGCCCGCCAGCGGACTTTCCAAAGTGGAGGTGGCTGAGCTCGCCCACCTGCTGAGCCGCGTTCGGAAGACCACCACCGTAGCCATCGTCGATCACAACGTCGACTTGGTGATGGAGGCCTCGGATCGGGTGGTGGTGCTCAACGTGGGCCAGGTGATCGCCGACGGCACGCCGGAGGAGATCCGCAACGATCCCGCGGTAGCCGACGCCTATCTGGGCCAAGTGGCCCATGAGAGCGGAGGCGGCGAGAGTGCTTGAGGTGAGCGGCCTCTGCGTCGCCTACGGGCCGGTGCTCGCCTTGGACCAGGTCTCGCTCAGCGTCCCCGAGGGCTCGATCACCGCGGTGCTGGGGGCCAACGGAGCGGGCAAGACCACCTTGCTACGCACCATCTCGGGGCTGATTCGCTGCCGAGCCGGGTCGATCCGGCTGGCTGGAACCGAGATCACCAGGCTGGCTCCGGAGGCGGTGGCCCGATTGGGCGTAGCGCATGTGCCGGAAGGGCACGGCGTGATCACCGAGCTCACGGTCGAGGAGAACCTGCGGCTGGGCAGCCTAGCCCGGCCGGGAGGCAATCCCAAGCAAGAGTTGGAGGCGGCCTACCACCTCTTCCCGCCCCTGGAGCCGAGACGGACCCTGCCGGCGGGCAGTCTCTCCGGAGGTGAGCGGCAGATGCTGGCCATTGCCCGAGGCCTGGCCGCCCATCCTCGCCTTCTCCTTTTGGACGAGCCCTCGCTGGGCCTGGCCGGCCAGGTACTGGCCCAGATCATGGCCAAGCTCCGCGCGCTGGTGTCAGGCGGTGCCTTAACCGTGCTGCTGATCGAGCAGAACGCCCGCAGCGCTCTGTCAGTGGCTGACAACGCGGTGGTGCTGTCGCTGGGGCGGGTGGTGGGCGGCGACCGCAGCGTCCAGCTCCAATCCGACGCGGAACTGCTCGGTGCTTACCTTGGCTTCTAGGGGCAGCTCGGGCCTCGCCAGGAAGCCTCTCGGACGGGGCCGCTGATCCCATGCACGCTCTGCTGGTGCTCACCGTCGAAGGCCTAGTTCAAGGTTCCATCTACGCGGCCGTCGCGCTGGCGCTGGTGCTGATCTGGAGAGCCACCAAGGTCATCAACTTCGCGCAGGGCGCCATGGCCATGTTCACCACTTATGTGGCTCTGGTTGCCATTCATCACGGCCTCTCCTACTGGGTCGCCTTCGCCATCGCCATCGTCTGCGGCTTCGCGCTCGGGGCGGTCGTGGAACGGGTCCTGGTGCGGCCGGTGGAGATTGCCTCCCCGTTCAACGTGGTGATCCTGACCCTGGGCCTGTATCTGTTCTTGGAAGCCATCGTGCCGATGCTCTTCGGCGGCAGCATCCAATCATTCCCGCCAGCCTTCGCGATCACCGGCATGGAGCTAGGCAAAGTGCAGGTCCCGCTCTCAGGATTCGACATTTTCACCTTTGGCTGCTTGGGGGTGGCCGCAGTTGTTTTGACGTTCTTCTTCCGCCGCACCAATCTCGGGCTGCGGATGCGGGCGTCCGCCTTCAGCCCCGAGGTGTCCCGACTGCTGGGCATCCGAGTCGGTCGCATGCTCACCACCGGCTGGGCCCTGGCAGCGGCGCTGGGGGCGCTGGCCGGAGTACTGATCGCGCCCACCGTGCTGCTCCAGCCCACCTACATGGACGAGGTTTTCATCTTCGGTTTCACTGGGGCCATCCTGGGCGGCCTGGAGAGCCTGTGGGGCAGCGTGGTCGGCGGGCTCGTGATCGGCCTCGTGCTGACGTTTGTCGGCTACGTCAGCCCCGATCTCGAGACCTTGGCGGGACTGATCATCCTGACCGCGATCCTGATGGTTCGGCCGCAGGGGCTGTTCTCCGTCCACCGCGAGCGCAGGGTGTGATCGGGTGAGCAGCGAAAAGGTCACCAGCTCCGTCGCCGGTCGCCAGCCGACGACTCTGTGGGGATCGATCTGGCAGGGAGTAACTGCGCGGCCGCTGGCCCGGCATGGGATCCCCGCCCTAATCGTCGCCGCTGCGGTCCTGATCTTCAGTTACGAGGTCGGCTCCTACACCGACTACGAGCTGGCGGGAGTGGCCATCATCGCCATCGCCGCGGCTGGGCTGACGGTGCTCACCGGAGTCAACGGGCAGATCTCGCTCGGCCACGGGGCGCTGATGGCGGTCGGGGCCTACACCACGGCGCTGCTGCTGGAGTGGCAGCCCAATCTCGCCCTGATCCTGGTGCTGGCCATCTCGGTGGTCATCACCGCGCTCACCGGGGTGTTCTTCGGGTTGGCGGCGGCCCGGCTGCGGGGCCCCTACCTGGCTGGGATTACCCTAGCCCTCGCTTTGGCTCTGCCCCAGCTGGCCCTGCACTTCTCATCCGTGTTCGCGGGTGAGCAGGGCATCGCCATCAACCCTCCCGCTGCGCCCAGCTGGCTGGGGGTCAACTTCTCGCTCGAGCAGTGGCTGGCCTGGGTCGCGGTGGCAGCTGCCCTGGTGACCCTGGTCCTGCTGGCCAACCTGCTGCGGAGCGGGGTGGGTCGCTCGCTCCGGGCCGTTCGCGACGACGAAGTCGCCGCGATGCTGGCAGGAATCCACGTGGGCCGCGCGCGCGTCACGGCGTTTGTCATCAGCGCGGCCTGCGCGGGCCTGGCCGGTTCGCTGTTCGCCGACTGGCTCGGCCTTGCGGCGCCCGGAGGGTTTGGCGTCACCCTCTCGCTGCAGCTGCTGATCGCGATCGTGATCGGCGGCCTGGGCAGTCTCGTGGGCGCGGTCTGGGGAGCACTCTTCCTGATGCTGCTCCCCGATCTCACCAGTGGCCTGTCGACGGCTTTCAACCTTCCCAGCGCCATCAGCAACAACCTGCCGCAGGCAATTTTCGGTGCCGTGCTAGTGCTGGTCGTGCTGGCGTTCCCGCAGGGGATTCAAGGTGGGCTTTCCCGCCTTGGTGTTCTAGGGCGATCCCGATGGCGCCAGCGACGAACGCTGCGGGGGTCGGGATAAAGGACAAGTCATAACCGGTGTGCAGAGCAGAGCGTAGGTAACGTTAAGCAGGGTTGGAGGATGCGTCATGACGCCACAGACGGCACTACGATGGGCGGCCCTTGCGGGGCTGGCAGCGGTTCTGGCAGCCTGCGGTGGAACTGCCAGCGGGGGAGCGGCGTCGGCCGCCAAGCTGGCCTCGGCGACCAACCGGGCTTCGGCTCCGGGGATCACGGCGAATTCGATCAGCATCGGCAGCACTCAGCCCCTGACCGGGGTGGCGGCCCCGGGCTACGACGAAATCGCGCCAGCCTCCGAGGCCTACTTCAAATATGTCAACGCCCACGGGGGGGTTTTTGGCCGGAAGATCAAGTACACCTACCTGGATGATGGGTACAACCCCAGCCAGACGCCGCCCCTGACCCGCCAGCTGGTCCTGCAGGACAACGTCTTCGCCATTTACAGCGCCCTGGGGACGCCTACCCATCTCTCGGTGGTGAAGTACCTCAACGCGGAGAAGGTGCCCGACCTCTTCGTGTCTTCGGGGTGCGACTGCTGGAATGAGCCCTCCGCCGAACCCTGGACCTTCGGCTGGCAGCCGGACTACACCATCGAAGGCAAGATCCTGGGCCAATACGTCAAGCAGAAGCTGAGCGGGCAGAAGGTGGGTTATTTCTATCAGGACGACGAGTTCGGTCTGGACGGGGTCAAGGGCCTGGACACTCAGATCCCCGCCAGCTCGCTGGTCTCGCGCCAGGACTATGTGACCACGAACACAGCCGTGGGACCCCAGATTGCCGCCCTCCAGCAGGCGGGCGCGCAGGTGGTGGTTTCGTTCTCGGTTCCCGCCTTCACCGCCCTCGCCCTGCTCACGGCCGCGACTCTGAACTACCACCCGACTTGGGTGGTCAGCAACGTCGGATCTGACCCGCCCACCCTGGCCGGGCTGCTATCCAGCTTCTCAAAGGGGGCGGCGGGCGGGGCGCTGGTGGCAGGAATGATCAGTGACGCCTACGCGCCGCTGGTCTCCGACAGTTCCAACCCGTGGATCAAGCTCTTCAAGGGCATCGTCCAGCAATACGCGCCGAGCCTGCCTTGGGACGGCAACGTGCTCTATGGGGTCAGCCAGGCCTACACCCTGGTGCAGACCCTGAAGGCGGCCGGTCGCAATCCGACCAGAGCCAGCCTGGTTAAGACTCTGGAAACCAAGAAACTGACCGGCGGCCCGGGGCTGGTTCCCCTCGACTACAGCAAGAAGGATCACCTGGGCTTCCAAGGAGTGGAGGTGGTCAAGACCGGTGCCAACGGGTCGTCCCAGACGGCCGTTTCCCCGATCTACGTGACCGGGAACACCGGCAAGATCACCGTCTACAAGGGCAAGGCAACCAAGCCTCCTTCCAGCGGGGTACCGAGCAACTGAATCGAGCACGGATCGAGGGGCCGCAGGCCGGTGCCTGCGGCCCCGGCTCGCTCGCCCCCGGGGACCGGTGGTCCGGCCTGCCGGGTTACCCGCGGAGCCCGGCGGGCCGGGGTCAGCCTTGAAGGCGGTGTGCTGGTTCGGACCGGGGGACGTGCGCGTCGTGGAGGTGCCCAAGCCCGAATTGCAGGCCGGGGACGACGTCATCCTGCGGGTGACCCGGGCCGCGGTGTGCGGTTCAGACCTCCATGCCCTCCACGGCAAGATTCCTCAGCTCTCCCCGGGAACAGTCCTGGGCCATGAGTTCGTCGGGGTGGTGGAGGCGGTGGGGTCGGCGGTGCGCCGGCTCTCGGTTGGCCAGCGCTGCGCGGCTGCCATGTACGTGGCCTGTGGCCGCTGCCTCCAGTGCGGGGCGGGACGGCATCCGCGCTGTTCGGAGTACGCCATGTTCGGCATGGGGGATCTGATGGGTGGCCTGGCGGGTGGTCAGGCCGAATACGTCCGGGTGCCGCTGGCCGAGATGACCCTGTCCCCGATCCCGGACCCCATGGCTGACGAGGCGGCCCTCTTCACCGGGGACATCCTGGCTACCGCCTACACCGCCTGCGAGGAGTCGGGGATGGGGCCCGGCGATCTCGTGGCCGTGGTGGGAGCGGGGCCGGTCGGCCTGCTGACGGCGGCGTGTGCCCGGCTCTTCGGGGCCGCCCGGGTGTACGCGGTGGATCCGATTGCGGAGCGGCGGGAGCTGGCCCGGCAGCAGGGGGCCATCCCGATCGACCCCGACCAGGGGGACCCG
>DATLTJ010000096.1:0-32016 GCA_035533655.1 Candidatus Acidiferrales bacterium | reverse complement strand
CGACCCGGCCCGACACTCTGCCCAGCTGGTCGGCAGAATGCCCGAGCCGGACACCGGAGCCGTGGCCGTGCTGGTGGGGGGAATCGTGTACGTCGCCGGTGGCAGTACATCGGTCGCCACCGGCACGGCACCGATCTCCACTATCTGGGCCTTCGACCCCACCAGTGGAAGCCTCCTGGTTGCGGGTACCCTGCGCGCCCCGGTGGCTCACGCCGGGGTCGCGGTGCTGGGCACCCGGGCCTGGATCGTTGGGGGAGAGAATGCTCAGGGTCCCGTGGCCACCGTTCAGATCGTCACTCCGAACGCCCAATTCGGATTCGCAGGTCAGGCCGGCGCTGGGTCGCCGTACTTCGGCGGGGACCTGCTAATCGCCGACAGCGGCAGCAACCAACTGCTACTCCTGAACCCGAGCAACCAGATCATTTGGACTTATCCCAGCGCGACCGCCCCGGCCCCGAGCGGAGGCTTCGTCTACCCCGACGATGCATTCTTCGCTGACCACGGAACCGCGATCGTGATGAATATGGAGGACTATCAGGAGATCATCAAAATCGCCTACCCCTCGGGCAAGGTTCTGTGGACCTACGGCCACCCCGGGGTGGCCGGCGACGCACCAGGCTACCTGGACACTCCGGACGATGCCTACCAGCTAAAGAGCGGCCAGATCTCGGTGGCGGACATCGCTAATTGCCGAGTCCTGATCATCAACCCCGATGGAACCATCGCGACCCAGATTGGAACCACGCGCGCCTGCTCACATCAGCCACCGAACTACCTAGGTGCGCCCAACGGAGATACCCCACTCGCCGACGGCACGATCCTGATTTCTGAGATCGACGGTTCCTGGGTGAGCGACTACACCACTTCGGGCTCGCTGGTGTGGAGCGCCCAGATCAACCTCAGTTACCCGTCGGACCCGCAGCAGGTGGGACCCAATCTGTTCCTGATCGCCGGCTACACCAGTCCCGGGCAGATCGCGGAGTTCAACAACCAAGGGGTCATCACCTACCGGTATGACGTCACCTCGGGGCCCGGAGAGCTGGACCATCCGTCGCTAGTTGAGCAGCTGCCCAGCGGCGTATTCATGCTCAACGATGACCACAATGACCGCATGCTGGCGATCGACCCGGCGACCGGCGCGGCGGTCTGGCAGTACGGGGTGCAAGGCGTGGCTGGAACTGCGCCGGGGATGCTCGACTCCCCTGACGGTTTCGACCTGCTGATGGGCGGCACGACCACGCCAACCCATCCTGGATCGGGCTGATATCGCTGGGCGGCCCCGTGAACGTCGCCAGTTAACGCACTTGAACCGAAGTAGCTGCCGGCATGGTCGCGGCGGGATTCCCTCGGTGACCGGCTAACGGGATTTCCTTCAGTCCCTGGCACCGGGGCGAGCTGAGAACCGAGGTGGCTTACAATCCAGCTGTCGCCGCCCCCGCAATGAGTGCACATTCAGATCGCGATCATGCCCGTGCCTGCTGCGGTATGCGGATCGACAACCCGGGCGTGACCAGCGTCTGATCGGAGTGCTCAAGCAGCCGCCGGCGCCGCCACCGACTGAACTCCCCTCCGGAGTTGGCCCTGAGCTGCTGGAGCAGCTCGCCTTCCGCAGCCAGCTCCGCTATGTGTTCCGCCGGGCGCTGACGATGCTGGATGCCGCCGCCGCCGAGGCGGGCCTGACCCCTCTCGGCTACCACGCGGTCCTGGTTCTGGGAGGCGCCGGTTTGGAGGGGGTCCAAGAGCAGGAACTGGTCGAGCAGCTGGCCTCCAGTCGGGCCCACATCTCCGTGCTGAGCCGCTCGCTGTTGGAGGCCGGCCTGATCGCCAGAACACCCTGGCCCGAGGATCGGCGTCGGATCGTCCTGCGTCTCACCGACCAGGGCTGGGGAGTGGTCGCCCAGATCGCGGCCCGGCATCGGGAACGGATGCGCGAGCTGGTGGACGGCTGGGACCCCAGCGCTTTCGAGCAGATCCTGGAACGGATCATGGTGGTGTATCTGGGACTGGAGGGCCGGGTCCGGGTCGAGCGGCTGGAGCCGACTTCGAAGTCCGACTGAGTCGAGGAGACCGGGACCTCGATAATGGGCGGCCGGATGTCTTCCTGCTCTGATCTTCCGTTCTCCAAGGTGCTTCCAGCCGACCGCGGGAGTGCCTGAGGGTGGAGCGTCCCTCGATTCCCTCCTACCTGCAGCGGCAGATGGAGGGCGCCTCCTACCTGGGCCCGAGCTCGTTCGCTAAGGTGGTCCAGCTAAGCGAGCCGGAGGAACTGGACCGCTGGAAGCCCGATTTCGCGATCGTGGGGGCGCCCTGGGACGACTCCACCAGCTTTCGGCCGGGAGCCAGGTTCGGGCCTCGAGCAGTGCGGGTGGCTAACTACCAGCCTCCGGATTGGCACCTGGATCTGGAGGTGGCGCCACTTGAGGAGTTGACCGTCGTCGACTTTGGTGACGCCGTCTGCCAACCGGGGCTGGTCGCGCCCTCCCACGAGGCGATCCGGCAGCGGGTCCACGAGGTCGCCTCGCGAGGGATCGTCCCGGTGGTGATCGGGGGCGACCACTCGGTGACCCTGCCCTCGGCGACCGCGGTGGCCGATGTCGTGGGGCGGGGCCGGTTGGGCATCGTCCACTTCGACGCGCATGCCGACACCGCCCCCGAGAGCTTCGGCAACCCACTCTCCCACGGCACCCCGATGCGCCGGCTGGTGGAGTCCGGGGCGGTGCCCGGTGCCAATTTCGTGCAGATTGGTCTGCGTGGTTACTGGCCACCTCGCGAGGTCTTCGAGTGGATGCGGGGAGAGGGGATGCGCTGGCACCTGATGGACGAGATCTGGCGGCTCGGCATCTCCGAGGTGGTCCGGCGGGCGCTGGCAGAAGCCCTGGACGGGCCGGAGTTCATCTATCTCTCGATCGACATCGACGTGCTCGATCCCGGCTTTGCGCCCGGCACCGGCACCCCGGAGCCGGGCGGGATGAACCCAGCTGACCTGCTCCGCGCCATCCGGGAAGTGGCCCTGCACACCCGGGTCGTGGCGATGGACGTGGTCGAAGTTGCCCCCGCTTTGGATCCGGCTGAGCTGACCGCCCAGAATGCCAACCGCTGCATTCTGGAGCTGATCTCAGCGACCGCCGCCAAGCGCCGCCAGCAGCGCTCCCTGGGCTCCCCAGGCTGAGCCGGGCGGCTACTCCAGCACCACCACCAGTCGGCTATGGGGCAGTTCCCGGTAGGGAGTTGACCCCACCCGCAGGAACTCGAGCCAGGCGGGCGGCACCAGCACCCCCAAATGCAGCAGCTGAAGCCGAGCCGCGGTCCGTCGCGGATCCGCCAAGTCGGGGTAGCCGATCGCCCGCCCGTCCGAGATGATCCCGCAGCTGGCCCGGAACTCCACGGCCAGCTGGTCGGTCACGGCCCAGAGTCGCTCTTCCGGAATCCTCCCCGCCATCTCCGACCAGGGCGGGAATCGCAGGGTGACCTCGCCCTGGGTGCCCTCCTCCGGCTCCACCGCCTCGGCGATCAGGGGCACTCCATTCCAGAGCAAGGGCTCGCCGAGCATCAGGGGAGCGCCGCGCCGCCGCCCCACCGCGTAGCGGTCCCCTTGGGGGTCCGACTCGGCCAGCGCCTCCTGGCGCAGGATGTCGAGGGCCCGGCCGACCAGCCAGGGTCGGCCGGGCGCCAACTCACAACTGAGCGAGATCGTGGTCGAGTCGGAGGTGGGCAGGCAGCAGCGCCACTCGAGCGGGCCGGGCGAGACGCCTGGGTCCATCTCGGTCAGCGTACCGCCCCAAGGAGGCGCGATCAGAGAGCACCTCTCATCAGCTGTCTGCGCGCGGTACGCTTGGGTAGTCGGCCCACCCGGCGCAAGGAGACGGCCATGCAGCAAGTTCCGTCGAGGCCCACAGAGTGACCGCGCAGACCGAAGCCGACCTGGCGGCCCCGGAATTCCGGGAGACCTCTCTGGAAGGCGTCGACCACATTGAATTCTTTGTGGGCAACGCCCGCCAGGCAGCCCACTTCTATCGGACCGCCTTCGGCTTCGACGTGGTCGCCTACTCGGGCCCCGAGACCGGGGTGCGCGACCGGGCCTCCTATGCGCTGAAGCAGGGCGAGGTCACCTTGGTGATGACCGCGCCGCTCACCCCGGACGGTGAGGTGGCGGACCACGTCCGCCTGCACGGCGACGGGGTCCGCACCCTGGCCTTCACGGTGGACGATGCCATGGCCGCCTTCCAGGACGCAGTCAGCCGGGGCGCCCGCCCAGTCGCCGAGCCGCACGTGCTCGAGGACCAGAGAGGGGCGGTGCGGCTGGCCACGGTCAGGACCTTCGGGGACACGGTCCACACCTTCGTGGAGCGGGCGGAGTACGGCGGGAGCTTTCTCCCCGGCTATCGGGACGAGTTCAAGAGTGGCGCCGGCGCCGGGCTGCAGTTGGTGGATCACTGCGTCTGCAACGTCGAACTGACCCGGATGGACGAATGGGTGAGTTGGTACAATCGGGTCTTCGGCTTCGATGTCTTCCAGGAATTCGATGAGAGCGACATCGCCACCCAGTACTCGGCACTCCGGAGCAAGGTGGTGCGGGGTGGGAAGGCGGGCCGGGTCACCTTCCCCATCAACGAGCCCGCCCAGGGGCTGCGCCGGTCTCAGGTCGACGAGTACCTCGACTACTACCACGGTCCCGGGGTGCAGCACATCGCCTTGCACAGCGAGGACATCGTCGAGAGTGTCGATTGGCTGCGCCGCCAGGGAGCCGACTTCCTGCGCGCCCCCGACAGCTACTACGAGAGCCTCCCGGAGCGGATCGGGCCGATCGACGAGGACCTGGAGCGACTGCGGCAGCTCAACATCCTGGTCGATCGGGATGAGCACGGCTACCTGCTGCAGATCTTCACCCGGCCAGTCGAGGATCGTCCCACCCTCTTCTTCGAAGTGATCCAGCGCAAGGGGTGTCGGGGGTTCGGCAAGGGCAACTTCCAAGCTCTCTTCCAGGCCATCGAGCGCGAGCAAGAGGCGCGCGGGAACCTCTGATCGAGGTCCCAACCAGAGCGCGTTCCGGTGGTCCATGAGCCCGAGCTCAGAACCGGTGCCACAGCCTGGGCCGCAGAAGCCCCTCTCGGTAAGTGCTGCCCGCCAGGAGATGCTGAGTCACATCCGCCCGCTGGCCACCGAGGCGGTACCGGTCGATGGACGGGCCGTCGGCCGGGTGCTGGCGGCCGACGTCGTGGCCGAGGTGCTGCTCCCGCCTTGGGACAACAGTGGCATGGACGGATACGCGGTCCGCGCCGCGGACCTGCGCAAGGTGCCGCGGCGACTGCCGGTGGTGGGAGAGATGGCGGCCGGGATGGCTCCCGGGTCAGTATTGATCGAAGTCGGCACCTGCGCCAAGGTCATGACCGGCGCACCGCTGCCCGTTGGCGCTGACACCGTGGTTCCCTACGAGTGGACCGACCGCGGGGAGACCCAGGTTTTGATCCGGGAGCGACCCGGGCCCGGCAACGCGGTGCGCCTGGCGGGGGAGGACCTTGCTCCGGGTGACCGGATTCTGCCCCGGGGCCACCGGATCCGGCCCACCGACCTCTCGCCGCTAGCCGCTTCCGGGCGGGCCACGGTCTCCGTCGCCAAGCGACCTCGGGTGGCGGTGGTGACGACCGGGGACGAGATCCAGCCTCCTGGCACCAAGCTCGGTCCCGGCGAGATCTATGACACTGCTGGGCCGGCCGTGGAGGCGCTGGTCGCGGCCGCCGGCGGGGAGGTTCAGCTGAGGCTCCGGGTGGGCGACGACCCGGCTCAGGTGGAGCGGGTGCTGCGGCAGGCGGCGGCCACCGCCGAACTGGTGGTGTCGGTCGGCGGGGTCAGCGTCGGGGACCACGACCACGTGCGCGCCACCGTCGAGCGACTGGGCCACTTGCGGCTGTGGCGAGTGGCGATGCGTCCAGGCCGTCCGATCGCCTTCGGCGAGCTGGACGGCACCATCTTTCTCGGCCTACCCGGCAACCCCGTCTCCGCCAGCGTCACCTTCATCCTGTTTGGTGCCTCCTGCCTGCTGGCCATGCAGGGAGCCGGTGAGACGACTCCGCCTACCCAGTTCGCCACGCTGTTGGAGGCGGTCGACAAGCCGGAGGGACTTGAGACCTTCCATCGGGTGGTGGTCCGCCAGCGGCCGGGACAGCTGCCCGGCGTCCGGCTGGCCGGGTCGCAGAGCAGCGGGGCCACCATCTCGTTGGCGCGGGCCGACGCCTTGCTGGCCCTGCCTTCGCAGGGAGCACGGTTGGAACCGGGAACAGTGGTGGAGATCATCCCTTTGTAATTCGGGCAGGTCGGGCCGCCGGACTCCCCCCGTCAGGTCAGCAGCAGTCTGCCAGACCCACAGCGGGGGTATATCAGCTATCCAAATCCAGTCCCAGATCGCCGCCGGCCGGCCCCGCCTTGGTGGCGGCGCCGATCGCTCCCTGGAGCACCTTGATGCGTCCCTCCCGAGACTGCCCGGCCGCGGCCCGTCCGGCCAGGTAGGCCGCGAGTGGAGCGTACTGGCGGGCGCCGGACACGTGGGCGGACTCGGCGGCCAGATCCAAGACCAGCTTGGCCTCCTCCCGGCGAAGCACCGCATCGGCCGCCCCCAGGGCCTTCAGGTATCTGTCAAACCACTCGTTCACCGATTCCCTCCTTGGTCCGGCCGGGCCCGAGCCCGATCCGCTGCCACCGCCAATTCGCCCGGGGTGTTGCAGTTGAGGAACGAGGTCCCCTCCGGATCCCAGACCCGCCATTCTGACTCCGCGACCCGCCGCACCCGGACCCCGGCCAGCGTGCGGCGCAGCGAAGGTCCGCGGCCGGGACTGGCCAATTGTCGCGCCATTTCGCGGAGGTCAGCGGTGCCATCTCGGCGGTAGACGGCGAATAGGGGCTCCAGCTCCCCATTGTGTTCGGGTACGACCGCCTGCGCATCATTTTCGCGCTCTGCGATCTCCGCCAATCCCTGGGCCAGGTGGGGAGAGGGGAAGGGCAGATCGGCCGCGAGCACCAGTACCAGTTCGCGGTCGTTTGCGGCCAGCCCGGCAATCAGTCCGGCGACGGGACCGGTCAGGCCCACCTCATCGCTGATCAGGCGCCACCCGGTGCCGTAGTCGTGCTGGCCGGCGATCGTGGGCGGCCCCGCCACCGCCGCCACCTTTGCCGCCACCCGCTGGATGAGCGGCGGGTCGTGGGGTCCGGGGAAAGGCAAGGCGGCCTTGTCGGTGCCCATCCGCGAGCTGCGTCCGCCGGCCAGGATGAGGAGCCCCAGCGTCATCGCCCTGACCTAAGCGCAGCTGAATCAGCGCGGCTGGGCCAGCGGGTCCAAGGTGAGTCCCACCCGCTCTGGGTGGGAGTACACATTGCAGCGCTGGCCCCGCAGGAAGCCGATCAGGGTCACGCCCGTCGTCTGCGCGACCTGAACCGCCAGCGACGACGGCGCGGAGATCGAGGCCACCAGTCCGATTCCCGCCGCCGCGGCCTTTTGGACGATCTCGAACCCGGCCCGACCGCTCACGATCAGCAGGGCGTCGGTCAAGGGGAGCCCATCGCGGAGCAAGGCGCGCCCCACCAATTTGTCCACGGCGTTGTGCCGGCCCACGTCCTCCGCCACGTCCAGCGGCTGACCGCTCCGTCGGAGCAGGCCGGCGGCGTGGAGACCTCCGGTCGAGTGGAAGACCCGCTGCGCTTCCAGCAACAGTTCGGGCAGCTGAAAGAGGTCGCGGGATGGCCAAACCGCCGTGCCCACCACGTTGGCCTGCACCGCCTGGATCGCCTCCAGGGTGGCGCTCCCACAGATTCCGCAGGCGCTCGAGGAGGGCAGTGCCCGTTGCCAGCCCAGAGCGCCCGCGGGGAGAGGCGTGCGGAGGTGGACATCGACCAGGTTCTCCGCCTGCGGGTCCAGCTGGATCGGGAGCGGAATGCCGTCCAGGTCCACTTGGCCGCTTGGCGCCAGCCGCAGTTCGCGGATGTCCTCCCGGCGATGAACCACTGCCTCAGCGTGGAGCAGCCCGAGCGCCAGTTCGACGTCGCAGCCGGGGGTTCGGAGCATCACCGCTAGCGGCCGGCCGTCGACCATCAGCTGCAGTGCCTCCTCTCGGGCGACGCTGTCCTCGGCGACTCGGGCGGCGTCGCCTTCGATCCTGGTCACCACCAGCGTCTGCTGGTCGGAGCGCCCGAGGCGATCGGGAGGCAGCACGTCAGCGATCGTACCGCTTGGATCCGCGCTGGCCGCGACCGGCCTCGGACTTGGGGGTTCGGGTGGCGATCGTTCCATTTTCTTGGTGCCAGGATGCAGAAACGCCCGAACCCGGCGGAGTGAGCCTGGGGCCGGTGGACGAGCGAGACCTGGAGATTCTCCTTCGAGGGGATGCCGAGCCGTCTCTGCCTCGACCCTTCGATTGGCCGGGATTCCGCGACCACGGAGAGCATTAGCGGCGCTGGGAAGAGGATGGCTGCCTGAGCCCGGACGGTTCCATGCTGGCCGTCGGCGCCACGGCTGGGAGCTGTGCCGGGTTTGGGACCTGGACGCCGGCCCGAACCATGGGTCCCTCGGGCAGAGGTATCGAGTTAGGAATCCTCCGACTCCCCGAATACCGAGGTAGAGGATCGGGCTCGGCGACGCAGCCGAACTCGCCACTCACCTATTCGCCACCACTGTGGCTCATCGGCTCCAGGCCAGTACTGACGTCGAGAGCATCGCCGAGCGTCGGGCGCTCGAGAAGGCCGGCATCTGGTTCGTGGGAACTCGGCGCGGAGCGTTATTGGTGGAAGGCGAGTGGCGAGACGACGCGCTTCACTCCCGGCTCCGCGAAGACCAGCCGCCGTCGGATCGGCTAACCGAACGGACTGGCGGCCAGGCTTCTCGCACGCGGTGCTCCCGACCCCGGGTGATTCGGGTCGCCGCCGGTCAAGACCGGTCCCGTCCTACTCGTCGTGGGGGCAGGTGCCGATGGGTTCCCCGTGGTGACAGCCGCAGCGGTCGACCGTCTTCTCCAGGATCAGATCCCCGTCCGGGAAGTGGAGACGAGGGCCGGGCGAGGGATCTGACGACGCCACGCGGCGCACCTTGACCACGTAGCAGAGCCGGCCGCCGCAGTTCGTGGCCGCCAGCATGTTGGGGTTGCCCGCCCGGACCAGCCGATCCGCCAGCGCCGCAGACTCTGCCTGGTCGATGCGGCGGTGGCCGACCGAGGTGAAGTAGGAGCCCTGCGCTAGGTCGAGCGGAGTTCCGGCAAACCCAGACTGGGCGAGCTGGATTGCCTCTCCGGTCGACTGGGCCCCCAGCTCGCTCAGCCGACGGGCGAGGGTGCCGGTGTCGTCGTCCGGCCGGATGACCTCGAGGCGCTGGAGCAGCAGCGGTCCCGCGTCGATTCCGCGCTCTAACCGCTGGAAGCTGATCCCGGTCTCCTTTTCGTCGTTGACGATGGCCCAGTAGAGCGGCTCGGGTCCCCGGTATTGGGGGAGGCGGGAAGGGTGGACGTTGACCCAGCCCAAGCGGGGCACGGCCAGGGCCTTCTCGCGGAGGATCTGATCGAAGCTGGCGACCAGGAAGAGATCGGCCTCCAGCCGGCGCAGGGCGACCAAGGAGTCGTATTCGTTGATCCGGGCCAGCCGCAGCAGCGGCACGTCCATGTGATCGGCGACCTGGCTCAGAGCGTTCTCACCAGAGATCGCCGGGTTGGCACCCAAACTTGTGGCCAGTCCCACCAGCTCCACCCCACTTTCGATCAGCGCCAGCAGCATGGCCAGGCTGTAGTCGGAGGGAAATCCCGCAAATCCAACTCGGATAGCCCCTGGCCGTGCCGGCACCGGCTGGCCGGACGGGGCCACCGGCAGCTTGAGATCGGGGACCATCCGGAAGGAGCGCTTGCGCCAAAGCCATTCCTCGACAGCGCCCAGCCAAGGACTGCGTTTCGAGAGCGCGATGGCGGAAGCTGGGACAGTCACCGTGGTCAATCCTAGTTGTCGGCGGCGCTGCAAGCGTCACGGATTCGTTGAGCCTGCGCTACGCGGTTGGCTGCGCTGCGGTGGCAAACTGCAGGGCGGGATGGTTGAGCAATCGAACGTGGCGCCAGATGGCCAGACCTTGCACCAGGGTCTGGCTGATCTACGCCAGACGTGGGAGCACCTGGCCCGGGAGCTGGCATCGGGGGTTCCCGAACTTCCGGGCGTCATCGAGCAGGAGCTGGCAGGGCTCACCTTCCCCGACCTGAACGAGGAGACCCTGATCAGGGTCACCGAGTCGGTGGTGGCCAGGGTGGCCGACGCGGGGTTCCCCACCGAGGCGACCGCACTCTTCCGCCGGATGGGGCGCGCCATGTACGAGCTGCTGCTGCTGCTGGCCACCCAGGCGGAGATCCGGGAGATGGTCGCGGCCGCACCAGCGGTTGTGTCCGCCAAACCGCCGCCCGGGCCCCCGGCACCGCTGGTCGTGGCGGCCACCCCGGAGGCCGACCCACCCGCCTCGCCCACCCTGGCCGTAGTTCCGTCGCCTGAACTCACAGCGCCTCCGGTCGAGAACCTCATCGCCTTCCCGAACGCTCCGGAGGTCCGGGAGATCGCGGCTAAGCCAGCTCCGCCTCCGGCCGTGGCGGCGTCATCCCGTCCGCGTCCGCCGCAGCCAGAAGTCGCCGAGACCCTTGCCCAGAATGTCGAAACCGTCACCCTGTTCGAGCCGCGAGACCCGGTCCGGCCAGCCCGCGGCCGGACCGGCATGGTGCCAGGTTCCGTCTCCGCGCCAAAATCCGCTGCCACCTCTGGGTCCGGAGCTCCAACCGCCCGGCCGACTCGTGCCGACCCTAGTCCGAAGGCGGATCGGGCAGCCCCAGCGCCGGGGCCGGCCACCAGGCCAGCTCCCACCCCGGCGTCGAAGGTCGCCTCGCCCGCCGCCCCCCAGGCGTCGGCGCCGTCCGCTCCCATCCCACCGGCAGCACGGGCACCCCAGCCTTCCGCAGCCCAGCCGCCGCCTGCCCCCGGGGCTGTTGCGTCCCAGCCTCCACCGGTGCCGTCTCTGCCTCCCGAACCGAAGGCCCAGGAGGCTTCGCCGACCGTGCTACCGGCAGGGCCTGCTCCGGTCCACGGTGCCGCGCCCGCCGCCCCGCCGCGGGCTCCGACCGAGCCGCCCCATCCGGTGCCGAGTCCGGCCCCTCGGGAGTTGACCCAGGATGAGGCGCCTCTGTGGGGATTCGATCCCGCTGCCCGGGAGAGCGGGTTCCCAGAGGACTCTTCCGAGCCTCCGGTTCCCGAGCCGACGCCACCGGTGCCGGCGACCGTGGGCGGGGCTCCCCCTTCCACGGTCGCCGGGGCTGTCGCGGAGGCCCGACCGGAGCCCGCGCTTAGGTCCGGCTGGACGGTTCGGCTCTCGCCTAGATCCAGCACCGAGCACGAGCGGAAGTTGGCCGCGCGCCAGGCTCAGTTACCGCTGCTGGTGGCTGAGATCGTCGCGGCCGCCACGACCCAGCAGGCGGCGCTTTCCGCGCGGGGCAATGCTCGACGCGCGCTGGCCGCTGCCCGGGACAAGTTACCCCTGGCGGACGGTGCGGATCTCACGAGCGCGATTGAATCGATGTTAGAAGCGGGACAGCTGGAGGAGGCGGCCTCGATGGCTGTGCAGATGGCCAACACCGTCGGGGGTGAGGCGGCGGCAGGCGTCGCCTGCACCGTCGGCGAGGGAGTCAAGCAATCCAAGCATGTGGAGCTGGCAGTGCTGTGCTTCACGACCGCCGTGCTCTGCTGTCCGCCTTGCGACCGCGCTTGCTGGCAGCTGTGCACTTTGACCGTCGAGCGTCGGGACACAGTGATGGCCCCGGTCTGGCTGGAGTTCGTCGCCCGCCTGCTGCGGGTCCGCGGCGCTGATACCGATTCCATCTCGGTGTATCGCCAACTACTTAAGCTGACTCCCCGCCGGTCCGACATCCGAGAGCTGGTTCGTATCTCATCGCTCACCGGCGTCCTGCCGGACTGAGGGCCGCACCCCGTTCCCCTCCCTCTGGCGGGGGCCTCGGTTCCCCCTAGTCGTCGCTCAGGCTTTGTTCGTCAAGGCTGCCATCAGGGAGCTGACGTAGCTGCCGGCCGATCGAGCTGCCGCGGGGCCCGACCGGCCAGCGTAGGAGCTGACCAGACCGCTGCCGACGATCACCGCGTCGGTCCAGCTGGCGACGTCCTCAACCTGAGCGGGGGTGCTGATCCCGAACCCGACCGCCAGCGGCTTGTCGGTGACCTGGCGCAGTCGGCCGACCTGGCGCCGGAGCCAGGCCAGGTCAGGTCCGGTACCCTCCCCGGTGACCCCCAGGCGCGAAACGACGTAGACGAACCCCTCGCTGGCGGCGGCGATCTGGGCCGCCCGCGCCGGAGCGGTAGTGGGGGAGACCAGGAGCGGGAACGGAAGCTGCTGTGCGCGCAAGTAGCCGCGCACCTCGTCGATCTCTTCCAGAGTGATGTCAGGGATGATCACCCCGCACGCCCCGGCCCCGGCCGCCCGGGCGGCGAATCGCTCGACCCCGTAGTGGAAGACGGGGTTGAAGTAGGTGAAGAGAATGATCGGCACCAACTGCTGCAGCCGCTCGACCAGGCCGAAGCTGGCCTCGAGGGTCATTCCGGCGGCGAGGGCCCGCTGCCCGGCCGCGGCGATGGTGGGGCCGTCCGCCAGCGGGTCCCCGTAGGGGATGCCCAGCTCCAGCACGTCGAGTCCGGCCTCGGCCACGGCCGTGACCACCAGTTCGGTGGTCACGACGTCGGGATCTCCCGCGACCAGGTACCCGATTAGCGCCGCCCGTTTCTGCTGCCGGCTGGCCTGGAGCCGTCGGCTCAGCCGATCGGGGGCGGGGGCTTCAATCACCGGTCGGGCTCTCGTCGGCCAGTTGCAGCCGCTCTCGTTCCAGGAGCTGAGCGATGTCCTTCTCCCCTCGCCCACTGAGGTTCACGATCAAGAGTCCTTGGGGCCCGCTCAGCTTGGCCACCCGGTCCACCAGCGCCAGGGCATGCGAGCTTTCCAACGCGGGCACGATCCCCTCCTGTTCGGCGCAGCGATGGAAGGCGGCCACCGCCTCATCGTCGGTCACCCCCAGGTACTGTGCCCGGCCGCTGGCCTTGAGCAGCGCGTGCTCCGGTCCCACCCCGGGGTAGTCCAAGCCGGCGCTGACCGAGTGGGTGCCGACGACCTGGCCGTCTTGGTCCTGGAGGATGAAGGACTTGGAACCGTGCAGGACGCCCACTGAGCCGAAGGACAAGGAGGCGGCGTTTTCACCCAGCCGGTCGCCGCGACCGGCGGCTTCGGCGCCCCACAGCCTTACCTCCGGGTCATCCACGAAGCCAGAGAAGATGCCGATGGCGTTGCTGCCCCCACCCACACAGGCGATCACGTCGGTGGGCAACCGGCCCCACTGCTCCCGGCACTGGCGCCGGGCCTCGACCCCGATCACCTTCTGAAATTCCCGCACCAGATAGGGATAGGGATGAGGACCGATGGCGCTGCCGATCAGGTAGAAGGTGTCGCTGGCGCGAGTGGCCCATTCGCGAATCGCGGCGTTGACGGCGTCCTTGAGGGTCCTGGTGCCACTCGCCACTGGGTGGACAGTCGCCCCCAGCAACCTCATGGTGGCGACGTTCATGGCTTGCCGCTCGATGTCGAGCTCGCCCATGTAGACCTCGACCGGCAAGCCCATTTTGGCCCCGATGGTGGCGGTCGCCACGCCGTGCTGGCCGGCGCCGGTCTCAGCGATGATCCGCTTCATCCCCATCCGCCGGGCCAGCAGGCCCTGGCCCACCGCGTTGTTCACCTTGTGCGCCCCGGTGTGGTTCAGATCCTCGCGTTTGAGCAGGACGGTGGCGGCCGTCCTCGGGAAGCGCTGGGCGTGGTAGAGCGGCGAGGGTCGGCCGACATAGGTCTGCAGAATCGCGTGATATTCCTGCCAGAAAGTGGCATCCCCGAAGGCCTCGTCGACCGCCGCTTCCAAGGCGCGCACCGGTTGGTAAAGCACCTCCGGGACGTACTGGCCACCAAAGCCACCGAAGTAACCGCGCGGGTCAGGAGGCTGCATGAGCACTCCGCACTGCACTGATGAAATCTCCAAGTTTCACGGGGTCTTTCCGACCGTCGGTCTCCACGCCCGAGCGGACATCGACCGCGTAGGGGTGCAGCTGGCGCACGCATTCCCCCACGTTGCTGGGGTCCAGCCCGCCACTGATGATGGCCGGTCGCCGCCCGACCAGGTCCTGCACCACTGACCAGTCGAACGTTCGTCCCGAGCCGCCCCGCTGCCGGGAGGCGGTCTCGAAGATCGGCAGGGCCTCGGGATACGGCGCCAGGGCGGCGGCCAGGTCAGCCGCGCCGGGAGCGGTTTCGGTGGCCACCGGAAAAACCTTCAGGTAGGGCACGCCGAGATGGCGACAGAGCTCTGGAGACTCGGACCCGGAGAACTGGGGAATCAGGCGGGGCAGGACCGCCAGGGCGTGCTCCAGCTCGGCCGGCGTGGGGTCGATGAACACCCCGACCACCGACACCTGGGGAGGAATCTCGGCGGTGGCGGCCGTTCCTTGCTCGGGGGTGATCCGCCGGGGACTGGGAGCGAAGATCAGACCGACCGCGTCCGCTCCCGCCGCCACGGCCGCTGCCACCTCGACCGCCGACGTGCAGCCACAGATCTTCACCCGGGTGCGGCCGGGTGGGGACTCGGCACCGAGGCGGGGCGGTCTGACCATCTGGTCACCTGGGCCGTTGGCCGGGACCGATGCCAGCGTCTTCACGGCTACCCGTCCACCGCGCCGACGGCTTTGACGGCTTCCACCCACTCGGTCCGTGCGGCCGAGCGCATAAGCGCCTCACCAACTAGGAAGCACGGGACCCCGGCGCGATAGATTCGCTCGATCTGGGCCGGATTTTCGAACCCGCTCTCGCTCACCACCTGGATGCCCTGCGGCACCATCCCGATCAGCTGCTCGGTGACCGCGGGGTTGGTCTGGAGAGTTCGGAGGTCGCGATTGTTGATCCCGATCAGCTCGACCCCGAGCGCCAAGGCCCGCCTCAGCTCCGGCACGGAATGCACCTCGACCAGGACCTCTAGCCGCCACTCTCGGGCTGCCTGGAGCAGGGCTGTGAGCTGCTGGTCGGTGAGGCCGGCGACGATAGCCAAAACCGCGTCCGCCCCGTAGGCGGCGGACTGCACCACCTGGTAGGGGGTGGTCAGGAAGTCCTTGCGCAGCAGGGGCAGTGTGGTGTGCTCCCGGACCACCTTCAAGAAGCTCAGGTGCCCCTGGAAGTGGTCCTCCTCCGTCAGCACACTGATGGCATCGACGCCGGCGGCCTGATAGCTGGCCGCGATTTCGGCCGGGTTGAACTCGGGGGCGATCAGCCCTGCCGATGGTGAGGCGCGCTTGATCTCGGCGATCAACGCCGGCGGACGAGCGCCGGCGAGGGCCGCGCCCAGCGAGCGCCTCTCCTCGGTGCTCATCAGCGCGCGAGGCTGGAGGTCGGCCAGCGACTCTCGGACCATCTCGGCCTCCAGGCGCCGCTGCCTGAGCTGGTAGATCTCGGTGAGCGCGTCAGCCATTGGTCGGCGCCTGCTCTGCTGGGCCGCTGCGCAAGGCGTCCAGGGCCGCCATTGCTGCTCCCGAGCCGATGCTGGTCCGGGCCAGTACCAGGCCCTCGTCGACATCGCCGGCGGCGCCCGCCACCACCAGGGCCAGGGAGGCATTGAGGGCCACCACGTCGGCACGCGGGGAAGGCTCACCGCGGAGAATGGCGAGGATCAGTTCCGCATTGGTCTGGGCATCGCCACCTCTCAACTCAGCGAGGGAAGCCCTGATCCCGTGGGCCTCCGGATGGAGCACCCAGCGCCGGGTCCCCGCCTTGGTGAACTGGGCGACGTAGGTAGGCCCGTCGCCCGCCACCTCGTCCATCCCGCTGGCGGAGTGGACGACGGCCCCCTCCTCGACACCCAAGCCCTGCATGGCCTCGGCAACCAGGCCCACCTGGGCCTCTCCGAAGACCCCGACCAGCTGGCGGTGGGCGTGGGCGGGATTGCAGAGCGGTCCCAGCAGGTTGAAGATCGTGCGCACCCCGAGTTCCTGGCGCAATCTCCCGGCCGCCTTCATCGCCGGGTGGTACCGAGGCGCGAAGAGAAAGGCGATCCGATGGGTGGCGAGTAGCTCCGCGGCCGCCTCCGGTTGGCGGTCGAGCGGTACCCCCAGCGCCTCCAGGACATCGGCGCTGCCGCAGGCGCTGGAGGCGGCCCGGTTGCCGTGCTTGGCGACCGGAACGCCCGCCCCGGCCACCACCAGCGCCGCCGCGGTGGAGATGTTGATGCTGCGGGTGCCGTCCCCGCCGGTCCCGACGACGTCGATCACCAGCGGCAGCTGATGCTCCAGGCGCACCGCCCGCTGGCGCATCGCGGTGGCGGCGCCGATCACCTCCTCGATGGTCTCGCCCCGGGCGGCCAGCGCGATCAGGAGGCCGGCCGCCTGGGCGCTGGTGATCGTCCCGTCGACGATCGCGCCCACCGTGGCCGCGCTCTCCGCGGCGGACATGGTGCCGCCCTGGAGCAGGCGGCGCAGCAGCTGCGGAAAGTCTTCCATCACCCAGGTGTCCCGAGTGCGCTGTGGAGAAGTCGCGGCGGACTGCCACCAGCAGTCCCGGCGCCGAGCGCACCGCCCTCTCCCGCCCGGCACGCCCAGGAAAAAGGCGCGTGCCCAGCTGAGGCTGATACCGCCAGCGGATTGACCATCCGGTCGTCTCCTTCGGAAATGAAAAAAGCCCCGGGCATTGCCCAGGGCTCGGTGTCGCTTGCGGTCGCGGTGACTAGGCGCGCGACGGTGCCGAACCCTCATCGGGCCAGTACCACCGCCAGCTGAAGATGTTTCGGCTAGTCACTGCCCCGGGATTCTGGACCACGACGAGGCCCAGCGTCAATGTGGCGCTGTCTGCTCTCGCTCGCCAAGAGCACTCCGTGGGTAATTTCCGGGAGCTGCCACGGCCGCGGGCTTGACTCCCAGCGGCAGGTTCCGGCACAATCCGCGGCCTATGGTCAAGACGAGCGCGCTGGTCTGGTGGTGGAGCTGGCCCGCTGGGGGTGAAGTGTCCGCCTGCGACTAATCGTCCGACCGACGAGCGAACACCAAGCCCCGGAACCCTCCGGGGCTTTTTCTTTTGTCCGAATGGGAGTGGTGATGCTGGCCTCACTGGAAATTCTGCCCGATCGATCGACCGCCGCGGCGACCGCTGCGGAGTTCCCTTTGGTCCCGATCTGGGCGGAGCTGCCGATGGGGGAGCTGCGCCCGGTGTCGGTGTTCCAGGCGCTCGCCGGCGACGGTCCGGGCATGCTGCTCGAGGAGCTGGACCTCTCCGGCAATTCGGTCGGCTTCACGGTCGTGGGTGGAGAGCCGGTCGCGCTGGTGATTGCCGATCGCGCCGGGGTGCGCGTCGAGTCGGTCCGGCGGCCCCTGCCCATCAGCGAGGGGGTCTTCAGCTCCCCCGACGAACCCGTGATCTCGGCGCTGAATCGCCTCGCCCGGGCGCTGCGAGCGCCGCATCTGCCCAACCTGCCCACCATGAGCGGAGGCTTGGCCGGGCTGCTCTGCTACGAGGCCGCGGCCCTCATCGACGGGCTCGCTTATCCAGTGGGCCGGGGGCGGCACCCGGTTGACCCCATCACGCTCATGATCCTGGACCGCGTCGTCGTCTTCGACCACCGGCGGAACAAAGTGGTCGTGGTGGCTCACGTGCCGGCGGGTAGCGACTACCAGGAGGGGGTGGCGGCGGTGACAGAGCTGGCGAGTCGGATCCGGGCTGGCGGTACCCTGCCAGTCCCCGCGGCACCGACCCGCCAGACGCTGGCGGTCGCCCCCAACATCACCAACGCGATGTACCGGGCCTCGGTCCTGCGCATCCAGGAGGACATCGCGGCCGGAGAGATCTATCAGGCGGCCATGTCGCGGCGGCTGTCCGCACCGGCCCGGGAGAGCGGCCTCGCGATCTATCAGCGGCTGCGTCAGGTGAACCCCTCGCCAGCGATGTTCTACCTGCGAATTCCCGGAGTGGAACTGGCGGGCTCATCGCCGGAGCCGTTGATCAAAGTCCAGGGGCGCACGGTGACCACGCGGCCGATCGCCGGTACCCGCCGTCGGGGCGAGGACGAGCAGGAGGATGCGCGGCTGGAGCAGGATCTGCTGGCCGACCCCAAGGAGCTCGCCGAGCACGCGATGCTGGTGGATCTGGCGCGCAACGACCTAGGCAAGGTCTGCACGCCCGGCACGGTGGTCCCGACTCAGCTCATGTTCGTGCAGCGCTTCCCCCGCGTCATGCACCTGGTCAGCAACGTCGCCGGCGAGCTCGCCGAGGGGTGCAGTGCCCTCGATGCCCTCGCCGGGGTGTTCCCGGCGGGAACCGTCACCGGTACCCCCAAGAGGCGGGCGATGGAGATCATCGCCCGGGAGGAACCGACCGCCCGGGGACCGTACGCCGGAGCCTGCGGTTACCTGACTTTCTACGGTGATCTGGAGTTCTGCATCACCATCCGCACCGCGGTCGTGACCGGGGGCCAGGTGCATGTCCAGGCGGGCGGCGGCATTGTGACCGACTCCGACCCGGCGCTCGAGTTGGCGGAGACGGAGGCCAAGGCTTCGGCGATCTTGGCCGCCATCGGGGGTGGCCCCCCGGTGACGTCGTGATCCTGGTCGTCGATCACCAGGACTCCTTCGTCTACAACCTGGTGCAGGTGATCGCCGCGATGGGGCGGGAGGTGCAGCTGGTGGGCTCCGAGAGCGCTCCGGTGTCGGAGCTGGTGGCGCGGGCACCCGAGGCCGTGATCCTCTCCCCGGGACCCGGCCGACCTGAGCAGGCGGGCTGCTTCCAAGAGCTGGTGCGAGCCCTGCCTGATTCCATCCCCCTGTTGGGGGTCTGCCTGGGCCACCAGGCGCTGGCGACCGCCTTCGGCGCCCAGGTGGTCCGCGCCCCGCACCCGATCCATGGCAAGACCAGCCCCATCTTTCACCAAGGGCAGGGCATCTTCTCCGGGCTACCCTCGCCGCTGACGGCCGGCCGCTACCACTCGCTCTTGGTGGAGCGCACCAGCCTGCCCGAGGAGCTGGTGGTCACCGCCGAGACCGATGACGGGCTGGTGATGGCCCTCGAGCACCGCCACTTGCCCCGGTTCGGAGTCCAGTTCCATCCGGAGTCCATCCTGACCCCCGCCGGGCCTGCTTTGATGGCCCGCTTTCTGGCCTTGGTGGGCGTGCCCGGCTGATGTCCAGTGCGCCGCCGGTTGACAGACTCGGGCCCAGGCCCCAACATAACCCGGCACATGAGCCGCAGCGCCACGACCAGCAGGAGCCACGGAGGCCTGAGTTCGTTTACGTATCGATACGTGAACACAGGCACGCCTTCCGTGGGCGGCTCTCCCGGCTAGTACCCCGGTCGCGGCGAGCAACGGAAGGCGTGGAGCGGGCTCCGCGCCTTTTCTGGTCTAGCCCCGGTCCCGCTCCCCAAGTGTCAAGAGGAGATAGAGGACTGGACATGGATGAAATCAGGCCCGGCGGGCAGCGGCCCGAGACGGTCACGGCCGGCAGCAGCGCCTGCCGCGGTGTGCGCGGCGCGACCAGTGTCGACGATCCCGCGGACGGCGCGGCCCTGGCGGCGGCCGTGGGGGAGATGCTGGGGCAGATCCTGCAGCAGAACCAGGCGTCAACCGAGGACATCGCGGCGGTGATCTTCACCGTCCCCGATGACCTCCAGGGCGTCAATCCGGCGGCCGCAGCGAGAAGGCATGGCTTCGAGAGCGTGCCCTTGCTGGTCGTCCGGGAGCACGGCGGCGATGAGCGGGTGGCTCGCTGTCTGCGGGTGCTGCTGCTGCTCAACACGACGTTGGGGCAGGCGGAAGTGCGCCATGCCTACCTGCGCGGGGCGCGGGTGCTGCGGCCCGACCTGCTGCCTGCCGGAGCCGACAACTCATGATTGTGATGGCGGCCCACGCCACCCAGGAGCAGGTGCGGGCGGTGGTGGCCCGTATTAAGTCGCTCGGTCTCACCGCCCAGGTCAACCAAGGCACGGAGCGGACCGTCGTCGGCCTCGCCGGTCACGAGAGCGACACCGACCTCGACATCCTGGGGCTGCTCGAAGGAGTGGAGCGGGTGGTGCGGGTCCTTCACGACTATCCGCTCGCCAGCCGGGACTTTCACCCCGATGACCGCATCATCAATTTGCCCGGGGGAGCTCAGCTGGGCGGGAAAGGGGTGCTGGTCATGGCCGGTCCCTGCGCCGTCGAGAGTCGTAGCCAGCTGCAGGCGGCCGCCGAGGCGGTGGCGGCCCACGGGGTCAAGGTCCTCCGGGGCGGAGCTTTCAAGCCCCGGACCTCGCCGTACGCCTTCCAGGGCTTGGGAGCCGACGGGCTCAAGATGCTGCGCGAGGTGGGAGACGATCTGGGGCTGGCGGTGGTGACTGAGGTTTTGGCCCCGGAGGACGTGGAACTGGTGGCGCGCCACGCCGATCTGCTCCAGATCGGCGCCCGCAACATGCAGAACTACCGGCTGCTCCAGGCCTGCTCCCAGGTGGACAAGCCGGTGCTGCTGAAGCGGGGGATGTCTGCCACCTTGGAGGAGTGGCTGCAGGCCGCCGAATACATCCTCGCCGGGGGCAACCTCCAAGTCGCTCTGTGTGAGCGCGGGATTCGCAGCTTCGAGCCGCTGGTCAGATTCAGCCTGGACATCACCTCGGTACCGGTGCTGAAGCGCATGACCTCACTACCGGTGGTGGTGGACCCCAGTCATGCGGCGGGACGGTACGAGTACGTGAAGGCCATCGGCCTGGCGGCGGTGGCCGCCGGGGCCGATGGGCTGCTGGTCGAAGTCCATCCCAATCCCAGCGAGGCGCTCTCCGATGGCGCCCAGTCCCTCAACCCGCAGGCTTTTGGGGATTTGATGGTGGGGGCGCGCAAGGTGGCCGAGGCCGTCGGCCGGCAGATCCCGTGAGGAACCTTGGCCAGGTCGCGATCGTCGGCGCCGGCCAGGTGGGCACCATGGTGGGGGCGGCCCTGCTCGAGGGCGGCCGGGCGGCCGGCGTCACGTCGGTCGCGCTGTACGACGCCGATCCCGAGGTGGCCCGGGCCGCGGTCGCTCTCGGGGGGGGCGAGCTGGTTTTGCCGGACCTGGGCAGCGTCCTCGCGGCCGACGCGGTGGTGCTGGCGATGCCGTTGGGCGAAATCCTGGCCTGGCTGCAGGAGTTCGGGTCCCAGCTCCGGCCGGGAACACTGCTGCTGGATACCGGCAGTGCCAAATCGGCGGTGGTGGCGGCGATGGCGCGCCGCGTGCCTCCGGGAGTCCATGCCATCGGCGGTCACCCTATGGCCGGCAGCGAGGCCTCCGGTCCCCGCGCGGCGGTTCCCGGTGCTCTCCGGGGAGCGGTCTTCGCGCTCAGCCCTTGCCGGGCCGACGATGTGGCGCTGGCGCTCGCGACCGCCCTGGTTACCGCCTCCGGGGCCAGCCCTCTGGTCGTCGAGGCGGCGGACCACGACCGGCTGGTGGCCCGGACCAGTCACCTGCCCCATTTGGTGGCGAGCGCGCTGGCCGCGGTCATCGCCGAAGTTGGTGACGACCTCGATTTGACCCAGGCGCTGGTCGGGACGGGATACCGCAGCACAACCCGGCTGGCCGCCAGCAATTCCCAGATGGTGGCTGCCTTCGCCACGGCCAACCGGGTCCAGCTCGAAGCCGCACTTCAGGAGTTCCGGCAGGCAATGGACCGGCTGGAGATCGCCCTGACCGCGGGACCCGGAGCGCTGGAGGCAGCCCTGGCCCGGGGGCGGGCGGGGCGGTCTCTGGTGCTGGGGCAGACATGAGCGCGGTGACCACCCACCCGCGACAGCGGCCCCTTTCGGGCCGATGCCAGCTGCCCAGCGACAAGGCGATCTCGCATCGGGCCGCCCTCCTCGCGGCTTGCGCTGAGGGCACTTCGCGGATCGGGAATTTCTCGCCGGCTGGCGATTGTCGCGCCAGCCTGAGCTTGGTGCGCGCGCTGGGGTCCGCGGTTCATCAGGAGGGGAACACCGTGGAGATGACCGGCCTCGGTCCAGCTGTCGCACCCCGAGTCTTTGCCGAGGCGCTCGACTGCGGTCGCTCCGGGACCACGATGCGGCTCGGGGCGGGCCTGGTGGCGGGCCTCCCATTCACCCTCGAGCTGACCGGGCATGACCAGCTGCTGAGGCGGCCGATGGAGCGGATTGCGGAGCCGCTCCGATCGATGGGAGCTGAGATCTCCACTGCCACGGGAGGCCGTCCCCCGCTGCGGCTACGGGGCGGCGAGCTGGCCGGAATCATCTTCACGCCCCCCCAGGCGAGCGCTCAGGTGAAGTCGGCGGTGCTCCTGGCGGGACTGCGGGCCAGCTCGCCGACGACCATCTGCGAGCCCCTACCCACTCGCGACCACACCGAGCGCCTACTGGCCGCCATGGGGGCTCAGATCGTGGTCCAGGAGTCGGCCGCCGGGCGGACCATCAGGTTGGAGCCGGGAAGGCTCAGCCCAATTCAGCTGGTGGTGCCCGGGGACGCCTCCTCGGCGGCGGTGCTAGCCACCGCGGCCGCGCTGATCCCGGGATCGGATGTGGTGCTGGAGCGCGTTTCGGTCAATCCCTCCCGGCTCGGTTTCTTCGACGTCCTGCGGCGGATGGGAGGGCGGGTCGACTTCGAGCACCTGGTAGCTGACCCTGGTCCCGAACCGGTCGCCGACATCCGAGTTCGCCATGCGACGCTGTCCGCCTTCCTAGTCGACGCCGAGGAGGTGCCTGCGCTGATCGACGAATTACCCCTGTTGGGTTTGCTGGCGACGGCCGCGGAGGGGGTCAGCGAGGTCCGGGGAGCCGCTGAGCTTCGGGTCAAGGAGAGCGACCGCATCTCCGGCCTGATCACCGGACTGCGGGCCCTGGGTGCCGAAGCCGAGGAACTCGACGATGGCTTTGTGGTGGGCGGTCCGATCGTGCTCCAGGGGGGCAGCATCGATGCCCGGAGCGATCACCGCCTCGCCATGACGTTCACGCTGGCGGGGCTGGTAAGCCGGGGACCGGTGACGGTAACGGGAAGGGAGTTCATCGCTGACTCCTTCCCGGGCTTTCTCCCTCTTTTGATGGGACTCTCCTGATGGAGGAGGTGGCGCTCATTGGTGACCCGGTGTCCCACAGCCTCTCACCCGCCATTCAGGCGGCGGCGTTCGCGGCCCTGGAGCTCAGCTGGGAATATCAGCTGGTCCGGGTGCCCCGGGGTGGGCTGGAGCGCGCTTGGCCCGAGCTGGCGCAACGATTCAGAGGGGTCAATGTCACCAGTCCCCACAAGCAGGCTGCGGCTCGGCTGGCCGATGACCTGAGCCCGACCGCTCGGCTCTGCGCGTCCGTCAACACCCTCACCTTCAACAGCTCCGGTTCGTTCGGGGACACGACCGATGGCGCGGGCTTCCTGGCGGCGCTCCGCCGCCGCGTCCGACGCCTGCCCGATCGAGTCGTGGTGGCCGGCACCGGAGGTGCGGCCCGAGCCGTGGTGGCCGCGCTTTTGGCGGAGGGAGCCGCGGTCGTGGTGCTGGGGCGCAACCTCGCCGCGGGCACTGCCCTGGCGACAGAGCTCGCGGGTACCGGCCCTGGGGGTGTCGTCTTCCGCGGAGACGGGGACGCGGCCATGGCGGAGTCCCTCGACGGCGCCGAGCTCCTGGTGAACGCCACCACCCTGGGCGGTCCCCGGTTCCCCCAGTTTTCTCCGGTCTCAGACGAAGTGGAGCTCAGCTCCGACCTCATCGTCTTCGACCTCGTCTATTGGCCTCGGCAGACGCCCCTGCGGCGCCGGGCCCAGGCGGAGGGCTGCCTGCTGGTCGACGGACTGGAGATGCTGGTCGAGCAGGGAGCGCTGGCCTTTCAGGCCTGGACCGGCATCGATGCCCCCCTCCCCGTGATGCGGGAGGCCGCCAACCGCGCCCTGGAGGCAATCCAGTGACCCTGCGCCTACTGACCGCCGGCGAGTCGCACGGACCGGAGCTGGTGGTGATCGTGGAGGGGGTGCCGGCGGGGGTCGAGGTCGACCCCCGCGAGATCGACCGGCAGCTCGACCGACGGCGGGGAGGCCACGGCCGGGGGGCTCGGTCCACCAAGATTGAGCAAGACCACGCGGAGATCGTCAGTGGGGTCAACCAGTCCCGCACTACCGGAGCCCCGGTGGCGATCAGGATCGTCAACCGCGACTTCGCCAATCAACCGGAGGACCCGGTCCGGCTGACCACTCCCCGGCCGGGCCATGCGGACTTGGCGGGGGCCACCAAGCACGGCCACTCCGACTTCCGGGTGGTCCGCGAGCGCGCCAGCGCCCGCGAGACGGCCTCCCGGGTCGCTGCGGCCGCGCTGGTCCGACCCCTCCTGCGCGAGTTCGGTATCACTTTGGGCTGCTTTGTGGTGGGGATCGGCAAGGTGGCGCTGCCGATCGACCTCGGATCCTCGACCGCCACGTCGCTGGTGGACTTGGCGGCAGCGGCGGAGCCCGACCCGGTGCGCTGTCCCGATCCCGCCGTCTCGGAGGCGATGGTGGCCGCGATCGATCAGGCCAAGGAGGACCGCCAGACCATGGGCGGCACCTTCGTCGTGTTCGCGGTGGGGGTGCCGGTGGGGCTCGGGTCGTACACCCACTGGGACCTGCGGCTGGACGGCCGCCTGGCCCAGGCGATTTGCTCGATCCCCGCGATCAAAGGGGTGGAGATCGGCCCCGGCTTCGAGCTGGCTGGTCTCACCGGGACCCAGGGCCAGGACGAAATCCTGAGCTCTCGCGGCAAGTTGGTCCGGGGTTCCAACTTCGCCGGGGGGCTGGAGGGCGGGACGAGCAACGGCGAGCCGATCGTGGTGCGGGCGGCCATGAAGCCGCTCTCCTCGACCAGAGCGCGTGCCACCTCAGTCGACCTGAGTACCGGCACCGCTGCGGATCCGCCCTATGTCCGCTCCGACGTGTGCGCGGTCCCGGCTGCTGCAGTGGTGGGGGAGGCCATGCTCGGGTGGGTCTTGGCCGAGGCGTTGGTCGAACGATTCGGCGGCGACCGCCTGGACGCGGCCCTGGCCGCCGCGCGCCAGGTCGAACTGGAGCCGATTCCCGGAGTCGGTAAATGAGAAGGCTTTTCCTGCCGGCCCCTGACCTGGGCGGCGGCCGGGCCAACCTGGTGCTGGCCGGCTTCAGTGCGACCGGAAAGACCTCCGCGGGAGCTCGGGCGGCGGAACTCCTCCAGATGCCGTTCGTGGACCTGGACCAGACTGCGGAATGGCGGACGGGCCGTCCTCTGCCCGAGCTCTTCCACACCCTGGGCGAGGGCCATTTCCGGGAGCTGGAGGCGCAGCTGCTGAAGGACGCCGCCCGGCTCTCGGGGACGGTGATCGCCACGGGGGGTGGCGCGGTGCTGCAGCCGGGGTTCGGGGCGCTCGCCAAAGGCGCCGTGACCATGGTGCTGACCGCCTCGCCCGAGGAGATCGAGGCGCGGCTCGGCAAGGCCTCGAACCGGCCCCTGTTGGCCGGAGATCCGGGAGCTCGGATCCGGGAGCTTTTGGCAGAGCGCACTCCCGCCTACGCCGCCGCCGGGCTCGCCGTCGACACCGGCGGGCGGGGCATCCCCGAAGTGGCGACCCTGGTCGCCGACCGATACCGAGCAAAGGAGGCGAGCAGGTCGCAGCCGGTGCTCGTCGCGGGGTCCCAGCGGGACTACCCGGTGCTGGTGGGATCAGGCACCCTGGGCAGCCTCGACGAACTGCTTCGCTCCCAACTGCCGCGCGCCCGGCGGGTGCTGGTGGTGTCCGACCGGGCGGTCGCCGGCACTGCCGGGGCGCGGGTCGAGTCGGTGCTGCGCGCGGGTGGCTGGGAGGTGATCGCCCTGGTGGTGTGGGAGGGGGAGTCCTCCAAGCAGATCGCCGCCGTGACCGAACTCTGGGACCACTTTCAGGCGCTGGCGGTGGACCGGGGCGACGTGGTCGTCGCGGTGGCAGGCGGGGCGGGACTCGATGCCACCGGGTTCGCCGCCGCCACCTGGGCGCGAGGGGTGCCCTGGGCCACGGTGCCGACCACGATCCTGGCCATGGTCGACGCCGCGATCGGGGGCAAGGTGGCGATCGACCGCGAGGGCGCCAAGAACGCGGTGGGCGCTTTCCACCATCCCTGGGCGGTCGTCTGTGACCCGGATCTGCTGACCACCCTGCCGCTCCAGGTGGCTCGCGACGGGCTCGCCGAGGTGGTCAAGAGTGCCTGCCTGGCCTCGCCCTTGCTGCTGGATGCGCTCGTGCAAGCCCCTCGGCTTGAGGACCGGCTGCCCCCCCACCTCAGCTGGCTCATCGAGCAGGCGGTGCGGATCAAAGCGGCCTATGTGGCCGCCGACCCCGAGGACCACGGAGTGCGCCAGTCCCTCAATCTGGGCCATACCTACGCCCACGGCTTGGAGACGGCCAGCGATTTTCGCATACCCCACGGGCGGGCGGTGGCGATGGGGCTGCTGGCCGCCGCCCGGTTGGGCACCGGTTTCGGCCTCACGGCACCGGAGCTTCCAGCGAAGCTCGAGCGGGCGCTTGACCGGAATGGGCTCCGGCAACCGCTGCCCACTCTGGACCGCGAGCGGGTGCGGTCAGCTCTGCTGCTGGATAAGAAACGGCGCGGAGGGGCGCCAGCCTTCGTGGTGCCGACTCCCGCAGGAGTGACTCTGATCAGCGGGATCGAACTGGATCCGGCCTTGAAACCGCTCTGGGAACTGCTGGAGGTCGCGACCAACGGGGAGCTGGAAGGGGCGGCGGCGGGTCCGCTGGAGGTGCTCGGGTGAGGATCCTGGTGTTGCATGGCCCCAACTTGAACCTCCTCGGGTCCCGGCAACCCGAGATCTACGGCACCGCGACCCTGGCGGAAATCGATGCCGCGATCGCCAGCCGGGGCGCCGAGCTCGGGGTGGATGTCCGCTCCGAGCAGTCCAACTCCGAGGGCGGGTTGGTGGACGCCGTCCAGGGTGCCCGCGGCTCCGTCGACGGCATCGTGATCAATCCGGCTGGCTACTCCCACAGCAGCGTCGCCATCCGGGACGCTCTCCTGGCGGTGGGGCTGCCGGCGGTGGAGATCCACCTCTCGAACCCGTCGGCGCGGGAGGAGTTCCGGCATGTGGACCTGGTTGCCGGGGCCTGCCTGGGGGTGGTGGCCGGTTTCGGCCAGCGGGGGTACCTGATGGCGCTGGAGCAGTTGGTGTACCACCTGCGGGATCGCGAGGCTACCTGACCGGCATCCGCCAGGTCGTGAGCCGGCACTGCTCAGGTGCTGACAGCACCCTCTCCCAAACTCAAGGCAATCAGGGCAATGACCGCCGCCGGCAGGAACCAGAACTGGCTCACCCCGAACCCGGTGAGCGCGACCAGGACCGGAGCGGTCACCGTCGCCGACCCGCCTGGCTCTGAATGTCCACTCCCTCTGGGCTCTCTCTCATCGGTTCCCGGCGTTGGCCAGGGGCAAGCTGGGGCGGGACGCCAGCCGGCCAACGACAATGGGCTGGTGGAGGTTGCCTTCAGCATCGATCCCGCTCAGGGCCTCAGCCGCGAAGACGAGCTGGACTGTGTCCGGCTCGCGGCTGAGCTCGGGTACCAGTCGGCCTGGACTCCCGGGCGCGATGACGACGCGGCCTTCGAGCGCTGCCTGGCTTGGCATCGAGCCTCCGGCCTTCCCACCGGGATCGCGGTGGTACCGGCCAGCGGGAAATCCCCCGAGTTCTACGCTCAGCAGGCGGCCCGGGTCTGGGCGGGGAGCGAGGGTAAATTCGTGCTCGGAGTCGGCAGCGGCCAGATGGACCATGCCGCGAGCGAGATGGGCCCCTACCTGAAGGCACTGCGCCAACTGCTGCCGCCCGAGCTGCCGGTCTATGTGGCCGCGCTCGGTCCTCGGATGCTGCAACTGGCGGCTGAGCTGGCGGACGGAGTCTCACTCAACTGGTGTTCAGCTGACCAGGTGGTCTGGTCCCGGGCTGAGGTGGAGCGGTCTGCCGCCCGGGCTGGCCGTCCCGCTCCACCGATAGCCGAATACATCAGGACGGCGGTCGAGCCCGATCCGGACGCCGCCGCCGAGGTGCTGAGGGAGGCGATGCTGGTTTACGCCCGGGGTCCTGTGGCCTACCGCAAGCACTTCGCGCGGATGGGTTTCTCAGAAGAGCTGGCCTCACTGGACGACGCTCGAACCAAAGCCAGTCCCCGGCTCCTCTCGGCTGGCGGTGCGTGGGGGGTACCGGGAGCGGTGCGCCAGCAGTTCCTCAGCCTTTCCCGGGGGCTGGACTGCGCGATTGTCCGGGTGTTGGTGCGTCAGAAAGGGGACGCCGACTCGGCCCGACTCATTCTCGAGGAGTGCCGCCCGGACTGAAGCCCGGTGACGTGGTACTGGACTGATCCGGAAGTGAACTCTGGGCAGGACGTCCAGGTCGTCCCGGCCGCGCATGGACCGCAAACCTCGAGGAGCGGATCTAACGTCTTGCGGGGATACCAGATAGACCCCCCCAAGAGCCACCAAGCCGTAGCCGGGCCGACCATCGCCCCCGGGATGGCCCAAGGTCGGGCGGGGCAACGGGGAACCTGTCAGCGTTGCGACGAAATCGCCGCCGATTTTAGGCGAGCAGTTCTACGATCTCGTCAACCATCCAGACACGACCTGAACTCCCCCCCATCGCCGGTGTCCAAGCATTTGGGCTAGCGAGGCTTTGGTGGGCTCCCTGCGAGCCGCCCCCCGAAGAGATCGCTAAGCGGCAGCTGATATCCATGGGGTCAATTCGCCCGCGCTTGACGAGGAGACGGCAGACTGTCAACCGTCTCCCGAGTAACAGTCTCGGTGTAGTCGCGTAGACGGAGATTCTGGTGGTAGGGTCCTCATGAACTGATCGGCGGAGCGGCTGCGTTTGCACCGAGCTTTCAGGAGACACTTAGTGATGCGGCCGCCTTTCCCGCCCTGTGCCGCCTTCCTCGCAGTCAGATCGGCCGCACAGAACCTGGAGAAGGAGATCCGTGTCCGGACAACGATCCACTCTTAGTAGGCTGGTCTACGGCTGTGCTGGCGTCGCCGTGGGCTTGGGCCTATCGCTAGGGGCAATCCCAGCCCTAGCCGCCTCACTCCCGATCGCGGTGCCTAATCCCGCCACGACCCGAGCCTTGCCGCCCATCACCCACTCGGCGACTGGTGCAGAAAGCCAGGTGAGCCTTCCCGCTCTGATGCAGGACGGGAGTGAAGCAGAAGCAGCGACTGCCCCTAAGCCAGCTCTGGTCACGAACAGCTCGAGCCAGTCTGCGGGCTCCGGAGTAGGCGGCGCCTACACAGCGCTCTCGCCAACCCGGCTACTGGACACGCGCACCGTGGGACAGGGTCCCAAGCTCGGATCTAACTCCAGCCGCACCATACCTGTGATTGGGACGTTTGGGCCGAGTGGCAGTACCGTGACGGTTCCTGGCGATGCGACGACCGTGACGCTGAATGTGACTGTTACAGACACAACCCTGCCGAGCTTCCTGACGGTCTACCCAGCGGGCGGCTCCGTCCCGTTGCCGTCCAACCTGAACTGGACAACCGGTGACACTGTGGCAAATCTGGTGATCGTTCAAATAGGTAGCAATGGTGGGGTCAGCTTTTACAACAATCAGGGGAGAACCGACCTCGTGGTCGACCTTGAGGGCTACTTCGCGCCTGAAGCGATGGGAAGCACTGCGGGTAGCTACGTGCCACTCGCTCCCGCGAGGATCTGCGATACCAGATCCGCCTCGCTCACCGGATTCGCCAACCAGTGCGCTGGCCAAACTCTGCTCGAAGGTAGCACGCTGGTCGTGAATGTCTCTGGCGAGGGAGGTGTACCAGCTTCCGGAGTGGTTGGCGTGGTGGCCAACGTTACGGCGACAGACACCAACGAACCCAGCTTCCTCACGGTGTACCCGGGCGGCAGCACAGTTCCCAATGCCTCCAACTTGAATTGGAGTGCTCACCAGACGATCGCGAACCGGGTGATGATCGCTATCAATGGCTCCGGCCAGATCGATGTCACCAACAATCAAGGGAGTACAGACGTGGTGGTCGACGTTGACGGCTACCTCACAAGTGGCACAGGTACACCCCCCAGCAATGAGGCGCTCTTCACACCGATTACTCCGTTCCGCGCTCGTGACACTCGGACCTTGGGTCCGTCGTTAGGCGCCGGCGCGACGATGACCGAGACTCTGGCTGGCTTGGATAGTGAGATCGCGAGCAACGCGAGTGCCGTGGCTCTCAACGTGACCGCCGTGGACACGACCTCTCCGAGCTTCCTGACCGTCTACCCGGGAGGCGCGGTGCCCAACGCGTCGGACGTTAACTGGTCGACCGGAGACATCGTTCCTAACCTGACGGTGGCAACTCTCAGCACTACTGGCTCGGTCTCCATCCTTAACGATCTGGGGAGTACCGATGTGATTCTCGACGCCTTTGGGTATTTCGTACCCGAATCGCCTCAGCCGCTTGTGATCACCACGACTACGCTTCCCGCGGCCACCGAGGACGTACCGTACTCGGCCAGCCTAAGCGCCTATGGGGGCACTCCACCGTACTCGTGGACCACCGACTCCGGATCGCTGCCGGTGGGCCTGGGAGTCTCCTCCGGCGGCGTGATCTCTGGCACGCCAAGCACCCCAGCCGCATTCAGCTTCTCGGTTGAGGTGACTGACTCGACCAGTCCGACTGCTGAAACCGTGACTGCTGCCTTCTCAGGAACTGTCGCCAGTGCCCCATCTCCCGTGATCACTACGACATCTCTTCCCGCAGGGACCGTAGGAGTTCATTACTCGGCAACCCTCGTGGCGGCGACCGGGGCGTCGCCCTACTCGTGGGCGATTGCGAGCGGATCATTGCCACCAGGGTTGGACCTTTCTACCGGCGGCGTCATCTCCGGGGTCCCGACTACCTCGACCACATTCAGTTTCGCGGTCACAGTGACCGACTCAGCATCACCGACTCCGCAGTCGTCGACAGCTTCGCTGTCGATCCTCGTGCATCTAGCCGCGCCCACAGTTCAGTACCTGTCCAACTGGTCCGGTTATGTGCTCGGGAGCGGCCCGTATACCTACGCCTCTGGGACTTTCAATGTCCCCAGTCTCTATGCCGGACAGACGGGCACCCTGATGGCGGAGTGGGTCGGGATCGATGGGGCAACCAATGGCGATCTGATCCAAGCGGGAATCGAAGAGTATCCTGACCCATCGGACTCAAGTTTGTTCTCCATCACCCCTTGGTGGGAGATCCTCCCGGCTGCGGAGACGCCTATTGCGATGACAGTGCTCCCGGGTGACAGCGTGACCGTGACCATTGGTCAATACAGCGGCTCAACTTGGGCGATTGAACTCACCGACAACACCACGGGGCAATCGTTCCTGACAGATCAGACGTATACCGGTCCGGGCTCGTCGGTGGAGTGGATCGTCGAGGCTCCTGAGCTCGGTGGGGCGATCACTACCCTCGCCAGCTACACGCCGGACGTGACTTTCTCGAGCCTGCGTCTCACTGGAGCCCAGAATGTTCTTTACGAGGACATCATGGATCAAGGCGGCGCCCTAGTATCAACCCCGTCGACCCTCACATCGAGTGGCTTCACAGTTGCATACGGGGACGTGGCTCCGCCTCCACCTTAGTCCGTCGGAGTCCTGAGAATCTCGGGTCCGGAACAGTAGTTCGAGCCGGATTGGGCGGAGTTACTCGTTGATAAGCGGTCCCGCATCAGTGGCAGCTGTCGACTCCCCTGACGATACTCAGCTATAACGGCGCGCAGCTCAGGCGGGCAATCCGGCGACAGAGGATCTACCGCCCTCGGGTCGTGCCAGTAGCTGCTGGCCGTCACAGGTCAGACGCACCCAACCGCGGGGATCGTTTGGGTCGGTTACTAATCCGAGCGTTGGTAAGCCGACACGTCAGAGTGCGTAACGGACCGAGGGGTCGTAGAAGAGTCCGCGGATCAGGTGGGGCAGGCGCTGGAGTCGGTGCAGGGTGCTGAGTACCAAGTGCCGG
>DATLTJ010000095.1:0-43532 GCA_035533655.1 Candidatus Acidiferrales bacterium | reverse complement strand
GTAGCCGTGATCAATGGGGTGGCAGCGGCTCCCTTCCTAGTCGTGATCATGTTGATCGCCGGGAGCCATCGCCTTATGGGCGACTATGTGAATGGGAGAGTCGCCAAGGTGGTCGGATGGGCCACTGCAGCACTCATGGCTGTCGCAGCGATCGCCCTGTTTGTCACCGGAGGAGTCAGCCTCTGAGATACGCACGGCTTGCATCTTCCAAGCGGAAGGGGTTTGGAGGCCTCGTAAGCTGAATCCCTCCTGCATCACAACCGTTGCGTTTACCTTCGCTCGGACGTCGCCGTTCGTCAATCGGCGTGCGCGGGCGTCCCGGTCGGTCCGCTGATCCGGCGTCGGAGCGCTCGCGTACAGACGCCGTTTAAATCATGGCCCATGCTGGACGAGGCGTCTGGAGTTGACCGGGATGCCAGCGCTTGGGCGTGCGTCGAAATCGGGTTGACTTCTCGGAGGCACTGAGATGATCGTACTAGGTGTCATTTTGCTGAACGTCGGCTTTGTGCTGGCGATCCCAATTCTGTGGACAATTGGCGTGATCTTAGCCGTCATCGGACTGGCTCTCTGGATCCTGGGGAGAATGGGTCACCAGGTGGGCAGCCGCGCCCACTACTACTGACCCTCAGCCCTGCCTCATAGGCAACTTCCGATTTCAGAAAGGGGCTGTGTTCAGAATTTCAGCAGGAGGTCCTGAGTGTTGAATTCCACGGTGCATGGCGCGCCCGCCGAGAATCAGGAAACGAGCCAGTACCCCAGATTAGCTTGGTGGTCTCTCAGTCCATTTACGTCCTCCCAGAGCAAGGCGAAGACGCCGCCTAGATGCGATCTCCGCCGACCAGTCACGGCCCAGTGGGTCCCGCGGCGAGATGAGGTGGAACCCGGACTACGGCTGGGAGACTGCAGAGGACCTGGCGGCCAGGCACTCCAGGGGCATTAGGGCCACTTCACCCGACCAAGACGATGCCTGCCCTTGAGGGCGGCTGTTACGTGTCGATCGTCCGCACGAGGTCCCTGACGGCCTGCTCGATCTCCACACCGACACCATCCACGATGAGAGCCTCCCGGATGTGCCTTCGCAACGTGTGGAAGGCACCGTTGGTCGGTAGGTCGAGCGTGGCGACGAGCTGCTCCGCTCGGACGGCCAGCTCGGCTAGTTGCTTGTGACGGTCCTCAGCGGCATCAAAGAGGGGTATCGGGACCGGGACACGTACTTGTCGAAGTCGCGATGGTTGTGCTTGCCGCGAGCCTGCAACGGTCGGACCAATTGGGCCAGGGCCGTGATCCCAGTAGCCAATAAGGCTGCTTCAACTGGAGTCATGCCTAGAGTCTAGGCTCTAGATCTGCTAGGGGTCCCGGTCCAGCGCGATGGTGCTACAACTGGCGCTGCAACTTGGCTGAATCGAAGTGGGGCTCAGCGGCACTGGGTGAGATCGGATTAGGGAGCCGACGGGGAGATTCGAACTCCCGACCAGCTGTTTACAAAACAGCTGCTCTACCACTGAGCTACGTCGGCCACGTCCGGGCCGTTGGGCAGTATAGGCAGGGCCCTGACGGTCAGCCGGCGGCCGCCACCGGATAGCTGAATCGGCGCTGCCGCGCCATCTCGTACATCAGCAGCGCGCCCGCGACCGAGGCGTTCAGCGATTGGACGCGGCCCCCCATCGGGACGGAAACCAGCTGGTCGCAGTGGCGTCGGGTGAGCGAGCGCAGGCCCTCGCCTTCCGCCCCCACCACCAGCGCGACCGGCGACCGCAGGTCGACCTGGTCGCAGCGCCGCGCTCCCTCGGCGTCCAGCCCCACCACCAGGATGCCGAGGTCCTGGAGCTCGCGCAAGGTCTGCACCAAGTTGACCACCCGAACCAGCTGGAGATGCTCGATGGCTCCGGCGCTCGCCTTGGCGGCGGCCGCGGAGAGGGGCGCCGTCCGGTGCCGCGGCAGGATGAGAGCGGTGACCCCCAGCACCTCGGAGCTGCGGGCCAGCGAGCCCAGATTCTGGGGATCCTGCACTCCGTCGAGGCACAGGAAGACCGGCGGCCAGCCGGGATCCTGGTCCGCCACCAGCCGCCGCAGAATGTCCCGGTTGGCGAGTTGCCGGCCGTCGAAGTACGCGGCCACGCCCTGGTGGTGCTCGGTATGGGCCACATCGTCGAGCCGCCGCCGGGCGGTGGATTCCTGGCTGACCCCGGCCAGTCTGGCCCGGTCGATTATCTCGCCCAGTCGCTGGTCGGAGCTGAGGTCTGGAGCCAGCAGGAGGCGGCGAATTCGGCGCCCCGCCCGCAGCGCCTCAAGCACGGGGTTCCGCCCGTAGAGGATCTCTGGCATCAGAGCCGATGCCAGCGGGTGCCTTCCTTGGTGTCTTCCACCACGATGCCCAGCTCCAGCAGTTGATCGCGGATCCGATCGGCCTTCGAGAAATTGCCTTTGCGCCGAGCCTCCTCCCGGCGATCGAGAGCCTGCTGTTCCTCTGGGCTCAGCTGGGGCTCCTCGGAAACCGCCGCCCGCTCGATCACCGCGAGCCGGCTGTCGGCGGTGCGGAGCGTCGCGAGGGCAACGCCACAGCCGTCCCCGCCAGCTCGGCTCTCGTCGAGCAGACGGTTGCCCTCGCGGACCAGATCGTGAAGTGAGCCCAGCGCCAAGGGGAGGTTCAAGTCATCGTCCATGGCCGCCTCGAACCGGTCCCGAGCTCGCTCAGCGGCCACTGTCAAAGGGTCACCGGATCCGGCAGTCTTGAGCTCGCCGCCATGCGCCGCGGCACAGCGCCGCCAGAAGGTGGCCAGCCGATCCAGCGACTCCGATGCCCCCACCAGGTCTTCCTCCCGGAAGTGCAGCCGCTGCCGGTAGTGAGTGTTGCCCAGCAGGTGGTAGCGCACCGCCAGCGGGCTGTGGCCCCTCTCGATCAGGGTTGGCAGGGTCATGAAATTGCCCTGGGACTTGGCCATCTTTCCGCCCTCGAAGAAGAGGTGTTCGACATGGAACCAGAGCCGGACAAAAGGCTGGCCGGTGGCCGCCTCCGACTGGGCGATCTCGTTCTCGTGGTGGGGAAACTTGTTGTCGATGCCGCCGCAGTGGATGTCCAGCGACTCCCCTAGCAGTTCCATCGCCATCGCCGAACACTCCAGGTGCCAGCCCGGGCGACCCCACCCGAAAGGAGATGGCCAGGCGCCGAGCTCCCCTTCCGGCACCGCCTTCCAGAGCGCAAAGTCCCGGACCGCCTCCTTGGCCTCGTACTCATCGGAGTCGACCCGGCCACTGGCGCCGGTGCTCAGACCCGGCACATCCAGGCGCGAAAGCCTCCCGTAGTTGGGGAAGGACGCCAATCGGAAGTAGACCGAGCCCTCGCTCTGGTAGGCGTGACCGGACGCCATCAGCCGCTCTACCAAGGCAAGCATCGGATCTAGGTACTCGGTAGCTCGCGGGAAGTGCTGAGACCGCTGAATCCCGAGCAAGTCCAGATCCCGAAAAAAGGCGTCGATGAAGGGAGCAGTGAATTCGTCGAGCGTCTCGTGGCGGGCATTGGCCTTGGCGATGATCTTGTCGTCCACGTCGGTGATGTTCATCACCTGCTCCACCTTGAGGTGGCGAGCCTCCAGGTGCCGGCGCAGCAGGTCCTCGGCCAGATAGCTCCGGAAGTTGCCGATGTGGGCCCGGTCGTGGACGGTGGGACCGCAGGTGTACATCTGGACCCGGCCAGGTTGCAACGGCTGCAGTACTTCCACAGCCCTAGTCAGGCTGTTGTAGAGGCGAATGGGCATACCCGGCTTATGTTATTCCCGGTCGGTGGGACTTCCGATGCCCACCCGGGCGACGGCCAGGGCCGCCATCCCCTCTCCCCGCCCGGTGAGGCCCAGACCGTCGCTGGACTTCACCTTCACGGAAACGCAGGCCCGGTCCACGCCCAGCACCTCGGCCATGGCCTCTTCCATCGCCTGGCGGAAGGGTCCCAGCCGGGGCGCTTCCGCGACCACGGTCCCGTCCAAGCCCCAGATCTCAACTCCGTCGGCGGCCAGCAGCTCCCCGACCCGGCGCAGCAGATCGAGAGACGACGCTCCGCGCCAGCGCTCGTCACTGGAGGGGAAGTGCTCGCCGATGTCCCCCAGGCCGGCGGCTCCGAGGAGAGCATCGGCCAGGGCGTGGCAGAGAACATCCCCATCGGAGTGCCCCAGCAGGCCCTGCCTGTTTTCGATCGAGACGCCGCCCAGCCAGATCGGCCCAGGGCCGCCGAAGCGATGCACATCCACCCCCAGGCCGACTCCGGGTAGTCGCCGCCCGCTCACTGGCGGGCCCACACGCCGTTACCAAGCCAGGAACGCAACGCCAGGATGTCCTCGGTCCTGGTCACCTTGAGATTGCGGGGGTCTCCCAGAACGGTGGCTACCGGCTGGCCCAGGGCCAGCACCAGCGCGGCGTCGTCGTCAGCATCCCGCCCTGCCGCCAGAGCCTCCTGGTGAGCCCGCAGCAACAGCTCGCGCCGGAACGCCTGGGGGGTCTGAATCGCCGCCAATTCCGCCCTGGGCAACACTTCCAATAGCCGCTCGGACCGGACCGTTGCCGTGCTGTCGGCTACTGGGACACAGGCGGTCGCCGCACCCACCTCGCGTGCCGCGCGGAGCACCTTGGCGCAGAGCTCAGAGGTCACTCCGGGACGGGCGCCGTCGTGCACCAGCACCATCTCGCGAGTGCAGATCCGCAGTCCCTGGGCGACCGACTGCTGCCGCCGGGCACCCCCTTCGATGCAGCGGCATCCCAGCCGGGGCGCCACCGAGGAGGCCAGCTCCATCACCCGGCGGTGATCCCTCTGGTCGGTGACCACCACCAGTTCGTCCACGCCGCTGGTGGGGTCCCCCAGCGCCTGGAGCACCCACGCCAGCACTGGCTGGCCGCTGAGGTCGGCCCAGAGCTTGGGACCGCCGAACCTGGCTCCAGCTCCGGCTGCCGGCACCAGCGCGGTGGTGCCGGCAGCTGATTCGCCCAAGCTCAGGACCTGCGGGTCGCTGCCGGCTTGGACTTTCGCCCGGGCGCGGGCGGCGAGTTTTGGTCCCCGTCCTCCAGGTCGGGAGCTTGCACGAACACCATCCGCCCGGAGGCGGTCTGGATCACGCTCCGCACCGTGGTAGTGACCCGCGCGCCCAGGTGGGCGCGCCCCCCCTCCACCACCAGCATGGTCCCGTCCGGCAGGTAGCCAACCCCCTGGTCGGCCTCCCTCCCCTCCTTGACCACCTCAACCTCCAGCTTCTCACCGGGCACGAGCGCGGGGCGCAGAGCCATCGCCAACTGATTGAGATTCAGGACTGTCAGCCCCTCGATCTGGGCCACCCGGTCGAGGTTGAAGTCGACGGTGAGGATCGCCGCCCGCTGCTCTCGGGCGAGCCGGACCAGTCGAGCGTCCACCTCGGGCATCGACGGGTAGTCGTCCTGGGGGAATTCGAGCTCCAGCCCGGGAAGCGAACGCAGCTCCTCGAGCATCGCCAGGCCCCGTCGGCCCCGGGCCCGACGGATGGGATCAGCCGAGTCCGCGACCGACTGCAGCTCCGCCAGGACGAACTGGGGCACCATCAGCTCGTACAGACAGAACCCGGCCCGGGCCAGGTCCAGCAGACGACCGTCGATAACCGCGCTGGTGTCCACCACCACTCGCGCCAGTGGCGCGGGGGAACCACCCAGGGGGAGACCCAGCCGGGAAAGGTCGCGGCGCCGCCGGCGTCCGACAGAAATCCCGAGCGGCACCAGGATGAAGGCCACTCCGACCGCGACCAACCAGCCCAGTCCCCCGGGCAGCCCCGAGGCGATCAGAGCCACCAGAGCGGCGATCACCAGCGCCACGACAACCCCCGCCAGGGCGCCAATTAGTTCAGGGAGGGGGATGTTGGCCAGCTCCTCCTCAGCCCAGGCGTAAGGACGGACACTGAGGGCTGGGCCAAGCAGATAGCCGACACCGCACCCCACTGCCAGCCCGAAGGCCAGGGCGATGGCCTTGGTGTCCCAGGCGACGAAGGTGCCTTTGAAGGTGGTGATGACGATGGTGGCGTAGAGGGTGCCCAAGACCGCCCCCACACAGGTCCCCAGCAAGCGGGCGATGCGCGAGGCGCGATCTCTCCCGGGGCGCGCTCCCTGCGTCGGGTCGGCGCGGTCGGCGGCGGCTACGGTTCCGGGTGGCTCCCCGGTCTCAGACTGGTCCGCCACCATCGCCGCCGGTAGGACCGGCGGCCCCCGCCCCGGCCGGCTCGACAGCTGGGGGTTGCTCCTCGACTACCGCTTCGGGCGGCGGCGGTGGCCCCGGCACCACGTGGGTCCCGATGTTGCCGTCCTCCACGTCGATGGTGACGAGATCGCCGGGCGAGAACTCGATCTTCAGCAACTCCTCGCTGAGCGGGTCCTCAATATCCGCCTGGATGACCCGACGAAGCGGGCGGGCGCCGAACTGCTTGTCAAACCCCCGCTCGGCCAAGAGGTCCTTGGCCTGATCGGTGACCAGCAGACTGAGTCCCTGCCGCAGGAGGTGTTCGCGAACCCGCACCAGCATGAGGTCGACAATTTGCCGGGTCTCGTGGGTGCGCAGCCGATGGAAGACGACCACCGCGTCGACCCGGTTGAGGAACTCAGGTCGGAAGGCGCGCTTCAGCTCGTCGGTGATGCGCTCGCGCATCTTGCTGTGTTCTTGGTCCTCGCCGCTCCGACCGGGGACTCCGGTCTGGAAGCCCATCGACAAGTTGGAGCCCACTCCCTGGATGCCCAGGTTGCTGGTCATGATCACGATGGTGTTGGCGAAACTGACGACCTTGCCTTTGGCGTCGGTGAGGCGGCCGTCCTCGAGGATCTGCAGCAGCATGTTGAAGAAGTCAGGATGGGCCTTCTCGATCTCGTCGAAGAGGACCACGCTGTAGGGACGACGCCGAACCGCCTCGGTCAGCTGGCCGCCCTCGTCATAGCCCACATACCCCGGCGGTGAGCCCACCAGCCGGGCCGTGCTGTGACGCTCGGCGAACTCCGACATGTCGAGCCGGATCAGGGCATCGTCGTTGTCGAACAGGAAGGACGCCAGCGCCCGCGCCAGCTCGGTCTTGCCCACCCCGGTAGGGCCGAGGAACATGAACGAACCGATCGGGCGCTTCGGATCCTTGAGCCCAGCCCGGGCCCGGCGGACTGCCTGGCAGACGATCTTGACCGCCTCATCCTGACCGATCAGGCGCTTGTGAATCTCCGACTCCATGGCGAGGAGCCGCTGGGTCTCGGCCTCGACCAGCCGGCTGACCGGGACCCCAGTCCACGAGGAGACGATGTCAGCGATGTTCTCCTCGTTGACCTCGGGGACGGTCTTGCCCAGGTCGTCGCGCCAGGCCGCTTCCTCGATCGCGTACTCGGCCTTGAGCAGCTTGGCCTCCTCGTCCAACTTGGTGGCGGCCTCGTAGTCCTGCTTCTCGACCGCGTCATCCTTGCCGGTCTGGAGCGAGCGCACCTGGCGCTGCTTGGCGCGCAGCTCGGGCGGCGTGGTGGTCAGCTTCATCCGCACTCTCGCTGAGGCCTCGTCGATGAGATCGATGGCCTTGTCCGGCCAAGACCGGTCACTGACGTACCGCCCCGAGAGCTCGGCTGCCGCCCGCAACGCGGCATCGCTGATGGTCACCCGGTGGTGCTTCTCATAGAGGCTGCGCACCCCGGAGAGGATCTCGACGGTCTCCTCCAGCTTGGGCTCCTCGACGAAGACCGGCTGGAAGCGTCGCTCCAGAGCGGCGTCCTTCTCAATGTACTTGCGGTACTCGTTGAGCGTGGTGGCCCCAATACACTGGATCTCGCCGCGAGCCAACGCCGGCTTGAGGATGTTGGCCGCGTCGATAGCACCCTCGGCCGCTCCGGCGCCCACCAGGGTGTGGAGCTCGTCGATGAAGAGCACCACCTCCTTCGAGGAGCGGATCTCATCGAGGATCTTCTTGAGCCGTTCCTCGAACTCACCGCGGTACTTGGTCCCAGCCACCAGCCCGCCCATGTCCAAGGTGAGCACCCGCTTGTTGGCGAGCGACTCCGGGATCTCCTGATTCACGATGGCCTGAGCCAGCCCCTCGGCGATCGCGGTCTTGCCCACGCCGGGCTCCCCGATGAGAGCGGGATTGTTCTTGGTGCGCCGGGAGAGGATCTGCACCACCCGCTCGATCTCCATCTCCCGCCCGATGACCGGATCCAACTGGTTCTTGGTCGCCAGCTCGGTCAAGTCCCGGCAGAACTGGTCCAGCAGCGGTGTCTTGCTCGACTTCTTGCGCTCGGGAGGCGGCTCGTCCTCGAGCCCCTGCTCCTTGAGTAGCGAGTCCAGCTCATGGCGGACCTTGTCCAGATTCGCGCCCAGATCCTCGAGCACATGGGCGGCGATGCCCTCACCCTCGATCAGCAGGCCGAGCAGGAGGTGCTCGGTGCCGACGTAGGTGTTGTTCATCCGTTTCGCTTCTTCGAAGGCGATCTCGATCACCTTCTTGACCCGGGAGGTGGGGATGATCTGCTGGACGATGATCCGCTCATTGCGGCCCAGCACCGAATCGATGGTGTCTCGCACCTTGTCGATCTCGACGCCCAGGTTGGCAAGCACCTTGGCGGCCAGTCCCTCTCCCTCCCGGAGCAGCCCGAGCAGGAGATGCTCAGTGCCGATGTACGAGTGATGGGATTTCTCCGCCTCGTCCTGCGCCAGGGTCAGGACCTTCTTGGCCTTCTCGGTAAAGCGCTCAAACGGGTACACGGATCATCTCCTTGAGCCCGGTGGTATGACGGTCGACAGCGCAGGCTGCCGCCATGGCAGGAATGGCTCGCGGGCTCGGGGCGGGGCCGATCACAAGCGCATTATGCCCAATTCGGGCTCCCCGAACCCCGAGCGGTTCTCCCCCTCCGGCCGCACGGCCCGACCGAGCCCTGGGGTACGGCCGGTCGAGATCCGACGGCGCTGCCCCGGTCCCGGCCGCACAGGTCGAGCGCTAGGCCGACGAGTCGCTCTCGAAGCCCTTGATCTCTTCCCGGATCCGGGCGGCATCTACACCAAGTGCGGTCAGCAGCTGGACTGCTGGCTCGGCGGCCTCCGCGATGATCGCCAGCAGCAGGTGCTGGGTATCCACCCACGCGGTAAGGCCACCGCGTGCCTCACGTCGAGATCGCAGCAGTGCATTCTGCAATTCGTTGGTCAGAAGCACTGCTGGCACACTCAGCCGGGGCGGTGGCGGGTGGTTCTTCGCCAATTCCTGGCGCACCTTCTCCAGGGTGACTCCGCGGGACAGCAGCAGCCGGCCGGCGGTTCCCTCGGCCTGCCTCACCAACCCGGCCAGCACATGCTCGGTCCCGATGTAGCCCGCGCCCGCCTTCACCGCCTCCTCCTCGGCGAGCGCCAGGGCGCTCTTCGCCTCGCTGGTGAACTGGCTTAGCTCTCCGAGATACCCGACTGGAGAAGGGCCGGCCCCGGTGGAGATATTGCGAAAGGTGGCTCGGACCGAGTGACCGCCAGGCTCGCGCGGGGACGCGTCAGAGCCGTGATCTTCCTCGTCGTCAGAGAGGTTGGCGAGGACTCTCGCGGCGTCGATGTCGAGATCCTGGAGCACGTGCGCGGCGATCCCCTCGCCGTCGCGGATCAGCCCCAGCAAGAGATGGGCGGTCCCGACATGGAAGTCGCCCATGCCCTTTGCCTCGTCGAAGGCGAGCTCGATCACCTTCTTGACCCGGGAGGTGGGGATGATTTGCTGGACGCTGATCCGCTCGTTGCGACCTAGCACCGAATCGATGGTGGCGCGCACTTGTTGAACGTCGACTCCCAGCAGCGTCAGCAATTTGGAGGCGCGTCCCTCCGTCTCCCGCAGCAGCCCGAGTAGGAGGTGCTCAGTGCCGATGTACGAGTGGTGGGACTTCTCCGCCTCGTCCTGCGCCAGAGTCAGGACCTGCTTGGCGTTCTCGGTGAAACGTGCGAACGGGTACACGACCGCCGCAACCTCCCATTCCACCCGCGCGCCAGCCAAGCCAGTCCAAGGATTCCGATTCTGTCACGGACCGACGCGGGTGGCAATGCGCCAGTTCCGAAATGGCGTTGGGAGCGCAAGTGGCGGCCGAGAGTCGATTCCCCAGGGTGGGGAGTCGGTCACGTGCGCGAGCTCACCTCCGTCGCTCCTTGGCCAGTCAGCTCAGGGGCCGGACTGCCACCGGGACCTGAGCGCCGCCGAGCCGGTGCGAGGTTAGTGGTCGAGCTAGGCTGCCGGGCTTCTCGACCCAGCACCGCGTAGTCTAGCACGGCCGTCCTCTCGCCTAACGGGGAGATCGCCGCGAGCTGCGGGCCGCCGACCTGACCCTGCCGCAGGCTCGACCAACCGAACCAGGAGCTCAAGGTTCCGGCAGCCAGAAGCCCGGGATGCTTCCACCGGAGCTGCCCACCGAACAAGAGCGCGACCCCGGCTCTGGGAAAGGCCGCCACCGCGAGGAAGACAAAGAAGGCGACCCGGAACAGGAGGCGAGCCAACGGTTCCACCACCACCGCCAGCACGCGAGGGCTGACTAAGCCCTGGGCGGCGTAGGGGTTGCGCTCGCGCTGCCGCTCGCGCGCCACCCGGCATAAGGCCCAGAGGTCGACTCCGAGGCTGACCGAGTGGACGGAATATTCCGCCATCCCGAGGCTCGCGCCGGGCGCCGCCAGCAGAACCCCAGCGCGAAGGTCGATTTGCTGGCTCACCCCCCTCGCCCCATGGCCGAGCGGGGTAGAAGTTGACGCCCCCTGCGCGATCCCCGTGGTCGCTCCGCCCCATCCCCCAGGACCCTTCGCAGATCAAGTGGCATCTCGCCCGCACCGGCTGAGTCACGACCATCGGCGGGAATGGAGCCGCGCTCCACCTAGACACAGGCAGCAGCTAATGGTCACAAAGTCGGAGAATTCCGACTATTCGCCGCATCGATGTTGGTGCGGAGCCGAATTGCCGGCCCGCGAGCGCTCATCGTCCGCCCGGGTCGGGACCCGGCGGTCCCGCCGCTGACTACTCGTCCCCGGGTTCGGCGGTCTCCAATTCCGCGTTCGCTTTCGGCTCCGATGCCTCTTCAACCGCATCAGCTGCGGCCAGTTCGACCGTTCCGATCGCCTCGGCCTCATTGGCAGGCTCCGCCGCCACGGCCACCTTCGCCCGGCTGCGCTTGGGCTTGGCGGCGGGCGCTGGCTCGGAGCCGGAATCCTGTTCTCTGTCCGGCCCGTAGTCGGCCGCGGCGTACTCACCGTCGCCCGCGGCACCGTCAGGCGGCAGCTGATCGGTCAGCTCGGCCTCATCGGCAGACTCAGCGGTCACGGCCACCTTGGCCCGGCTGCGCTTGGGCTTGACGGCGGGCGCCGGCTCGGGGCTCGAATCCTCGTCCACGTCGGGCTCGTAGTCGGCCGCGGCAGCGTACTCGCCTTCGCCCGGGACATCCTCAGCCGGTAGATGAGCTGGCCGGGGCAGAAGCTGCCGGTAGGAGAGTGAGATGCGGCGTCGGGTGCGATCCGCCTGGAGCACGATCACCTTGACGGTGTCGCCGACTCGGAGGACGTCCTCGGTGCGCTCGACGTGCTCCCAGGAGAGCTCGCTGATGTGGAGCAGACCCTCGACCCCGTCCGCGATCTGCAGGAAGGCGCCGTACTTCTTGGTCTTGGTAACGGAGCCCTCGATCTCGGTGCCCGCCGGGAAGCGGGCCTCGATGCTGTCCCAGGGGTCGTCGCTCATCTGGCGCAAGGAGAGCGAGATGCGCGACAGCTCGGGATCCAGCTTGATCACCTTGACGGTGACCTCGTCCCCCACCGCCAGCATGTCCGAGACGTTGCTGACCCGGTCCCAGGAGAGCTCGCTGATATGGATCAGGCCATCGGCGCCACCCAGATTGATGAAGGCACCGTAGGAGGTGAGCCCGCTGACCCGGCCGGTGACCACGTCCCCGACGCTGAGGCGCTCGAAGAGCTCCTCCCGCTGCCGAGCACGGTCCTCATCCTGGGCCGCCCGCTGGCTGACGATCAGCCGGTTGCGCTTGCGGTTGACCTCTAGGATCTTCACCATGATTTGCTGCCCGACCAGGTCCATCAGGTTTCCGGAGTGGGTACGCGCCACCTGGGAACTGGGCAAGAAACCCCGCAGACCCATGATGTTGACGATCAGGCCGCCCTTGTTCTGCTCGCGAACTTCGGCCTCGACCCCTTCCCCGGAGCTCTCTTTCTCGGCCGCCTTGGCCCAGATGCCCTCGGCCCGGGCCCGGCGCAGGCTCAGCACCACGTTGCCGTCCTCGTTCTCCGACTGAAGGACGTAGACCTTGATCCGGTCCCCGGGGTTGAGCACCACGGACTCTTCCGCCCTACCGGTCAGCTCCCGATTGGAGATGACCCCTTCGGACTTGGCCCCAATATCAACCAGCACCTCGTCGGGGTCGACCCGCACGACGGTGCCGTCAACGATGTCCCCATAGGTCAAAGTTCGGATAGATTCAGCGCTGGTGCGCAGGTACTCCTCCATGGAGCTGAAGATCGTCAGCTCCTCGGCGGGTGCCTCAGTGGCGAGCTCGGACAACGGCCTGTTGAATCCTCCAGAACAGTGTTACCGGCGCACTAAAGCAGAGCGCCAGCGCGGGCGAGAGTATAGCAGCGATCCGGCGAGATCGCCCCACTTGCGGTGACCGCCCGGATCCAGATCATAAGCCCCGTCCCCGCCCAGGATGGCAGACTGGGGTCCCGCCGAGCGGACCGGATTCAGCGCACGACCCCAAGGAGATCTAAGTGAACGCAGCCCCACCCCAACAGACGTATCAATACCGCGAGGTCGACTCCCTGGAGGAGGTGAACCGCCTGGCCGCCGACGAGGGCTTCGATCTCTTCCAGGCGGTGGCCTTGGAGGGACGGCTGCACTTCGTGCTCCGCCGGGTCCGCGACCACGAGCTCGGCCGTCGGGTGGGTTTCGCCGGCTCCGCTCCCAGACCGCCCGCCGGCTAAGGGTGGCCGACCACCTTCAGGGCCAGGTCGAGAGCCGGAGCACTGTGGGTGATGCGCCCCACCGAGATGTAGTTGGGGCGGGCCGCTGCGTATTCGGCGAGGTTCTGCAGAGTCACCCCGCCGCTGACCTCCACCTCGGACCGCACCCCGACCAGGGCCACCGCGGCGGTCACCTCCGCCGGGGTGAAGTTATCCAGCAGCACCCTCCCCACGCCGAACTCCAGGGCTTCCGCCAGCTCCGCCTGCGAGCGAACCTCGACCTCGACCTCCCGGGCCGGATGGCGGGTCGTCGCCCGAGTCAGGGCCTCGGTAAGGCCCCCGGCCAAGTCGACGTGGTTGTCTTTGATCAGGATGGCGTCGTAGAGGCCCATCCGATGATTGCGGGCTCCCCCGATGCGGGCGGCGTACTTCTCCAGCTGGCGCAGCCCCGGCACGGTCTTGCGGGTGTCCAGGATCTCCACCCCGAAGGGACTGGCCACGGCCACGAACCGGGCGGTCAGGCTGGCGATCCCGGACAGGTGCTGCAGGAAGTTCACCGCGGTGCGCTCGCCCGCCAGCACCGCCAAAGCCGGCCCGGTCACCCGCATCACCACGCTGCCGGCCTGGAGCCGGGCGCCGTCCTGGAGCAGGTCGGCGCAGCCGATCGAGTTGTCGACCTGGCGGAAGACCTCCTGGACGATGGCGAGTCCGCAGAGCACGCCCGACTCCCGAGAGATCACTTCGGCCACGCAGCGCTGGCCCTCCGTCAGGACCGCCTCGCCGGTGAGATCGGTGCCGCGGTAGTCCTCGGCGAGCGCCCGCTCGACCGCCGCCGCGATCTCAGCTAGCTCGAGCTTTTTCAATCGGCCGAAACTCCAGGGCCGCTCCCCGCTTCTGGATGACAGTACCCAGAAACCGGCTCTCCACGGCCGGGTGGTCCTGACGGAAGTGCGCCCCCCGGCTCTCCTCCCGATAGGCGGCCGCCTCCACCAGGAGCGCGCTGGTCCCCAGCATGCCGCGCAGCTCGCCCAAATGGGGGTCGACCGGGGCATCCGGTACCGACTCGAGCAGCTGGGCCAGGCGGTCGGCCGTCCGGGCCAAGCCCACTCGGTCGCGAACGATCCCGGCGCTGTTCCACATCGCCCTTTGGAGTTGGCGCCGGCTTCCGCCCAGCTGCTCGGGAGTGACCTCCTCCAGCTGGAGCTCGCCGAACGAGTCGGGAGGTTCGAGCCGGGCCCGCTCCCCCGCTCCCCGGACCGCCTCGACCGCGCGAGCCGCGAACACCAGCGATTCCAAGAGACTGTTACTGGCCAGTCGGTTGGCCCCGTGGACCCCCGTCGATGCCACCTCTCCGGCAGCGAAGAGGCCGGGAACGGTGGTGGCCCCGAACAGGTCCGTGCGCACGCCCCCCATCTGATAGTGGGCGGCGGGCGCCACCGGGATTGGCTGCTGGGTGATGTCGATCCCGTGGCCGGCGCAGGTGGCCACGATGTTGGGAAAGCGGACCCGAGCCTGGGCGGCTCCCATCGGTCGCAGGTCGAGCCAGACGTTGTCGAGGGACCGCTCCGCCATCCGCTCCGTGATCGCCCGGGCCACCACGTCGCGGCCGGCCAGTTCCCCGGCAGGGTCGGCCTGAAAGAGGAAACGCTCCCCCAGGTCGTCGACCACCAGCGCCCCCTCGCCTCGGACCGCCTCTGAGATGAGGAAAGGCGGCGCCCCCGGGAGCGCCAGGGCAGTGGGATGGAACTGGACGAACTCCAGGTGGGCGATCTCCGCCCCCGCCTGGTAGCCGAGCCAGACCCCGTCGCCGGTGGACGGCTGAGGATTGGTCGTGTAGCGATAGAGCCGACCCAGGCCGCCGGTAGCGAGCAGCACGGCGCCTGCCTCCAGGCGGCGGATCGTCGGCTGGCGCATGGAGATCGCCTCCACCCCCCAGCAGGTTCCCTCGCTGATCAACACGCGGCGCACCAGGTGCTCCTCCAAGATCAGCTCGACCGATCCGGTGGCTCGCAGCGCCAGCAGCTCCTCCACCTCCTTGCCGGTAGCATCCCCGCCGGCGTGGACGATGCGGGACCGGGAGTGGGCCGCCTCCTTGGCCACCAGCAACACGCCGTCCTGGGTGTCGAAGTGGACGCCGAGCTCGACCAGCTCGCGAATGCGCGTGGGGCCCTCCTCCACCAGCGCCGCCACCGCCAGGGGGTCGCAGAGGCCGCGACCCGCGGCGATCGTGTCGGCGGCGTGGAGGAGCGGGCTGTCATCTGGGTCGACGGCGGCCGCGATCCCCCCCTGGGCGTAGCGGCTGCTGCACTCCTGCATGGTCGCCTTGGTCAGCACCGCCACCTTGAGCCCGGCCTGGGCGGCCTTGACGGCGGCAAAGAGGCCCGCGATCCCACTCCCCACCACCACCAGGTCGAAGCGACGCGGCGGAGATTCGACCCTGACCGCCTGGCCCATCGCTCAGCGACTCGGACGAGGCGGCGAGGAGAGCAGCGCGGTGTCGATCAGGTGAACCCCCTCGACCTGGGCCGCCACCAGCACCCGGGATCCCGCGATGGCATGACTCACCGGCTGGAAGTTGGTGGGATCCACCACCCCAGCGTAGTCGAGTCGGGCAGCCGATTCCGCCTCGATCAGCTGGCTGGCCGCCGCCGCCAGCTCAGGACCGGAGGTGACGCCCGTGGTGAACTGGCGCGACGCCTCCGCCAGAGCCCGGGAGAGACAGCGCGCCGCCCGGCGGCCGGCCACCGAGAGCAGCAGATTACGGCTGCTCAAGGCCAGCCCGTCCGGATCGCGCACCGTGGGGCAGATGGTCACAACCATGCCCAAGTCGAGGTCCCTGGCCAACCGGTCGACGACCGCCGCCTGCTGGGCATCCTTCTCGCCGAAGAAGGCCCGGCCGGGCCCGGTGGCGGCCATCAGCTTGGTGACCACGGTCGCCACCCCGCTGAAGTGTCCGGGTCGCCGCTCCGCCTCCCAGAGCTCGCCGCCAGCGTCGACTTCCACCCGGGTGGCGAAACCCTCGGGGTACAGCGTCTTGACCGCCGGGCAATAGCAGGCGTCGACCCCCATGTCGGCGAGCACGTCCAGGTCGGCGTCGAGCTGGCGAGGATAGCGGAGATAGTCCTCCCCCGCTCCGAACTGGAGGGGATTGATGAAGATGGAGACCACCACCTTGTCGCACTCCCGCTGAGCCGCGGTGACGAGTGAGAGGTGCCCCGCGTGCAGCGAGCCCATCGTCGGCACCAGCCCCACCAGTTGGCCCGAGGCGGTCCAGCCCGCGGTCAGCTGGCGCAATTCCCCGGGCGTCGTGACCACCTGGGGCATCGTCGCCTGCCGGCGCGCGCCGACGCCCTGGGCCAGCTCAGCCGTAGGTGTGCTCCTGATCGGGGAAGGTGCCCGCCTCGACCTCCGCCTGGAACTGGCTCGCGGCGGCGGCGATCTCCTCCCCCAAGGAGGCGAATCGCTTCACGAACTTGGGGACCGGACCGATCGTGAGCCCGAGCATGTCGTGGACCACCAAGACCTGGCCATCGCACGCGGCGCCAGCCCCGATACCGATCGTGGGCAGCGAGGTGGCGGCAGTGAGCTCCGCGGCGAGGGCGGAGGGTATCCCCTCCAGAACGACGGTGAAGGCGCCCGCCTGCTCCAGACCAGTCAGCGCATCCCGGATCCGAGCCGCCCCCGCTTCGTCCCGACCCTGAGCGCGCAGCCCACCCATGCCATGGACGCTCTGGGGAGTCAGACCCAGGTGGCCCATCACCGGGATGCCCCGCTCAACCAGATGGGCGACCACTTCGATCACCGGTCCGCCGCCCTCCAGCTTGACCGACTGGACGCCCCCCTCCTGGAGCAGCCGGCAGGCGGATCTGGTGGCCTCCTCCAGCCCGAGACGGTAGGAAGAAAAGGGCATGTCTCCGACTACGAGGGCGTGCTGGACGGCCCGGGTGACCGCCTTGGCGTGGTGGAGGATGTCGTCGAGAGTGACCGGGACGGTGTCGTACCCACCGTCGCGGAGGCGGTGGCCGAGCACCACCCCACCCAGGGAATCTCCCACCAGCAAGACGGGGATCCCCGCCTGATCCAGCCAGCTGGCGGTGGTGTAGTCGTAGGCGGTCAGCATGGCGAAGCGCTTGCCCTCGCGCTTCCACTTGGCGAGATTGCCGACTTGGATCGGCTTGCGTCCGACGATCTGCTCCGCCACCATCAGCCTCCTTTCCCAGGTAGGTCGGCCGGCACTGGCCTGGCCGCCTTCAGGACTGCCGCGTACACATCGGCCAGAGTTGGATCGAACCGACTCAGAGCCGCCTGATGAGCATTCACGGTGCCTTGATCCCGCCGCTCCAGCGGGCCGCTGAGTCCCCGTTGAGGGCCCAGCCGCTGGACGTTCCTGGCGCTGGCCAAGTAAAGCGCCCGGAGCGCTTCTCCCAATTCTGGTCCGCCGCCAGAGGCGTCCCCGAGACGTTCTGCTAGCCGCTCCAGGAGGACCGGTAGGACCCCTGCGAACACGGCTGCCGCGTGATAGAGGGGACGGTCCAGCGCGGCCACCTCGATCACCTGGCAGTCGAGGAGCTCAGCCAGTCCCAGGAGCTCCGCGCGGGCCCCGGGATCGGCCTCAATCGAGATGAAAGTGTGATCGAACGAGGCGGGGTCCCCGTCGGGAATCGGCGCCAAGGGGTGAAAGACCCCCACCCGACAGCCGCGCTCTCGGAGCGGGCCAAGTGGCTCCAGACCGCGGCTGCCCGCACAGTGGACGACCACGCGCCCAGCGACCGGCGGTACCAAGCTGAGCTCGACGACCAGCTGCTCCAGCACCCCGTCGGGCACGCAGAGCAAGGTCACGGCCGATCCACCCAGCACTTCGGAGGCACTGGCGCCGACCATCCAGCTGAGCTCCGAGGCGAGCGACTGGGCTCGCTGCGGACTGGTCGAGTAGATCAAGCCCGGCGCAGCTCCTCGCTGAGTCAGGCGGCGCGCGATTGCCTGGCCCAGGCGCCCGGCGCCGACGATGCCGTAACCCACTTCCGTCTCGGTCACCTCAGGGATCCAAGCGGATTGAGGTCGTTCCTCTAGGCCCAACGGGCCGCCGCTTATGGTAGGCGCCAGCGGGAGAGTCCGCTCTCCCGCGTTGGGCGACCGAACTTAGCTGGCGGCCGGCTGCTCTTCCTCAGCCTGCTGGATCACCTCGTCCATCTCCTTGCGGTCCATCGACTCCACCTGGATCAGATGATCGGCCAAGGTCTGCAGGGTGTGCCGTCGCAGCGTGAGCACCTTCTTGGCGGTGAGATAGGCGTTGTCCACCAGGGAGTGCACCTCCTGGTCGATCTCACCGGCAGTCTCATCGGAGTAGTTGCGCTGCTCACCGAGGTCGCGGCCGAGGAAGACCAGTTCCTCCTTGGTACCGAATGCCAGGGGTCCCAACTTCTCGCTCATCCCCCACTCGGTCACCATCCGCCGGGCCAGTTTGGTGGCTTTGCCGATGTCGTCCGAGGCTCCGGTGGTGATGTTGGCGTCCCCCAGCAGGATCTCCTCCGCCACCCGGCCGCCCAGGATCCCGGCCAGCTGGTCGGTCAGCTGTGCCTTGCTGACCAGCACCCGGTCGTGTTCCGGCAGCGCCATGGTCCAGCCCAGGGCCATGCCCCGGCTGACGATGCTGATCTTGTAGGGCGGATCGCAGCGAGGCAGGGTGTACATCACCAGCGCATGCCCCATCTCATGGTAGGCAATCGTCGTCTTCTCCTCGTCGGTGATCCGACGGGATTTACGCTCGGGCCCGGCGATCACCCGCGCGATAGCTTCCTCCAGCTCCGGCATGGCGATCACCTTCTTGTTCTGGCGTGCCGCCAGGATCGCCGCCTCGTTGATCAGGTTGGCCAGATCGGCTCCGCTGAAGCCCACGGTCTGCTTGGCTAGCACCTCGAGGTCGACCGAGGTGTCCAGCGGCTTGTTGCGGGCGTGGACCTTGAGGATGGCGTCCCGGCCCCTGATGTCGGGATTGTCCAGGGTGACGTGGCGATCGAAGCGACCGGGACGGAGCAGGGCCGGATCCAGGACGTCGGGGCGGTTGGTCGCCGCAATCACGATGACATGGGTGTTGGTCTCGAAGCCGTCCATCTCCACCAGCAGCTGGTTGAGGGTCTGCTCCCGCTCGTCATGGCCACCACCGAGCCCGGCCCCCCGCTGGCGGCCAACGGCGTCGATCTCGTCGACGAAGACGATGCAGGGGCTGTTCTTCTTGGCCTGGTCAAAGAGGTCGCGGACCCGGCTGGCGCCCACCCCCACGAACATCTCCACGAACTCGGATCCCGAGATACTGAAGAAGGGCACTGCGGCCTCCCCCGCCACCGCTTTGCTGAGCAAGGTCTTGCCGGCTCCTGGGGGACCCACCATCAGCACCCCCTTGGGGATGCGCGCGCCCAGCGAGGTGAAGCGCTCCGGGTACTTCAGGAACTCCACGATCTCGCTGAGCTCCTGTTTGGCCTCGTCCACCCCGGCGACGTCGGCAAAGGTGACCTCAGGTTTGTCCCCCGCGATCAGTCGAGCCCGGCTGCGACCGAACGAGAGCGCCTGATTGTTGCCACTCTGGCTCTGCCGGAGCATGAACCAGATGAAGGCCAGGATCACCAGAACGATGATCACGTTGGGCAGGATCAGGGTGAGGAACACGTTATCTGAACTGGGCGCCTGAAGGGTGTAGTCGGAGTAACCGTACTTGCTGAAGAGTGTGGCGGGATCACTAGCTTCTATGAATGACTGGTACTCGCGCCCGCTCTGGGTCCACCAGTTGACCGATTCCCCCGAGTTGATCACCTGCGCCTGGTGCTGGGTGGAGATGATCGGCTGGCCCGCCGGAACCGTCTTCCCCTCGGACTTGAGCTGGTAATTGGTGAGCGCCTGTTGGAGCTCGCCAGTAGACCGGGCCGGGATGGTCTTGCTCGGAGTCGCCCGCCAAGCCAGGGTGGCGATCGCGAGTAGGGCAATAAAAAGGACCGCGTAGGCGACGGCCCGGCGCTGTCGTGGCATCCGCCCGATTGTACGCAGTCATCTGTTGCCATCCCCGGCTACGAACTCGAGAGCGTCCGCCCCAAGCCGGCGCACCCACCAGAGCAGAGGATTCGGCCCTGCCCCAGCCACGGTCGGATCCTCTGCGGCGGGTGGCGGTACCTGGATTTGAACCAGGGACACCTCGGTTATGAGCCGAGCGCTCTAACCCCTGAGCTATACCGCCGTTGCCCGCGGCCTCGGTTGGGTGAGCGTTGCGGCGCCAAGATTCGAACTTGGGACCTTCGGGTTATGAGCCCGACGAGCTGCCACTGCTCCACGCCGCGCCGAGATTGTACGCGACCCGGCAGATAACGTCAAAAGCTCATCGATGGGGCGGATCTCGACGCTTCCCGGCTCCCGGATGCTTCAGGAGGTCTTGGGCGTAACTCCCAAGAGCGACTGGACCAGGCTCTGGGCGGTCTGGCCCACCTCGACGGCTCCCTGCTGGATCGCCACCGGGCCGGCCGCCTGGACCGGGTTCTCCACGGCGTAGACCTGGTCGGTCGACGGGGAGAGGCCCTGGGAGCGGGCAAGCTCTGCCTGGGCCAAGGAGGAGGCGGCGGTCAGGAGCTCCAGGCGCTGAGCCTGGACCTGGCCGGAGAGGCTCTGAGACTGGCCCTGCAGCTGGGTCAGCTGGCGGCGCAGGCCAGCGTCGGTGCGCAGCCCGTGATACAGACCGAGGGCGATCCAGAAGCCGGCCACCGTCACGATCAGCAGCACCACGTGGCGATGCCCCAGAGAGTGGCCCCGCCGGAAAAGCCGCCAGCGAATGCGTAGCTCTCGGATCAGCCCATTGAGGGGCCCGTAGCCGTCCGCTCGATCCTGGTTCAACGTGAGGTGGATTTGATTTCGCAGACAGCAGGCACCAAGGCCCGCTCGTCAGGCTGAGTATACGGCCGCACGATGCGCGCGGGAAGTGGGTTGGCGAGTTCGGCGCTACTTCGCCTGGCCGAATTTCGCCGGGCCGGCCCGCGAGGGCAGCTCCGGGCGGGCTTCCAGCTCCGTCTTCCGGAAGGCCTCCCGCTGTCCGGCTGCGAAGCGGCGCAGGGCGCCCTCCGCGTCCACATCGCGCTGGCTGGCCAGGGCCACCACCCGGAACAGCAGCTCCCCGACCACCTCCTCCGCGGAGCGGGCCGACTCTGCCCCACCCTTGAGCTGACCCAGCGCGTCCGCGACGGCCGTGGCCGGATCTGGGGCTGCTGACTCGGGACCGGAAGTTTGAGCTCGGCGCGCCTGGCGCCGTTGGATGGCCGCGGCGAAGGCCAGGGCCGGCAGCGACCGGGGGATCCCGTCGAGCGCCGATTCCCGGTTCGGCTTCTCCCGCCGCTTCAGCTCCTCCCAGTTGCTGAGCACCTGGGCAACCCCCGCCACTTCCTGGTCAGCGAAGACGTGGGGATGCCGGCCGATCATCTTGTCGGTGGCGATCCGGGCCACCGTCCCGATGTCAAAAGTCCCGGACTCAGCGGCGATGGCGGCGTGCATTGCTACCTCCACCAGAAGGTCGCCGAGCTCCTCCGCCAGCTCCTCCGGGCCGCCCTCCTCGGCTGCCTGGATCGTCTCGTACGTCTCCTCCAGCAGGAACGGAAGCAGGGTTTGATGAGTTTGGGCGCGGTCCCAGGGGCAGCCCTGGGGAGCCCGCAGCTGCTCCATCACCTCGAAGAGTTGGCGCAGCTTTAGCAGGTCGTCGTCGGTCACGCGTTCGCCAACTGCGCGAGGCGCGCCGCCCGGGCTTGACCCAGCCGGCGGAGGGTGCCCATCAGGAGCTCCGGCCAGCTCTCGCCGGCCGCCTCCACCTGGAGGCGGAGCTTGTTGTTGGTCGCCTCCAGCACCTGACCGGGCGCCGCTCCGACCACCTCCCGGAGCGGCAGGCCGTGGCCGGGCTCGAAGCTAACCACTACCTGGTCCTGGTCAGTCTCGACCGATCTGGCACCAACCTCCGCCGCCAGCAGTCGGATGCGCAGGGCCAAGATCAGGTTCTCCAGCTCCTCCGGCCGCGGACCGAAGCGCTGGCGGAGGTTGCGGGCGCTCTCGTCCAGCTCACTTTCCGTGGTGGCCCCCGCCAGCTGCTGGTAGATCCGCAGCCGCAGGCGCTCGTCGGGGACGTACTCGGGCGGCAGCAGGGCATGGAACGGCAGGTTTATCGCCACCTGGGCCGGCGACTCGGCCAGCTCCTGACCTCGCGCCTGCAGTACCGCCTGCCGCAGCAGGTGGTTGTAGGTCTCCAGCCCCACCGCGGCGATGTCACCGTGCTGTGCCTCCCCCAGCACATTGCCCGCGCCCCGGATCTCCAGGTCCTTGAGGGCAAGCGCGAAGCCGGAGCCGAGGTCCTGGAGGTCGGCAACCACGTCCAGCCGCTTGTCGGCCCGCTCGGTCAGCGAGCGCTCGGGATCGTAGAGGAAGTAGGCGTAGGCCCGTTGGCCGGAGCGGCCGACCCGGCCGCGGAGTTGGTAGAGCTGGGAGAGGCCCATCCGGGAGGCGTCGTCGACCACTAGGGTGTTGGCGTTGGGGATGTCCAGTCCGTTCTCGATGATGGTGGTGCAGCAGAGCACGTCCACCTCCCCAGCCATGAAGGCCACCATCACCTGGGCCAGGGTCCCCTCGTCCATCTGCCCGTGGGCGACCGCAAACCGGGCGTCCGGGACCAGCTTCCGCAGCCACTCCACCTCCCGCTGGATCGTCTGGACCCGATTGTGGACGTAGTACACCTGGCCGCGCCGGGCCAGCTCCCGGCGGATCACGTCCTGGACCAGCCCCTCTTCCTTGGCGGTGACATAGGTGCGGATCGGCAATCGGCCCTCGGGCGGGGTGCGCACCACCGAGAGGTCCCTAATCCCGGCCAGCGCCATGTGCAGCGTCCGAGGGATCGGGGTCGCCGAGAGCGACAGCACGTCGACCGCAGTCCGGAGCTGCTTCAGGCGCTCCTTCTGCAGCACCCCAAAGCGCTGCTCCTCGTCGAGCACCACCAGGCCCAGGTTCTTGAAGCGGACATCGCGCTGGAGCAGCCGATGGGTGCCGATCACGATGTCGACCGTGCCCGCCGCCAGGCCCCCCAGCACCACCTGGGCCTCCTCGTCGGAGCGCATCCGGGAGAGCTGCTCCACCGTGATCGGGAAAGCTGCCAGCCGCTCCTTGAACGTCAGATGGTGCTGCTGGGCCAGCACTGTGGTGGGCACCAGCACCGCCGCCTGGTAGCCGTCCTCCACCGCCTTGAAGGCGGCCCGAAGGGCGATCTCCGTCTTACCGAACCCCACGTCCCCACAGAGCAGTCGGTCCATCGGGCGGGGCGACTCCATGTCGCGCTTGATATCGTCCAGGACCAGCAGCTGGTCGCGGGTCTCCTGGTACGGGAATGACGACTCCAGCTCCTGCTGCCAGCGGGAGTCCGAGGCAAAGGCGTGGCCCTGCGCCGCCAGCCGGCGAGCGTACAGCTCGACTAACTCCTCGGCTATCTCATCCACCCGACGGCGCACTGAGCGCCGGGTGCGCTCCCACTCCCCGGTGCCCAGCCGGGAGAGCTGCGGATGCTCGCCGCCTCCGCCGGAATACTTCTCAATGCGGTCCAGGTGCTCGGCCGGGACGTAGAGCTTGTGACCGTCGGCGTACTCCATCTGCATGTACTCGCGCTCGCCGTCCCCGTCGGCCACCCGGCTCATGGAGAGGAAGCGGCCAATGCCGTGATCGCGATGGACCACCACGTCCCCGGGCTCCAGCTGGAACCGGAAGGCGGCGACGTCGACCCCGGACCCGGTCGCGTGGCGGAGCCTCCCCGCAGCACTGGACTCGGCTCGGCGCACGGTGCGCAGCAGGGAAGACGCTCGGCGCTTCTGCAAGCCGAAGATGTCCGCATCGGAGAGGACGGCGAGCCGCAGCTGGCTCACCACCAGTCCGACCTCAAGATCTCCCGGTGCCACCACCAGGGCTGAGTCCGCGAGCTCGGTTTGGGCCAGGGAGAAGTCCTCCAGGCGGATCGCCTCCAATCCTCTCTCCTCAGCCAGCTCCAGCACCCGGTCCTCCTGCATGCCCAGGACCAGCACGGTGCCGGTCGCCCGCCGCAGCTCCCGGACCTGAAGAGCGAATTGGTCGATGTCCCCAGCGAAGGTCGGGGCGCCGGCGATCTCCACGTCGGCGCATACCAGTGAGTCATCGACCGGCTCCCGGCGCAGGTCCAGACAGCGGGCGCCGACCAGCTCGGCCATCACGTCGTCCAGCGAGGCAACCGCGGAGGGGAGGTCACGGGGCAGCTCGGAGCGGGAGACCTCCGCCTCGTGGATGGCCGCCACCTCGTCCAGCCAGGACCGGGCCACCTGGGTCAGCCGCTCGCGGTGCTCGGTCAGAATGACCGTGCCCGGCTGGAGATGCCGCAGCAGGGTCTGCTCCGGATCCGCCAGTAGCGGTCCCAGGGCGTCGGCGGGGTCCGGCAGCGCGCCCGCCCGGATCAGCTCGAGATCAGCCTCCCAGCGCTCGCGCACGTCGTCACGCAGCGCGGCCAGGTCCAGCGCGGCGAGCCGCTCCGCGGCGACGGCCAGCGACGGCCGGTCGAGAGCGAATTCCCGCGCCTGGGTGAGGACCACCGAGTCCAGCCCCGCTCGCGAGCCCTGGGTCTCCGGGTCGAGCCGCCACAGTCCGGCGACCAGGTCGCCCTCCCACTCCGCCCGCCAGGGCCGGCCTTCGGTCGGAAAGCAGTCGATGATGCCGCCCCGGCGGGCGAACTCCCCGGGGAACGAGACGATCGACTCCTGCCGGTGGCCGGACTCCAAAAGGAGAGCGGCCAACTCCATGGGCGCGATCCTGGCCCCGGCTTCCAAGGAGCTCCGCCAGCCTCCGACTCGCTCTGGCGAGAGCGTTGGCCGCAAGATCGCCGACAGCGAGGTCACCACGATCTGGGGCGCCGGGGAGCGCAGTCCCCGCAGAGTGGCGAGCCGGTGCCGCACCACCTCTCCCGAGGGGGCGATCCGGTCGAAGGGGAGCACGTCCGCGGCGGGAAACAACAGGACATCGGTGTCCGAGGTCCAGGTCGAGATCTCCTGCCATACCGGCTCCGGCTCCGCGACCAGGAGGCAGACCGGCACCTGGAGCAGGTCCCTCACCAGCGCCGCAACCAGGGGGGTGGCGGCGTGGATCACTCCCCCGACCGAGCTGGCCGGAGCATCCTTCCTCAGCCAGGCCTGGAGACCCTGCCCCAACGGCAGTCCCGCCATCCGGGCCAGCAAGGTCCGGGAAAGGGCCAGCGTGGTAGCCGAACTCGCCGCCCTCGCCGCTGGCTCAGCCGGCACCAACCACCTCCTCGCCGTCGACCCGGTTGTACTCGGTCATCGCCTGTTCCAAGCCCTCGGAGGCGATGGTCAGGATCGCGTCCGCCGCCCGCTCGCAAGCTCGGTCCAGCACCTCCCGGTCCCGTCCCGAGGGCCGGCCCAGCACGTACTCGATCGGGTCCTGCCCGGCCGGTGGTCGCCCGATTCCGATCCGCACCCGAGGGAACGCCTGGGAGCGCCAGTGGGCCTGCAGGGACCGGAGGCCGTTGTGCCCGGCGGTGCCGCCTTTGGCCCGGATCCGCAGCCGTCCCAGCTTCAGGTCCAGCTCGTCGTACACGACCACGACCGCCTCCAGGGGCACGTTGAAGTCCCGGGCCAACTTGGATCCGGCAACTCCTGATTCGTTCATGAACGTTTTGGGTCGGGCCAGGATCAACTCCCTCTCCTCGATCACTTTGCGAGCGACCCAGGCGGGGCCTCGGTAAGCGCCGAGCTTGACCTGGAGCCGTTGGGCGAGGACCGCCAAGGCGGCTGCGCCCACGTTGTGGCGGGTCCCCTCGTACTCGCCCCCCGGGTTGCCCAGTCCGATCACCAACAACGGGGCCCCGGTCACGCGCGCGGCTGGAGCTGGGGCACTCGCGGCTCCGGCAGCCCGCGGCGGGCGGCGTGCTGGCCTAAGAGCAGCGCGGTGGCTCGGGTCATGCGGTCCGCCGGGCCTTGCTCGCCGTGATGGTGACCGAGGAGATGGAGCAGACCGTGCACCGCCAGCAGCTGCAATTCGGCTTGGGGATCGTCACCGGCCAGTTCAGCCTGGGTGGCCGCGGTCCGGACCGAGATCACGATGTCGCCCAGAAATCCCTCTTCGGAGGGCGGTAGCTGGAAGCCGCTGCCCTCGTCGGGCGCCACCGGGAACGCCAGTACATCGGTCACGTGGTCGGATTGGGCGAACTCGCGATTGATCCGGCGGATCTCGATCGGCGTCGCGAGCCGGCAGTTGAGGTTAGCCGGACCAAGACCAAGATCGCCCAAGGCCCCGCACAGAAGCTCGGCCAGCGCGGCGGCCCCGGCGAGCTCGCGGTCGGACTTGGAGAGGCCTCTCGAGAACACCACGCTCACCGCACTCGGCGGGAGCGTTGCGAGATCGGTCGCTAGGCCTGCTTGGCCCGGCGCTTGCGCGCGGCCATGATCTTCTTCTTGCGGCGGACGCTGGGCTTCTCGTAGAACTCCCGGCGCCGCACCTCGGTCAGAACCCCGTTCTGCTTGATTTTCTTGTTGAAGCGGCGCAGCGCGCTTTCGAACGACTCGCCTTCCCGCAGCTTTACCTCCGACAGCGAAAGTCACCTCCTCGAGCCTGCCTACCCCAGTCCCGGCGCGGACCCTCAGTCCTCACCTTTGCGGGTGGCGATTGTATCTGGAACTGCGGGCCAAAGGGCTGGTGGAGCATCGTTTTCAGACACCGCGGGCAGCAGCCCCTCCCGCAGCAAGCGGAGGGTGCGCGGTGGATCCTCCTGGAAAAACATGTGGCCGCGGCCCGCCAGCCAGACCAGTTCTGAGCCGCTAACCCCGGCCCCCAGAGCTTGGGCGTTGCCGGGCAACATGACCACGTCCGCCGTGCCTTGGAGGATCAGGGTGGGCGCCGTGATCTGCCCCAGTCGCGCCCCGGTGTCGTGGTGCCGAATCGCCTGCCAATGGGCCTGGAACACCCCCGGGCGCAGGGGATGGTGGGCGCGCCACTCGACCGCGTCCTCGATGACCTCCGGGTGAGCTTTCCGCCAATTCGGTTCATACAGGACCGAGCAGGCAATCCGGTAGGCGGATGCGGGGTCCTTGGCGTCCGCGCCGAGGAGTCGGTGGGTCACCTCGGGATCCGCCCGAACCGCCAGCCGGCCGCCCGGGCCAGTGCAGCCCAGAACCAGCTTCTGAATCAGCCTCGGGTGTCGAATGGCAAGGTGCTGGGCGACCATTCCCCCCATCGAGACCCCCAACACCAAGGCCCCCTGAGGGGCGAGCTGGCGCAGCGCGCTGGCCGCGTCGTCGGCCAGTAGCTCCATGGTGTAGGGACCGGGAGTGGCCTCGGAGAGACCGATGCCGCGCTGGTCCAAAACCAGGCACTCGAAGTGCTCCGCCAGCTCTCTGATGTTCCAAACGAAGGCGTGGTGGTCGGTGCCCAGACCCGGGATCAGCAGGAGGGGCGGGCCCTCACCTAGCGCCAATACCGCTAGTTCGGTGCCATCGTCAGCCTGGATGCGCCGGAGCTCTCCGGAGGCTGGCCAATCCACCTGGCCATGGTATCGGCGGCAGCCCGCGCGACCAGGCTGGGTACACTCCGAGGATGCCTCTCTTCTTCGTTCCGGCGGGGCAGGTCAGCTCTACCGGAGAGGTCCAGATTCTCGATCGCGACGCCTGGCACATCAGCCGGGTGCTGCGCTCGCGCCAGGGGGAGTTGGTGACCGTGGTCATGGAGGACGGCAGTGAGCACGACGTCCGGCTGGAGACGCTCGGAACCGACCAGGTGACCGGGATGATCGTGGCCACCAGGCGCACCCGCCGAGAGGCCAAGGCGCAGCTGCACCTGCTCCAGGCACTGCCCAAAGGCCAGGGCATGGCGGCCGTCTGTGAACAGGTCGCCGAGCTGGGGGCCATCACCATCTGGCCGGTTTTGACAGAACGCACCATTCCAAAACCGGAGCCAGAACAAGCGGTGCTCCGGAGAGAGCGCTGGCGGACCATTAGCCGCGAGGCGGCTCAGCTGGCCGGCCGGCACCGAATTCCGGAGGTGCACCGGATCGCCCCGGTGCTGGAATCCCTGCAGAACCTCCACCAGGCCGAGCCCAAACTCCAGGCGTTCACCTGCCATGACGGAGAGCTGCGCCAGGGCCTCAACTCCGTGGCTTGGGATAGCCAGCTGCCCACCGCGATTCTGATCGGCCCCGAAGGTGGTTTCACCGCGGCCGAGGTACAGGAGCTGGCCAGTCAGGGGTCGTGGCCGGTCTCTCTGGGCCCGCGCAACCTGCGCACCACCTTGGCGGCGGTGGTGGCTCTCACCGTGCTTCTGGCGCGAGCCGGAGACCTGGAGGCGCAGGGAGGCTGATGCCGCGGTTGGTCCGCCACTCTTGACCCTGCGATTCGCCAGCGAGCGCCGGTGCTCGACCTTCCGACCAGCCGAGGGCGTCCCTGACCCCGAGTTGGTCCACCGCTACTCGGAGCTGAGACGTGACCCCCTCACCGGCCGGAGCGGCCGCGTAGCCCACTTCGTCGGTTTCCAGCTGGTGGCGCCCGATCTGTCCCAGGTGGTGGAGTCCTCGCGGGCGAGCTGCCCCTTCTGCCCGGAGCGCCTGCTGAAGGTGACCCCGCTGCTGCCGCGGGCGATCGCCCAGAACGGCCGGATCCAACGGGGCGAGGCAACCGTCTTTCCCAACCTCTCCCCCTACGACCGGCACAGCGTGGTGGTGAGCCTCACCCGGGAGCACTTCCTCCCCGCCGACCAGTTCACCGAGGCCCAGCTGGCCGACGGCCTGCTAGCGCTGATCGAGTATTTCCGCGCTCTGCCGCGGGTTGGCCGCGGCACCCACGCGGTCGTCACCTGGAATTACATGCCCCCGGCAGGCGCCACCCAGGTGCACGCCCACCTCCAGGCGTTCTCCACCAACCGACCCGGCTCGCTGCTGGAGGAGGAGGTGCGCCGGAGCCGGCTCTTCTTTCGCCGGCACCACCATCCCTACTGGCAGGAGTTGGCCCAGGCCGAGGAGGCGTCAGGAGAGCGCTTTGTGGCTCGGGGTCCGAACACCGTCTGGCTGACGGCCTTCGTGTCCCGGAGCGTGGTGTCGGATCTCCTCACCCTCTTTCCGGAGCAGGCCTACCTGGAGGACCTCTCCCCCGACGCGGTCAGAGAGTTTGCTGCCGGGCTGCGAGTCGCTCTGGCTGCCTTCCACGAGGAGGGGGTTCGGGCCTTCAACCTGGCGCTCTACGCGGCGCCGGCGCACGAGCGCACCCCCCATTTCTGGCTGCACGCTCGGGTCTCGCCGCGGATCTTCTTCAACCCCGTTATCGAGGGGTCGGACACCACCTCCTGGCAGCACCTGCTGGACGAGCCCTTCATGGTGCGCAGTCCCGAAGAACTGGCCACCAGTCTGCGCAGTCACTTTGCAGCCACGCTGCCGCGATGAACATTGCCCCCCTGGTTGCCGTGGATCTCGACGCCGCCTCCAGCGCGGGGCCGGCCGAAGCTGCGCTGGTCCGAATCACGCCCGTCCGGGGGCAACCTGACCTGCCCGATGAACGACCAGGAGCGGCCCTCTATGCACTGACCGGTCAAGCGCGGGAGCCATCGAGCGATCGACCCCTAACCCCGCCCATAGTCGCCATCTTCTCCCGGGTTTCCTGAACTCTGGAAGGGTTCGGCGCGGGCCCGCACCACCCTCGGTTTGGGGTCCTGTCCCCGCACCGACCGCCGAATCGGCCTCGGGCGGCATCGAAGTTGGAGAGCGACAGATGCCCCCGCTACCGCGGCTTCCTTTGACCCACTCCGCCGCAGTCAGCGGCGGCAGGCGTAGTCACCGTCATACCGACCACCGGACCACTGCGTGACGATCACCCGGCCCCCGGTGAATGGCGGCTGCCCGCAGTTGCGTTCCGCACCGCTCAGGGAGGTGGCGCCTGGAATCCAGTCGGACAGTGCATAGAGTGAACCGGCGGCGGTGGTGGTGGTGCCCCCGGCGATCTGGTCCCACTGATACGTGGTGGAGTAGGCACCCAGGCTGGCGACACCGGCCTGTCGCAACGCATGGACCATGCCCTGGAGATCGGCATCGTTGAGCTTGGTCGAAGACTGCCATACGTCCCCGGTTTCCACGTCCAGCCACCAGTGGTAGCCGCTGGCTTCGGTCGGAACACCGGACACTGCCGCGTACTCCTGAGTCACGTCCAGCCACCAGACTTCGGCTCTGGTCGCAGGTGGCTCTGACGCGTACCTTTGGAGCCAGGACACGTCTTGGGCCGCCTTCTGGTAGCCATATTCCCAGGCGCAGGCGGCGGAGTTCTGGCCCACCACGTGACCGCCCTGGATGGTGGTCCGGCACGCGCCGAAAGGAGTGCTGCCCGAGACGGGCCAGTCCCTGACTAGCTGGCCGTTGTAGGAGTTGCCGGGATCGGTTGTGTTCACGTACACCGAAGCCCGGGGTTGGGAACTGGCGCCGGTGGAACTGTGCACGGCCCCATCAAGTTCGGCCTCAAGGCACGGATTGGAAGCGTTGGCAAATCCATCATTTACGCCGATGATGCCGAACGCTTGTCCAGTGGGCAGGGTGCGACCGCACTGAGGATAGGAGATGTCCACGCCGACGGGCACCGAGTTCGGGTGACCCCGTCCGCGCTGCGCGGTTCTCGCGGCCATCGCGGGCGCCGTCGTGACCGCGAGAACCGCGCCTATCAATGCGATCTGAGCGGCGGTCTTCCCCAGGATCCGCCCCACTCCGATCGCATCGTCCACGGGCCACCCTCCCTTGGCGCTTCCCGGCAGCGCGCCCGGGCCACCTGATGGGCGCGATTGTAGGGCGTCCTTGGCCGCTCGATCGCGCCCCGGCATGGCCCAACCGAGCAGAACTGACCCAGATCGCGGTGCCGCTAACGCGGAACCGCCAGTTGGGCCGCGGGTCCCGGCGGCTCCCCGGCGGCGATCACTCGGTCGGCCTGACGGGCGATCGGCTAACTGGTCGTTTCCACGGTCACAGCTAGCCTGCCGAGCCAACGCTCGCCCTCAGAACCGCGGCTTGGGGGGGATGGTGCCGATCGGGGCCGGCTGCGGACCGCCATCGTCTCCTCGCCAATAGGCCACCGGCTCGCAGCGGGACAGCACCATCCGAACTCAGCCCATGGTCACTCGCGGTGGTCCGCCCGCCGGGACCAGCTGCCGGCTTCGTCCTTGGCGGCGCCTCCCAAGCTCCAAGTGTCGGCCGAGGTAATGGGCCGTTCCACCAGGCTGGCGCGACCTACAGTCCGATGGCGTCCTTCAGGTTCTCGAAAAAACCCCTGCGGACGGGGTGCGGTTTGCCATCTGGAGGAGAAAGTTCGAGCAGCAATTCCCGCTCGCGCTCGGAGAGCTTGGTGGGAATCACCACCCGCAAGCGGACCACCTGGTCACCGCGCCGACCGGTCCTCGGGTCGGGAGCGCCCTTGCCGGGGATCCGCACCTGCTCACCGTACTGGCTGCCTGCCTTGACCACCATGGGGACCGGGCCGTCCACGGTGGGGACCACGACAGTGTCCCCCAGTGCCGCCTGCGACATGGTGATCGGGCATTCGTAGACGATGGTCATCCCCCGGCGCTGGAGCTCCTCGTGGGGCCTGACCGTGATCAGAAGGTAGAGGTCTCCGGGCGGTCCCCCCCTGGGGCCAGCGGCACCCTCGGCCGGCACCCGCACCCGCATCTCGTTGTCCACCCCAGGGGGGATCTGGACCTCGATCTCCTTGGGGGCCTCGACCAGCCCCTGGCCATGGCAGTTGAGACAGGGTGACTCGATCATCTGACCCTCACCCTGACAGCGCGGGCAGGCCTCCACCGTGACCATCTGGCCCAGCAGCGTCTGGCGCGCCCGCTGGACCTGTCCCTGGCCACCGCAGTCCGGACAGGGGCGGGACCCGGTTCCCGCCTTGGCTCCCGATCCGTGGCATTCCGGGCAGTGGCTGTGGCGGGTGATCTCGAAGGTTCGGGTGACCCCACGAATCGCCTCTTGGAAGTCGATGGTCACCGGGAGCTGGAGGTCACTGCCGCGCCGTGGGCCCCCGCGCCGACGCTGGCCGGAGGCTCCGCCGGCGAAAAACATGTCGAAGAGGTCGAAGGCGGACTGGAAGTTGAAGCCGGCGCTCGCGCCCATCGACTCTCCGGCGTGACCAAAGGCGTCGTAGCGCTGGCGCCGGTCGGGATCGGAGAGGACCTGGTAGGCCTCACCGATCTCCTTGAAGTGGTCCTCCGCCTCGTGGTCGCCTGGATTGCGATCGGGGTGATAGCGCATCGCCAAGCCCCGGTAGGCGCGTTTCAGCTCGGCTGGCGTAGCCTGCCGGTCCACGCCGAGGACTTGGTAGTAGTCGCGCTTGGTCTGCGGCATCAGTTAGTCGGGGGATTTCTCGTCCGCGACATCCTCGGCAGCAGCCGGCGGTGCCGCCTTGGCTCGCGCCGCCTGGGGCGGACTGGGCTCCGGCCCAGCCTCGGCCACGCTCACCTGGGCTGGCCGCACCACCCGGTCGTAGATCTGGTAGCCGGGGGCCAGCTCCGCCACCACCGTGCCCGGCTTGGCGTCTCCCGTCGGCACGGACAGGACCGCGTCGTGTAGCCGGGGGTCGAAGGGAGTGCCCACGGAAGCGATCCGGCGGATGCCCTGGGAGGACAGCGCGTCTTCCAGCTGCTTGAGCGTCAGCCGGAGACCCTCAGCGAGGCCATCCTTGGCTTCCGGGGAGATGTGGGAGACAGCCCGGGCCAGATTGTCAAGACCTGGCAGCAAGGCCTGAAGCAGCCCAATGGAGCCGTACCGCGCCTGCTCCTCACTCTCCTGAGCTTTGCGGCGACGGTGATTCTCGAAGTCCGCCGCGAGCCGCAGGTAAGTGCCGTTCAGCTGGGCCAGCTCCGCCTCGAGCTCGACCACGCGGCCCGCCGGGTCCAGGCTGCCGGAACCGGGCTCCTGACGGCGCTGGGGCTCCTCGCCGCCCTTGACCTTAGGCGCGCTCATTCGCTCCCTGCGGCGAAGCCACAGCTCATGCCAGCAGCCTAGTCAAGGCGTCGCCGGTCGCCTGGGAAACCAGTTGCAACCGGGCCGCCACCTGGCCGTAGCGGATGCGGGTGGGCCCGACCACCCCGATGGTGCCCCAGAGCTGATCGCCCGCCTGATAGCTGGTCAGCACCAGGCTGCATTCGCGGAGCTCTTCCAAACTATTCTCGTGTCCGATCAGCACTTGCATCCCGGCCTGCGGTGCCAGCTGGGCCAGTACGTCGCCCAGAATGCGCTGCGCCTCCAACACCTCCAACACCCCCCGGAGCCGAACCGGGTCCTCGAACTCCGGCTGCCGGACCAGGTTGCGGACCCCGTTGTGGATCACCAAGGCCGACCTGGTCGCAAGCTGGCGCAACCCCCGAGCCACATCCTGCCCCAGGGCCTGCAGACCCGGGGCCAGACCCGGCACCAAGGGCGCCGCATCGACCTCTTCGGCCGAAAGCCCGCAGTACAGCTCGTTCAGCCGTCCGGCCCACCCACTCAACTCCTCCTGGTCGACCAATGGATCGATCTCCACCAGTCGCTGAAAGGCCGCGTTGCCGGACGCGATCTCCACCATGAGCGCCTGACCGGGTCGGATCAGGACCAGGTCCAGGTGGCGCAGGCGACTGGTGGCGTTAGCCGGGCCAGTGACCACCGCCACGTTTTCACTGAGGCGGCTCAGCATGGCGGCGGCCACCTCCAGCACCGCTTCGACGTCGTGGTCGGCGGCTTCAAACCCCTGCCGGACGTGGCGCCGCAGTTGCGGGTCGACCACCTCCTGCGGTAGGAGAAAGTCCACGAAGTAGCGGTAACCGCGGTCGGTGGGGACGCGGCCCGCCGAGGCGTGGGGCTGAGCCAGGAAGCCGTCGCCGACCAACTCGGAGAGTTCGTTACGGATGGTCGCCGAGCTCAGCTCTAAAAAGTACCGCGCGGCGAGGGCGTGGGACCCGACCGGGACCACGGTCTCGGTGTAGTCGGAGACGACCGCTCGCAGAATCCGCTCTTTGCGCTGGTCCATTCCAGATCTACCTCAGGCCCTGATTAGCACTCTGCCACGCCGAGTGCTAAAGGGAGTCTAGCACAGGCGTTCTCCCATTCGAACTCGCCGGTATGGGTGGCGGAGATGGTCTGCGGTCACGCTAACATCACCCCATGGGCTCCCGCCCGTCCCCCCCAGCCGACCTCCAACCAGCCCCCCCTCGCCTGCACCGGGACGTCGCCACGGCCCAGGGCTCAGAGCGGGAGCGCCTGGCTCGACGGACCGGCATCCGCGAAGTGGTGTTCGGGGTGCAGGACGGTCTGCTGACGACCCTCGGCTTGACCACCGGCGTGGCCACGGCCACCGCCGGCTCGGTGGTGGCCCACACCACCATTCTGATCGCCGGTCTGCTGGGAGCGTTGGCCGGCATGATCTCCATGGGCACCGGGGCCTATCTCGCCACCACGGCGGCTCGCGACCTGAAGCACGAGGCGATCCACAAAGAACGTGGTGAGCTAGAAGCCAGGCCCGAGGAGGAGCTCGACGAGATGGTCGCCATCCTCGCCGACCGCGGCGTGCCCCCCGTGGAGGCCACCCAGCTCGCGAAGTCCCTAGCGCGCTACCCGCAGCTGTGGGAGGAGACCCATATTGAGAAGGAGCTGGGGATCTCCAGCCAACTCCAGGACGCCCCGGTGCGGGATGGCTTCCTGATGGCGGGAACCTTCCTGCTGGGCGCGATCCTCCCGATCCTCTCCTACGTCTTCATGACCGGTTTGCCGGCGGTGTTGGTCTCTCTTCTCCTCTCAGGAATTGGGTTGGCCGCACTCGGAGTGCTCAAGGCCGTGGTGACCGGGCAGCGGCTCTGGGCGGGAGGGGCCCAGGTGCTCCTGGTGGGCAGCGGAGCGGCGCTCGCCGGCTACGTTTTCGGGGTACTGCTCCCGCACGCGTTCGGACTTCATCTGCCCACGACCGGCTGACTGCTACTCGTCAAATTCTCCAAAATCGCGTTCGACGACTATCCTGACCCGGTGCTGCGTCACCGCTTATGTGGGTGGGCGGGACTCCTGGCGCTGGGTGGCCTGCTCAGTGCCTGCGGAGCGACCCAGGCACCGTCCCCCCGTGCCACTCCGACACCGACTGCCAAGGCCAGCCCCAGCCGAAGCGCGGCGGTTAGCTCCTTCCAGGCGACCGATCTAAGTTGGATCAATGCCCAGCAAGGCTGGGCGCTCGGAACCACCGCCAGCTGCTCCGCTCCGACGTGTACAGCAGTACTGGCCACCGAAACAGGGGGCCGTAGGTGGATCGCGCTGGCCCAGCTATCCGCCTGTCTCCTTCCGGCCACGCATGGCACATCTGGCTGCTCCACTGGAGAACCGCAAGTGAGCAACATCGTCTTCGCCTCGGCGAAAGACGGGTATGTCTACGCTGACGACGGTGTATCACCGTTGCTGATCACCACCGACGGTGGAGCCGACTGGACTGTGGAGTCGGGCCGTCCCACCGCCGCATTGGAGATCAGCCGCGGCGAGGCGGTCCGCGTCAGCGACTCGCACCCGGGTTGTCCGGGACCTTGCAACTTCAGCATCGACGAGGCACCAGTCGGCAGCAACAACTGGACCACCATCGACACCCCCACCCCCGCAAACAACGACAGCGCGCAACTCGCGATCGCGGGCGACGACATGTACGCCCTCTTCCCGGGCAACCTCGCGGCGGGTGCCGGCACCCAGCAGGCTGACCTCTACATCTCTCAAGATAGCGGCGCCCAGTGGACACACCAGGGCGACCCCTGCGGCACCAGTGGGACCGTCGTCAACGACGCCCAGACAATGGCGGTAGCGGCGCAGGGGGTGTTGGCCGTCCTTTGCGCGCCTCGGGAAGGGGGCACGGATTTCGTGATCGTCTCCTCCACTGCCGGGGCGAGCTTTGGTGGTCGGGAGACGGTTCCACTGCCGTTCACCACTCAACTAGCGGCGACCAGTGCCACCAACTTGGTGGTGGGCCGTGGCAATGCCGGAGTGAGCGGGACCTACGCCTACCGCCTGCTCCACTCGAGCAACGGGGGCGCCACCTGGCAGACGGTGGTCGACCACTCAGCCGCCGTCACATCAGTGGATCCCAACTTCCTGGCCTTCGGCGGTTCCTCCCACGGGTGGTGGCTGGCCCCGGCCAACCAGCTGTGGACCTCGACCGACGCAGGCGGCAGCTGGAGCCGATCGAGTTTCTAAGCCAAGGCTCTCACTGGTTCGCCTGACACCAGCTCTAAGGTGAGCCGGTCCAGCACCTCAAACCCGCGCGGAGTTGCGACCACCCGCTGTCCAGCGATGGTCAACAACCCCAGTTGGGCGAGGCGCTCCGCCTGCTTGAGCTGACCGGGCACGTTCAACTCGACACCGGTTCGCAGCCGTAGGCCGCAGGCCAGCCGCTCCAGCTCTGCTTGGGCGCAGTCGATCGCCTCATGGCCCTTGCGGCCGTGGCCCAAGGCGTCCACCTGCTTGACGTAGGTGGCGGCGCTGCGCAGATTCCAGTAGCGGACTCCGACCGCTCCCACGTCAATCGGTAATCTCAAACCCCCCGCCGCCGCCAGGTCGACGAAGCCATGAGCCCCGCACCCCGCAGCCAGGTAGTGCCGGCCCTGCCAGTAGCTGAGGTTGTGGCGGGACTCGTGCCCGGGTCGCGCGTAATTGCTCACCTCGTACTGCCGCAGACCAGCCTGCTCCAGGATTTCTCGAGCCAACCGGTGCTGCTCCAGAAAGTCCCGCTCTCTCGGAGCCGACACGAGCCGCTTGGCAACTGAGCGAGCCAACGGGGTGGCCGGCTCCACCGTCAGCTCGTAACACGAGACGTGCTGGGGTGAGGAGCCCAGCAGGCGCTGGAGCCCCGTCGCGAACACTGAGGTGGGCTGGACGGGAACGGCGTAGATCAAGTCGCAGCTGATGTTCTCCAGGCCCGCCCGGATCGCCGCATCGAGCGCGGCCGCAGCAGTCTCGCTGTCGTGGTTGCGCCCGAGCCAACGCAGCGCTCGGTCGTCCAGGCTCTGGACGCCCAGGCTCAGCCGGTTGATCCCCAGGTCCAGCCAGGTTCGAGCCAGCTCCTCAGTCAGACCGGTGGGGTTGGCCTCGATCGTGATCTCGGCGCCCTGAGCAATCCCGAACCGCTGCACCACCGCGGCCAGGAGCTGCTCCAGCAGCGACGGTGCCAGGAGCCCGGGCGTCCCACCACCCAGGTAGACGGTATCGAGCCCGTCCTCCGGGCGGCCGCCGGCAGCCAGAAACTCCAGCTCTCTGATCACCGCTTCGACGTAGGCCTGGTGAAGGTGGTCACCGCCGATGTGAATGGCAAAGTCGCAATAGGGGCAGCGGGTATCGCAGAAGGGAATGTGCAGATAGAGGTTGCGCGCCATCCGCCGGTTTGGTTCAGCGATCAAGGGAGAGCACCGCCATGAAGGCTTCCTGGGGTATCTCCACGCTGCCGACTCGCTTCATCCGCTGCTTGCCTTCGCGCTGCTTTTCCAGCAATTTCCGCTTGCGGGTAATGTCACCGCCGTAGCACTTGGCCAGTACGTCCTTGCGCAGCGCCGGCACGGTCTCGCGGGCGATCACCTTGCCCCCGATGGCGGCCTGAATGGCCACCTCGAAGAGCTGGCGAGGAATCACCTCGCGCAGCCGCTGGACCAGCTTGCGACCCTGATTGCTCGACTGCTGGCGGTGGACGATGATCGAGAGGGCGTCCACCTTGGCGCCCGCCACCAGAACATCGAGCTTGACCAGCTGCTCGGCCCGGTACCCGGTCAGCTGATAGTCCATCGAGGCGTAGCCCCGGCTGCGCGACTTCAGCTGGTCGTAGAAGTCGTGGATGATCTCCCCTAGCGGGAGGTCGTAGGTCAGCAGCGCCCGTTCCCCCGGAGGCTGGTATTCCAGCTGGACGAACTCCCCCCGACGGTCCTGGCAGAGCTCCATGATCCCGCCCAAGTGCTCTCGCGGCAGCACGATCTCGAGCTTGACCCGGGGCTCCGCAATGGTCTCGATCAGCCCCACCTCGGGGAGCTGGTCCGGGTTGTCGATCTCGACCGCCTGGCCGTTGCGCAGGGTCACTCGGTAGGCGACCGAAGGCGCCGTGGTGATCAGGTTGAGCTGAAACTCGCGCTCCAGCCGCTCCTGGACGATCTCCATGTGGAGGAGGCCCAGGAAGCCGCAGCGAAAGCCGAAGCCCAGAGCGGCCGAGGTCTCGGGCTCGAAGGTGAGGGCAGCGTCGTTGAGCTGGAGGCGGTCAAGCGCCTCCTTCAGTCCCGGGTAGTCGTCGCCGTCGACCGGGAAGAGACCCGCCCAGACCATGGGGCTCACCTGTCGATATCCCGGCAGCGGCTCCTTGGTCGGCCTGAAGACCTCGGTGATGGTGTCGCCCACCTTGCTGTCCCGCACATTGCGGATGGAGGCGATCAGATAGCCGACTTCACCCGCGGTGAGCTCCCCCACCGCGACCATCGCCGGCCGGAAGATGCCGACCTCGTCCACCGTGAAGGTGCCCTGGGAGGCCATCATGCGAATCTGCGTACCGGGCTGCAGCCGCCCTTCCACCACCCGGACGTAGACCACGACCCCGCGGTAGGCGTCGTACTTACAGTCGAAGATCAGGGCCTGCAGGGGGGCCTCCGGGTCTCCCCCCGGGGCCGGCAGCGCGGTGACCACCGCCTCCAGGATCCGATCCACCCCCTCGCCGGTCCGAGCGCTCGCGAGGATCGAGCGCTCGGCAGGAATGCCGATCACTCGCGCGATCTCCTCGCGGACCAGCTCGGGGTCGGCCTGCGGCAGATCGATCTTGTTCACCACCGGCACGATCTCCAGGCCCAGCTCGAGGGCCTTGTAGACATTGGCCAGGGTCTGGGCCTCGATCCCCTGGCTGGCGTCCACCACCAAAAGGGCGCCCTCGCAGGCGGCGAGCGCCCGGGAGACCTCGTAGGCAAAGTCCACGTGGCCGGGGGTGTCGATCAGGTTGAACTCGTAGGTCTGGCCGTCCTTCGCCTGGTAGGTCATCCGGACCGCCTGGGCCTTGATGGTGATTCCCCGCTCCCGCTCCAGGTCCATGGTGTCGAGCATCTGCTCGGTCAGATCGCGGGCGCTGACCGTCCCGGTCAGTTCCAGCAGGCGATCGGCCAGGGTGGACTTGCCATGGTCGATGTGGGCGATGATGGAAAAGTTGCGGATTCGACTAGTTGCTTGCGAGGCCATCTGGGTGGCGATTATCCAGGCGCCCCAGGCCAGTCGCCGCGACCGCACCTCAAAGGCCGGCCAGCTCGGCAGCTGATTTCCCGACCAGACCGCCCGGGACTAACGCTGCTGTCCGGGGCGTAACCGGGCCTGGCCGGCGGTGCCGATCCGTCGAGAGCGAACATTACCGCTCAGAGGTGACCGCAGCGAGAGCAGGGCAGCGTCGCCCTCGCCGCACCCCCGAACGCGGTAGTGGAGGTGAACCACGCCGTTGCCAAAACGGCGTTCGTCCAGCAGCTCAAGCTTCAAGCGGACGTTGCGGGGGAGGGACTGGTTGCCCCCGCCCACCATCACGGGCATGACGAACAGGTGGCACTCGTCGACCAGCCCAGCCTTGGTCGCCAGGGCGGCGAGGGTGGAGCCACCGACGGTGATGTCACGTTCCGCTGCCCCTTTCAGCTGCCGGATTGCGTCAGGATCGAAGAATCGCTCGATCCGCGTCCTGGCGCTGGATGGCGTCGCCAGCGTCTTCGAGTACACGATCTTGTCGGCGGCCCGCCCTTTATCCGCGAAGTCCTGCATGAGATGCGGCAGGCCCGCGCTGAAGTTGGCGTCTCCCAGTAGACCATCGTCTGGTACATCCGGCGCCCGTAGAGGTAGGTGCCGACCGGGCGCTCGAGGTCGTTGATCAAGGCGTGCACCTCTTCATCCGGCACCGCCCAGTCGAAGTTGCCGAGTTCGTCAGCCACGTATCCGTCGAGCGACGTGATCGCCGAGGAGATCAGCTGGGACATGGCGAGCCCCAGCTTATCGGGCAACTGGCTCACCCGGGCAAGGAGGCGGTAATTGCGGTCAGCCACCCCGAGTCTAGACAATCAAGCTCTCTTGAGAGCAGATAACGGGACTACTGCCGCGCTGAGACCGCGAGTTGTCGGGCCGGCGCTCCGACGCGGCTGGTCCGAATGCATCGCGAGTCGAGCGTGGCTGTCCGCGGGCGGCCGGCTCCCACCCCCCAGAACCAGCCCCGGGGGGTCAGCGGATGCCTGAATGGGAGCACAAGGTCCAGATCGCCAAGGGCAAGTGGACCAGGGGTCCGGTTCGTGCCAGCTTCATTCAGGAGGTCTTGGTTACGGAGCAGGAGGGCGGCTGGGAGCTGTGCACGGCGGTGCCGGTTACCCAGTGGGGTTTCACCAGCGCCGTCTGGCTCTTCTTCAAAAGGCCACTCCTGCCTTGAATTCGTTAACCACGGCCGGCGATATCCGGCTGCGCGACGGTCCGCGCTGAGCCATGTCTAGGCCTGCCGATAACTACCGGCGATCTGACCCCGCCGCGTACCACGTGGTGGCCGCCCGCACCCTGGACGAGATCGAGACGGTCAGGTCGCTGCAGGCTGAGATTTGGGGGTCGCCGCTGGTCGCCGCTCCGAGCACGCTGCTGCACGTCATCTCCCAGGCAGGAGGCTCGGTGCTCCTGGCTACATCTGGCGAGCGGCCGATCGGCTTCGCCTACGGTTTCGTGGGTAGGACGGCGGAGGGCGTCACCTACCATCGCTCCCACGCCGCCGGAGTGCTGGCGGAGTTCCGCAACAGCGGGGTCGGCCGGGCGCTCAAGCTCGCCCAGCGCCAAGCCGTGCTGGCGGCCGGGATGGATCGAATCGTCTGGACCTTCGACCCCAGCCAGCTGCGCAACGCCCACTTCAACCTGAGGCGGCTGGGCGCGGTCGCCCGTTCGTTCCGCCGTGACTACTACGGCCAGCGCCTCGACGCGCTCAGCCATGGACTGCCCACTGACCGGCTGATCATCGAATGGTTTCTCGGAGAGACCGAACAGGCCGAACTTAACCGCCTTCGGCGGCGCACCAACCTGGTCTCGGTGGCGATCCCCCAGGGTCTGCCGGCGGAAGCCGGCGCCGATCTCGCTGAGATGCAGCAGCGGCAAGCGACCCTCCGGGAGGGGCTGGAGTTGGCCCTCGCCCGGGGACTGCAGGTCATCGACTTCGACGCCGCCACCCGCAGCTACCGGTTCGCCGCGCTTCCTTCCTCTTTCCCCAGTCCGGCCGAGTCAGGAACTGCTTCAAACGACTGAGCAGCGCTGATCCCCGGGGTTGGCTCCGGGTGCTCAGTGGGCGGCTCTTCGAGCCGGCGCAGTACCTCCAGTTCACCGCCGTAGATGAGATCGGGCAGACCGGCCAGCCGCTCCCGCAGCTCCTCATGGCCGCCCAACCAACGCCCGGCTCCTGCGATCACCTGCTTCCGATCCGCCGGGTAGGACACCCCCCCCAGGGCCCGCTGCAGGGCCAGTTCCTTTCGCGGGGTTCGCTGGCCCTCCGGCCGGGCGAAACGAGGCTCGGCGAGACCCACCTCGATCCGGAGCCGGCCCGGGGCTCCCACCGCCCCCCGGGTGAGCAACTCCTGGGGATCGACCGGGACGAGCTCGCCCAGGATGGAATCGTCAGCCATCGTGACTCAAAAAACGACACCGATCGTGGCCGAGGTCCCACCGGAGTGGGAGGACGGTCCAAGAACCACGACCGGCGTAAAAAAAGCTAGCAGCGGTGGGCCAATATCCATCCCGGCGCGACCCGTCCGTGACCCGAAGCTCAGTCGCTCGCGACAAGGTCCGGCCCGGGGTCACGCCTCGCCCAGGACCCGTCGGGTCGAACCGGCAATGTCGTGCGGTCGCTGACCTGGTCGGGAGCGGACGCGGTGGGCGAGGACCATCGGTGCCACGGCGGCCACCTCGGCCAACCCCACCTGAGGCAGGGCCTCAAGCGCAGCGTACGACTGGGCGGCCTTCCGCGCCACCAGGTCGGCCCGGTGGCCGTCCACCTCCAGCTCGATCGCCAGCCGGGCGATCGCCTCCAGCACTTGCCGAGATGCCTGGATCTCCGGCAGAACCGCGATGGCCCGGTCGATCCGGTCCCGCTCCTTGCCCTCCTCCTCCTCCCACTCGGCGGCGAAACTCTCGGGATCGTCCTCGAAACGCTCCCGGCGCTGCACGATCTCCACCCGATCGGCGATGTTGGCGATGCCGGCCACATCCACGCAGAGGCCGAAGCGATCGAGGAGCTGGGGCCGCAAGTCGCCCTCCTCCGGGTTCATGGTCCCGACTAGGATGAAGCGGGACGGATGCCAGACTGAGATGCCCTCCCGCTCGACCACGTTGACCCCCATCGCGGCTGCGTCCAAGAGCACGTCCACGATGTGGTCGTCGAGCAGGTTGACCTCGTCCACATAAAGGATCTCGCGGTTGGCCTCGGCCAGCACCCCGGGCTCGAAGCGCCGCTGGCCGGAGTGGATCGCAGCCTCCAGGTCGATGGAGCCCACCACCCGGTCCTCACTGGCGTTGATCGGGAGTTCGACCACCCGCATCTGGCGCCGGGTCACCTTCAACTCCTCGCCAGCGGCCAAGCGGGCCTGGCAATCCGAGCACATCGCGTCACCTTTCGGCGCACACCCGAAATGGCAACCGACCACGACCTCCAGCTCAGGCAGCAGGCGCGCCAATGCCCTGACCGCGGTGGACTTGGCAGTCCCTTTCTCGCCCCGGATCAGCACGCCGCCGATCGCCGGGTTGACCGCGTTTAGCTCCAGCGCCAGCCGCATCTGGCCCTGACCCACTAGCGCGGTGAACGGGTAGACGGTGCGCAAATCAGCCACGGGGAGATTGTCTCAGAGGGAGCTCGCCCGCCCGGATGTGGTCGGCTGGCGGAGGGCCTCCGCGACTGGTCGTAGGATCGCCCCTTCGGAGAGGTCGAAGAGCCCGAAGTAGGCGGCCCCCATGCGCTCAGCCAAATCGGCGCAAGCGTTGAAGTTGTAGCCGGCAAATCGGGGAGATCCGGAACTGCCGGGCCGGGAGTTCGCCGGCTGGGGCAGGTGGTCCCGCGAGGAGTCGATCACCAGGGCCCGGATTCCCTCGCGCCGGATCTGGTCGGCCGTCCGCTGGGCCTCGAGGAGGGGCTCCTCCCCCCCGAAGCTGATGTTGCCCCGGCCATCGCTGATCAGCACCAGCAGCGGCAGCACGTCGGGGTCCCGCCGACGCTCGGTCTCGATCAGATTGAGTGCCGCCGTCAGCCCATGGGTGAGCGGAGTGGTGCCCCCGACAGCGATCCGGGTCAGGTGGCGCTCCGCCAAGTCCACGCTCGAGGTGGGCCGCAGGATCACCTGGGCGGTGCGCCCAGAGAAGGAGATGAGGGCGACCCGGTCGCGACGCACGTAGGCGTCCTTGAGCAGGGCGAAGATAGCGCTCCGGGTAGCGTCCATCCGCTGCTCGGCGTCCATGCTCGCCGAGGCATCCACTGCGAAGACGATCAGATTGCCGATCCGGCGCTGGCGCACCTTCTGCCGGAGGTCCTGCGGCTCCAGCTGCAACGGGCGCCCGCCG
>DATLTJ010000094.1:0-3352 GCA_035533655.1 Candidatus Acidiferrales bacterium | reverse complement strand
CTCCGCCCGCCAGAATGTGGCGGCCACCATCATCGTCTCGGTGCTGGTGCTGCTCTCGTTGATCCTGACTGTGACCACGGTCTTTCCCCAGCTCCCGCTCGGGCCGTTCACCCTGACCGTGACGGTGCTGGGTGGGGCGGGACTGCTCTGGATGGGAGTGATGGCGCGCCGCCGTAGGGGCCGAGACCCTGAGCGCGAGCGGGCGGTGACCGGCGATCGCCAGGTTTGGAGGATGCCGCCACTGTCCTCGCTGAAACCCCCCGTTTGGTCCCGAGGGCAGCGGATTGGGATGCTCGCGCTGCGCGGCTACCTGGTGCTGGCAGTGGTGCTGCTGGCGGTCAAGATAGCGCAGCTGGCGGTCGCGCGCTGAACGGCCCTCAGCCGGCCGAGGCGTCGGCTTCGAGCTGAGCGACACATAGCGGCTCCCGTTCGCTTCGGCCTGCCCCCGCCGACCCGGCGCAACCTCACCCGCCATGCCCCTGCGGTGGCGAGCCCCCCAAGCCAAGCACACTTAGGAACTGCTTGAGTCCGGCTTAGAGCTCCACCACTCCCGCGGCCGGACGGTCTGGCCCTAGGGCGCCCGACGCCATCGGGGCGGAGCGGTCCTGCCCGGAGCTCTGGCCCGCTACTTCGTAGGTTGGTGCCTCGAGGCGGCCGATCTCGTCCATCTGCTTGGCGCCCGGTGCCGCGTCGGGGCTAACGGCTGTGGTGCCAGAGAGACGCCTCCGGTAGCTGCGAACTAGCACCGGGGTTTCGTCCTAGTGGCCGACGGCCGTGCCGGGCAGGCACGCGCCTGCTGGAGCAGGATCGCCTTTTGATGCTCACCGCGGACTCGTGGAATGGGCGTAGGCAAGATCGTGCCTTGGCCGCCGCGGCGCCAGGAGCGCCGGGAAGCCAAGGCACGGAGGGTCGTCGCTACTCCTCAGCGGGCTGGCGGCGTCCCTGTGGGCTTGCCATTTGCTGGCGCCGTCGGCAGCCCGGTCGGGCTACCTGTCGAACCGGACGTGGGCAGACCACTCGGCTCTCCGGTCGCGTGGGCGGTTGGGAGTCCACTCGGCTCTCCGGTCGCGTGGGCGGTTGAGAGTCCGCTCGGCTTCCCCTTGGCGTGCGCGGTGCGCTCCTGCTGGCCCCGCTGCTTGGCAACGGAGCTCACGCATTGTCCTACGTTGTCCTTGGCCGTGCTCGAGCCCGTGGGCGTCGCGCCCGGTCCGTAGTCCGCCCGGCATTGTGTCACCGCCTGGACCACCGCCTGTCCCCAGTTGACGGGGTTGGCGCTGCCGGTGGCGATGGTGGCGGCAGTTCCACCCCCAACCGCGACGCTGGCAACGGCCAGTCCAGTGATTGCCTTGGCGGATAGACCGGCGACGAGCTGCGGTACGAACGGCATGTGCAAACCTCCTCTGACGAAAGCAGCGTGATACCGAGAGGCAGCTGGCAGAGGGTTGCCCCCCGGCTGGGCGGCTGCCCGCTGCTTGAGCTCCCGCTCGAGCAGTTGGTCAAGGTCGAATCCGTTGCTGCTTTCCATTGGCTTAAGTGTCAGAAGGGACGCCCCGCTCCACCAAAGTAACCATTTTTCCCTGCGACCGCTGTTCGTCCAAGAGCCTCCGCAGCCTGGCCTTGCCCGCCGCCAGGCGTGAGGCGACTGTTTGCTCGGGGACCCCGAGGGCCAGCGCGATCTCCCGATTGCTGTAGCCGTGCAGGTGGCGGAGCACTATCACCGCCGCCTGCTTCACGGGGAGTTCTCGCAGCCCGGCGATCATGTCGATGGCATCCGGCGATGGCCCTCGCGTATCTGTGGGTGGGCGGCCCAGCCTCCTCACCAGCTCGCCAGCCTCTCGGATGCGCTCCCGGCGGCGCCAGGAGGTGATTGTGTTCACCGCGATTCGATACAGCCAGGCCTCCGCCGGAGCCTCGTCCTTCCAGCGAGGCCAGTCTCGGAAGGCACGCAGGAAGGCCTCTTGGGTGCAGTCTTCAGCGGCGGCGTGGTCCCTCAGCAGGACGATGGCTATGGCGAAGATCCGCTGATAGTTGCTCTGATAGAGGCGGTCAAAGTCGTCCTTACGGCCGGCCCGGTACGGGGACTGCTCCATGCCCGCCAGTATTGAACAAGGATCCCTGACCCCCTTCGGCCCGTACCGAAATGCGACAGGGCGCTTCGAGGGACTCCGGGCCCGCCCGTGCGCGGACCGGAGGTTGCGACCTGGCAGCCGGCTACGACGGGTCCGGCAGTACGAGTAGTCGGCGATGGTTCATGTAGCGTCGGTCAAGACTTGTGGCTGGTGACGCCAGACCCGTTCAGTGAGCACGAGTGCGTTGCGTCGATCGGGGGTGGGAGCGTGCCGGGGGGAGGGCGTGGCCGATCAACGTTTGCCCGAGGGCGCGAGGTCGCCGCGGCTTTATGGGGCCCCGTGCCGAGGGGAACGCCAGCCCCCAGTGATGTCCGGGAACGCCCCGCCGGGCAATGGTCACCACGTCGCGCCCGCCTTCCAGGCGGGGCCAGGTCGCGGTTCACCAGCACCGCTATGTGGTGACGCAGGGCGTACCTGCCTCCCCGGAACTAGATTTGGTGAAGTGTCCCGGACGGTCCATCGAGGGTTCAAAAGCCTGGTCCTGTCGCTCATCTGGCGGAATGACGGAATACGAGATCCCCGAAGGGAAGCTTGGAGTTGACGGTCGAGGGCGCGGACAAGCTCTGGGCGCTCAAGAGCCACCTCACCGTCCCACTTGACGACATCACCGGGGTACGCCCTGTCGCCGACCCCCAGACGGAGATTTCAGGCGGGGTCAAGCTGGCTGGATCCAGAATCCCAGGGGTCATTCAGGCCGGAGCCTTTGTCTACTCCTGTCTACTCCGACGGAGCGATGTTCTGGGACGTTCATCGCCCTGGGCACGCGATCGTGATTACGCTCCAACACGAGCATTACCGGGCGCTGGTGGTCGATGTGGACGACCCGGACGCGGCGGTCCAGGAGATCAGCCAAGCGCTCGCCACCTTTCGCCGCTGACCCCGGGCAGCAACCCTAAGCGGCGGTATCCTGAGAGCACCGACCATCCGATGCGCTGGAGGTGCTGTCCATGCTCGAAGGTTTCACCTGGTTCAAGCAGTCCGCTTATCGCTGGCAGGGTTCGGGGCTGACCCTTTACATAGACCCCTGGGAGGTGACCACCGACGACCCAGCCGACCTGATCGTCATCACTCACGCCCACTTAGATCACTACTCTCAGCCCGACCTTGAGCGGGTCACCTCGTCGAAGACGGTCGTGGTCGCCCCCAAGGACATCGCGGCGGAGCTTACCGGAAATGTCATCGCGGTGGCCCCCGGGGAGTCCCTGGAGGCGGCCGGAGTTCAT
>DATLTJ010000093.1:0-69172 GCA_035533655.1 Candidatus Acidiferrales bacterium | reverse complement strand
CCTGCGTGGCCTTCTACAGTCGGCGATTCCTTTCCCGCCACGATCTTCCAACTGACAGCCTGTCGGTGACTGCCCAGTTCACAATGGGCGAGCATCCAGCCCGGGTGGGCGAGATCCGACTCTCCATCCAGATTCCCGAGGATGTCCCCGACGACCGTCGAGCAGCTCTTTTGGCGGTGGCGTCACACTGCACCGTGCACAACAGTCTTGAACAGCCGCCAGAGGTGACCATTCAACTGGCCGCGTGATTGCGGGAAACGGAGAGCTGGCCGTCCTCCGCGGATCGCCTACCAACTTCACCTGGGCGCTTCCACCGTCAAGACCCATGTCGGCCACATTCTGATGAAGCTCGACCTACGTCATCGGGTGCAGGCGGTGGTCCTCGCCCATGAGTCGGGACTCGTGCGATAGGCGCGGGGAATCTTGCGGTGGTGGCGGAAGATGCCTACCCGGGCGCTGTGACGGTGGAAGCGTTCATGGAAGGTGGCGATCCGGCTGACGTCGAGGTTGTGCTGCACCAGCATCACGGCCAGGCCAGCGCACGGGACGGACACGTGCTGGCAGTCCACGACAAGGGAGAGCAGCGTGGCGACGCCGCACTCGCTCATCAAGGAATCGTGAGCGCTCGCTCGTTGGCGCGATTGAACCGACGAGCTCTTGGGCCGCCTCGGCAGCAGTCAGCCTTGGCCCGCGCCGAACCAGGAGCGGGAGGGCCACCAATTGATCCACGGGCATAAAGCGAACTTCTCAGCAAAAGCGGTCAAAAGATGACCGCTCTAGGGACGCAGCCGCGGCGGGGACAACTGAGTGTCAGCACCGCCCGCGAGGTCGCGTAGTCGGCTCCATGAGCTGCGGACAATGCCTGCTGGCCTCCGACTGGTCGTCAATAGCGTGATGCACTTCTCGGTTACCTGACGCAACAACGCCCAATGCTTCGAGTCGCTAGCTGCGGATTCACCGATGAGCAGGCACCCGCGACATCGACCCCCAGCGCGCCCGGCGTTGGGGGAACCATCAAGCAGGTGGCCTTCGTGGAGCGGTACTGGATGGACCAAACGTTGGAGAGGTCGATGGAGGAGGGCACCGAGGACATCGATCGGGACAGCTTTCATCCGGCGCTGACCGAGACCCTCGACGATCTCCTTGACAGCTAAGCCAGCGCAACCACCGATACCGCAGCCCTCCTCGCCGCGATTCCCGATCTGGGCCAGGCCGTCCCGGTGCCCCGCTATGCGCCCTGGTTCCCAGAGGACGTGGAGGCATGGTCGGTCCGCCGGGTGCTGTCCATCGGATGGAGGAGTCGGCCCGGCATGCTGGCCACATCTATGTCGTGGGTGAGGCGCTCGCGGAAGCGACCGCGACGTCCTGCGCGCCGGGTTCGGCGTCCGGTGGATTTGGTCGGCGCGGGGCGCGGGCCAGTGGGCGAGGTTCACGATCGGTCGCCTTTGGCGCATGAGACGCTGCTAGCATGCCGCGAGATGGATACAGCCGGGCGAGGTAAGGCATGAGCACAACTCCCGGCGGATTCAACCAGTCGGTCATCGACGAATTCCGGGCCAACCAGGGCCGAGTTGGCGGCAGCTTTGAGGGGGCGCCGGTACTTTTGCTCCACACCAAAGGGGCCAAGAGCGGGCTGGAGCGGGTCCACCCGGCAATGTACCTGGACTTCGAGGGTCGCCGGTTCGTCTTCGCTACCAAAGGCGGCGCCGATACGAATCCCGACTGGTACCACAACCTGGTCGCCCACCCGGACGTCTCGCTGGAGGTGGGGGCCGAGACCCTCTCCGCCATGGCGGCTCCTCTCCAAGGTGCGGAACGGGACCGCGTCTGGGCCGTGCAGGCCAGCCGCTTCCCCCAGTTCGCCGCCTACGAGGAGAAGACGGAGCGGGTGATCCCGGTCGTGGAGCTGAGGTAGGGGTCTCGGCCAGTCAGCGCCCGGCGGCATAGGCCTGGCCCAGACGCGGGTCCGCCCCCGCGCGGAGCTGGCCATCGTCACCACTCTCAACCGCGGAGACGCGGCCCAGCGACCAGTCGGGGTGACGGCGGACGTCGTGGCCTCGCCTCCCCAGCTCAGCCACGACTTCGTCGCTGAATCGTCCCTCTAGGTGCACCTGCCGCAGGCCGGCCGCCCGGGGGTAGAAGGAGCTATGGAAGTGGGTGGAGTGAAAGGTGGGACCCTCGATCGCGGACTGCAGGTCGAGGTCATAGTGGAGCCGGCGCAAAAAGAAGATCAGTGACCACTGGTCCTGCTGATCTCCGCCAGGGGTGCCGCAGGCCAGCCAGGGCCGGCCATCGCGCAGAACCAAAGTGGGGGTGAGGGTGGTGCGCGGACGCTTGCCGCCGACCAAAGAGCTCGGCAGGTTCTCCTCCAGCCAGAACATCTGCGACCTTGTCGAGAGCGGGAAGCCCAGCCCGGGCACGACCGGAGATCCGTGCAGCCAGCCCCCGCTGGGGGTGGCCGAGACCATGTTGCCCTCGCGGTCGACCACGTCCAGATGACAGGTGTCCTTGCCGGCCGGGTCCGGTGGCAGCCCGGCGGCCGGGTCGAGCGCCTGGGTGCGCGCCAGCAGCTCGGCGCTCGGCATCCTCGGCTCGCGACCGCCCGGCCTTCCCGGTCGGATCGCTGCCGAGGCCTCGGGCCCGACCAGGCGACGCCGCTCCTGGGCATATTCCGAGCTCAGCAGCTCGCCGAGGGGCACGTCGACGTGGCGGGGATCGCCGTAGAACGCCTCCCGATCGGCGAAGGCCAACTTGGCGCACTCGATGACCAGGTGGACGAAGTCGGCCGAGTCGGGCTCCAGCGCGCTCAGGTCGTAACCCGAGAGCAGCTGGAGCTGCTGTAGGAAGACTGGCCCCTGGCCCCAGGGGCCGGTCTTGTGGACGCGGACCCCGTGGTAGTCGACAAAGCACGGAGGTTCGAATGAGGCCCGCCAGGTGGCCAGGTCCTGACCCCTGAGGAAGCCCGGATGGGCCTCCCCGGTCTCGTCCCAAAGTTCGGCCGTGCGCAGAAAGCGATCGATCGCCTCGGCAACCACCCCGTCATAGAAGGCCCGGCGGGCGGCCTCGATCTGCGCCCCGCGACCGGAACCCGCCGCCTCCGCCTCCTCCAGGATGCCCTGATAGACCGTGGCCAGCTGGGGATTGGCGAATCTACTCCCAGCCTCCGGGACCTTCCCTCCGGGCAGGAAGACTTCTCCCGAGCTGGGCCAGAGCTCTTGAAACCGCTGCTGGCAGGCCGCTAGGGTGCGATTGACAGCTGGCAGGACCGGTACTCCGTGACGGGCGTAGTGGATGACCGGCTCCAGCACCTCCCGAAGAGGCATCCGTCCGTAGCGCTGGAGCATCAGCAGCCACGCTCCGAACGCCCCCGGGACGTTGGCCGGCAAGAGTCCCGTCCCGGGGATGAGGGGAACGTCCATGGCTAGGAAACGGGCGATGCTCGCCTCGGCCGGGGCCGGTCCCTGGCCGTCCACCACCACCACCTCGCCCTCGGTGGCGTCGTACAGAACTATGGGAACCTCGCCTCCGGGACCGTTCAGGTGAGGCTCGGCCACCTGCAGTACCAGCCCGGTCGCCACCGCAGCGTCGAATGCGTTGCCGCCTTTCTCCAGGATCCTCATCCCGGTCGCGGCCGCCAGCCAGTGGCTGGCGGCGACCATGCCGAAGCTTCCGATCAGTTGAGGACGGGTCGGTGAGTTCATCTTCGGGACACTTCCAGGCTAAGCTGTTCGGCAACGCGATGACAGTGGACGAGATGCCCGCTGTCGGAGACCGTGGTCGTGGCGGGGACCTCTTGGGAGCACCGCTCGTTGGCCAGGGGGCAACGTGGATGTGGGCTACAGCCGGACGGGGGGGCGACCGCGCTTGGGGGCTCACCCGGCATTACCGAGCGCTCTCGGGAACGCTGCAGCACGGGATCTGCAATCGGCGCCGGCGCCAGTAGCGAGCGAGTGTACAGGTGCCAGGCATCGCCGAAGACCTCATCTCGGGAGCCCACCTCGGCGATTTCGCCTAGGTACATGACCGCCGCGCGGTCGCAGAGGAGCTCCGCCACCGAAAGGTCGTGGGTGGTGAAGAGGCAGGAGAAGCCCGTGGACCGCTGCAGGTCCACGAGCAGATTCAAGATCCCGGCCCGAATCGACACGTCGAGTGGCGAGACCGGCTCGTCGGCGATCAGCAGCTTGGGCTTCAGCACGAAGGCCTGGTGCGCACCGTGCCACCACGCGGCGTTTTCGTAGTCCGCTAGTGCAAGTCCGAGGTAATCGAGATAGTGCTGGCCAGCGCAGTCTTGGAGGGACTGGCGGGCCGCTGGGCGGCGGACCGAGCAACCGATGAGCAGATCGCGTCGGTGCGGGAGCTTTTCAGCGATGCGATTACCAATCCCACCCACCTCGACGCCGAGCAGTACTCCGCTATCAACTTGCAGTTCCAGCAGTAGGTTGTCGACTTGGCGCACTCGGAGCTGCTCAGCAGTCTGGTCGAGTCACTCAAGATCCACCAGCGCGCGATCCGCACCCGCACCATGCGGGAGCGCGACCACATGAAGCGCTCACCGCCAGCACACCTGCGCATCCTGGAGGCTCTCGAGGCCCGCGATTCTGACGGGCGGGATCACCACGCTCGCCAGCATGGGCTCAACCTGGCCACCCATCTCGAGCGCTTCGTCGACTACCTGGAGTATGCAGGGGCTGGCGAGCGGAGCCGGTCAGCCGTACTGGCGGTCGCTGGCAGCTTCCAGCAGGAGCCCTAGCCCAATGCCCAGCATCCAGACGTCCTTGCTCACCGCGGTCCCCTGGGGGGTCGGCCGGACGCTGCCCGGCTGATGCATACCGGGAGTCCTGAGATACATAGTGACCAGAGCGCCGGAGAACAGGGTTAGCGCGCCCCCGGCCAGCCAGCCAGGTACCAGGGGAGTCAGGAGAGCGGCCCCGGTGGCGATCTCTCCCCCCGCCAGCAGCTTGCCGAAGCGCGCCGGAGGGATGCGCCGGAGGACCGGGAAGGCGCCGCTGGCCATGCCGTGCAGCCCCTTGGCGCGCTCCTCGTCAGCGGTCCACTTTCCCAAACCGGCGTTGAGGATGTAGGCGCCGGTGGCGAGCCGGGTGGGCAGGTCGCGGGTCTTGAGCGGCAACTTCATGGTCAGTTCCAGGCCTCCTGGCAGGCGATGTGGTTGTTCCTACAACATCATACGAGCACCGGAGAGCGGCCTCTATCTCGCTACGATCGGGCAGGTCACCTTCGCCGAGAGCGGCGGCCCCACTAGTAGCCAGTCGGGAGAGTTGGCTCAGCAGGCAGAGTCCCCGTCGAAGCTGCCCAAGGGGAACTGGTTGAGAGCAACACCCGCGCTGGTGGAGGGCGGCTGCTGACGCTCCGTCTCGGCGAGCTCGAGCGAACCTGCCCCTAGGATCCAGTCTTGACGCGGCGGTGGCGACGCGAAGGCCCGCCAGTCGGCTCCTGCGGTGATCGCCTGCCAATGCAGGGGGAGGGCGATCACCCCCAATTCCATGGTGCCGGCTTGCGGGAGCTCGTACCCCCGGCCCGGAAGATCCGCCACGTTTAGGTCGCTATCGGATTGCCAACTGTTGGAGTCTTCCAGGTCCAGCCAGTCGGGGTAGTCCCGGGCCGCAGTGGGCGGCAGTCACCGGCGGCGACATTGTCGGCTCGCATCCCGGGCGACCCAGCCGACCGACTGATCTGCGCCGACGCCATCGAGCACGGTTTGCCCCTGGTCACCATGGACGGGCGGATATGCAGCCCCACTCAGCCTTGGGAGATCCCCATCAGGTAACTCCCCGGCTACTGCTCTGTCGCAACTAATCTCAAGCGGCGGCCAGCGCCCCCGAGTTCGCCCGCCGTCGCCGTCGCCGTGGGCGGGGCCAATCGTCCCGCTCCCGATTGAGGTCGGGGAACCGCTCCCGGCGATGCGGCACCAGCGTGTCCAGCACCAGCGACTGCCAGTTGAGCAGGGCGGAGTGCAGGTCGTAAGAGTTGCGGGCGGTCTGGACCGCCTCCGGCGGCTCCTCGCAGACCGCTGCCACCAACTGGGCCACCACCTTTCGGCAACCATCCCGCCGCGCGATCTGGGTACCCTTGGCGTGGAGTTCCTCCAACTTCGTGAGGCAGTCATCGATGCCGGTGAGGCAGCGGCGCTTGCGGGACTTCACCAGGTTTCGCTGGCGACTCTCCGCCAGGGCCACCCGGATCTCGCGATTGGCGCGGTCCATCCTCCCTCCGCTGGGGCGCCACCGTGAGAGGGAATTGGTGCTGCTCTCGGGACAGAAGCTGGGCCGGCCCGTCAGGGCTGTTGACAACTTCTCTCCTCCTATCTCCTCGGTAGTTCCCAGCCCCTCGGGCCCCGCTGTCGCCGGTCGCTTGATGGTGTAGGTGGACTCGATCCAGGAGCCATCTCGCCTTTGAATAACGAAGCCTCAGCCGCGGAGTTTCGCCACACGGCCTGAGCAACCGCTCTTCGCCAGGCATTGAAAGTTCGCGCTGCAAAGGATTACGAAATCGTTCAGCGCAGGCTCGCCACCTTCCTTAGCCATACGTACATTTACAAACTGGAATTAGCAACCAAATGCATTGTCCAAAAGTTTCAATATTCCCAGAAAAAATAGGTGCTTTTTGAAGTAAGGGAGTTGCATCGGCGCGCGAGGCTGTGCTAGTTTCCTCGACGTGGTACGGGGGAGACGACCATGAGGAGGTTGTTGTCTTGATGAGCGGAACCACAGCGGAGGCAGTTCACGCGAGGTCCGATAGGGGCTCGGAACGGGCGCATGAGGCGATCGCAGCTCAGATGTACGCAATGCACTACGCCGCTGTGTTCCGGTACGTGAGGTCTCGGGTCCGGACTCAGGCGGAGGCGGAGGACCTGACCGGCGACGTCTTCTGCAGGGCGGTGGCCGGTCTCAAAAACTACCGCCCGATGCGTTCCTCGGCGCTGCCGTGGCTGTACACCATCGCGGCTCATCGGGTGATCGACCACTACCGGGCCGCTCGGCCGACCAGCGAACTGGACGAGACCGCTCTGGTGGACGGTGGCAGCCCCAACCCGGCCGATGTCGTGGTGACCCAGGACCAGGTGCGGGAGGTGTGGGAACTCTCTAAGTGCCTGCCGCCCTCCCAGCGGCGGGCGCTCTGGCTGCGGTACGGGGAGGAATTGGAGCTGCGCGAGATTGCGCTTCTCATGGGACGCAGCGTCGAAGCCGTGAAGTTGCTGGTCCACCGCGCCATCCGGGGGGTTAGAGGCAATCTGCTCGCGCCGGTCCGCCCGTCCGCGCTCAGCCTGCTTCCCACCACGGGGCGGGTCACGAACTTGAGGTGGTCAGCGGGCCGGCGAACCGGGCGCGGCAGCTCCCCCGTAAAAGCCCCGGCGCCGGCTGCGCCGGGCTCTTCCAGCCAGGCAGCCTAGGCTCGGCGCTGGGCCCTGGGACTGTCGCCTCGCGGTGGCTGGTGCCTACCTGACTCTCCTGGTGACCCATCGTGATCCGTGGGGGAGTGATAAGCACCGAGGGCTGTGGCAGAGCCACCGCCCAGTTGGGCGCCCAGGCACCTGGCCGCCGAGGAGGCAGCGCCGGACCCGGTTCTCCGGGGCCGCCGCAGGGATCTAAACGCCGATCAATTCCCGGCTGGCGGTGCCGGTAGCAAGTGGCGCGGGCTCGGCCCGCCGCCTGGCAGGCACCCAGGGTGCCTGCCAGGCGGCATCAGCTCGGCGGTGGTCTGGTCAGTCATGAGGTTGGCTCGCTCTTCTCCGCTGCGCTCTCGGGGGCGAGTCCCTCCAAGAGCGCGGCGAGTTTTCCCCGGCTCTCCATGACCCTCCTGGCTCGGTCCAGCTCCTGCACCAGACGGGCCTTCTCCTTGCGCAATCGAGCCAACTCTCGATCTCGCGGATTCTCTCCCGGCCGGCCCACCCTCTGGGTGAGGGCGGTGATGGCGCCCCGGTCCCGTTGCTGGCGCCCCTGGCTGAGCAGAGAGCGGTACCGCCCTTCTCTGCGCAACAGCGCTGACTTGCCGGCCTTGTCCCACCCGTCGTAGTCCTCCCGGACCCTCAGCTTGTAGGCCGCGCTCTAGGTTCTAACCCTGGCCCGCTCGGGAACTTCCGGATTGTTTTCCAACGTGGAGTTCCTGGATCCAATTGCCTCGCTTTCGAGGGCACCGATAACCATGTTGGCCTTGACTCCTTGTCGCCCTCTCTTGGCCAGTCATTAACGCTCCAGACCTGTCTCGCTCCACATTGACACCGAGGGGTAGCTTCCGCCGGCGAAGGCAGCCGACGAGTTGGGTGAGTTAGTCGGTGTGTGGTGGGACCGGTGGATCGCGAGCGGCGGGGTGCCGGGCTCTCGATCACCTGCAGGAAGGCAAATGGTCCGATCACGGTGGCGCACCGCACCATGGCCATGGCTCCGCCCAGCCACCACTTCCAATGCCGTCGCCAGGTGCTCACGCAGCCTCCACCGCCCGATCTGAGTTCCGGTTGATCGTGCGATCATCTGGTGCGAACATGCTCAGGGTTCGGCTAGCGATATCCGAATCACACCTAGGGGGACCCATGTCGAGTTCGACCGAGTGGAGGTGTTGGTGACCGGAAACCTCGACAGCCGAGCCTGCCAGTGACCCGGCCCGCCACCGAGAGATGGGCACTGGCCCTCGCGGAGTGGGCGATTCCGGAGCGGATCCAAGCCCTGGCCCCCGAATCGCCGTGGCTATTGCCGCCCGAGTTCTTCAAAGTTGAGGAGTCCGACCGGCAGGACCAGCGGCCCTCCCTTCGCCGGGCGCGGTCCGCATTGGGTACCGGGGGCTCCGTCCTCGACGTGGGCTGCGGTGGCGGCGGAGCCAGCGTGCCACTCATTCCCCAGGCCGTCCAGATCACGGGCGTGGACGAGCGGTCCGCGATGCTCAGCAACTTCGCCCGGGCCTGCGCCGCTGCCGAGGTGCGGCACGCGGAGGTAGAGGGCCGGTGGCCGGACGTCTCTGCGGAGGTGGAGCCAATGGACGTGGTGGTCTGCCACCACGTCGTCTACAACGTGGCCGAGATCGGTTCCTTTCTTCAGGCGCTTACCGACCACTCCCGCCGACTGGTGGTGGTGGAGCTGACCGACACTCATCCCACCTCCCCCTTCAATCCGCTCTGGCAGCGATTCTGGCAGCTCCCCCGGCCTGCGGAGCCGAGCGCGCAGCTCTTCCTGGAGGTGGTCCGGGAGCTGGGGTACGACCCGATCGAGGAGTCCTTCGTGCGCCCCCGCCAGCCACCCAGCATGACTCGCTCCGACTACGTTGCCTTTGCCCGGAGACGGCTCTGCCTCACCAAAGACCGAGACCCGGAGGTGGAGGCGGAGCTCGGCGACCGCTGGCCACTCGAGGTCCCCACGATCGTCACGGTGGCGTGGGAGCCGCCGCCAGGCTAGCCGGCCAGCCGTCAGCCAGCTGAGTGCTGCGGTTCGGGGGCGGCGGTAGTGGCGCGGAAGAGAGTCCAAGCGAAGCAGAAGAGAGCGATCGCGAAGAATGCCGCCATCAGCATCGAATTCACATCCTCGTTGTAGTTGAGGAAGGAGGCCCCGTTGAAGGCGGCCGCCAAGATCGCCAGTGAGCCCGCGACTCCGACGGTCCGGACCCGTGGCTGAGCAACCGCCCAGGTGGCCACCGCCAAGCGGATAGAACCCAGCAGGAGCACGATTCCGAGACCGATGTGGAAGGCCAGCACACCACCGTGGGTGAGGCCCCAGACCATGCTCTGGTAAGCCCTAACAAAGTAGTCGCTGCCGGAGGCGCCCGGGTGCTGTCGGGAGATTACCACGAAGAGGTTGAGCACCATGCCCAACAGGTATTGGACGAGAGTGAGCCCGATCAGCAAGAGGGAAAGCCGTCGGATCTCGACCGGCCCGTTCGACCTGGGCTCGCGGCTAGCCACGCTCTATAATTGCCTCACATTCAAAGTATCTTAATGGTCAAGATACTGGAGGCTCAATCAGGTTGTCAAGTAAGCAAGCGCTGGTCCAGCTGGTGGACTCGCGGCTCCGGCGGGCCACCACCGCGGTCGATGGCCTGGACCAGCGGGCGGCCCTCATCTTCGGGGTCAATCGCACCGACCTCCGCCTGTTGGATCTGCTGGCCAGCCAAGGGCCACTCACCGCCGGTGCCTTGGCCCGGGCGGCCGGAATCAGCAGCGGCGGGATGACCATTGCCCTCGATCGGCTGGAGCGGGCGGGCTATGTCCGGCGGGAGCTCAACCCCCGGGACCGCCGGAGCATCGTGGTCCAGGTAACTGAAGAGATTGGCAGGCCTTCTCAGGAGGCCTTCGGACCACTCCAGGCACGCGTGACCACGGTGCTGGCGGGCTACCGGACAGCGGAGCTGGAGATCCTGGCGAAATTCCTCGAGAGCTGGGGTGACGCGATCGAGGAGACCCTCCGGAGCTAGGCGGAGCGGGGACCGGCCAGCTCCTCTGACGGTTCAGGGAACCAATCGTGGGGTCGACGCGTCTCTCATTCCGACATGGAATACACCCTGTGACCGAGCGCCCCGCCGTGGGGAGGCCATCCCGGCCCTCAACCGGGTCCCGGAGCCTCCGTCAGTTCCTGCTCGGTGTCATCGCGATGGGGGGCGCGCTCGGCGCCTCCGTCCTTGGGGGGAGCCTCGTATCCCTGGCGGCGACCACGACCAGCTACCAGATCCTGGTGGCAGACGGCCCCTCCGGCACGATCTACGTGAACGACCCCAGCGCCGGCTCCGTGACGCCGGTTCCGGCCCCGGTGTCCGGTGGCATTCAGAGTCTCGCGATCAGCCCCGACGGCTCGACCGTCTACGTCGCGTTCAAGGACGGCAGCATCGGCATCATGGCCACCGCCTCGGACACTTATCTGGGTGCACCGATCGACCTTGGGTCCACCAGCTCCCCGGCGGGGATGGTGGTCACCCCCAACGGCCAAGACCTCTACGTCGCGGAGTCGGGCTTGGGTCAGGTGGTGGAGGTGGACACCATCGAACACTCCCTGGTCGGTTCGCCGATGGTGACCGGGCCCGCGCTCAACCTGGCCATCTCACCCGACGGCAGCTCGCTCTTCGTCGACGGAGGAAGCCTGAGCAACTCCGTCACCGTCGTCTCCACGGCCACCGACACGGTGAACCCGAACCCCATCCCGGTCAGTGATCCGGGAGCCATGGCGATGTCCGCGGACGGCACCGCTCTCTACGTGATATCCAGCCCCACCTCCGGACCCGCGGTGGTGGTGATCGACCCAGCCACGGGCAAGGTCAGCGGTCCCCCGGTCGCGCTCCCCGCCACCAGCCAGCCGGCGCAGCTGGCTCTGAGCCCGGACGGGAGCGAGCTCTACGTGACCGACGCCAATGGGCAAGCGGTGGCCCGCGTCGACACCACGACCGCCACCCTCAATTCCGCAACCATCGCGCTGCCTCAGGGGCTCACCCCACGGGACATCACGGTCACCGCTGACGGTACGACCGCCTACCTGGACGGCACCGCCGTCGGCGGGACCAGCGAGCTCGTATCGGTCGATCTCGCGACGGGCAGCGTCAGCTCGCCGGTCATCCTCGCCGGAGGGCAACAGCCGGTCAGTCTCGTCCTCGCCCCGCTGGCAGCCGCGTCGACCCCCACCGCCGCGCCAACCCCGACGCCGACCCCAACCTGCGGCCCGGTCATGATCGACCCCATCGAGCCAGTGGGGCCGGTGGAGATCAGCCCCAGCAGTCAGCCCCCGGCGGCGGGGGCTAACTCCGGAGCCAGCGGCGCGGCGCCGGCCTCAACGCCGCCGACCGCCCCGACTGCCGCTCCATCGAGCACCACCCTTCCGCCCGCGCCGGACATCTCTCCCTCGCCGTCGGGATCACCCAGTTCCCCACCAGTCATCTGTTTCGGCGCCCAGGCAGCGCCCGGTTTCGCCCATCCGGATGCGGCCCTAGCCAGCGGGACCGCGGCCGATCCATCGGGAAGGGTGATCCTCTGGGCGGCATTGGTTCTCCTGGCTTTGGCAGGAGCGGCGGCGCTGGTAGTCCGGCACTTTGGGCTTACCGGTAGGAAGCTGCCTCGTTTCCGCCATCGAAGGAGCGGTTAGCTCCCAACTCGGCAGGTGGCCGGAGGGCACTGGCCAACCAGGCGCCGTCGGCTTCGCGCGCTGGCTCCTGGCTCCTGGCTCATGGTGGAGTGGGACCATCCGCCGACCCGGCTTCCAGACCCGAGCTGCTCCGGGCTAGCACGAAGTCGTAGCTGACGCTCGACCAGGACCCATCGAGAATGCGCTTGGGCGGCGGCTCGGTCTCGGGGTGCTCAATGAACGGAACCACCAGCGAATGCTTCACGCCGAACACGGCATCGCTGGAGAGGTACCGGTCACCGGCGGCGAAGAGGTGAGTGACCACGGTGCGCCATCCCGGCGAGGACACCATGAAGTGGAGGTGAGCCGGTCGCATCGGACTTCGGCCGGACATCCGAAGCAGCTCGCCAACCGGTCCGTCGGTGGGGATTGGATACGCGGTCGGCCTGATTGACCAGAAGGAGAACTTGCCGCCTTGATCCGCGAAGAGATGGCCGCGATTAGCGGTGAGCGTCCCCTGGTGCTGGACGTCGTAAAGGCCCTCCTCGTCAGCCCCCCAAACCTCCAGCCGGGCGCCACCCACCGGTTCCCCGGTGAGCCCGCGCACCGAGCCGTGGACAAAGCACGGCTGCCCGGGTGCGCCTTGGGCCAGATCGTCGCCCAGCTCGATCCGCGGCGACTCGGTGAGAAAAAAGGGCCCGAACACCGTTGACTCCGTAACGGCGGAGTCCGACGGTTCATTGACCCCTACGGTCATCATGGAAGCCCCCAGTACGTCCGAGAGCAGGATGAATTCCTGTCGGCGCTCATCGGTGATCTGACCAGTTCGGGTAAGGAAATCTATGCCCACCTGCCACTCCTCATCGGTAAGGCCGACCTCGCGGATAAAGTCATGAAGGTGACGCACCAGGCTGTCCAGGACGGCGCGGTGGCGATGAGATGGGGTGTCCGCAAAGCTCGCCCGCACTTCGTCGGTTAGCAGCTGCCACCGCCGCTCGCGGTCCGAGCCTGCCTCCAGCATTCCGTTAGGGTCTGACAAACCGACTAGCCCTCCGTGCTTTCAGTCCACCGCAGCAGTCCAGCGCCACTAGTCTCTCTGCCGGACCACATGATCAGCGACTACCAGGAACGGTTCGCCTTGCCGCAATTCAGCGCTCCGAGCGGTCGATTGCCGAGATGGGTCACCACCCTCGCGGACTCTTTGGACCAACGGTTCGATTGCCACGCCTGATGCGCTTACGGCCGTGGCTAGAGCGGAGGGAGGAGGTACGCCAGCTCGCCCACTTCGGTAGCCGAAGACACCGACCAGGTTACCCTGACCGACTCAGCGGAACTCACCTTCGCCACCGCGGCTGAAACCGTGCCTCCCGTCCTAGTTGAGCAGGGCCGCCAGGAGTGACGTTGGCGGAGACCCGTGGGCCAGCACCTCGTCGTACGAGGTGATCGGGGCCAGTTGATCGAAGAGGTCCTGCAGCTCGGTGTAGCCGACGAAGTAGGTGGAGAGCTGGGCCGAGCTGAGGCAGGCCCGTCGCCACTTCTCCTGCGCCTCGGCCGGCTCCTGGAAGCCCCGGTCGATCATCATGGCCAGCGCCTCCTTCTCACTCATGTTCCCGGCGTGAATCGATGAGTCGAGGATGGCGTTCATGGTGCTCCGGATCTGGACCTTGATCTGCTGCAGTCGCACCGGCAGGCCGCCCAGCCCGAGCTCCCCCACGATCCGCTCTGCATGGCAGGCCCAGCCCTCGGCGAATGGACCATTGACGACCGCTGCCCGGACCTTGGTGGGGCCCCGGAATTCCCGCGTCCGCGCCAGCTGGAGCACATGTCCCGGCATGGCCTCGTGCGCCATCAGCATCACCAGCATCGCCGAGTTGATCTCGCGGTAAAAGGACCGGACCCGCTCCGCTGACCAGTCGTTGGGAGTGGGGGCGATCATCACCTGGGAGTGGGCGCCCTCCTCGAAGGGCCCGGCCGGCATGCAAAATGCGGACGCGACGCCGCGCATGAACTCGGGCACCACCACCAGGTCGTAGGGGTCCTGCGGAACCGTGAACAGCCCCGATGACTCGATCGCCGTCGTCAGCTGAGCGAGCGCGGTGCGGGCCTCGCCCAGCACCGTGTCGTTGTTCGGTCGGACCGCTGCCACCTGGTCGAGGGCCCGCCGGATCACCTCCTGCGGCGGGCCGCCGCCCCCAACCAGGGCGGCGGCCACTTCCGCCAGCTCCTGATTGAGAGCCTCGAGGCGGGCATCGGCGCGGCGGAGGACCTCCTCCGGGCTAAGCGGCGAGTGGAGAGCGAGCCGGAGCTTCTTGGTGAAGCGCTCCTCCCCGAGCCGGAAATCGCCGTGGGCCGACTCCACCGTATCTTCCAGGTAGCGCCCGAATTTCTCCCAGGCGGTGAGTGCTCGCTCCTGGGCCTTGGCGAATCTGCCGCGCAGAGTGGGGTCGGTCACCTGCCCTGCCAGCTGGTCCACCTCTTGACGCACCAACTTGACCACGCCGGGGTGCTGCTGAAGGGCGGTCTCGACGTGGACGCGGGGGGGATTCTCCAGCTGACGGAGCGCCAGCTCCACCACCTCAGGAATCGTCTCCAGGCGCCCGCAGACTCCTCGCAAACGGACTTCGGCCGGCTGGGTCTGCTGCACCAGCAGCGCGAAGAGACCATCACCGGGGTTGTAGACCAGGGGGTTCCAGCTCGGGGCGTGAACCTCCTCGTCGTTGAAGATCTGCCATTCCAGCTGGTTGGCCAGCACGGCCAGGTCCACCCGGCTCTCCGGGTCAAGGGCGGTTGGCTCGACACTCTCCAGTTCGCGCTGGCGGGTCCGTAGCCGGCGCACCCCAGCTGCGGCGCCGGCCAGGCTGCGGTCCGCGACCCGGTCGTCGAACCGATGGTCTCCGAGCGAGGTGGCCTCCTCGGGGGCTAGCTCAAGCAGGTCGTCGACCGCCGTGTCGGCGATCGTTTGGAAGTCAGCCACGGCCGATGCAGTATCCCATCTGAACCCACCCCGCCACATCTCCCCGTTGACCGGTACCATCGGGGCACGGAAGTCCACGCCCGATCGGGCCAGTCTCGGAGGTGAGCTTCGATGGCAGAGCTGACGGTCGTTTGCGGGGCCAGTGGAGGTCTGGGGCCCGCGGTGGCGACCCGGCTGGCGGAGCGGGGAGACCGAGTGATCGCAGTTGCTTCTCCCCGCGAGGAGCGCGAGCAGTTGGAGCGGGCGGTCCCCGGGGTGACCTGGGAACAGGCTGACCTCACTGATCGGGAGCCAACCGAGCAGCTCTGGGGCCGCATCGACGGCCGGGGGGAGAGGGTGCGCTGGCTGGTCAACCTCACCGGCGGGTACCGCGCCAGCCGGGCTGGGGAGACCAGCGAGGAGGATTACCGGTTTCTCTTGCGGCTCAACCTGGACAGCTGCTGGTGGTCCTGCCGGGAGGGTGCCCGGCGGATCGCCGCCGGAGGGGGTGGCGGAATCGTCAACGTCTCAGCCCGGCAGGCGGTAGAGGGAGGTGCTGGCTCGGCCGCCTACGCCGTCTCCAAGGCGGCGGTGCTGCGGCTCAGCCAGGTGCTGGCGGCGGAGCTCAAGCCCGAGCAGGTGCGGGTCAACGTCCTGCTGCCAACCTTGATCGACACTCCCGCCAACCGGGCGGAGCGCAGCGCTGACGCGATGCGCAGCGCGGTCTCCCCCGCGGCGGTGGCCCGGACGATTGCCTGGCTCTGCAGCGAGGAGTCGGGGGCGGTCACCGGCGCCGCGCTCACCGTCTGAGGGGACACCAACTCGGATCAGCTACCCAATGTTCTGATCGGAACAGCCTCATCGGAAGGATAGCTCAGCAAACGACCGTAATTGTGGCTAGGACCCGGGGCCGTGCAGATCCGCCATCGTCAGCTGGAGGAGGGAGAGTTCCCGCGAAGCTAGCGGCGCCAGTTTGAGCAGGAGCTGACCGCTCCCAACTTGAAGCTTGAAGTCACTGCAACCGATTTCCTGATTCGCCACAGCGTTCTCGGGCATCCCCTCTCGACGGCGGAAGGTGAGTTTGACCGAGGTGGTGCTCAGGTCACAGCTCCCGGGCCCAGGCGGGGGGACGGTCTCCAGTCGATTGAGCAGCCGGATCAGCGAGGTGAGCTGGGGTCCACGGGTGAGTACTAGCGATCTCCGGCCGACGGCCGGAGCCAGGCTCTCCAAAGCGATCGTGGCCGAACGATCTGAACTCGGCACGAGAGTCGGGTTGGATAAGGAGGATAGCCCCCCGCAGCCGGTCAGCGCGAGCGCGGCCACAAGGCCCATCCCAACCCCAGCTAGGCGCCAGCGCGAAACGGCGGGACTCATCTCGAGCACTATGACGAGCCGAGGATTCGCTGGGCTGGGCTGGACCTCGGCGCTGAGGCTTGCCTCGGGCGGTGAAATGAGCCCCACATAGTCCTTGGCGGCCTCCTCGTGGACCGGAGCGGCGGATGCGGGGGCAGCGGCGCTAGGTCGGCTGCCCAAGTCCGAGAACGTCACGGAGCACGGAAACCAGCTCTTCCTTCAGCCCCGCCGGGGCTTCCGAGCCGAGGCCCCGGGTGGTGCCCACAGCGCCCGCCATCACCGCGCCCAGGGCGGCGGCAACCCGAACCCGATCACGGAGCGAGATCTTCGGATTAGCCACGAACTCCGCCCAGTGCTGCTCCAGCTTCTGGTGCTCCGCCTGGTGCTTGGGGTCATGGCCGCCGAGGCTATCAATGGCGGTGCGGTTCCGCTCCATCAGCACGAATATCTTGCGGTTCGCGAGTACCTGGTCGATGACCACCTCGAAGGTCTGCAGTGCCGCCGCGAAGTCAATGGGGTCGTTGAGGAGGGGCAGGACGTCGAGGCCGTGGTGCCCGATCCCGTAGGCCCGCTCCACCAGTGAGGAGAGGATCTCGTCTTTGCTATCGAAGTGGTAGTAGAGGGCCGCCTTGGTAACGCCTACCTGCTCCGCCACCTCGCGCAGCGAGGTCTTGTCGAATCCCTGCTCGGTGAAGAGGTCGAGCGCAGCCTCCAAGATCCGATCTCTGGTGGAGGACCCCTCCACTTCTGCTGCATGATCCACTTCAGCTATTCTACTTGACGGCCGGTAGGCAAAGTATCTACCAGCTGTATCGTAGTCTACCGGCCGGATGGTAAGGAGATCAATTGTGGGTGCAGGACCTCCGATCCTCGTCGAGGGGCTGGTGAAGCTCTACGGCTCGACCAGGGCCGTCGATGGCTTGGACCTGGTCGTCGAGAAAGGCAGCGTCGTGGCGGTTCTCGGGCCCAACGGGGCGGGCAAGACGACCCTGATCCGAATCCTCGCGACCTTGGCCAAGCCCACCAGTGGGCGAGCTCTGGTCGCCGGCATCGATGTGGCCTCGCACCCGGCCCAGGTCCGGCGCCATATCGGCATCGCCGGCCAGTCGGAGAGTATTGACGAGTACCTGACCGGGCGGCAGAACCTAGTCATGTTCGGCGAGCTGAGCCGGCTCCCCCGGGGGGAGGCGAAGCGGCGGGCGGCCGAACTGCTGGCGCGCTTCGAGCTCAGCGAAGCAGCCGACCGCACGACCAAGACCTACTCCGGCGGCATGCGTCGCAAGCTCGATCTCGCGGCCAGCCTGATCACCCAGCCGGAGGTGCTCTTCCTGGACGAGCCGACGACCGGGCTCGACCCCCGGGCAAGGATGGGCATGTGGCAGCTGATCCGGGAACTGGGAGAGGCCGGGACTACCCTCCTGCTGACCACCCAATACCTGGACGAGGCCGATCAGCTGGCCCACAACATCGCCGTGGTGGACCATGGCCAGGTGATCGCCTGGGGTACCCCGGACGAGCTCAAGACCCAAGTTGGCGGCGCCGTCCTGGAGGTGACCCTGCCGGAGGCGTCCGACGCGGAGGCGGCGGGCCGGGTTCTGGGCCGAGCAACCTCGGCGGCGGTGACCGTCGACCAGCGTCGGCACCGGCTCACTCTGCCGGCCACCGCTGAAACGGGATTGGTGACAAAGGTGGTCCGGGCGCTGGACGCCGGCGGCGTGATGGTTGACGACATCACCGTGCGGCGGCCGGCTCTGGATGACGTGTTCATGACCCTGACCGGTCGTGCGGCGGAATTGGGCAACGAGGATGCGGCATGAGCGTGGCGCAAGTCGCGGAGACTCATCGCGGCGCTGGGGAAACGGGACTCTCGCGACTCCTCTGGTTTCTCAAGGACGTCCTGGTGTTGACCCGACGCAGTCTGATCCACGTTGTCCGAAACCCCGCCCAGCTCGCCGACGTAACCATCCAGCCAATCATGTTTGTGGTCCTCTTCACCTTTGTGTTCGGGAGTGCTATTCGCTTGCCGGGGGGCGGTAACTATCACGAGTACGTGGTGGCTGGCATCTTCGGGATCACCATGGCGGGCGCCGCCCCGGGTGTGGCCGTGGGACTGGCTACCGACATCCAATCCGGAATCATCGACCGCTTCCGTTCCTTGCCGATGTCCCGGGCCGCGGTCCTGGCGGGTCGGCTGACGGCCGACCTGATGACCGCCGTTCTGGGCCTGTTGGTGGTGGTGGTGGTGGGGCTCGCGGTCGGGTGGCGGGTGCACACAAACCCGGGTGAAGTACTGCTCGGATTTGCCTTGGCTCTGCTCTTCAACTACGCGATGAGCTGGGCGGGGGCGGCCGCGGGAATGTGGTTGCACAACCCCGAGTCCGCCCAGGCGATGGCGTTCGTGGTCTTCTTTCCGATGATCTTTGTGTCCAACGCATTCGTGGCGCTGCAGAACATGCCCGTCTGGTTGCGGGTGATTGCCGAGTGGAATCCGGTGAGCACCGTGACTGCCAGCTGCCGCGAGCTCTTCGGCAACCCCAATCCGTCCGCGTCGGTGCAGGTGTGGCCCTTGCAACATCCCGAACTGGCGACCGCACTCTGGGCGGCGGCGTTGCTTTTGATCTTCGTCCCGATCTCCATCAGGCTCTACCGGCGCGAGGATCTGACCTAGCCCGGCGGTCTTTCGGTCTCGACGTTGACTGCGGACAGCGGCTGCTTCTGAATTCCCTGAGCGTCGAAGTTGGCGGGGTCGAGCCACTTCTCCAACCGGGCCTTCCGGGCCGGCCACTCGCAGTCCAGGATGGCGAACCAGGCGGTGTCGCGGCTTCGACTCTTGATCACCATATGCTGGCGAAAGATGCCCTCATACGTGAAGCCGAGCCGGAGCGCGGCGCGGCGCGAGGGCGCGTTGAGTGCGTCGCACTTCCACTCGTAGCGGCGGTAACCGAGGTCCTCGAAGACATGGCGTGCCAGCAGGTACATGGCCTCCGTCGCCCCCCTGGTGCGCTGCAGCGCTGGCGTGTACAGGATGTACCCGACCTCCAAACAGCGGTGCTGGGGTTTGATCCGCATTAGGGAGGCCCAGCCCAAGGCGCGCTTGGTGTCGCCGTCGAGAATGGCGAAGAAGAGGGGGTCGTCGGTACCGCCGAGCCGCTGCAGGTTGGCGTCGAAATTGGCTCGGTCCGCGAAGGGACCATCGGGAAGGTACCGCCAGAGCTGGTCGTTGGCCGGCTCGAGCAGTCCCTCCCAGAGCTCCTCCCCGTGCTGGGCAGGATCCAGCGGGGCAAGCTCGACATACTGGCCTCGCAGGGTCACCCGCTGGGGAGCGGGCGCTTGGCGGGGATCGACTTGGGGACCCACCTGGGGGCCGGTATCGAGTTCGCGGTCGGGAGCCGGTGCTGACACCTTCCCAAAACCTCCTCGGCGCCGGCCCTACCTCACCGGGCAGGTGGCCACCGGGCTCGCGGCCAACTCGGTAACGAGCCCGGCGGATGCCGCGAGTGCGGCGGGACGCCAGTCCCGAGAGCTTCCCCCTCCCGGAGCGTCAGGCCGGAATCTTAGCAGCGACGAGCGAGCGGTGGGAACCGAGCTCAGGGCTGAAGCCGATCCAGTCGCCAGCCCGGGGCGTCAGAGAGATAGCGGATTCGGTCGTGGAGGCGGTCCTCCCGCTGCTGCCAGAACTCGTAGCTGACCGGTTCGAGCCGATATCCACCCCACCAGGTGGGACGGTTCACCGCCTTATCTGCCAGCGATCGCTCGAGCTCGCTAACCCGACGATCCAGCTCCTCCCGGCTTCCCACCGGCTGGCTCTGAGCCGACGCCAAGGCGCCCAGCTGACTGGCCCGGGGCCGGCTCGCGAAGTACCGATCTGAGTCCAGATCGTCGAGCTGGTGCACGGGTCCCTCGATGCGCACCTGGCGTCCCAGGGCCGGCCAGTAGAAGAGCAGCGCCGCCCAGGGGTTAGTGGCCAGCTCACCGCCCTTTCGACTCTCATGGTTGCTGTAGAAGGCGAAACCCTGCGTATCCCATCCCTTGATCAGGACCATCCGCACGGAGGGTCGACCGGCGCTGTCGGCCGTGGCCAGTGCTGCCGCCTCGGGCAGGGCCATCGCGCCCGACGCCTCGGTGAACCAGCGCTCTAACTGGGCCAGCGGATCAGGGTCGACGTCCTGCCGGCGCAGCTCAGGAAATCTCTCCGGCAAGCCTCAGTCCCTCCCCAGAAAATCCGCCAAGAACGGCTCCCGAAAGTGTGAGTCCCGGACGGGCTCCCTCCGCCGTCAGCTGATGTATCCCTGCGCCACCAGCAGCTCCGCGTTGAGCAGCGCCGCGCCGGCCGCTCCCCGAATAGCGTTGTGGACGACCAGGGTGAACTTCCAGTCGAGCACCGGGCAGGGGCGCAGGTGGCCGACGCTGACCGCCATTCCCTGGGCCGCCCCTCGATCCAGCTGTGGTTGCGGCCGGTCCGCCCCGTCCACCACCAAAACCGGGTTGGGGGGAGCGCTGGGCAGCTGGAGTCGCTGGGGCTCGGAGGTGAAGCCGGCGAAGGCCTGGCGCAGCTGATCGGCCGTGGCCTCGGTGCGCAGTCGGACCGAGACGGCCTCGGTGTGGCCGTCCAGAACGCCAACGCGGTTGCACTGGGCGCTGACTCGCAGGTCGGCAGGGACGAACCGCTCGCTCTCCAGACCACCCAGAATCTTCAACGACTCGGTCTCGATCTTCTCCTCCTCGCCGGCGACGTAGGGGATGACGTTGTCCAGGATGGTCATGGCCGCGACCCCGGTGATCCCGGCCCCGGACAGCGCCTGCATGGTCACGACCGAGACCTCCGCCACTCCGAAGGCGTCCTGGAGTGGCTTGAGGGCCAGGGTCAGCCCGATCGCCGAGCAGTTGGGGTTGGTCGCCAGGAGCCCAGTTGTGAAGTGGCGCAGCGCACGCTGGTGCCGTAGCACGGCGGCGTGCTCCCAGTTCACCTCGGGAATCAGCAGGGGAACGTCCTCGTCTAGGCGGTGGTTGCGGGCGTTGCTAATCACCGGGCAACCGGCGGCGGCCAGCGCTGATTCCGCGTCGCCGGCCACCTGGGAGTCGAGGGCGGAGAGCACCAGGTCGCAGTCAAGTTCAGCGGACAATGGCTGCACCACCAGGTGGGCGACCTCCTCCGGAATTCGGCTGGCAAGCCGCCAGGAAACGGCCTCGTCGTAGGCGCGGCCCGCCGACCGCTCGGAGGCGACCACCTCGGTCACGGTGAACCAGGGATGGTCCTCCAAGAGCTGGACTAAACGCTGGCCGACCGCTCCGGTCGCCCCCAGCACGCCGACCCGAAATCTCTTCATCTGTAGGGCAGTTTGCCAGGCCGAGGGTTAATCGCTGTGATCTAGGCATCGTGCCGACGAGACCCTCGGTTCGTTAGAGTTGCCCCGATGGCACTTGCCCCGACAGCTGGCGGCGGGACCCGAGACGCACTCGGCGCACGCTTTCTCGGCGCATCCGGCTTCTTCTTTGGTGACGATCGATGCCTGATTGGCCGCGGACCCGCTCGGTCTCCTATCCCAGGAAACCGAATGCGCCAGCGCGCCACGGGGGACTCGCGAACTAAGTCCTAGCACCCGCGGGTGCTAGCTCCCCCGGATCGACCTCCAGAGCACCTTGCCAAGCGCTCTGGACCACCTCAGGCGATCCAACTAATTGATACTCAAAGGAGCAAGCCGTGTCGGAACTCTTTCAATTGCGCTGCGAGCAGTGCGGACGTACTTTCGGAAATGGTCCCCTGGTGCTCTGTGAGGACTGCTTCGCGCCTGTAGAAGTGGCCTTTGACCTGGCCGCGGTCCGCGCGGCGGTGAGCCGGGACTCCATCGAACGCCGGCCCTATGACATCTGGCGGTACGCGGAATTCCTTCCCGTGGCTGAAGGATTCCGATCCGACCTGCCGGTGGGCTTCACCCCCCTGCTCCGGGCCCCCCGGCTCGGCGAGCGCCTCGGGAGCCACGACCTCTGGCTGAAGGACGACGCGGTCTGCTTCCCGACGCTCTCATTCAAGGACCGGGTGGTGGCGGTGGCGCTGGCCCAGGCCCGGGCGTTCGGCTTTGAGGTGGTGGGATGTGCCTCGACCGGCAATCTGGCCAATGCTGTCGCGGCCCAAGCGGCCCGGCTGGGGCTGGAGGCGCTGGTCTTCATCCCCGCCGACCTGGAGGCGGCCAAGGTGCTGGGGACCGCCGTCTACGGGGCCCGGGTGATCCGGGTGGACGGCAACTACGACCAGGTGAACCGGCTCTGCGCCGAGATTGCGGAGCTGCACCCCTGGGGCTTCGTCAATGTCAACCTCCGCCCGTACTACGCGGAGGGCTCCAAGACGGTGGGTTTTGAGATCGCCGAACAGTTGGGCTGGCGGCTCCCGGACAACGTGGTGGTGCCGATGGCCGGGGGTGCCCAGATCTCCAAGATCGCCAAGGCATTCTCCGAGCTGGTTGCGACCGGGCTGGTTGATCCCCGGCCGGTCAGGGTGTACGGCGCCCAGGCTTTGGGCTGTTCCCCAATCTCGAGCGCGGTCTCGGCGGGCCAGACGGAGATCACTCCGCAGCTGCCCGACACCATCTGTCGATCGCTAGCGATCGGCAACCCGGCCGACGGCTACCGAGCGCTGGAGGTGATCCGCTCGAGCGGGGGCTGGGCCGAGTCCGCCACCGATCCCGAGATCGTGGCCGGGATGAGACTGCTGGCGGAGTCGGAGGGGGTATTCGGCGAGACCGCCGGAGGGGTGACCGTCGCGGTCGCCGGTCAGCTGCTCCAGGACGGGCGAATCCAAGCCGGTGAGACGACCGTGCTCTGCATCACGGGGAACGGCCTCAAGACGACCGACGCCTTGGTGGGCAGCCTGCCTGAGATTCCGGTCCTGGCGGCCAAGATCGAGGCCTTCGAGGAGCAGCTGGGAGCGGTGAGGGTGAGTCGGTCAGGCTCGACCAGCGGATGAGCCGGCCGTGCTCGAGGTAACCGTCCCCGCGACCTCCGCCAATCTCGGATGTGCCTTCGACTGTGCGGCGCTCGCGCTCGACCTCGACCTGATGGTGGCGGCGACTCCGCTCCTGACACCGGACCTAGAGCTCAGCTGTCAAGGCGAGGGCGCCGACGTGATACCGCGGGACGCCGCCAACCTGGTGGTTCAGGGCATCGCCCGACTGCATGCCTGGGCTGCGGTGCCGACCCCGGGGTTGCGCATCGACCTGCGCAGCGCGATCCCGGTGGGGGTTGGGCTGGGCTCCAGCGCCGCGGCGATCGTCGCTGGACTGTTGATCGGGGCCGAGCTCTCGCAGCAGCGACCCGACGACGCCACGCTGATCGGGCTGGCGGCGGAGCTGGACGGGCATCCCGACAACGTCGCCGCCGCCTACCTGGGAGGGCTGGTGGTGTCGGCCGGAGGCTCCCCGTCGGGCCCGGTGCTGACCCGCAAGGCGGAGGTCCCCCCTGATCTCGAGTTCGTCGTGGTGATCCCAGATCGGCCGATGCCCACTTCGAAGTCGCGGTCGGTCCTGCCGGACACGTACAGCCGCGCCGATGCGGTGCATAACCTGCAGCGCGCCGCCCTGCTGGTCGCGTCGGCATTTTCCGGGGACTTCGACTTCGAACCGGAATTTTTCGCGGACCGCTGGCACCAGAAGCAGCGAGCCGAGCTGATGCCCGGGCTGGGGGAGTGCTTGGAGTTGGCCCATCCCGCGCTCCTGGGGATCTTTCTGAGCGGCGCCGGGTCCGGGGTAATGGCGGTGACCAGGCGAGCTGGCTCGGAAATCGAGCAAGAGCTGCTGCAGTGCTTTCACGGCCACGGCGTGGGCGCCCGGGCGCTGCGGCTGACGGCCGACAACCAGGGGGCCAAGGGGCGCCTTCGCGGGAAGCTGACCCCCTCGTGATCACTCCGGTGCCGTACCTGCGGGTCATGAAGTTCGGCGGTACGTCGGTCGGTGACCCAGACCGGATGGCGGCGACGGCCAAGATCATCCGGGAGCACGCGGCGGAGGGACAGCTGGTGGTGGTCGTCTCCGCGATGCAGCAGGTGACCGCGTCCCTGCTGGCGGCGGCGACCGCGGCCAGTGGTCGGGAGACCGACACCTGGCAGACCATCGGCGAAGAGCTGAGGCGGCGCCACTCTGAGGTGTGCGAAACGCTGGTCGCGGCCCAGGAGCGGCCGCAGATCCAGGCTCAGATCGACGCCGAGCTGTCCACCTTCAAGGACTTCTGCGTCGGCTTCTCCCTGGTCCGAGAGCTCACCCCGCGCGCTCTCGACTCGCTTTCCTCCCTCGGCGAGGTGATGTCGGCCACTCTGTTGGCCGCCATCCTGCGGGCGGGCGGCCTGGACGCGGAGGCGGTCGACGCCACCGAGCTGATCGTGACCGACGATGGCTTCGGCAACGCGTCTCTCCTCTTCGAGCCCACCAACCAAAAGGTCCGGGCCCGCCTGGGTCCCCTCCTCCAGCGTCGAGTCGTCCCGGTCGTGACCGGCTTCCGAGCCGCCACCAGTGACGGAAGCTGCACCACTCTGGGGCGAGGTGGCTCCGACTACAGCGCCACGATCTTGGGAGCCAGCATCCCCGCCAACGCCATCTGGATCTGGACGGATGTGGACGGAATGATGACCGCCGATCCGCGGCTGGTCCCGCAGGCGCGGGTGATCCCAGAGCTCTCCTACCGCGAGGCGATCGAGCTCTCGTTCTTCGGCGCTAGAGTGCTGCACCCCAAGGCGCTGGAGCTCCCCTTCCTGGCGGGGATCCCGGTCCTGATCAAGAGCAGCTTCAATCCCGCGGCCCTCGGCACCGAGATCGGCGGCTCTCAGCCGAGTCGCCCGGGCGTTCGGGCGATCGCGTCCACGGCGGAGGCCTCCTTGTTCACCGTGTCCGCCACCCGCTCGATGTCCTTCACCCGCCTGGCGGCGCAGGTATTCGGGGCGCTGGATGCGGACCGGATCAGCACCCTGGTGGTGACCCAGTCCTCCGCCGAGAACGTCATCTCCTTCGTGGTCAACAGTTCCGATGCCGCCAGGGTCAGGCGCCGCCTAGAGCGGGAGCGCGGATCGCTGCGGGGCGGCTTTTCCATCGCGGCGGTGGAGGAGCTGCCCGACGTTGGGGTGGTGGTGGCGGTAGGCGAGGGCATGAAGGGCATCCCCGGCATCGCCGCCCGGATCTGTGGGTCGATCGCCCGCTTGGGGATCAACATCGCCGCGATCGCCCAGGGCTCCTCGGAGCTCAGCGTCTCCCTGGTGGTGAGATCAGTGGACGTCCCCGCGGCCGTGGGGGCCATGCACCAGGAGTTCGGGCTCTAAAGTCTGGCGGATGACCCGCTCCTTTCTACGCTGCTCCGAGCCCGCCTGCGCGAAGGAGAGCTCGTCGCCGGGGATCGCCTACGTCTGCTCCAGCTGCGGGGGGCTGCTGGAGGTGGGCTACGAGTTCGAGAGTCCCAATCCCAGCCAGTGGCGCGAGGTCTGGCACGGGCGGCAGGGCGGGAGCCTGGAGGCGGATCGCAGCGGGGTCTGGCGCTTTCGGGAGCTGCTGCCCTTTCTGGCCGAGGACCAGGCGCCAATCTCCCTGGGCGAGGGTTCAACTCCGCTGGTGAGCTCGCCTGGGGCGGCGCGTTGGGCCGGGCTCCACCGTCTCCTGGTGAAGCACCAGGGGGTCAACCCGACCGGTTCCTTCAAGGACCTGGGGATGACCGCCTGCATCAGCCATGCCGTCTCTCTGAAGACCCAGATGGTGGCCTGCGCCTCGACCGGGAACACCTCCTCATCGATGGCCGCCTACGCCGCGCGCGCCGGGATGAGAGCTCTGGTGTTCGTCCCCGAGGGGGCCGTCTCCAGCGCCAAGCTGGCCCAGGCGATCGATTTCGGGGCCCTGGTGGTGGAGACCGGGAAGAATTTCGACCAGGCGCTCCGCCTGCTCCGCCAGGTTTCGGGAGACCTCGGTTGTTACGTGGTGAACTCGATCAATCCCTACCGGATCGAGGGCCAGAAGACGGTGATCGTGGAGCTGCTGGAGCAGCGGGACTGGCGGGTGCCCGACTACCTGGTGGTGCCCGGGGGCAATCTGGGCAACGTCTCCGCGATCGGTAAGGGGCTGATGGAATTGGCGAGTTTTGGCCTGATCGCCAAGATCCCCCGGCTGATCGTAGTTCAAGCCGATGGCTCGGACCCTTTCTATCGGATGTGGTCGGCCGGCGGCCACACCCTGGAGCCGCTCCCAGATCCGCAGACGAGGGCCACGGCGATCCGGATCGGCAGTCCTGCCAACTGGTCCAAGGCGCTCCGAGCGCTGCGGTGGTCCGAGGGGGGCTGTGAGTCCGTCAGCGACCAGGAGATCGCGGCGGCCAAGGAGGCGCTGGGGCGCGACGGGATCGGGTGCGAGCCGGCCTCCGCGATCACCGTGGCCGGCCTGCGCAAGCTCCGGCAGGCCGGCCAGCTTGAGGAGGACGCCGACGTGGTGGCGATCCTGACTGGACATCAGCTGAAGGATGTCGACTACATCCTGGAGCAGCAGAACTCTTTCGACCGGACGCTGAAGCTGGAGCCTAACCCCCAGGCCGCGGGAGTTCTCTCGTCCTGGCTGGAGTCCCGCGGCTAATGCCCAGCCGAGGTCTCTCCGGCCCACCGTCCGGAGAGACCTCGACCGTTACCCGGCGGGGTCGAAGAGCTCGAGCTGATTGGGGCGGCTGAGTGCGATTCCCCCGCTCTCCCCCTGATTGCCGACCTCCAGTCGCTGCCAGAGTTCCTAGAACCGCACGGCTGATATACCGCCAGGTTGGGTCAGGCACCCGGCGCCCCACAGGCGGATCGCCGGGTGCTGTACGGCCGGGCGCTGGGCCAAGGGGTTCTTCCCCGATCCGGGTGATCCCCAGAGACGGAACAGCCGCCCGGAGATGGCGTGGCTCCGAACACCCAAGAAGTCACAGCGAACACGAGCGTGGCGGTTCGAGTGCGGCGCTCCCCCGTCGCCCCCGGACGGGCGGGGTGGGCCGAACTCAGTCCCCAGCCGGCTCCTGCAGGCAGGTCGCCTCCGTCAGCGGGTAGTCGAAGCGGATCACGTCGAAGGGACGCTCTGATACCCAGGCCAGGAAGCTTTGATGCAGGGGATGGACCAGGTAGGCGGCATAGGCTTGGGGGTCGCTGAACTCCGTGAAGAGCCCGAACTGGTAGCCATCGGCTCGCTCCAGGGTGTCCCTGCCAAAGCGCAGCCGGCGCAGCCCTGGCAGCCCCGCCCACTTGAGAATCTGGCGGCGCATCTCCTCTTCGACTTCGGAGCCGGGCTCGTCCCGGAGCCGGAAGAGGACCAGGTGCTGGATCGGCCGGGGCGCGGGTAGGTCGGGTGCCGAGTCCACTAGCGGCTCCCGCCGGCGGAAGGGCGACTAGAAGACTTCAAAGTATTCGTTCTGCTCCCACTCGGTGACCTCGACTGGGTCGGCGCTGGGGGCGGCCAGCCGGTCTCGTTGATGCCGATCTTCAGCTGTTCGCGGCGAAAGGTGTAGAACTCCACCTCCAGCCCGGCGGCGTACTCGAAGCCCAGCTCCCGCGTCAGCTCCAGCTGCCGGCGCAGCACCTGGCGGGTGAAGAGCGCCACCAGCTTGCCGTTGCCGAAGTAGGCGTCCGACAGCACCCAGGCGCTCTGGTTGGCCCAGGGCAGGATCTGAAATGTGGTCGGGTCGGGGACCAAGACCACATCGGGGAATCCGGTCAGCTCGGGAATACCGAATCCACCTCCCTCCACGAAGGCGGGGGGAAAGACTTTGTGGGCGGTGTCGAGGCTCAGGATGGCCCCGGAAAAGTCGATGCCGTTGCGCAACGACAGCAGGAAATCGTGGGCGGAGACGAACTTGCAGCGGACCGCCCCATGCTGATCCACCACCCCAATCCGAACCGTTCGAATGCCGCGGTCGGAGACCAGGGCGGCGGCGCGCTCGGCGGCCGCCTGCATGGCGTCGGTGAAGAGGCCGTGCTGCTCGATGAAGCCCGCCTTGCCGACCGCCAAGTCCTGCACTGACATGCTGGTCATCTACCTCGCCTCCACTTCAACCTCTCCCGCCGCTCAGCCGTTGACGGTCACCCCAGACGCCGACGGGCGGGGGGCCGGGCGAAGTCCCAGCGACCCCACTTCTCCGGCAGCCAGCCTAACCCGGTGGCTGGCGTTGGGGAAGCAGAGGCTGAAGATGGCCTCGTCCGCTGAGTGCAGGGCGGTGCTGGCGACCTCGGCTCCCTCCAGGTCGAAGCGCCAGCCATCGTTTTCCGGATTACCGGCATAGAGCAGGGCCGCACCCTCGGCGGCCAGGAAGCCCAGGTTGGCCTGCCCACCCATCTGCCGGTGCACCTCCTGGAGGGCGGCCGCCGGCTTCATGCCTACGCCGAGGAATGTCTCGCAGAGCCTGAAGCCGACCTCGCTGTCCGCCTGGCCGTCCAGCTTGCCCGGGTAGCGGAGGCGGAAGGTGGGTGCTCCCGCCAGCCGCCCGTTGTGGGCGAAGGCGAAGGAGCCGTCGTCCGCCACGAAGGGCTGGGTGTCGGCCAGGGACACGGTGCTGAGCTGGGAGGGCCGCCGGAGATGGAGCAAGTAATGGGTGGAGCTGACAGTGCGCAGCTCGCGCTGGCCGGAGTGGTCGTCGCTCAGCTGGCCGGGGTCGCGGTACCGGCGCACCCGGCTCTGCTCTCGCCAGGCCAGACCCCAACCGAAGCCGCCGATCCCGAGGCGCTCCAACTCGAGTCCCCAGGGCAGCACCCGCTCGAACGGCTGTGGCTCGGGCCAGACGACGACCAAGATCTCACACACGAGGCTTGGCCTCCCGGGCGCCGTTGCTCCCCCCTGGACGGGACGGATCCAGACCGATTTCGGCCAGCAGCGACTCGGTCAGCTCCAGGTCGAACGATTTCGGGGGCAGCTCGCCGAGGCAGAGCAGCGTCTCGGTGCGCTCGATCCCGCTGACCTTCCAGACCCGCTCGAAGAGCAGCTCACGCAGGTGCTGCTGGTCTCGGGCCCGCAGCCGCACCAGGAGGTCGGAGTCACCGGTCACCACCTCCACCTGCTCCACCTCGGGTAGCTGCCGCAGCTGAGTCACGGTCGCGGACTGCTCACTACCCTGCACCCCGGTGACCCGGATGTACACCAAGAGGCCGTAGCCAAGGCGGCCCCAGTCGATCTCCGCTCGGTAGCCCCGGATCACTCCCTGGCGCTCCAGCCGGCCGATCCGCTCGGCAACCGCGGGGGCCGACATGCCGACCTCGGCGGCGATCCCGCGCACCGACCGGCGGGCGTCGCGCAGCAGCAGCACCAGGATCTGGAGGTCGGTCTGATCCGGGGTTGCCGGGGGCCCGTGAAGCGCCCCGACGGGGCTCACGTCTGAGTCACCATCAGTAAGGTGGCGAACTGGTTTCACCGCTAGGTCGCGAGGAACGCTTCGTTTGCCACGTTTTCATGTTATCGGTAAAGGTGTAATTGGGCTATCATTTGCGACTCGGGCCGGGCGGGGCGCCTGCTCGGGCGGTGGGGATGATGACAGCGGGATTCGAGGGGCCGGTGGAGACTGCCGGCTCCGGTGCATCGAGGGGAGACCAGCTATGAGCCTCGCGGATCAGTACTTCGCCGAACCCGGATCGGGCAAGGCTCCTACCAGCAAGGGCCACTTCGTCGACCTGGCCCAAGATGTCGAACCGGTCGTATTCGTACCCGGCCTGGAGTTCCGGCCGGCGCTGGGCGAGATCACCATGCTCAACTCCGTGCGCTTCGCGCCCCACACCGAGGCACCCATGCACAGCCACGACGAGGAGCAGCTCACCTTGGTGGTCGAGGGCGAGCTGCAGTTCCAGATCGACCGGGAGGTGCGCCTGCTCAAGCCCGGGATGGTGGCGGTGATCCCGGCCAATGTCCCCCACGGGGCCAAGACCGGGGAAGTTCCCTGCCACGAGTACGACGTCTTCAACCCACCCCGTCAGGCGCTGCTGGCCCTGCAGGGCCAGGGCCTACCCCAGGCGGATGGCTAGCTGGTGGACCTCCAGCTCCAAGGCCGGCGGGCGATCGTGACCGGGGGCTCCAAAGGTCTGGGCGCGGCCATCGCCAAGGAGCTGCTCGCCGAGGGAGCGGCGGTGGCGATCTGCTCTCGGAATCAGGACGAGCTCGAGGCCACGGCAGAGGAGCTGCGCCAGGGCGGGGGCCAGGTGGTGGCCCAGGTCGCTGACGTGACCGATGCGGACCAGGTCAAGGGTTTTATCGGCCACTCGGTGGCGGAGCTGGGTGGCCTCGATCTGCTGGTGAACAACGCCGGCCGGGCCCATCCCGGGAGCTTCGCGACCTTGACCGATGCCGACTTCCAGGCGGACCTGGAGGTCAAGCTCTTCTCCCAGCTGCGCTGCAGTCGGGCTGCGCTGCCCCATCTGCGCCAGGCCGGAGGGGGAGCCATCATCAACATCAACGCGATCTACGGGCGGCAGCCCGATCCCGCCTTCTTTGCCACCTCGGTGGACCGGGCGGCCTGCCTGGCCTTCAACAAGGCCCTGGCCATGGAGCTGGCGCCGGAGGGGATCCTGGTCAACAGCGTCAACATCGGCTTTGTCCGCACGCCCCAGTGGCGGAACATTCACCAGCGGCGGGCACCCCAGCTGAGTGAGGACGAGTTCCTGGCGCAGATCGCGGCCGCCGACGTCCCCCTGGGGCGGTTCGGCGAAGCCGATGAAGTTTCAGGGCTGGTCGCCTTTCTGGCCAGCTCCCGGGCCAGCTACATCACCGGGGCGTCGATCGACGTCAGCGGTGGCATGGGGAGGTACGTATGACCGCGCCTGGTGAGATCGTCTACTTCGGCGGGGAGTTCGTGACCGAGGACCAGGCCCGAGTCCCCATCACCACCCACGCCTTCAACTACGGCACCGGCTGCTTCGAGGGGATTCGCGCCTACTGGACCGATCGGCGCGAGCAGCTCTTCGTGATTCGCCTCAAGGAGCACGGTCAGCGGATTTTGCGCTCGGCTAAGATCCTCCATTTGGAACCGGATCCCGAGCTCACCGTGGCCAAGTTTGAGGAGATCATCCTGGAGCTGCTGGTCCGCAACGATTACCAGCAGGACGCCTATATCCGCCCGATCATCTACAAGGGCGGTCACACCATCAAGGTCACCCTCTCCGGGATCCCCACCGAGTTCTGCTGCTACACCCTGCCGATGGGTGACTACCTGGATATCCGCAAGGGGCTGCGGTTGATGACCTCCAGCTGGCGTCGGATCGACGACAATGCCATCCCGGCGCGGGCCAAGCCGACCGGCGCCTACCTCAACGCGGCTTTGGCGGCCGACGAGGCTCGCTCTTTGGGCTTCGACGAGGCGCTGATGCTGACCCATGACGGTCGGGTCGCTGAGGCCTCTTCGGCCAATCTGTTCATGGTCCAGGACGGGGTGGTGATCACCCCGCCGGTCACCGACGACCTGCTGGTTGGGGTGACCAGGGACTGTGTGATCGCGATGGTCAAGCAGAAGGGCTGGGAGATGGAGGTACGCCAGGTCAACCGCAGCGAGTTGCTGGCGGCCGACGAGGCGTTCCTCTGCGGCACCGGGGTGCAGATCGCCCCGGTGACCAGCATCGACGGCCGCCAGGTTGGGGCCGGCCAGCTGGGTGAGCTGACCAGGGAACTCCAGGACTGGTACCTGCAGATAGTGCGGGGCGAGGTGGAGGATTTCGCCAGCTGGCGCACCGCGGTGGAGCCCAGGGCTCTGCCGGCTGGTCACTGAGCGAGCCGGCTCACCGGGAGGTTGGGGATGGCGCTAGTCCATCTGGTCGAGGAGTCAGAGGCGGAGGGGTTGGTCAAGGAGGTCTACCAGGAGATCATGACCAGCCTCAAGCTGGCCAAGGTGTCCAACTACTGGAAGGCGCTGGCCAATCAGCCGGCCCTGCTGGTAGTCATCTGGGAGAAGCTCAAGGTGGTAATGGCCGACGGCGCGCTGGATCGGCGGACCAAGGAGATCATCGCGGTCTCTGCCACCAACAACTGCGGTTACTGCCTGCACAGCCACACGGACGCGCTCCGGGGAATGGGGCTGGGCGATGCCGAACTGGTGGAGCTGATGGCGGTGGTTGACTTTTTCAACGGATCGAACGCCGTGGCATCGGGGCTGAAGGTCGAGTACACCCCGCCGGTGCCGCTCGAGGAAGCGGTGGAGGCTGAGGCGTGAGCGCGGCCGGGCGGCCGACTGGGAGGGAGCGCCAGGGGGCCGACGTGAGCACAGGATGGCTGTTTGGGTCCGGCGATCGGCGGCCGGGTTGATCGGACAGTCACGGCCATCCCTCAGCGAAGTCGAGCCGGCCATGCGCGATGCCCCCCAAAGTGGCTACTTCGGCTTCAAGACGATCATTGCCTACCGGACCGGGCTGGCCGTCGACCCAGGGGCAACTCTGGACCAGGCTTCGGTTTCCCTCCGGGCCGGAACCGATGAACCGGTTCGTCGCCGCGCCAAGGCGCTGAGGGATCTGGTCTTGCGGTGGGCGCTCGGGTAAGCAGCCGAGCTGGGCGTGCCGTTGCAAATCCACACCGGGTTCGGGGGACTCGGACATTCGCCTGCTGGAGGCGAATCCGACCCTCCTAGAGGAGCTGCTGCGCACCCCGGAGGGGCGCGCAGCCACGATCCTGCTCATCCACGGCTTCTACCCCTGGCGTGAGGAACTCGCCCATCTCACCCTAGCCAAGCCCAACGTCTATGCCGAGCTTTCCATGTTCAATCTCTTCGCCGCCGCGACGGTCGCCGCCCGCATCGAACGGGTCCTGGAGTGGGCCCCTACCAGCAAGGTGCGATGCGGCACCGACGGCCACGGTACGCCTGAGAGCTTCTGGTTGGGAGCGCTGCTCATTCAGGAGGGCTGGGCGGTGGTCCGCCAGCGCTGGGCCGCTCAGGGCGCGAGGCAGGATTGGCTGAAGAAGGTCGAGCGGGACATCCTGGAGGGCAACACGAGCCGCCTCTATCGGTGCTGACTAAATGCCCGGCCCCGGCGCCTCGCTGACCAAATCGGCTGCCGCTTTCCTGGGCGGCTCACCACGATCCAACCCTGCCCGGTCACGGGCTCCGAACCCGGCATTGGTCTCGCTCCGGGGCCCGGCTCCCGAGCCGCTCTGCCTCAGCTCTGGCCCCGGTCACCTCGTGATCGGCTGAGGGCGATCACACTGATAGGCAATCGCACCTCACCTATTGGGGCCATGGTCGCCCCGAGACCCAAGATCTGGATGCCCAAGCCCCGCCGGCACCCACGCGCCGATTTGGTCGCGTGGAGCTCGTCCCAGCATGCGCTGGCTTGGTCGCACCTCCCCCGGCGCATGACCGGTAGAACCGGTAGTGCTCCCAGCCCTGCAAGACGAGGACGGCGACCCCGCTGGCTGCAGCCGGCGCGGAGAGTCAGCTCCACCACCCCCTGCGGGATGGTCCGAGGACTGCCACTTCTCAGCAGGTTAATTCGACAGGAATTCTGCCCAGATCCTTACCTTCCACTAGAGTAAGGACATGGGGTCTTCCGCCCGCATCACCTCCAAGGGGCAGGTGACCATCCCGGTCGCCGTCCGCCGCGCTCTGGGACTGGACCCCGGAGACGAGCTGCTCTTCGAGATCGAGCCTGAGCTCGGCCGAGCTCAGGTTCGGAAGGCTGCCGACTTCCTCGCCCTCGCCGGTTCGGTCCCGGTGCCAAAGGAGTTGGCTGATGCCGACTGGGAGAGTATCCGCAGCGCCGCCTGGGCGGTCCAGGCCGCTCGTCAAGAGCTCGGCCGCAGGGGGTGATCGAGGCTCTCGACGCCAACGTCGTCCTTCGTCACTTCACCGGCCAGCCGCCAGCGCTAGCGGCCCGGGCGACCGCGGCTCTGGTGGGGGCGCCGCCCCGAAGCCTTGTGCTTGCCGACCTGACGGTGGCCGAGATCGTATATGTCCTCCAAGGGGTGTACGAGCGGCCCCGGGAGGAGGTGGTCAGGCTGGTGGAGGCCACCCTCTCCCTGGTCTCGATCGCGGTCGACAACGAGGCCCTCCTGCGCCGCGCCCTGGAGCACTACGGCCGCCGGGGCATGGACTGGCCTGACGCCTATCTGGTGGCACTGACAGAGACCCGGCAGCTGGACTCGTTGTTGAGCTTCGATCGGCTTGACGCCAAGCTGCAGGGGTTGAAGGTGCAGCGGCGCGAGCCCTGAGCGTCCTCAGCGGGAGCAACTGCTCACTCCCGTTCGTGGTCTCTCTCTGGCTCCTCCACCAGGCTCCAACCCGGCTCAGGCTCTCTGGGTGATGCTTGAGCTTCAGGCGCCGACTCCGCCTCCTGCTCGGCGTCGATCTCGGCAGAAACCGAGGCAGCCTGGGCGGGCAGGTCGCCGGGAGGGGTGCCCGGGCTGTCCGCAGTCGGTGATCACCACCGAGGTCTCTTTGGCCATGGGGGAGTCGGCGTGGCACACGGTGGTGAGGAGGGCGGTCGTCGCGCCAGGCTGGATCCGGCCGCCATGTCAACTGACCAATTGCGTGCAGCCTTCCGGGACAACGCAACCTAGCATTGGAAGCCGCCCGGTGGCGGGCTCCAAGGCGCGCTGACCCACGACGTGATCCACGGGCTCGATTTCACCGTGCCCCTCAACATCGACTGGGGGGTGCCCGAGGATCGCATCCGCTCTGTCCTCCAAGCGGTAACCAGCCCCAAGAGCCGGAAGCGCTTCGGTGTCGACCTGAAGGATATTCAGCTCCAGGCGGTTGACATCGATTGGTCCTATGGCTCGGGGATTCCGGTGATCGGCAGAGCCCAAGATCTGATCCTGGTCGTCTGCGACCGCAAGTTGACCCCCGGACGGCAGCGGGGGAAGCGAGCGAGCGATTCATGCGCTGATCCACTCATCCTGTGAGCCGAACCGTCCTCCATCGGCTAGAGTCCGCGCGACGAGCCGGCAGCTCCCAATCCGCGTGGGAGCGGTCGGCCCACACGGGGCGCCGAGCGCGCCGCCCCGGCACTACGCCAAGCCGTTGCCCTACGCGCCCCGCCAAGAGTCGACTCGAACCGCCTGTTGACGTTCCCGAGAGCGTTGGAAAGTAGCGTAAACGGTGGTTTGCGCAACGATTTCGTAATGCGAGCGTGTTCACCAGCGCCCTTGATCGAGTACTTCCGCGTCTCGATCTTGTGTCTCGCCGGGCCGGCACCCTGTCCGCCTCTGTTAGCGGCATTCTCTGGAACGTGGACCCATCTAATAACTACTTCTTCTCCGCCGGTGTCGGCACCATTGCGGCATGCCTCGTCGATGTGTTCCTCTGCGCCAGCAGCTCGGTCTGCTTCCGCCGCATTGCGCAGCGCTACCACCTGTTTGTCCACGGACTGATTCCGGTGATCGGGATCGCAGTGTTTGGGCTCGCCGGGTACCGCTCCGTCGACGCGGGAGCGGTACCGTCGGCGCCCCACGCCTCTGTGCCCTACCGCAACCTGGGCTGGCTGGTGTTGGGGATATTGTTGGTGGGCTAACTCTCCAAGACCGCGCCCGAAAAGTTGGGCCAGCTCTGCTCCATCCTGGGCGAGGAGAGCAGGAAGACGGCCGCGATTATGGACCAGCCGGCCGTCGCCCCGGCCGGCGCCTAGTGACGGGCACCAAGGCCATTTCCAACCGGGCTGTGGGTGGGGGCCGCCGGGCTCCCACCCCGTCCCAGTCGGCCGCGAAGACATGATCGACAGCCACGTGCACCCGGTCACCGGAGAGGGCGAGGCACTCGACTTCAGCGCGATCTCCCTGGTGATGGCCGAGGACCAAGCCGCCAAGGATCGCCGGGCCCAGGCAGCTCCGGGGCGGCTGAGCCAGGAGCTGATGGCGGTGCGGCTGGCCCACTACCTCCGCTGCGAGGTCGAGGAGCTGGGAGTGGCCCGGGCCCAGGCCAGTGCCCACTGGCCTGGCTACGTGGCGGGCCTCTTCTCCGACGCCCATATCGAGGGAGTGGTGCTCGACCCCGGCACCTACCAGGTGGACCCCGCTCCGGTGGCCGAGGAGATGGCTTCGCTGACTGGAGCCAAGGTCCGATCGATCATGCGCCTCGATCCGCTCGTGGACCAGCTCATCTCCGAGGGGCGAACGGGGTCGGAGATCCTCGCCGCCGCCGAGCAGGCGGTGCGCCAGGCTCCGGAGCAGGGCTATGTCGGGCTGAAGACGATCCTCGCCTACCGAACCGGGCTCAAGGTGGACCCCAACGCCACCCTGAAAGACGCGGACGCCTCGCTGCGCACCACCAAGGAGCTCCCGACGCGGCGGCGGGGCAAGGCGCTACGCGACCTGATCTGCCGGCAGACATTGGGCTGGGCTGCGGAGCTGGAGCTACCGATTCAGTTCCACACCGGTTTCGGCGACTCGGAGATCCGCCTCAGCGAGTCCAATCCACTCTGCCTGGAGGAGCTGCTGCTAACCCCCGAAGGGACGGCCGCGACGGTGGTTCTGATCCACGGCTCCTTTCCCTGGCACGAGGAGCTGGCCTACTTGGCACTGGTCCGCCCCAACGTCTACGCCGAGGTCTCGCTCTTCAACCTGTTTGCACCGGCTAGAGTCGCGGAGCGGCTGGAGCGGGTGCTGGAACTGGCCCCGGCGTCCCGGGTGCTGTGTGGCACCGACGGGCACGGTGCGCCCGAGTCCTTCTGGTTCGCGGCTCACGAGCTGCGGGACGCCTGGACCACGGTGCGTAAGAGTTGGGCCGCCCGCGGGGCCCGCCCGCCCTGGCTGGCCGGGATGGAGGACGCCATCTTCCGGGCTAACACCGCTCGCCTCTACAAGTTCTAGGGCGGAGCACCGGGTCTGCTACCGGTTGGCGGCGGGTGGGTCCGACTTAGCGAGCCGGACCCGAATCAGCAAGCGACGCTAGTCTTACTCCCCGACCTTTAACCCCAAAGTCGACGCCACGGGAGCAGTTGCGCGAGGCAAGCCAGAAGCGCAACGGCTGGCGCCGGCGGTCGGTGAGTGGTACCGCGAGGAGAGTGCGCGCCTACCCGAACACCGCGAGCGGCATGCACATGGCCACGTTCCAAATCCCCGCATCCACCACCTCGAGTATTCGGAGCTGCCCGGCCAGGCTGCATAGCAGGTAGGCATCCTCGCGGCTGAGGCCATGTTCCGAAGCCAGCCACGAGATCATGGTGCGGGTCGCCGACCGGGCTCCCTCCATCAGGTCAGGGTCGAGCCCCATGGTGCAGTACTCGCCTTTCGGTGTAGTCTCCCCCGGCGAACCCCCGGGGTTGAAGAAGGCGGGAGCGGCCAAAGACTGCTTCTGCAGGGTGAAGCGCAGGCTGGCCCGAAGTGGGGACTCCAGCGCAGTGACGCAGACCTCGCCGTCCCCCTGAACTGCATGGGGATCTCCACAGGAGAAGAGGGCTCGGGGTAGGAACACCGGCAAATAGAGGCGGGCACCCTCAGTCAGATAGCGGTTGTCGATGTTGCCGCCGCCTCCGTGGGGAGGAAATGGCGAGAGACGCATGCCCCCGCCTGGGTTGACCCCCATCGTGCCGAGGAAGGGACGGTACGGGATGCGAATCCTTGGGGAGAACTCCACGCCGAGCGGCGAATCCAGGGTGAAAGTCCGCAAGTAGCCGCCCGGAAACTCCTTCGGCAGGAGACCGAACCCGGGCAGGATGGCAGCCCAACCCCAGGTGCTCCGCACCAACTCGAGAACCTCTATGCAGAGAGTGTCCCCGGGAGTCGCGCCGGCGATCGCGATGGGTCCGCTGAGGTTGTACATGGTGTCGAAGTCAAACCGCACATCGTGGAAACTATTTCCGGGCTCGACCTGACCGGCGCCTGATACCTGGACGTCGAAATGAACAACGTCGCCCGACTCGATTTCCAAAACAGGAGCGAGCGTTTCATCCCAGTCGTGGTGGATCAGGCTGGGGTCAATGACGTGCTCGCGAGCCATCCTCAGGCTCCGGCGTCGATCCGAGTTAGGAACTGCCGCAAACGGGTCATGTACTCGTACCGCTCCTCGACAAAGGCTACGTGCGCACTGTGTTCGAACACGGCCAACTCGGCGCCTGGGATGCTCCGCGCCAACAGCTCCATGTGTTCCGGGCGGGCCTCGTCGAACCGTCCGCCCGTCACCAGGGTTGGCACCGTGATCTGGTGCAGCCGATCGACCACCTCGAAATTGACCAGCTCCCCGGTCACGGGACCAAACTCGCTGGGGCCCCACAGCGTGGAGTAGACGTCCACTCCCAGGCCCATAAAGGTGCGTTCGATGCAGTCAGGCCACGGCGAGAGGCGACAGAGATGCCGACGATAGAACTCGGCGACTGCCCCCTGATACTCGGGACAGCTAAAGAACCCGGAACGCTCATGGCTGTCGAGCACAGCTTGGACATCGTCCGGCAGCTCGCTCCGCAATTGGGCGGCATCCGCCAGCCAGCGCGACACGCTGACCGGGGTGCTGCTGAGGATCAGCCCGCGCAACTGGGGCGAGCGGTCGAGCATGTACTGCAGGGCCAGCATGCCGCCCCAGGAGTTGCCGAACAGCACCACCTCGTCGAACGGCAGTGCTTGCCGTACCGCCACCAATTCGTCCACAAACCGCTGCACCGTCCAGGTCACCCCACTATCGGGGGCTGGAGATCTACCGCAACCCAGCTGGTCGTAGAAGATGACGGGACGGTCATCGCTCAGGTCGCCGAGCGGTTCCAGGTAGTCGTGCGGCATGCCCGGTCCGCCGTGCAGGCAGAGGAGCGGTGTACCGCCGCGGTCCTCACCCGCGATCGTGTACCACACTCGCCCGTCGGCGACGTCGATGAACCCGTCAGTCATGGGACCTCCCAGAGAGGTGTGGTGAGAAATGGCGCATCAGCGCTCAGACCTCGGAGGTGAGCGAGATGCTCGACAGCTTGCGCCGGCTGCGCCACCAAAGTGTCCAGAAGATCCCGAGCACGGTCCAGCCGAGCGAGAACCAGACAATGCTGCTCCCGGACGCGAACGGGAGAGAGATCTCGGACACGAAGAAGCCCTTGTACAGGATGTAGCCGTCAATCACGATTCCCAGCACGGGAATGATCCCGTTAGTCAACCAATTGAAGTCGGCCCGTCGGAATCGCAGGTGATACACGATATTGGCCACGTTGACAAAGATGTACAGGATAAGCACGAAGAACACGAAGATCTCACCGAGGTAGCCGTACGCCAGGGCGACCCCTCCCTGCCAGAGGCTGACCGCGAAGAGGGCCACTGTTCCGATCACTAGCGTAGCCACCTCCGCGCGCCAAGGCGTGTTGAATCGCGGGTGCAGTTTGGTGAAGTAGTGCCAGATGAACCCCTCGCGGGCGACAGCGTAGGTCACGCGACTGGCTGCGTACAGTGACGCGCCAAAGCTGGCTAGCGCGGCAGTGAACCCGGTGATCGGGACCAGAACGGCCCACCCCCCAATGTACTTTTGGGCAATGGGGAGCACAGGAGTGAGCTGGCCGGCGGTGACGTAGTGCTCTACCGTAGAAACCGGGACCGAGATTGCGAATCCATAGGAGACCAGCGTCCAATAGCCGCCGGCGATCAGCGTCATCAGGATCGTCGCCAAGGGAATGAGGCGCCGGGGGGTATGTGATTCCTCGGCCACGGGGGCTATGCCGTCGACTCCAGCGATGGAGAGAAAGGCAAAGATTGCCGCTAAACTAAGGCCGGCGAAACCCAATGTGGCCGCTCCCGGATTGAACGGTTTACTGGAGAAATGACCAAGGGCACCGCCCTTGATCACGATCACGATGGCCAACGCGGCAACGAAGCTGCCCTCGATGACCATCAGCACGGAGATGACGGTGGCCGAGAGCTTGATGTTGTTGTGCTGCAGGTAACCAATGATCAGGATAGAGAGCACCCCGCCACCAATTCCGGTCCACGTGGTGGCGCTGAGGTGGAAGTACGACAACAGCGCGTTGAAGAAGGTTCCGAAGGCTGCGGGGTACAGCGCCGCCACTACCACGTAGGTGGTGATCATCATCCAACCGAGCCAGAGGCCGACGGCAGGATAGGTGCTCTCCCAGAGCCAGGTGTAGCCACTGCCTGCCGAGGGACGACGGTTGTTCATCACGGCAAAGCTGACCGCCGTCGGCAGGACGGCGATGGTGATGAGGATGAACAGGAAGGGCATGACTGGGCCACCGGAGTCGGTCTCCATGAAGCCCATGTTCAAATAGATCACGGGCGCCAGTGAGAAGTAGGCGAGCCCGATGAAAATCAACCGTCGCAGGTTGAGGCTGTTCCGGCGGAGCCCGGGGGTGCCGGGCTCGGCTGACTCGCTGATGGGCGTGCTGGCCACTCTCTCCCTCCTTTTCGGCAGGCGAAGCCAGCGCCAATGGTCGGCGCACCAGCGGCCTCGCCCAGCTAGCGCGACGCTACTGCAGTTCTTGGCTGACCGTCAACAGCTTTATGCCGCCGGAGAGACCATCGCAGATCTCTGACCAGCGACCAGAGGCGGTCGGGAGTGCTAAGAGGGGGGAGGGTCGCGGCCCCGGCCGTCACGCGAAGAGCCCTTCGGCAGTGGTTACTGGGCGCCACCCGGGCCGTCTCCCCTCGAAGTCGGCGATCGCGACTTCGTGGCTGAGCGCCAGGGCGATCGGATCGCGCCCGCTGAGCAGACAGTCCCGCCAGAAGGAGTCGATGGCGAACTCGGCGATCGGGCCCCCATGGTCCCGCACCTGCTGGTTCTCGAGGTCGACCGCCAGCCGGTAGCCGCCCGCCGTCGCCCGCTCGCGCAGACCGGCCACCACATCGGCCGCCAGCTGCACCGGAAGCAGGCCGTTCTGGAGCGCGTTGGCGGTGAAGATGTCGGCGAAGGACGGCGCGATGACCACGCTGAAGCCCATCCCGACGAGCGCCCACACCGCATGTTCTCGCGACGAACCGCAGCCAAAGTTTCGTCCCGTGACCAGGATGCTGGCGCCTTGATAGATTGGGTTGTTGAGCTCGAAGTCGTTGCGCAGCTGGCCCTGGTCGTCGTAGCGCCAGGCGAAGAAACCGGCAGCTCCGTAATCGCCCCGGTCGGTGCGCTTCAGGAATTGCTTGGGGATGATCTGATCGGTGTCGACATCGTCGCGGCTGAGTGCCGCGCAGAGTCCCTCGTGCACCGTGAAGGCTTCCATCTGGGCCTAGCCGACCTTGGCCAGGGCGGCCGGCTCCAGGTTGCGGACATCAACGAAGTGGCCGTGCAGCGCCGCCGCGGCCGCCATCGATGGACTGACCAGGTGGGTGCGCCCCCCGGCGCCCTGGCGCCCTTCGAAGTTGCGATTCGAGGTCGAGGCGCAGCGCTCGCCTGCGGCCAGCACGTCCGGGTTCATCCCGAGGCACATGGAGCAGCCGGCCTCGCGCCACTCGAAGCCCGCGTCGGTGAAGATCCGGTCGAGCCCCTCCGCCTCGGCCGCCCGCTTAACCGTCTGGGATCCCGGGACCACCATCGCCCGCACTCGTGGATGCACTTGTCCGCCGGCTGCGATGGCCGCCGCCGCCCGGAGGTCCTCCAGGCGGCCATTGGTGCACGAGCCGATGAAGACCCGGTCGATCATGATCTCTTCGATGGCCGTGCCCTCGGTCAGGCCCATGTACTCCAGGGCCCGCGCGGCCTGCTGGCGGTCGAACTCAGTGGAGAAGTCGCTCAGCTGGGGAATGCGCCCGGTCACCTGGGCCACCATCCCGGGGTTGGTCCCCCAGGTGACGTGGGGCACCAGCTCGGCGGCATCGATCACCACCGTGCGGTCGAACGCCGCCCCCTCGTCGGTGGCGAAACCCAGCCAAGCCGCAGCGGCCGGGTCGAACTCCGCCCCCGGCGGGGAGGCCGCGCGCCCAGCCAGGTAGCGCACCGTCGTCTGGTCCGCAGAAACCAGGCCCGCCCGCGCGCCCGCTTCGATGGTCAAGTTGCAGACCGTCAGCCGGCCCTCCATCGACAGCGCCCTGATCGCGCTCCCGCGGTACTCGACCACGCTGCCCTGGGCGCCCGCGACGCCGACCCGGCCGATGATGGCCAGGGCCATGTCCTTGGCGGTCACGCCCACCGGGAGCTCACCGTCCACCCGGATTTCCAGGGTCTGGGCGGGAGCCTGCCAGAGGCACTGGGTGGCCAGCACCTGCTCCACCTCGGAGGTCCCAATCCCGAAGGCCAGCGCTCCGAAGGCCCCCAGCGTGGAGGTGTGGGAATCACCGCAGACGATGGTCATCCCTGGCTGAATCAGGCCCAGCTCCGGACCGACCACGTGGACGATCCCCTGGCGCCGATGGTGCAGGTCCAGCAGCGGCACCTTGGCCTCGCTGGAGTTTTGGGCCAGCTGGCGGAGCTGCTCGGCAGCCACCGGGTCGGGGGTGGGTCGGCTGCGCTCCCAGGTGGGCACGGTGTGGTCCATCACTGCCAGGGTCAGATCAGGACGGCGAACGGTTCGTCCGGCCGCCCGCAATCCGGCGAACGCCTGGGGAGAGGTCACCTCATGGATGAGGTGGAGGTCGACGTAGAGCAGCGCCCGCGAGTCGGGGTCGCCGCTGACCATGTGCGCATCCCAGATCTTGCGATAGGCGGTCCGGGGGGCGCCTGGAGTGCGGACCTGGTGCACCGAGATCGGTTGCTCCTCGGTGGTCATGAGGCTGTGGGAGCGCAACTTTGCGTTCTCATGCGGTGGGGGAGAGGCAGGCCAGAGATTCGGCGTGCCGCGCCGCCCACTCGTAGCTGTCGACCAGCGCCAGCGCCGACGCCTGGAGGATGTTGGCCGAGCAGCCCACCGTGGTCCAGACCCGCTCGCCGTCACTGGAGTCGATCCCCACCCGCACCGTGGCCGCGGTGCCCCGGTCGCCGTCGATCACCCGGACCCGGTAGTCCACCAGCTTCACCGACGCCAGACTGGGGAAGTGGGGAGCCAGCGCCCGGCGCAGCGCGGTGTCGAGCGCCTCCACCGGACCGGCCGCCTCGGCGGCGGTGTCGACCACCGTGCCGGCCACCAGCACCTTGACGCTGGCGTGAACGCTCCGGGATGGTTCAGCCGCCCGTGGGGCCGAGGTCTCGTGGGCCACCACCAGCGACTCCTGCAGCGCGAAAGGTGCGGAATCGCCGGGAATTCCCCTGGTCACCAGCAGTTCGAAGGAGGCATCGGCGTCCTCGAAGGCCCAGCCGGAGTTCTCCAGTTGCTTCAGCCGGTCCACGATGGATCCCCGCGCGTCCCGGTCCAGTCCCGCCAGGCCAAGCTGGTGCAGCTTGCTGGCGACATTGCTCCTCCCGCTCTGGTCGGAGACCACAGTCCGGGCCTCGTTCCCCACCAGGGCCGGGTCGATGTGCTGGTAGGCGCGCTCATCCCGGGCCACCGCCTGGGCGTGAAGCCCTCCCTTGTGCAGGAAGGCCGCCGGACCCATGTAGGGCCGGTGGGGGTCGGGGGCCCGGTTGACCAGGGCGTCGAAGAGTCGGGACACCCCGACCAGCTCTCGCAGTCGCTCGGGACTCAGGACCGGACGCCCCATCTTCAGATGAAGGTTGGCGGCGATCACCAGGAGGTCGGCATTACCGCAGCGCTCGCCGCTGCCATTGACGGTGCCCTGGACCATGGTGGCGCCGGCCTCCACGGCGGCCAGGGAGTTGGCTACCGCGACTCCCGCATCGTTGTGGCAATGGATCCCAAGCGGTACCTCCAGCCGGGCCCGCACCGCCTCCGTCGCCCGGCCGATCTCGGTGGGAAGCTGGCCGCCGTTGGTGTCGCAGAGTACCACCCAGCGGGCGCCCGCCCGAGCTGCGGTCTCGATCACCGCCAGGGCATACCCCTCGTCCTGGCCGAGGCCGTCGAAGAAGTGCTCGGCGTCAAAGATGACCTCCCGACCCTGGGCGACCGCATAGATGACGGTAGTCCCCACCATGCGCAGGTTCTCCTGGGGAGTCGTGCGCAGCACCGTCTCCACCTGCCAGCGGGAGGATTTACCGACCACCGTGACCACGGGGGCCCCGGAGTTCAGGGTCAGCGCGAGACCCGGGTCCAACTCGGCCTCGACCTCGGGGCGGCAGGTTGAGCCGAAGGCGGCCAGCTGGGAGCGGTGCAGGGGCGCCTTGGCCAGCTGCTCGAAGACTGCCGTGTCCCGGGGATTGGCCCCGGGCCAGCCAGCCTCGACGTAGTCGACCCCCAGCTCGTCGAGGCGGCGGGCGACCTGGAGCTTTTGCTCGATGCTGAGCTGGAGGCCGAAGCCCTGCATCCCGTCGCGCAGGGTGGTGTCGTAGAGAGCGACCGTCTCATTCTGGTGCTGGGGCCAGCCTTGTGCTGAGTTCATGCGGTTGCCCCAACCGGCAGCCGCTCGATCACCGCCTCGGTGAGCGATTCAGTGCTCTCGCGGCCGCCTAGGTCAGGGGTGAGCCGGCCCTCAGCGATCACCGCTCCGACCGCCTGCTCCACCACTTCCGCCAGCTGATCGAGCTTGAGGGTGAGCCGGAGCAAGAGGGCGACGGTGACGATGGCCCCCACCGGATTGGCGATTCCCTGGCCTGCGATGTCCGGCGCCGAGCCGTGTACCGGCTCGTAGAGCCAGGGGCCCTCGCCGCCGCCGCTGGCGGACGGGAGCACCCCGAGCGTGCCGCTGAGCGCGCCCGCCTCGTCGGTGAGGATGTCGCCGAAGAGGTTCTCGGTAACCACCACATCGAAGGCACCCGGCTGCTGCAGCAGCCGGAGCGCGAAGCTGTCCACCAGGCAGTGCTCCAGGGCCACGTCCGGGAACTTCTGGCCCACCTCGGTCACCACCTCGCGCCAGAGCTGGGAGGTGGCCAGCACGTTGGCCTTGTCCACCGAGGTGACCCGGGAGCGGCGCTGCCGGGCCTCCCGGAAGGCCACCTCAGCGGTCCGGCGCACCTCCGCCTCGCTGTACTCGCTGGTGTCCACCGCGTGGCGGTGCGGCGCCTTGCCGGCGACCCCCTTGGGCCGCCCGAAGTAGATCCCGCCGGTGAGCTCGCGGATGAAGAGCAGGTCGGCGCCCTGGAGCACCTCGGCCCGGAGCGGGCTGTAGCTCTCCAGACCCGGCCAGACCCGAACCGGGCGGAGGTTGGCGAAGGCGCCCAGCCCCGAGCGCAGCCGGAGGAGTCCCTCCTCGGGCCGCACCGAAGCCTGATCCCAGGCGGGTCCTCCGACCGCGCCCAGGAACACGGCGTCGGCGGCGCGCGCGGAATTCAGGCTGGCCTCCGGAAGTGGGTCTCCGGCTTGGTCCAGGGCGACCCCTCCGATCAGATGCTGGGTCGTGATCAGGTCGATCCCGACCGATCGCAGAGCGGCCTCCAGCACCCGCAGCGCCGCCGCGGTCACCTCCGGACCGATGCCGTCGCCAGCCAGCACGGTGAGGCGGAGCGCCTTCTGCTCTTCGGTCACCCGGGGGCCGGCCTCAGAGCGGCCTGGGCGACGGAGACCTCGCCCACGATCTGGGTCAGGGTCTCGTCCTCCACCTCCTTGGAGGTGTCGGCCACCTCCAGGAAGCGGGTCCAGACCGCCTGGAAGGACTCTGGGGGTAACTCCACCCCGATCCGGTCGAGCCGGTGCCGCAGGGCGTGGCGCCCGGAACGGGCGGTCAGGACGATCTTGGACTCACCGGCACCGACGTCCTCGGCAGCGATGATCTCGTAGGTGCGGCGGTCGCGGAGAACCCCGTGCTGGTGGACTCCCGAGGCATGGGCGAAGGCGTTGGAGCCCACCACCGGCTTGTTGGCGGGCACCACCATCCCGGTCAGTTCGGCGACCAGCCGGCTGGTCGGCACCAGCTCGGTGGCGCAGAGGTTGTCGGCCAGACCGAGAACCGGGCGGCGCACCCGGAGCGCCATCAGGATCTCCTCGATCGAGGCGTTGCCGGCCCGCTCGCCGATGCCGTTGATGCAGCCCTCGACCCGCCTGGCCCCGGCGGCGATCCCCGCCAGCGAGTTGGCGGTCGCCAGCCCCAGGTCGTCGTGGCAGTGGACGCTCACCAGCACCCGGTCCATCCCCCGCACCTCTTGGCGCACCGTCGCCACCAGGTGCTGGAACTCACTGGGCAGGCAGTACCCGGTCGTGTCGGGCAGGTTGATCACGTTGGCCCCAGCGTCGACGGCAGCCTGGACCACGGTGCAGAGGTAGTCGAGATCGGCGCGGCCGGCGTCCTCGGGGGAGAACTGGACGGTGTCGCAGAGGGTCTTGGCGTAGGCGATTGCCGCCGCCGTCTGGCTGAGGACGGTGGCCCGATCCAGTCCCAGTTTGTAGGTGATGTGGATGTCGGAGACGCTCATGAAGACGTGGATCAGGTGCCGGGGCGCGTCGCGGACCGCCTGGTAGACCGCATCGATGTCGCTCCGCTTGGTCCGGGCCAGTCCGGTGATCGCCGGTCCCTGGACCTCTCGGGCGATTTGCTGGACCGCCGCGAAGTCGCCCGGTGAGGAGAACGGAAATCCGGCCTCGATGACGTCGACCTGAAGCCGCTTGAGCTGGTGGGCGATCAGGAGCTTGTCGGCCGGGTGCAGGGTGGCCCCCGGGCACTGCTCGCCGTCCCGCAGGGTGGTGTCGAAGAACTCGACTATGTCGGGCATGGCGCCCAGCGCGGTCCCGTTTCCTTCCGGGGCTACTGAGCCCTCCTTCGAGCTCACGATGACACCTCGGGGCTGCCCATCCCGGCGGGGACCGCCTCAGCGGGGCTTGGCTGCCCGGTTGGCACAGTGGCGATCGGGCGGATCCAGGGCATGTGCGAGCGCAGCTGCTGGCCCACCTTCTCAATCGGCTGGTCCGCCTCCCGGGCGCGCTGGGCGAGGAACCCCTCCCGACCGCTGCGGTTCTCGTCGATCCAGCTTTCGGCGAAGCTGCCGTCCTGGATCCGGCCCAGGATCTCCCGCATCCGCTGCCGCACGTGCTCGTCGATCACCACCTTGCCGCTGGTGTAGTCGCCAAACTCGGCGGTGTCGCTGACGCTGTAGCGCATCAGCGAGAGGCCGCCCTGGTACATCAGGTCCACGATCAGCTTCAGCTCATGCAGGCACTCGAAGTAGGCGAGCTCCGGCTGGTAGCCGGCCTCGGTGAGGGTCTCGAAACCGGCCTTGACCAGTTCGGTGACCCCCCCGCAGAGCACTGCCTGCTCGCCGAAGAGGTCGGTCTCAGTCTCCTCGCGGAAGGTGGTCTCCAGCACTCCAGCGCGGGTCGCCCCCAGCCCCCTCGCATAGGCCAGGGTGCGCTGTCTCGCGGTGCCAGTCGGGTCCTGGTGGATCGCCAGCAGCGCCGGGCAGCCGATCTCCTCTTTAAAGCAGGAACGGACCATGTGGCCGGGCGCCTTGGGCGCCACCATGGCGACATCGCAGTGCCGGGGCGGCTGGACCGTCCCGTAGTGGATCGAGAAGCCGTGGGCGAAGAGCAGCAGGCTGCCCGCCTGGAGCGCCTCGGCTAGCCCGTCCGAGAAGAGCGCCGCCTGCTCGTGGTCCGGGATCAACACCATGACCACGTCGGCGTCCCGGGCCGCCTCCGCTGCCTCTTTGACCTCGAAGCCGTCGGCGATCGCCTGGGCCCGGCTGCGGCTGGTGGGACGGAGGCCGACGGTGACCAAGTAGCCGCTGTCCCGCAGGTTCTGGGCATGGGCATGGCCCTGGCTGCCGTAGCCGAGGACGGCGATCCGGGCCCCCTGCAGCGCACTCGGGTCGGCATCGGCGTCGTAGTACATCCTCATCTCTCTGGCCTCCCTCCGGGGTCCGGGGCTGAAACGGGGCCGGAGCCCCCGGCGGAGGCCGTGGCCATGGCCAGCGGTCCGCTGCAGATCCAATTCGAATTGGGCCGGCGCCGCAACTCCGCCAGTGCTTCCTCCACGGGACCGGGCGGTCCCCAGATCGCGGCGATGGTCCGCGTCCCCGCCTCCCGCACCACCTGGCTGCCCACCCCACTGGGCAACCGGGCGAAAGCCGGGTCCACGTCGGCAGAGCGAAGCTCGATCAGGGCCGTGCTCCACTCCACGGTGGCGGAGCTGGTGATGTCCTCGACACTGACCACGTCGATCAGCTTGTTGAGCTGCTTGACGATCTGGTCATGAGCCTGGGTGCCGGCGTCAATGCGGAGGCTGATCGCCACCACCCCGGGCTCGGCGCTGGGGCCTACCGCGCAGGTCTCGATACCGAAGCCACGCCGTCCCAGCAGGTTGGTGACCCGCTGCAGGACGCCGCGCCGGTCCTCCACCCGCACCGAGATCAGCCGGATTCGTCCGGGGTGGCGGGTGGTGGTCAGCCCGTCGGTGCCGGGGGCCAGCCGCGGGGCGACGATGGCGGGGGGACTCATTACGACCTCGGACACTCGACGAAATCGGAGAGGCCCTTGCCGAGCGGGACGATCGGGTACACGTTGGCGTTGGGGTCGATCTCGAAGTCGATCACCGCCGGCCCCGGATGGGCGAAGGCCGCGTCCAGCGCCGGGCCGATCTCGTTGGCCTGGCGGACCACCGCGCCGAAGCATCCGAAGGCCCGGGCCAGCATCACGAAATCGGGGGTGAGCACATGGTCGACCTGGGAACGCACCCCACCGTAGAAGTCGTCCTGGAACTGGCGAACCATCCCCAGCTGGCGGTTGTTGAGGACCATCGCCTTCACCGGCAGCTGGGACTCGACCGCCGTGGCCAGCTCCTGAAGGGTCATCACGAAGCCCCCCTCACCGCTGACGCTGAGCACCCGGCGGTCGGGAAATGCGGCCTGGGCCCCGATGGCGGCCGGGAGGGCGAAGCCCATGGTCCCCTGCCCGCCGGAGTTGAGGAAGTGACCCGGGCGATCTCCGGTCCAGGCCACCGCTGCCCAGATCTGGTTCAGCCCCACATCGGCGACGGTGATGTCGTCCGGCCCCAGCCGGGCGTAGCAGGCGGCCAGCACCTCCTGGGGTTGGAGCAGCCCATTGTCTGGATGACGCAGGGGGTGCTGGACCCGCCAGGCCTCCACCTGGGCGCGCCAGGCGGGCCGCGGCTGGAAGGCCAGCTGATCCGTCAGCGCCTCCAGGGCGGCCTTCGCATCACCGACGATCTGGCAGTCTGCTTTGACCGTCTTGCCCAGCTCGGCCGGGTCGATGTTGATGTGAACGATGTGAGTCGCCCGGGGTGCGAACTCGTCCAGCCGGCAGGTGACCCGGTCGTCAGCCCGCATGCCCACCATCAACAGGACGTCGCAGTTGGTCACCGCCCGGTTGCAATAGCCGGTGCCCATGAAGCCGACCAACCCCAGCGCCAGGGGATGGCTGCTGGGGAAGATCCCAGTTCCCAAAAGGGTGGTGCCCACCGGGGCGTCGCAGACCTCGGCGAGCGCCCGCAGGGCGGCCTGGCCGCCCGAGATGGCGACTCCCCGGCCCGCCAGGATCATCGGCCGCTCGGCCTGGGCCAGGAAGTCCGCCGCCTGGGCCAGCTGGGATTGGTCCGGCCGGCCAGGTGCCCGGTGGGGTCGCTGCCGCTGGATCGGCTCTGCGACCACCTCGATCCGCTGCTGCTGGACGTCCTTGGGGATGTCGATGAGGACCGCCCCAGGCCGTCCGGTGCGGGCGATGTGGAAGGCCTCGGCGACCACTCCGGGGATGTCCGTGGCGTCGAGGACCTGGTAGCTGTGCTTCGTCACCGAGAGGCTGGAGCCGATCACGTCCGACTCCTGAAAGGCGTCGGTACCAATACTGGCCGCCGCCACCTGACCGGTGATCGCCACCACTGGCACCGAGTCGAAGTGGGCGGTGGCCAGCCCGGTGATCAGATTGAGGGCGCCGGGGCCGGAGGTGGCCACGCACACCCCCACCTTGCCGCTGGCGCGGGCGTAGCCATCGGCCATGTGGGCCGCACCTTGCTCATGCCGGACCAGGACGTGCCGGAGAGGGAAGTCGGGCAGGTGCTGGTAGATCGGCAGGTTGGCGCCGCCGGGAATCCCGAAGACCGTGTCCACGCCCTCCTTGATCAAGGCGGCCAGCAGCAACTCGGCACCGGTCGTCCCCGCGGTGAGGCCGGCTGTCGGTATCGGCCGGGTCGCGCGTTCGACAGTGGCGGTGATGGTCACGGGCTAACTTCGCTCAGTCCGATCCGTAGGCATCGCCGATGGCCGCCATCACTGCCGCGTCGGCGGCCAGGCGGCGCAGCGGTCGCTGGGGGTCCGCGGCGCTCTGGCGGCCCACCCAATTGCGACCGGCCTCGTCGAGTTCGATGTCGTCCGGAAACGGCTCGGAGCTTCCGAGGGTGTCGGTTGCTGGCGATTCGGTGGTCACGGGTTTTCTCCTTGGGGATGGCCGATAAATCGAAGCAGTGGGGGACGAAGTCGGGGCCTTGACTGCGCTCCGGGTAAAAAAAACCGGCCCCCCGGGGTTTCCGGGGGGCCGGTGATCTCGCCAGGTCGCGCAGACGCTAGCTGATCGGCCCTCCGGTAATTAGGAGTACTAGGACTACCAAGTCCTCGGCGATCGACTGGACGCGCTGCACGTTCGGCAAAGTACCGCCATTATCCGGGCCGCCCCCCGAGCTGTCAAGTTACGGAACGGTTGCGGGTCCGAGTGGAGTCCGTGCTCTGCGCCGGCGGAAGCCGACCTGGGCCCGGCTCAGGTTTCCGCCCGGGTCGCGAGTGCGCACTGGATGTGGGTAGCGCGTGGTCGACGCCACTCTTCGGGCAGCGCTCAGCGAACGCCTGCGTAAAATTTCGTGTGACGGATGGCCCGCGGCACCGCGCTTGACACGCTCTCCCGTCCCCTGCCATTCTCCCTCGCAGTGGACTCCTTCGGGAGCGACCTCCCGGCTGGCGAAGACCCGAACCCGTCTTCGGGGAGAGGTCAGCACCGACCGGATGGGGCTGGTCCGACCGGCCGGACGTAGCTGACCAAGTTGCCCGGCGCTGGCCGCTACGGAGAGCGAAGGGCCTGGATCGGCGATTAGCGCAGGGAGATCAAGACTTATGGAGAGCGCCACCCCCAACCTGAACCTGCCGAGCCGGGGGCTGGTCGTCGGGCGCGAGCGGGCCGCCGCCCGCGCCATGCTGAAGGGCACCGGACTGACCGACGCCGACCTCTCGCGGCCCTTGATCGGAATCGCCAACACCTGGATCGAGACCATGCCGTGCAATCTGGGACTGCGCGCGCTGGCGGAGCATGTCAAGCGGGGGATCCGGGTGGCCGGTGCCACCCCTTTGGAGTTCAACACCATCGCCATCAGCGACGGCGTCTCCATGGGGACCCAGGGCATGAAGGCATCTCTGATCAGCCGGGAGTTGATCGCCGACTCGATCGAGCTGGTCTGCCGCGGCCATCTCCTGGACGGAGTGGTGGCGCTGGTGGCCTGCGACAAGACTATTCCCGGGGCCGCCATGGCCCTAGCCCGCCTCGACCTCCCTGGCTGCCTGCTCTACGGCGGGGCCATCCAGCCCGGCCGATTCCGGGGACGTGACGTCACGATCATTGACGTCTTCGAAGCGATCGGCAGCGTCGAGGCTGGCCGGATGACCGACCAAGAGCTCAAAGAGCTGGAGGACGTGGCCTGCCCGGGCGCCGGAGCCTGCGGCGGTCAGTTCACCGCCAACACCATGGCGATGGCCATCGAGCTGCTGGGGATCGCCCCCCTGCAGACCGGCGGGGTGGCGGCTACCGATCCCGCCAAGTCGGCGGTCGCCCAGGAGGTGGGCGGCCTAGTGGTCGAGATGGTGCGCCAAGGTCGCCGTCCCAGCTCGTATCTGAGCCCAGCCTCCTTCCACAATGCGGTGGCGGGGGTCATGGCCACCGGCGGCTCGACCAATGCGGTGCTCCACCTGATGGCGATCGCTCGGGACGCCAACGTCCCGCTGATGATCGACGACTTCGACGTGATCAGCCAGCGCACCCCCTGGATTGCCGACCTGCGGCCGGGCGGCCGCTACAACGCCGTCGACCTGACCAAGGCCGGGGGGGTGGCCCTGGTGGCCCGCCGACTTCTGCAGCGGGATCTCCTCCAAGGGAGCGCCGGGACCTGCACCGGTGAGACGCTGGCCGCGGCGGCCAGCGTCGCTGAGTCCGCCTTCCCCGAGCCACCCGAGCAGGACGTGGTCAGGAGCGTGGAGCGGCCACTCAGCGAGACCGGGGGGATGGTGATCCTGCACGGTCCGCTGGCCCCGGAGGGCGGCGTGGTCAAGGTGGCCGGCCATGAGCGGCGGCATCACACCGGTCCGGCCCGCGTCTTCGATTCGGAGGAAGAGGCCATGGCCGCGGTCAAGGCGCAGCAGATCAGGGCCGGCGATGTGGTGGTCGTGCGCTACGAGGGGCCGCGGGGCGGCCCGGGGATGCGGGAGATGCTGGGGGTGACGGCGGCCTTGGTGGGCCAGGGGCTGGGCGATTCGGTGGCCCTCATGACCGATGGCCGCTTCAGCGGAGCGACCCACGGTTTGATGGTCGGTCACGTGGCCCCGGAGGCCGCCGTTGGCGGGCCCATTGCTCTGATCGCCGAGGGGGATGAGGTGACCGTCGATGTCGCCGGCCGATCCATCTCCACCTCGGTCCCGGCTGACGAGTGGGCCCGTCGGGCGGAAGCGTGGGTGCCTCGTCCGGCGCTGACCGGGACCAGTGCCTTCGCCCGCTATGCCCACCTGGTTGGGACGGCGGCCCGAGGCGCCGTGGTGGCGGTGGGAGAGACGGCGGAACGGTCCTGAGCGACCGCCGTCCCGATGCCGACAAGGAACTTCCGATCGCCTACCAAGGAGAGCCAGGAGCCTACTCCGATGAGGCCGCCCAGCGACTTTTTCCGGAGGCCGGGACCGTGGGGCTCCCGACCTTCGGCGCCGCCTTCGACGAAGTCGAGGAGGGCGCTGCCCAGGCCGCCGTGCTGCCGGTCGAGAACAGCGTCGCGGGAGTGGTCCAGGAGGTCTCGGATCTGCTCTGGGCGCACCCGCGACTGACAGTCGTGCAGGAGCACGTCAGCCCCATTCAGCATCACCTGCTGAGTCGAGGAGATGAGCCGGTCCGGCGCGCTCTCTCCCATCCCCAGGCGCTCGCCCAGTGCGCCGTTTGGCTGGCGGAGCGCCAGATCACCCCGGTCCCGGTCCACGACACCGCGGGCGCCGCCCGGGAGGTCGCCGAGCGTGGCGGAGAAGGTGATGGCGCCATCGCCAGCCGAGCCGCCGCCGCGCGTTACCGGTTGCGGATCGTGGCGTCCGACATTGCCGATCAGCCCAGCAACCGCACCCGCTTTCTGGTGGTGCGTCGGGGTCCTCAGCGGGCGCCGGCAACCGGGGCCCTGAAGCTGGCCCTTGGGTTGGTGGCCGAGCACCGCCCGGGCGGCTTGGCCCAGGTGCTCGAGGTGTTCGCCGGCAAGGAGGTCAACCTGACCCGACTCGACTCTCGACCGATCCCCGAGCAGCCCTTCAACTACCGCTTCTACGTGGACGCCGAGCTGGCTGACGCGAAGCAGCTGCCGGCGCTGCTGGCGGCCCTGACCGCGGTCACGGCCGAGCTGCGCCTTTTCGGGGCCTTTCCGCCGCTGATCGCCGCCGGCTGACCGCTGCTTCTGCGGCCCGGGCAGACCCCCTGTCGTACTCGAAGGTGCCCCTCAGGTGATGGGTGGGTACCCGAGTCGCCCAGCTGAGGGCGAGCCCAGGATGGCTGCGGCAGCGAGGATTCTCCGCCACCTCGAATCTGCGGCTCCCGCCAGCGCGCCCTGGTCGCTGGGGTCGTCGGTCCAGCGCCTGGCGGCATCATTCACGAGCGTCTGCCGGCCCAGCCGACCGGCCTCCAGGTTCCTTGCCCCCTTTTGTGATCATCCGTGCCGGCGTTAGTCGAAGCGCGTCGCGTTCCCGGCGGTAGCGGCGCTGCGCTGCGGGATCAGATCAGGTGCGCAGATAGGAGGCGCCGTTGAGGTCCAGCACCGCTCCGCTCGTGAACTCGGCCTCGGGCGAGGCGAAGAAGACCGCCGCGGCGGCCACCTCCTCCGGACGGGCCAGGCGGCCGAACGGGCTCTGGCTCAGGATCTCCGCGCCCTGCGGCCGCTTCAGCTCCTCATGGGACATCTCGGTCGCGACCCAGCCGGGGGCGATGGTCATGACCGCGATCCCGTGGGCTCCCAGGGCCCGCGCCAACGATTGCCCGAAGGCGTTGAGTCCGGCCTTGCTCGCGCCGTAGGCCGGCTGATCCGGCTCTCCGCGGAAGGCGCCCCGGGAGCTGATGTTGATGATCCGGCCGCCGCGCCCAAGCATCTGTTGGACCGTCCAATAGGTGACGAAGGCGGGCCCACTGAGGTTGACGGCCAGGGTCCGGTCCCAGGCATCGCGCCAAGCCTCGAAGTCGTCGCTGGTGATGTCGTGGAGGACGCTGACCCCGGCGTTGTTGACCAAAACGTCGAGACCGCCCAGGGCGGCCACGGTGGCGTGCACCAGGTGCTTGGCCGCGTCAGGGTCCGCCAGATCCGCCTGAATCGCCAAGTGTCCGGTGCCAGGCAGAGAGCGCACCACCTCCTCGGCGTCCGCCGCAGAGTCCCGGTGATTAACCGCGACCCGGTCGCCCACCGCCGCGAAGGCTTGGGCGGTCGCCCGCCCGATGCCACGGGACGCGCCCGTGACCAAAACCGACCGACTGGACACGGCACATCCCTCCACGCTCTGCGGTGTTCGCCAGTCAGGACCGGCGCTCTGAGACAAGTCTAAGTGGGCTCGGGCAGTTGCCTGCCGTCAGGTTTTGCTGGCGGCAATGAGCGCGCTGAGCGCCTCATCCTGGGCGACGAGGTGGGCCTGGATCTGCATCGCCTCGTGCAACACCGCCTCCGCATCTGCGTAGGTGTTCTCTGCGCGCTTGTCAGCTGCCGCACTCTGGATGTTGGTGCCGACGATGATGATGCTCAGGAGAACCAACTGGAGGAATGTCTGCGCAATCCAGGCAATGATTCCCTCACCCCCGGGCTTGAGCGCATCCGGTAGACCGAGCAAGGCGATGATGGCGAAGACGTAAGCACACCACATCGATCCGACGCCCTGAGTGATCTTCACCGCCAACCAAGAGTTGACGCGATTGACCGCAGTGCTGCGATCTAACTGGTCCTTGACCTTGACTGGGCCGCTGGTCTTGCCCCCCAGGACGGCGGTGGTGTGGGGATGCGGCTTGTGGACGAAGCTCATGAGACCCTCCTAAGAATGGCACCGTTAGCTGCTAAATGTTCGGCACGTAGGCGAATTCACTCGCAACAAATAAGTTGCTCGGAAGTGGGTTCTGCCAGAATTGTCACCGTTGCTCCCGGCGAGTGCACGCGTCGGGAACGTCCCCGCCGTCGCTACGGGCAGCACTTGGCAAGTGGACTCCCCCGCGTTCGGTTGACCGGATCCGGTCGAGCACCGCGGCGATCTTACGTGGGCGCCCACCACCCGCCCGGTGCAGTCTGGCGAGGACCCTCGGGCGGGGCGCTGGTCAGGCAGTGACAAGACTGAATGCGGACTCCACAGTTGAAGTTCCCCGAGTTCCGCCGTGCCGACCGGTCCCGTCGCTCCTGGCGATCGCAGCGCGTTTAGTCGAGTCCCGATCTTCACCTTCCAGAGAGAGGGGTGGCCGGGGTCGAGGCACGGGGAGCTGGCGAGGGCTTGGCTCGCCGGCTGGAGGCGCCCGCCGGTCTGCCCGTCAGGTCAGCAGCAGCCTGCCTGACCCAACACGGGGGTTTATCAGCGGTCCCAAGCATCTCTGGGCACTCTTCACCGCCAGCGGCTCGAGCCGTCGTCCCTGCCGCCTTACAGCGTCAGAGGTCGGATTGGGGAAAGCAGGAGGTCGGGGTCGCTCCGCCAGTCGGCCTCGGCCACGTCGGAGTAGAGCTCGATCTCGTTACCGTCAGGGTCCTGGATGTAGATGCTGTGGGTCACCGTGTGGTCGGCGGTTCCCACCAGCGTCACGCCGTGCTCCCGAATGTGGTCCAGCACGACTTTCAGCTCCTCGTCGGAGTCGGCCACCTTGAGTCCGAAGTGGTAGAGCCCCACGTGCCGCCCCCGGGGCAGCTCCTGGGCCTCGGGGCCCACCTCGATCAGCAGCAGCTCGTGATGAGTGCGGCCGCTGGAGAAGGCGGCCACCGGCAGCCCCTCGGGGGAGATCCGCTTCCAGCCCAGAACTTCGCCGTAGAACTCGGCCGAGCGCTTGATGTCATGCACATAGAGCACCAGGTGCCCCAGCTCCTTTACTTCCATCTAGCCCGCCTCAATTCCGGTTGCTCTGGCCCCCAACTCCGCAGCTGGACCCGCCCCGACCGCCCCAGTGGCTGTCCCTAGCTTGACACGGAGCAGCGCTGGTCGCTACAAATGGTCCGCGTAGCGCGATGAGGCCCGCGTAACCCGGCCTGCCCGGGTGATGGCTTCTACCCAATCTGGATAGAAGTCGAGCAAGGAGCCCCGCGTTGTCCTCCCCGCTGCCGTTCTGGCGTCGCCTCAGCGTCCGGCTGGCGTTGAGCAGAACTTTACCCGCGATCGCCAGCACTTCGAGAGAGCGGTGCTAGCGGCGGCCATCGGGCAGGTCATCGCCATCCTGACCGTGGTCGCGCTCGCGCCCCTGCTCAAGGGCGTGATCGAAAATCTCAAAGGCAAAGTTCAGTCGCGCCGTGGTCCTTCGCCGCTGCAGCCCTACTACGACCTGGTGAAGCTACTAGGCAAGGAACGCACGGTCACCCCCAACGCATCGTTCCTGTTCCGGATCGCACCCTATGTAGTGTTCGCCACCCCCATCGCCTTCGCCATGCTCATCCCGGTGCTGACAGCGATGCCGCTGAGCTGGGCGCTGATGGCGGACATGGTGGGCAGCGGATTTGTTATCGGCGTCGGCGGATTCTTCACCAATCTGGCGGCAATGGACAGCGGCAGCCCGTATGGCGGGCTGGGCGGTAGCCGCTCGCGCTTCGTCTCCTCGCTAGCGGAGCCGACCTTCATCGTGGTCTTCTTTGCGGTCGGTTTCATCTCCGGAGGCACCGTCCCATTCGTCGTGAACGGAGCGCTGTTCACGAGCGCCTCGCACATCGTTCCGAGCCACGCGCTGGTGGCCGCGGCGTTTCTGATGGTGGTGTTGGCGGAGGCGGGACGCCTTCCCATCGACAACCCCAACAGCCCCCAGGAACTGTCGATGATCGAGTCCTCCCGCCTCTTCGAATTCTCCGGACCCGATCAGGCTCTGATGGAGTGGGGCGGCTTCATGAAGCTCTTTGTCCTGCTGATCGTCTGGCTCAACGTGCTGGTCCTCCCGCTCGGGCTGGCCGATGCCATCGCCTTCCCCGCCTTCCTCGTGGCTATCGCCACCCTGGCCGCCAAGATGTTGGGCGCCGCGGTGCTGCTGGTGGGCATCGAATCGGCCTTGGCCAAGATCCGCATCCTGCGCGTCCCCGAATACCTGGGAGGCAGTTTTGTGCTGGCCTTCCTGGGACTCGTGCTCTACACGGTGGGACGTTGATGGGCCGGCCGACGTACCCGTTCGGGGGAGCGCTTCGTGCTAGCTGAAGTGATCCTCGCCGCCCTGATCCTGCTAGTCACCTTCGCCTTCATCGTCACCCGCCAGCTGCGCGCCGCCGTCTCGGCATATGCCGTCCAGTCGTGGTTGCTGGGAGGGGTGGCGATCGCCCTGTTCGCCGATTCCAGATTCCTGGAGTTGCTTTTGTTCGGCCTGCTGACGATCGCCGTCAAGGGCGTGGTCGTCCCGCAGATCCTGCGGCGGCGTACCACGTTCGTCCTGGCCGGAGGACGGGAAACCTCCTACTTTGTCCGGTTTCCCACGGCCCTGTTGATCGGGGCGGGGTTGACGTTGATCGGCTTCATCGCGGCCACGCGGATTCCCTACACCCATCAGCTCCTACCCGAATCGGTGCTGGGGATCGCCTTGGCCGTACTGCTCCTAGGACTGTTCACGACCACGGCCCGCCGCGACGCCATCCTCCAGGTCACCGGGTTGTTGGCGGCGGAGAACGGCCTCCTGTTGGTGGGCCTGGTGCTGGCTCCCCGGCTCAGCTTACTGATTGAATTCGCGATCGTGCTGGACGTCCTGATCGCGGTGCTGGTGATGGGTTTCTTGGTCGCTCGCATGCACCAGGAGGTCTCCAGCACGGACACCTCAGAGCTCACTCGGTTGCGGGGATGATCAACTCCGCGCTGTTGCTCTGCCTGCTGGCGGTCCCGCTGCTGACTGCGGTCGCCAGCGCCGTGGTCCGTCAGGACCGTACCCGCTATGAGATGGTCGTGCCGAGCTCGCTCATCACCTTTGGGTTGGCCCTGACGCTGATCGCTCGGCTGCTCACTGCGGGCCCGATGCAAGCCCTCGGCGACTGGCTCTACTTTGACGACCTCAACGCCATCGTGCTGCTGGTGGTGATGTTCGTCTCGGCCCTGGCTGGCGCCTTCTCGGTCGCCTACTTTCGCTCATCCGAGCAAGGCCATGTGCTGCGACCGGGTGAGCTACGAAAGTACTTTTCGCTCTTCCACCTCTTCACCTTCACCATGGTGCTGGCCAGCGTTTCGGGCAACCTGGCGCTGCTTTGGACGGCGGTAACGGCCACCACCTTTGCCTCGGCTCCGCTGGTCGATTTCTACGGCTCCCGCGAGCCGCTGGAGGCGGCTTGGAAGTTCCTAATCCTAGCGGTCGCGGGCGAGCTAATTGCGCTCCTTGGCTTTCTGCTGCTGTACGCGTCCGGCATCGCTGCGCTGGGATCCGCGTACAACTTCTCCATCCCAGTGCTAGCTGCCGCGGGCTCCCACCTGTCGCCGTCCCTGGCGGGGCTGGGTTTCCTGCTGGTTCTGGTGGGCTTCGGCACCAAGGCCGGTCTGGCGCCCATGCATACCTGGCTGCCAGATGCGCACAGCCAGGCTCCCGCGCCCGTGTGCGCCATGCTGTCGGGAGCCGAGTTGAACTGCGCCATGCTGGCCATCGTCCGTGTCCTGTCCCTGGCCACCCCGTCGGCCGGCAGTCACGCCGAGGATCTCCACCGGGCGATGCTCGGATTCGGTCTGCTATCGATGACCGTGGGGGTCGTATTCCTGATCTCGCAACGGAACTTCAAGCGGCTGCTCGCCTACTCGTCAGTAGAGCAGATGGGTCTTATCGCCGCGGGCTTCGGGATTGGAGCCCCGCTGGCCGTGGTCGGAGCCTTGCTCCAGATGCTCACCCACAGCTTGGCCAAGACGCTCATGTTCTTTGCCTCGGGCAATCTGCTGCTACGTTTTCGGACCACCACCATCGCGGAGATCCGTGGCGCGGTGCGGGTGGCCCCGGCTACTGCGGCGCTGGTCATAGTGGGCGCCCTCGCCATCGGGGGAGCGCCTCCCTTTGGCCTATTCGTCTCCGAATTCTCGATCGTGCGCGGCGCACTAGGTCAACCGGACTGGGGTGCCGGCGCCCTGATCGCCACCCTCCTTTTGGTCGGGTTCATCGCCCTGGTTGCGCCCTTCAGCCGGATGACCTTCGGCGACGGCGATGCCCAGCCGGCGCAGCCCCGAGCTGATCTGGGATTCCCGGTGCTCGCGCCGGGATTCGCGCTCTTGGCACTGGTGCTGATCCTCGGCTTGTGGATTCCCGCTCCGCTGCACTCCTTGCTGTTGGGGGCCAGTCACGTGGTTGGCCGATGAGCAGCGCACTCGAGCGCTTGGCGTCGGGCGCGGGCCTGGTGGTCAAGTGGCGGAGCGGCGACGAAGCGTGGGCTGACTGCCCCGAAGGCGAGTTCCGCGATCGGGTCGGCGCCCTGGTGGGCAGGGCCACGCTCTCGGACCTGTTCGCCACCACCACGCCCCCGGCACCCCCCCGCCTAACCGCGGTCCTCCAGATGGCGGGGGATCCGGCCTGGTTGTTGCTCACCAGCGAGTTGGGCGCGATGCGATTCCCCTCGCTGACGCCCGAGGTGCACGCGGCCAGCTGGTATGAGCGCGAAATCCTCGAGATGCATGGGCTCGAGCCGGTCGGCCATCCGGCGCCCGATCGGCTGCGGTTGCACAGCTGGCCGGTCGGACACCGGCCCATGCGCGATCGGCCAGCCGAGGTGGGCCGATTTCCCCACCCGCCGCACGTCAGGCCGCGGCTGGCCGTTACCGGACAAGGAGTCTTCCAGCTGCCTCTCGGCCCGGTTCGCAGCGGACCCCAAGAGTCGGCGGAGTTCCTCTTCTTCTCCGGCGGCGAGGACATCGTGGAATTGGAGGTCCGTCTCGGATTCAAGTACCGGGCGATCGAGAAATTCGCCGAAGGCCAGCCCGCCGATCGGGCACTGCAGCTGGCCGAGCGTCTGGCCGGCACCTCCGGGTTCGCCAACGGGCTGGCTTTCACCCGGGCGGTGGAGCGGGCGGTGGGAGTCTCGGTCGGCCCCACCGCCGAGCACACCCGAGCCTTGCTCGGCGAACTGGAGCGGCTCTATAACCACTTCGGTACCATCGGGCGGCTGGCCGAGGCCACGGGACTGCTGGTGGCGGCCGCCCAATATAGCCTGCTCAAAGAGGAGGCTCTGCGGGCCGCCGGCCGGCTCACCGGCCATCGCTACCTCCGGGGAGTCCTGCGAATCGGCGGCCTGGAGCTGGGGCTGGCGGCCGGAGCCCGCGACCAACTGAGAGCCCAATTGGACGAGTGGAGGGAGCGGTCGGAGGGATTGAGACGGCTGCTGGAGCAGACTTCCACCTTCGTCGATCGGCTCGATACGACGGCGATCCTGCTGCCGGACTACGCCTCCGAGCACAACCTGGTCGGACCGGTGGGACGCGCGTCCGGAATTGACCGCGACGTGCGCCGGGACCACCCGTACGCTGCCTACGGATCGGTGGAATTCGACGTTCCCACCGTGGCCGATGGCGACGCCGAGGCACGCTTCCAGGTGCACGCCGCCGAACTGGCGCAGTCCCTGACGATCATGCGGCAGCTGCTGGCCGGGTGGCCGTCCGGCGCCGAGCAGCCGGTGGCTCCCCGTTGGCGCGCAGGTTCCGGGCTCGGTTGGGCTGAGGCCCCCGGCGGCGAGACCCTTCACTGGGTGGACCTGGACCAGGAGGGTCGGGTGCTTCGCTGGCGAGCGCGACCGCCGGCGGTGGTCAACTGGCATCCCTTCGCCCACGCCTGTGGGAGTGGCAACAACCTGACCGATTACCCCGTGATCGAGGCCAGCTTTTCGATCTCGCCGGCTGAGTTCGACCGATGAGCCGCTGGATTGTGAAGGGGCTCAGGACCGGTATTCGGACCACGCGCTTCCCGGATCGCAGGATTGTCGGAGAGGAGGAGGCGCCCTCGGCCGTCCGGCTGCGGTGGCAGGGGCTGACCGGCCGCCAAGCGCTGGCTGCCGGCTCGCTCTGTCCCACGGCAGCCATCGAAGCCCGCGGGACCGATGCGAGCGGAGAGCTGCGCTTCGACGCCGGTGCCTGCACTCTCTGTGGGCGCTGCACGCGCGAGTTTCCCGCCGCCTTCACGCGAGTCGACGATCCCCGGGTGGCGGTCCGGAGCCGCGACCACCTGCGGACCACTCTCCGGTGGAGCGAAGGGCAGGCACCAGCTCCGGTATCGCTGCTGGAAGCGTCAACGGCTGTCCAACAGAGTGCCTACCGCCTCTTTCGCCGGTCACTGCATATCCGGCACGTGGATGCCGGTTCCTGCAACGGCTGCGAATCCGAACTGCAGATGCTGAGCTCCCCTTACCTCGACCTGCACCGACTAGGGCTGTTCTTCACCCCCACGCCGCGGCACGCCGATGCGCTGCTGGTCACGGGCGTGGTGACCAGCAATATGAAGGAGACCCTGCTGGCGACGTACGCCGCCATGCCAGCTCCCAAACTGGTGATCGCGGCGGGCGCCTGCGCCGTCAGCTGCGGCAGCTTTGCCGGTGGTCCCATGACGGTGGGGCCGCTGGACCAGCTCCTCCAGGTGGACGCCTACGTGCCGGGCTGTCCCCCGACCCCCCAGGCACTCCTGCACGGGCTCTTGCTGGCCGTGGGACGTGCCACCGAACGGTACCGCGCCGACCAGGAGGCCCCTGGTGGCACTTGAGTTGCTGGCGGCGGCGGTGGCCTGCTATGCCCTGGCCGGCTTGCTCGGACTGGGCGTCCTGCGCTGGCGCTTCCTGGCTGATCTCTCGGTGGCGGCGGCGATAGGCGCCGGGTTGCTGGTCGTAGTCACCGCCGCCATGTGGCTGGGAGGTGCCCAGGCCAGCCTGACCATGCCGATCAGCACGCCGCTCGGAGGTCTGGCTTTCCGAGCGACCCCGCTGGCGGGGACCTTTCTACTGCTGAGCGGCGTGGTCGGTACGGGGATCTCCCTCTATACCGCGGGATACGCCCCCCACGTGGGCGGGCCGAGCCGCCAGGCCAGCCTGCACAGTTTGCTCAACCTCAGCTTCGCCTCGATCCTGCTGGTGCTGGCCGCCGCCAACGGTTTCACCTTCCTTTTGGCCTGGGAGGTGATGGTGAGTGCCACCTACATCCTGGTCACCTTGGAGTTCGATCGCCCGGGGCGCCCCCAAGCCGCCTTCCTGATGCTGGCGCTGGCCAAGATCGGCTTCATCGCGATGGCGGTTGGCTTCATCGCGGTAGGAGCCCTTCGGGCGGGGGTTTCGTTCGCAACTCTGGCCCACCACCCGGTGGCGAGTGGGGCGCTCGCCTCGGTCGCATTCGTACTCTTTCTGGTGGGGTTCGGCGTCAAGGCGGGATTGGTACCGCTGCAGGGTTGGCTCCCTGAGGCCCATCCCGCCGCTCCGGCCAACGTATCCGCGGCCCTCTCGGGCATCGTGGTCTCGATGGGCATCTACGGCTTGACGCTGACCGTCGTCACCCTGCTCCCCTCGCCGGCCGATTGGTGGGGCTACCTGGCTCTGGGCGTGGGCGTGGTGACCGCCGCGTACGGAGTGCTGTTCTCCTTGCTGGTGCCGAATCTCAAGCGAATGCTGGCCTACAGCACCATCGAGAACCTGGGGTTTATGGTGGCGATGCTGGGCGTGGCACTGGTCTTCGCCAGCAGCCACCACCGCCTGCTCGCGGCGGCGGCGCTGGTGGTGGTCATCCTCCATGCGCTCTACCACGCCCTGCTCAAGAGCACGTTGTTCATGGGCGCCGGCTGCGTCGACGTGGGTGCCCGCGGCCTCGACATGGACCGTCTCGGCGGCCTGGCTCGGCGCATGCGGTGGACCACCATTCTGTTTTTCATCGGGGCGATGGGTCTGGCTGGAGTCCCACCTTTGAATGGGTTCCAGACCGAATGGCTAGGCTTGCAGATGCTCATCCGTGCCCGCGTGCTCGACACTCCGGAAAGCCGGGTTTACATGGCCGCCGCGGGCATGCTGCTCACGCTGACCTTCGCGCTGGCGGCGACCGCCTACATCCGCGTCTTTGGCGGCGCCTTCCTGGGAGCCCCCCGCAGCCGTCGGGCGGCGCAAGCCGTCGAGGTGCCCGTCACCATGCGGCTGGGCATGCTGGTGACCGCTGGCGTCGCGGTGATCACGGCCTTGCTACCCCCACTCGGGATCGGGGCGGCCGTGGCGTCTGCGGAGGGCGCCACCCATGTACCGGGCCTGCTCAATTCGCTGCTGCCGCCGTTCTTTCTGCACCCGGCCCAGTTCGCTCTGCCGATTCAGGTGGGGGGAACGTTCCTCAGCCAGATCCTCCACGCCAACGGGATGGTGATCGTACCCACCAGCTTCAACTATGCCTTCATTTCGCCCACCTATATTTTCCTGAGTCTGGTCTGCATCATCGCGCTGACCGCCGGTGCGCTCCGCTTGCTGGGGCGCCGGACCCGGCGCGAGAGGGCCGTCTGGATCGGTGCCGGAAGCGACTACCGGCCCGCTATGCAGTACACCTCCACCGCCTTCACGAATCTCTTCCGATCAACGTTCGGCGGGGTGTTCCGCGACCAGCGCGCTGTCGAGCGCGACTATCACCAGGCACCCTTCTTCGCCCATTCAGTTCGCTACCTGCGGCGGGTCGTCGAGCCTGTGGACGCCTACGCGTACCAACCGATCCTCAACGCAGCGCGGCGAATTTCTGCAGTGGCCGGCCGATTCCAGTCTGGTCAGGTCAGCCTCTATCTGCTCTATCTGATGGCGGTGTTCGTGCTCGTGCTCTTGGTGCGCTGATGCGGAACACTGTGGTCTGAGGCGTCGAGCGCTCACCGGTTCAACTGGGCTGGGGCCGCCCCCAGCTTCGCGTGCCTAAGCGGGATGCCAGAGTGCCGGCAGTGGCGACCATCACGATCCCGTAGACGCCGCCCACCGCGCTGGCGTGGGGGGCCACCACCACGGCGATGGCGATCGCCACGCCGAATTCTCGAATCCCAATCGGGAAGCCGACCGCGAGCGCCTGCCGACGGCGCAACCGAAATACCCGGCCGAATCCCCAACCGGCCAGTCCACTGCCCGCCAAAAGAGCCCCGACCAACAGCAGAATCGCGAAGATCGCCGGCGAGGTTAGCACCCCCCGCGCACTGGTGGTTCCGGCGAGGACCACCAAGACCAGGCACGACGCGCTGAGATCCAGAAATAGATGACGCCAGCGGGCGATTCGGGGGAATCGTGCCCGCAGGGTGATCCCTACCACCAGGGGCAGCAGGACGGAGAGCGCCAGCTCCAGGGCCAAGGAGGTGGGTCTGATGTGGACATCTGACCCGAGGCCCACCGCCAGCCAGAACGGGGTGAGCACGATGGAGAGGGCCAACGAACCTGACATGCAGGCCATGGCGAGCGCGGTGTCGCCGCCGGCGATGGTCGCCAGCAGGCCGCTCGTGATCTCCGCCGGAGAGGCAGCGCAGATCATGATCCCAGTTGCGAGCAGCGGAGTCGGAGCCACCAGGTGCAGCAGCAGCCCGAGCCCGGGCAGGACCGTCCACTGGACCACCAGCGCCGCCCCTACCAGGCGAGCGTCTCGAGCAGCGGATCGCACCTCTCCCGGGGTGAGGTTGAGCGCTACTCCCAGAACTTGGCCGGCAAGCAACACCGGGACCAACGGATTGAGTACCGCTGCGCCATTAGGCAGGGCGAGCCCCACCGCGGCCGCAACTACGACCCAAGCCAGAAGACCGTGGCGAACCGGTAGCAGCAGCCCAGCCCCTTGGCGCGCCAGGTGAGCTTTCCTCCCCATCTGGCCAACGTTACCGGGGCCGTGGCGATAGGGGCCACGGTGCCGATGGCGCCACTGAGAGGGCGTCGAGCTAAATACCCGCTGCCGACCGTGTCCAATTCGATTACTTGCGGAGTGGCGGCAGACCGGGGCTTTCTGACACCATGGAGGAGTCGGCGTTGACCGAACTGAATGGGAGAACCTGCCGGTGAGCAAAGCGGTGGAATTCGACCGGCGCCTCCTCGGTCTGGGCGGACCTGCCGTCTCCGTGGTCGGACTCGGAACCAACAGCTTCGGCACTCGGATGCCCGACAAGGCCGTGGGGAAGGTGGTCGATGCCGCCCTCGAACTTGGCATCAACCTCTTCGACACCGCCGACATCTATGGCCGGGGCGAGAGCGAGCGGCTCCTGGGAGAAGCTCTCCAAGGGCGACGCGAAGAGGCGCTGATCGCCACCAAGTTCGGTATGAAGCGAGCCGGGGACGATCCCGCTCAGCATCGGGGTTCACCCGACTACATCAAGGCCTCTGCCGAGGCCAGCCTCCGGCGGCTGGGCGTCGACGTGATCGACCTCTATCAGATGCACGAGCCCGATCCCGCCACTCCCATCGCGGAGTCCCTGGGAGCTCTCCACGAACTGGTCCAGGCCGGCAAGGTGCGCTGGATCGGGTGCTCAAACTTCCGGAGCTGGCAGGTGGTGGAGGCCGACTGGACCGCCCGTTCCTTAGGCTTGACCGCCTTCGTAAGTGCCCAGGATGAGTACAGCCTGCTCAACCGGGAGGCCGAGCGTGACCTCCTACCGGCACTGGATCACTTGGGGATGCAGCTGCTGCCGTACTACCCCTTGGCCCGGGGCCTGCTGACGGGGAAGTACCGAAGGGGCCAGCCAGCGCCTCCGGAGTCGCGGGCGAGCCATGCCTCGAACTCGGGAATGCTGGATGATCAGACCAGCTTCGACACGGTTGAAGCCCTCGAGCGTTTTGCCCAGCGGCGTGGTCTCTCCCTATTGCAGGTGGCGTTCGGCGCGCTTCTCGGGCGGCCCCAGGTGGCCTCCGTGATCGCGGGTGCCACCCGGCCTGAGCAGGTCGTCGCCAATGTTGAGGCGGCCCGGTGGATTGCGACCGAGGCCGACTGGGCGGAGCTGGATCGGGTACTCGACGGGGTGGAGTAGCGCGGCGGCTGCCAATTCGACTCAGTGGACGTTAGGCAACGGGAGGCGGCGGTCGCCGAGACCAGCCCAGCTGGCGAGCCCCAAACCGATCACCAGGAAAGGCTGACTGGCGCTGATCAGGGCGGCACCAAGCGCCAGAACCAGAAATCCCCCCGCGATTCCCAGTCACCAGCGCCCTGGGGTTCTGACCCCGGCGGCGAACGGCCCCAGGGCGGAGCCCGCCGCCTACGCGGCGATCGCTACCGCGGCTCGGCGGTGGACACGAAGACCAGGCCTAGGACGACCTCGAAACCAACCGCGGTGTACAAAGGTCCAGGCCAGCTGAGCGCGCCGCAAGTTGGCGTGATCGATGAAATAGTGCAGTCCCGCCCGCGCGTCCTGCCAGACACTCGCCGCGGCGGAGCTGATGACCAGAGGCTCCGCGCGCAGCACCGCCAAACCCACCGCCAAGATGAAGAAGGAGACGCCGTCGATCGCCAAACCGGTGGCCGCACCGAAAGCGGTGGCCACAATCCCGGCTAACAGAGGTCCTGCGACCCAGGCCAACGCCGCCGCTGTTTCCACCAGCGAGTACACCCTGATCTGCTGGTCGCGGCTCGCGATCCGGGGGGTGAGCGAGGCCACGCCAGCCGCGCAAAAACCCTTGAGAAGGCTGAGTGGAGCGGTCACCACAAAAATCACGACCAGCACTGGTCCGTGGAGCAGTCCCGCGATCGGGATGAGCGGGGTCAAGAGCCCATTCCCGATCTCTGCCAGCACCAGCGCCCGGCGACCCTCGAGGCGGTCGAATGGTGCGCCGAAGGGAAGCCGGACCGCCAAAAAGGGGAATTATCGAGAGGGCGGCCACCGCGGCCATCAGGAGCGGTGCGTGCGTCAACCGCAGCAGGATGAGAGGGAGCAACAGGCTCGTGGCAGCATCGCCGAGATTCGAGAGTGCTTGGGTACCGAGAAAGATGGAGAGATCGCGATTGCTCCGCAGCAGCCTCGGCACTGGCGGGAGTATAGGGAGACGATTTCTTGCTCACGCCCGACGCCCGGTGGACTATGCCGTGTCGAACGGACCATGTCCTAAGGGGTTCGATAGCCACCGATTTTGGCCGTTTCGAGGCATGGGGCCACCCGAAGTGGGCGACTCGCGCCCCACCCGGGTCCGGAGCCTCGGATGGCTCCCGAACAGGCGGGGGCCCGGTCCCTTCTAGACTGGGGCGACCAACACGTCCGTGGGAGGGAGCGGCATCCGAATCTACATTTCCTGCGATATGGAGGGGGTCGCCGGCATCGTCGACTGGCGCCAGGTGGTGGCTGGCGCTGAGCAGGGAGAGGGGCAGCGGCTGCTGCTGGCGGAGGTGAACGCCGCCATCGACGGCGCGGAGACGATGGGCGCCACGAGCTTTCTTGTCAACGACTCTCACGGCGCAATGCGGAATCTGCCCCCGGACCAAATTCACGGCGAGGCGGAGTACTGCTCCGGACAGCACAAGCCGCTGTACATGATGGAAGGGCTGGACGAGGACTTCGATGCCTGCTTCTTCATTGGCTACCACGGCGCTGTCGACGGGGCCGCCTCCGTCCTCTCCCACACCTACAGCCCCGCGGCGATCCAAGGGGCCACGCTCAACGGCCACCTGGTGGGGGAGAGCGGGATCAACACGCTGGTCGCCAGCCACTTCCGGGTTCCGGTCGCGCTCATCAGCGGGGACCAGCACACCGCCGCCCAGGCCGAGTCGATCCTACGCGGAGCGGAAATGGTGGTGGTCAAGCAATCGTTGACCCGGCTGGCGGCGCGCAGCCTCCATCCGGCGGTGGCTCGTCGGCGGATACACGACGGGGCGATCAGCGCGCTGGCGCGCTTATCCGAGATACCCCCACCGACGCTGTCCGCCCCATTTCGACTCGAAGTGCGGCTGCGGAACGCTGACCTGGTGCAGGTCGCGATCCAGGTGCGCGGCGTTCGTCCGGTCTCGGAGCTCTCGGTGCTGGTCGAGGGCGACGACGCCCTCGCCGTCTACCGCAGCTTTGTGGGCCTGCTCCAGATCACCCGCGGTCTCGGCCAGGGACGCTAGCGCCGTCCGTGGCGTCGCTGATCAGTGACTCAGCCCGCTGACCCGGCACCGGTTCCTTTTCCGATCGCGCGCTGCCGGGGCCGACGAGGAATTGGCGGCGGAGCCACTCCCGCCCGCCTGGGCGGCGCCCTTGACCATCAGCGAGGGCCAGCAGCGCTTCTTGGCGCCAGGGCTAGCCGATAGCGCTCGGGCTGGCCGATCCATTCAGCCTCCGGCCGCTGGAGGTAATCGAGGTCCCACGGCCTGGCAACTTCCCAAGAAGATCGGCAGCCCGGAGCATCCCATGCACGTGGAGGTGGTTGACGCCCGGCGCCTGGGCAAACATGACCGGGTGGGTCTTGGCGCAGCCGACCACCTCGATCAGCGTGGCGGAGACTCGCCGCCGCAGATCACCCAGCGCTCTCGCCTCGCCTCGGTCAGCTCGTGCAGGGACTCCACGCGTCCCCGCGGGACAACTAACAGCCAGCCGGGCCGGGCTGAGTTGAACGCGTGGGCAGCGACCCAGCCTTCCTCCACCAAGATCGCTTCCTCAGGAGCAGCCGACTCCAGGTTGGCTGGTGCGCCTAGGTCCCATAGGTTCTTGTCAAGCCCGGTAGCCGGGGTCGAAGGGCTGGCCGTTGCGCCAGACTCCCCAGACCAAGCTCAGCGACTTGCTCATGCAGTGCCCCAGGGCGTTCATCTTGGACTTGCCCGCCTCGCG
>DATLTJ010000092.1:0-15638 GCA_035533655.1 Candidatus Acidiferrales bacterium | reverse complement strand
AGGGAGTGGCAGGAAGAAGAGGCAGCCCACCACGGTGGAGGCGATCAGCGCGATCCAGGGGATGCGGAACCGGGCCAGGATCGCTTGGAACGCCCGGGGCAGATAGCCCACCACTGACATGCCGTACAAGGTCCTGGTCGAGGTGCCGAGATAGACGTAGCCGGTACCGGTCGGCGACACGAAGGCGTCGATCAGAAGAATCGTGGCGAAGCCACCCAGCAGGGCCGGTCCCGCCGCCTTGAGTGCTATGTAGAATGGCGCGTCCTTGGCAGCGCTGCCGGCCGCCTTCAGGGCCCCCCAGTCGCCGGCGTGGACGCCGAAGATTCCCCACTTGATGCCGCCGATGAAGGCCACCTGGAGCAGGACATAGAGAGCGATGCCCGCCAGCACCGACGCGATGGTGGCGATGGGCACGTCCCGCTGCGGGTTGCGGGCTTCGCCGCCGAAGTCAAGGGCCTGGCGGAAGCCCAGGAAGGAGAAGACAATGCCCGACGTGGCCACCGCGCTCAGGACCGGGGCCCAGCCAAGCGGAGCGAAGCCGCCTGTGTAGCCGCCGAAGTTCTTACTGTGGAGATCGAACACGAACAGGAGGATGACGGTGATCCCCGGGATCACGAACTTCCAGCCGGTCACGAAACTGTTGAACTGGGCCAGGAACTTGATGCCGACATAGTTGATGATGAAGAAGAGGAACATCAGGCCGATCCCGAAAAGGATCCCGCCAGGCCAGGTCAGTTCGCTGTTGACCGGGTTAATGATGCCGTGGATATAAGTGCTGGCGTAGGTGACGACCGCCTCCGCCTCGATGGCCGGCACACTCACGGCCGAGAGCAGGTAGGTCCAGCCGAGAATGAAGCCGGTGTAGCCGCCGTGGGTCAGGTGGGGGTACCGGACGATCGCCCCGGAGCGGGGCAGCATCCCTGAGATCTCGGCGTAGTTCAGGGCGACCAAGAGGACCAGGACCCCGCCGATCAGCCAGGAGACGATCGCGGCCGGGCCGGCCGTCGCTGACGCGGCCAGTGCGGCAAACAGCCAGCCGGAGCCGATGATCCCGCCCATCGAGAGGAAGAAGAGCTGCCACACCGACATCCGCCGGTCGAGCTTTCGATCGGACGCCTCGGCGTCCCTCATCCCTGTAGCCATCGCTGAACCCTCCCTACCTCAGCTGCAGCGGGCGGGGGCCCAAACTGCCCCGGCTCCTGGTGGTCGTGTCAACGACCCAGGATACGGATGTTGTTCTCGGTTTGGGAAGGGGTCCGGTGTCGGCGCTGAGATTCCTGGGCGGATCTGCGCCCGGGCAGCTCACCGAAACGCCCGCTCTGCTCGCTCTGGGTGATCTCGGTGAGCCCCGGCGCTGCGGGGGGACTCCGCGACTCATAATCTCCCCGATGGCCGCCCCGGTAGCACTCGAAGTCGAGGTCGACAGCGCTCGCCACCTGATCGAGGGAGGAGCACCCCTGCTCGACGTGCGGGACGCGGATGAGCGCGCGCGGCTGCGCATCGCGGGCTCCCTCTGGATCCCCATCGAAGAGCTCAGCGAACGCTGGCGGGAACTGCCCCGGGAGGGCACGCTGGTGGTGCAGTGCGCGGCCGGCTCCCGCAGCTTCCGGGCCACCAAATTCCTCCGCGAGAAAGGTCTGGTGGCGACCTCGATGATCGGAGGGATCAGCGAGTGGCACGCCCATGGCCTCCCCACGCTAACTGGCTCTGACTCCGGTGGCGGCAGCACCGGTCCAGGCCACTCGGCCGGTCCTAGCTGAGACCGGGTTTGGTGAATTGGTCCGTCGTTGACCTTCGCCACCGCGCCGCGAGGCCGCAGGTGAGAGCATGGGAGTAGATGGCGCGTGATCTTCAGGAGCAACCAGTGAGCGGCGGCGCGACGCTGCCCCAGGCCGGGAGCGAACTCGACAACCTCTGCATCAACACTATCCGCACCTTGGCCATCGACGGGGTCGAGAAGGCCAGGTCAGGCCACCCCGGACTCCCCATGGGCATGGCCCCCGCCGCCTACGTGCTCTGGACGCGCTTTCTGCGCCATGACCCGACTGACCCCAAGTGGCCCGATCGAGATCGCTTCGTGCTCTCCGCCGGCCATGGCTCGATGCTCCTCTACGCCCTGCTGCACCTGACCGGGTATGACCTGCCCTTGGAGCAGCTCCAGCAGTTTCGGCAGTGGGGCTCGCGGACCCCGGGGCACCCCGAGCTGGGGATGACGGCGGGCGTCGAGGTCACCACCGGGCCGCTGGGCCAGGGTTTCGGTAATGGGGTCGGGATGGCCATGGCGGAGCGATTCCTGGCTGCTCGGTACAACCAGCCCGATCACACGATCGTCGATCACCGCACCTTCGTCCTGTGCAGTGACGGAGATCTGATGGAGGGGATCAGCTCGGAGGCGGCCTCGCTGGCCGGCCACCTGGGCTTGGGCAAGTTGATCTATCTCTACGACGACAACCACGTCACCTTAGACGGACCCTCCACCTTGTCCTTCACCGAGGACGTCGACGCCCGGTTCCGCGCCTACGGCTGGCAGGTGCAGCGGGTCGAGGACGGCACCCTGGACCTGGCCGGAATCGCGGGGGCGATCCAGAACGCGATCGACGACGACAGCCGACCTTCTCTGATCGCTATCCGCACCCACATCGGGTATGGCGCACCCCACAAGCAGGACACCAACGCCGCCCACGGATCGCCACTCGGGACCGAGGAGGCGGCCGCGGCCAAGCGGGCCTACGGCTGGGACCCCAACGTCTCGTTCTACGAACCCGCAGACGCGTTGGTGCACTTTCGCCGGGCGAAGGAGCAGGGCACTGCCCTGAGCCGGGAGTGGAACGACCGCTTCTGCGCCTGGAGCGAGGCTTTTCCGCAGTTGGCCTACGACTGGCGCACCGCGATCGCCGGGGAACTGCCGGCCGGCTGGGAGGACGTGCTGCCGTCGTGGGACGAGGACAGCGACCCAATGGCCACCCGCATCTCGGGGGGCCAGGCGCTGGTGGCGCTGGCCGAACGGATTCCCTGGATCCTGGGCGGCGACGCCGACCTGTCGGAGTCAACCAAGACCGCGATCCCCGGCGGGGGAGACTTCGATGGCCGCACCGGGGTGGGTCGCAACCTGCACTTTGGGGTCCGGGAGCACGCCATGGGCGCCGCCTGCAACGGCATCGCCGCTCACGGCGGCCTGCGGCCCTACAGCGCCACCTTCTTCACTTTCTCCGACTATCAGCGGCCCGCGGTGAGGCTCTCGGCCCTCTCTCACCTGGGGGTGGCCTGGGTCTACACCCACGACAGCATCGGGCTGGGCGAAGACGGGCCTACTCACCAGCCGGTGGAGCACCTGGCGGCGCTGCGGGCGATCCCCAACTTGGCGGTGCTCCGCCCCGGCGATGCCAACGAGTCCAGCTGGGCCTGGGCGGCGGCGCTCCAGCGGGGAACCGCCCCGACGGTGCTGGTCCTCTGCCGGCAGAACCTGCCCGTGCTCCCCGGCACCAAGCAGCTGGCTCCCACCGGGGTCTCGCGGGGCGCCTACGTGCTTCAGGAGGCGGACGGCGGGGCATGCCGGAGTCTTTTGATTGGCACCGGCAGCGAGCTCTCGATCTGCGTCGCCGCCCGAGCGCTCTTGCAGGAGCAGGGGGTGCCGACGCGGGTGGTCAGCATGCCGTCGATGGAGCTGTTCGCCGAGCAGCCCGACGACTATCGAGCGGAGGTTCTCCCCCCTGGAGTGCCTACCCGCGTAGCCGTGGAGGCGGGGGTGGACCAGCCCTGGTGGCGCTGGGTTGGCGACCACGGCGCCGTGGTGGGAGTCAATCGGTTTGGCGCCTCCGCACCCTATCAAACTATTTATGAGCATCTGGGATTGACGCCCTCGGCCGTGGCCGAGCGGGTGCAGCGTCTGCTGGCCGGTGCCGGAGGTGAGCAAGGTGGCTGAGAACACGCTGCAACAGTTGGCCGCGGAAGGTCAGAGCGTCTGGTACGACAACCTGAGCCGGGATCTGCTGCGCAAGGGAGAGCTCCGGCGCCTGATCGGTCTCGGGGTCCTCGGGGTGACCGTCAACCCGACCATCTTTGAGAAGGCCATCTCAAAGGGCGACGCCTACGACGATCAGATCCGCGAGCTGGCGCTGGCGGGGCGCTCCACCGAGGAGATCTACGACCAGCTGATCGTTGACGACGTCCGCAGCGCCTGCGATGAGCTGCTGCCGACCTACCGCGAGACTCAGGCCCGCGACGGCTACGTGAGCCTGGAGGTTTCCCCAGCTCTGGCCCGGGACGCCCGCAACACGGTGGCGGCGGCCGGCCGGTACTGGACGGCGGTGGACCGGCCCAATCTCTTGATCAAGATCCCTGCCACCCAAGACGGGGTGGGAGCGATCGAAGAAGCTCTCTTCCAGGGCTTCAACGTGAACGTGACCCTGATCTTCGCGGTGGCCCGTTACCGCGAGGTTATGGAGGCTTACTGCCGCGGCCTGGAGCGTCGCCTGGAAGCCGGGTTGGCCGTCGAGCAGCTTCGCTCGGTGGCGAGCTTCTTCGTGAGCCGGGTCGACACCGAGGCCGACTCTCAACTGGACGCCCTGGCCGAGCATGCTGAGGGCGCGCGCCGAACGGCGCTGGAGGCCGCGCGGGGCAAGGCGGCCATCGCCAACGCCGCGGTCGCCTACCAGGCCTTCCTCGACGTCTTCCACGGTGACCGGTTCCAGAAACTGGCGGCAGCCGGCGCCCAGGTGCAGCGTCCGCTCTGGGCCAGCACTAGCACCAAGAATCCGGCCTACCGGGACGTCCTCTACTGCGAGGAGCTGATCGCCCCGGAAACCGTCAACACGATGCCTCCCAGCTCGATCGAGGCCTTCTTGGACCACGGCGAAGTCCGACCCACCTTGGTGGGACACATTCCGGCCGCGGCTCCGGAGCTGGGGCAGATGCGCGAGTTGGGGGTGGACATCGACCAGGTCACCGCCCTGCTGGAAGTCGAAGGGGTGGCGAGCTTCGCCGCCTCCATGGACAAGCTGCTCGCGGAGATCGGCGCCAAGCGGGCCAGTTTCGCGGGTCAGGGTCTTGTCGCCTCGCCCCGAACCCAGGTCAGTTCGACGGTGGTACTGGCCCAGGTGGAGGCGGGCACCGCCGGACCGGCGACGGCCGAAGCCGCCAGTCAGTTGCAGAGCTCCAACTCCGCCGCTCGGCTGCGGGAACGGGACACCACGCTCTGGCTAGGAGATGAGGCGAGTCGTCAGGCGATGGCGGAGCGACTCGGCTGGCTGGGCGAACCCCAGCGCCAGCGGAGCGCGGTCGCCGGCCTGCACAGCTACTCCAGTTGGGTCAGGGACCAAGGGTTTGCCCACGCGGTCCTGGTCGGGATGGGGGGCAGCAGTCTCTGTCCGGAGGTGCTGCGCCAGACTTTTGGCGTCCGACCCGGATTCCCCGACCTGATCGTGCTCGACTCCACCGATCCCGACCAGATCCAGTCGGTGGTGGATCGGATCGATCCGGCCCACACCCTGCTGCTGGTGGCCTCCAAGAGCGGGGGGACCACCGAAACCCTCTGTCACTGCAGCTTCTTTTACAGCCGCTGGCAGGCGGCCCTCGGGGATGGCGCGGGTGATCACTGCGTCGCCATCACCGACCCCGGGACGGGGCTGGAGAAGCTCGCCCAGGAACTTAACTTCCACCAGGTGTGGTCGGCTAACCCCGCCATCGGAGGGCGCTATAGCGCTTTGTCCGACTTCGGCATGGTGCCGGCGGCGACCATGGGGATCGACGTTGACCAGCTCCTGGCGGGGGCGGTCTCCATGTCCGAAGCCTGCTTCTCCGAGGGTTCGGCGTCCCCCGAGCGCAATCCCGGGGCCCAGCTGGGCGCGGTCTTGGCCGGCTGCGCCGCGGTCGGCCGCGACAAGGTGACCATCCTGGCTCACCCGGCCCTGGCGGAGCTCCCCACCTGGATTGAGCAGCTGTTGGCGGAGTCCACCGGCAAGCTGGGTAAAGGCCTGGTCCCGGTCGTGGGCGAACCGCTGGGCGAGCCCCGCGAGTACGGGGGCGACCGCCTGTTCGTCTACCTGGAGCTGGAGGGCGATGGGGCTGACCCCACCACCGAAAGCTGGCTCGCCGAGATCGCTGCTGCCGGCCATCCCGTAGTCCGGGTGCCGACCGCCCACCTCCTCGATCTGGGCGCCGAGTTCTATCGCTGGGAGGTGGCGACCGCCCTGGCCGGCGCTCTGATCGGCATTGATCCCTTTGACCAGCCCAACGTCCAGGAGAGCAAGGACAACACCGCCCGCTTGCTGGAGAGTTGGGCGAACGACGGCCGGCTGCCCGAACCCGCCATCGACCTGATCGACGGCTCGGTCCGGCTGGCGGGGGCCCCAGGGGCCGCCAGCCTGGAGCAAGCGTTGGTCGGGTGGCTCGCGGGGTTGGGTCCGCCCTGGTATCTGGGCGTGATGGCCTATCTGCCGATGCGGCCGGATCATCCGGCGGACGCCGCCCTGATCGCCCGACTGCGCGCGGGCCTGCTGCGGGCGACCGGGTGCGCCACCACGTTCGGCTACGGGCCCCGGTTCCTCCACTCGACGGGCCAGTTGCACAAAGGGGGCCCGGAGACGGCCGCCTTCCTCCAGATCACCGGAGTCCGCCATACCGACCTGGCGATCCCCGAGCGTCCCTACACTTTTGGGATCCTGCAGCAAGCGCAGGCGTTGGGCGACTACCAGGCCCTGACTCAGCGGGGCCGTAGAGTCCTGCGGGTGCGGTGCGAGGACGTGGGTCGCGGACTGGAGCAGCTGACCCAGGCGGTTGAGCGGCTGCTGGCGTCCGTCGCCAACTGAAGTGGGAGTGAGCGCGAGCGAGGGGTCGTTCGAGCCTCAAATCAGGGTCCTCCCGGACCCCGAGTCGCTGGCCCGCCACGCCGCCCGGAGCTGGGCGCAGGCGATTCGCGACGCGATCTCAGCCCGCGGCGAATGCGTGGCCGCCCTGCCGGGGGGAGCGACTCCTGGGGAGGCGCTGGAACTGCTGGCCGGCGAGGGCCAGCTGGACTGGGCTCGAACGGTGGTGCTGCCGGGAGACGAGCGGATGGTGCCGGTTTCGGATCCTCAATCCAACGAAGGCATGCTCCGGCGGGCGCTGGTGGAGCGGATCCCGGGCGACCGCCCTCTGGTCCTTGGCTGGGGCATCGAACCAGGCCTCGGACCGGAGACCGTCAGCCAGCGCTTCGAGGCGAGGCTGCTCGGGGTGGTCCCCTATGTGGACGGCCGGCCTCAACTTGACATCCTGGCGCTGGGTATGGGCGCCGACGGTCACACGGCATCGCTCTTCCCCGGTCGGGCCTATCCCCCGGAGGCGGTGGTCCTGGCTACCCAGCATCCAGATGGCCAGCGCCGCCTCAGCCTCGGCCCTTTGCTGCTGCGCTGGGCCCGTCACACCCACTTCCTGGTCGACGGTGAGGCCAAGGCTGAGACCCTGGCCCAAGTGGTGAGGGGGCCCTACGACCCGGTCCGCTGGCCGGCCCAGCTGGTGGCGCGCAACTCCCCGCACTGCGAGATCTGGTGTGATGCCGCCGCCGCCGCGCAGCTCAGCGAGGGGGCGCCGTGAGCCTGCTGGCCCCCTCGATCCTGGCGGCCGACTTCGCCCACCTGGGCAACGAGCTGGCTGCCTGCGAGGAGGCCGGGGCCGACCGGATCCACATTGACATCATGGACAACCACTTCGTGCCCAATCTGACGATGGGGCCCGAGGTGGTGGCGGCCTGTCGCCGCTCCACCTCGCTCTTCCTGGAGGCCCACTTGATGGTGGAGCACCCGGATGGGATCATTGCGCGGTTCACGGCGGCGGGGGCGAACCTGATCACCGTTCACTACGAGGCCTGCCCCCAGCTCCACCGGACCGTCCAGCTGATCCGCTCCGAGGGTGCCAGTCCCGGGGTGGGGATCAATCCGGCGACCCCGGTGGACCTCCTGCTCGATATCCTGCCGGAGATCAGTCTGGCGCTGGTGATGTCGGTCGAACCCGGATTCGGAGGCCAGCCGTTCTTGACCTCGGCGTTGGCCAAGATGCGGGACCTCAGGCGGCTGGTGGAGGAACGACAACTGAACTGCGATATCGAGGTGGATGGCGGGGTGGACCCGGATAACGCCGCCGCCTGTTTGGCGGCAGGCGCCACGGTGCTGGTCGCCGGCACCGCGGTCTTCCAGGCCGAGGGCGGCGCCAAAGCGGGGGTGGGTTGCCTGCTCGACCTGATGGGACGGGGTCGGCCCCAAGGGAGCGCGGAGGCTTGACCGAGTCCGAACAACCAGGGCCGCGGACGACGGGCATCGTGCTGCCCGCCCCGGAGCATCCCGAGCTGCCCGCGGAGGCCCTCCAGGCGTTTGTGGAGGTGGACCGGAAGTGTGGCGTGTTCATCTTCCCCCAGCTGCAGCAGCTCGGGGCGACCGCGGCGGTCGAGGAATTGGCGGCGGCGGCGGCGGCGCTGGCGGAGGCGGCCGGCGCGGGTTCGCCTGCCGACCTGGCGGACGGCTATCGGACTCTCCTCGCCAGAGCCCAGCTGGCCCTGCGGGAGGCTCGCACCGTAGAGGTCCAACAGGAGGCTGAGCATCGGGACCAGCGGCAGGGTGAGGCCCGGCTGGCGGCCTCGTTGCTTAGCGCCAAGTCCCGGCTGCCAGCGGCTCGGATGACCCGGCTGCAGCAGCGACTGGCCGAGCTGGCGGAAGAGAAGGGAGACGACCGGGTGGCGGCGGTGGAGGACGCGGTTATCGAATGGGATCGGCTAAGTCAGGCGCGGCAATCAAGGGAGGCAGAGCGGCTTGCCGACCGGGCCCACCTAGCCGTCAGGCCGCGACAGCAGGCCACCGCCCGCAGCCGGAAGGCGCTGCGCGACCAAGCCAGAGTCGTGGCGCTGGCCAAGGCGTTTGGCCTCGAAGAGCCCGGTCCCGCACCGGTGGTCGCCCCGGAAGGGGGCCGATCAGTGACGGGCGGTTTCTAGCTCCAGCGCTTCGCCTTCCTCAGCCTCAATGCTCACCCAGTCGGGCTGACCCAAGAGGCGGCTCACCTCCACCATGATTCGGCCCTGGGCGTCGAAGACGGCGTCCTGCACCCGATCGATGCTGGGTCGGCTGGTGGAGACCACCTGGGCCAGATCCGGGTCCTCCTGGGCGACCTCCGTCTGACGCAGCCGCTCGGTGATCTGCGGCGGAACGACCCGACGCTCTCTGATCCGGGCGTCCTCCAGGTCGGCTAGGACGCGGTCCAGATGCTCCAAGTGGGAGCGATAGCGGCGCAAGATGCGGGTCCGCGAGAACCCGTCGTGCTGCCGCCGGAGGATCTCCCGACGGGTGGTGCGGAAGCGGTTGTCTCGGTCTGGAGTCATCATTTGGGGTTATTCCCTTGGAGCGCAAGGCTCGATGCTGGTCGGCGTCGAAGGCTCCCCGGCACTGAGACGTTCGATCTTTCCAACGGCGACGGATGCAACCTGGTTACCCGGTGCTCCCCGCCACCTGGCAGCGCCGCTGTCCACAGCTACGCTTTTTGCAGTATACCCCAGAATCGGCGAATTTTCAATGAGAATTTGCCGGGGAATCCGGGTACTTCCCGCACTGATTTAGTCGCCTAAAACGTTGGGTGTGGCACCCTATCGACGGGTTCCGGCGCGCGCCCTCGGCGCACCTCCTAAACTTACCCCATGGCTGCCACCCCGGGGACGCGTCGCGCCCGCCCCAAGCGGACCGCCAGCCAACCTGTGGAGGCCGAATTGCCCCTGGGGCTGACCCCCGCGCAGTGTCGGCACATGTACCGGCAGATGGTGCTGATCCGGCATTTCGAGGATCACGCCGCCGAGGCCTACGCCCAGGCCAAGATCGGCGGTTTCCTTCACCTCTACATTGGTGAGGAGGCGGTGGCGGTGGGAGCCCTCAATGCCGCGCGTGAGGACGACCACCTCTTGGGCCACTACCGAGACCATGGATACGCCCTCACCCGGGGCTGTGACCCCAAGCGCTGCATGGCCGAACTGTTCGGCCGGGAGGATGGCCTGTGCCACGGCCGCGGTGGCTCCATGCACCTAGCGGAGGCTTCGCGCAATTTCTGGGGTGGTTACGCCATCGTCGGTTCGCACATCCCGATTGGAGCCGGCATGGCCTACGCCATGCAGTACCAGCAACGCGACCAGATCGTCCTGGACTTTTTCGGTGACGGTGCCACCGGCAACGGGATCTTCCATGAGGGCCTCAACATGGCCGCCCTCTGGAGCTTGCCCATCATCTTCATCTGTGAGAACAACCTCTACGGGATGGGCGCGACGCTGACCGAGGAGTCCCCGGTCAGCGAGATGAAGATCAAGGCCGAGGGCTACACCATGCCGTCCGTGCAGTGCGACGGCATGGACGTGCTCTCCGTCTACTCCGCGATCCAGCAGGCGGCGGAGCACTGCCGGACCGGCAAGGGGCCCTTCTTTGTGGAGGCGCTCACCTATCGCTTCCGGGGTCATTCCATGGCGGACCCCGAGCTGTACCGGGACAAGGCCGAGGTCCAGCGCTGGCGGACCCGGGATCCGATCCCCCGATTCGGAGACTTCTGTGTGGAGCACCGGATCTGCAGCCAGAAGGAATTGGCGCAGGTCAACGAAGAGGTGGAGCAGCAGATGCTGGACGCGGTCGCCTTCGCGGATCAGTCGCCGTGGCCGGATCCAGCCGAGGTGGGCCGGGGAATCTACGCCAAGCCGATCGATCCCGAGGCTGCGGTTACCTCGGCGGTCGAGGAGCTCCAGCTGGCGGTGGCCGGGCCTGCGCCCGAACCCAAGCAGGCGGGGATCTGAGTTGGCCGTCATGAGCTACCGGGACGCGGTGCGAAGCGCTCTCCACGACGAGATGGCTCGGGACCAGCGAGTGATCCTGATGGGGGAGAGCATCACGGGCTACGGCGGCTCCTACGCCGTCACCAAGGGGCTGATCGACGAGTTCGGACCCAATCGGGTGATGGAGACCCCCATCGCCGAGGCCGGGATCGTCGGATTCGCGGTGGGGGCGGCGATGGGCGGGCTGGTGCCGGTGGCGGAGCTGATGACCGTGAACTTCGCGCTGTTGGCGCTGGACCAGATTGTGAACAGCGCCGCCAAGTTCCACTACATGTTCGGCGGCCAGTGGTCGGTGCCGCTGGTGGTCCGGACCGTCTCGGGCTTCGGCCAGCTCGGTCCCACCCACTCCCAGACCTTCGAGGGCTGGTTCGCCTCGGTGCCGGGGCTCAAGGTGGTGATGCCCGCCACCCCGGCTGACGCCCGGGGTCTGCTGCTGGCCTCGATCCGGGACCCCGACCCGGTCATCTTTATCGAGCACAGCCTGCTCTACAGCACCAAGGGAGAGGTCCCCGAGTCAACCCCCGGCGAGGTGGACGAGATCCCGATTGGCAGGGCCAAGGTGGTGCGTCAGGGACACGACGTGACCTTGGTGGGCTACTCCCGGATGCTGCTCCAGGCGGTCCAGGCGGCCGAGCTGCTGGAGCGGGACGACGGGATATCCTGCGAGGTGATCGACCTGCGCACCCTGCGTCCGGTCGACTACCCGACGGTGGTGGACTCGGTTCGGCGCACCCACCAGCTGGTGCTGTGTGGCGAGGACTGGCGTACCGGCGGGTTTGGTGCCGACCTCCTCAGTGAGATCCAGGACCGCTGCTTCGACGACCTCGATGGACCGATCCAGCGGGTGGCGATGCGCGACATTCCCATGGCCTACTCGCAGCGGTTGGAGAAGGTACTGGTTCCCACCAGCGATCAGGTGGTGGAAGCCGTCCGGCGGCTGAACTGATGGCCTACCAGGTGACCATGCCCCAGATGGGGTACGACATGACCGAGGGCTCCATCAACCGTTGGATGGTGGCGGAGGGGGCGAAGGTGGAGCGGGGTGACGTGATCGCCAGCATCGCCACCGAAAAAGCCGACATCGACATCGAGGCCTACGCCAGCGGAGTGCTCCGCAAGATCCTGGTCCAGCCCGGCTCGAAGGTGCCGGTGGGGCAACCGATCGCGATCATCGCTGACGCCGGAGAGGAGCTGTCAGCTGTCCCGCCCGCCGGGGAGCAGCCGCCAGCGGAGGAGAGCCCAGCGCCGGCCACGGCCACGCCTCCGTCCGGCGACGGCCGGGTGACCAACTCCAAGAAGCCCAAGCCAGCCATCCCGGCGGCGCAGGCTCCGGACTCGGCGTCGGGGCCCACTCCAGTGCCGGATTGGGCCCAGCAGCTCACTGGTCACGCTCCGGAGCCCGTGCCCGCCGGCCGCTCGGTCGCTGCCGGCGGTCGGGTCAAGGCCAGTCCCCTGGCCCGGCGCCGGGCTCGCGAGCTGGGGATCCAGCTGGAGAGCGTCCAACCGACGGGGCCGGACGGGCGGATCAAGGCGGAGGACGTGGAGGCGGCCTCCCGAGGCGGCGTCAGTGCTCCGGCCACGCGGCCGACGGGGGTCGCGCAAGCGATCGATCCCGGTGATCCCTCGGAGCCAATGCCCCTCTCCCGGATGCGGGAGGCCATCGCCCGCCGCATGGCCGAGTCCAACAGCACGATCCCTCACTTCCACCTCACCACCGAGGCCCGGATGGGTGCGCTTCTCCGGCTGCGCCAGGAGCTGAATCAGCTGGGTGACGCCGAGCTGCCCAAGTTTTCGGTGACCGACTTCATCGTCCGGGGAATGGCCCTTACCCTGCAGCGGCACCCCGGCCTCAACGCGGCCTGGATCGGCCAGGGGGTGCGCCGCTTCTTGCACAGCAACATCGCCCTGGCGGTGGCGCTCCCCGACGGTCTGGTCGCCCCGGTGCTGCGCGGCTGCGAGTCGCTGACCTTCGCCGAACTCGCCCGCCAAACCCACGATCTGGCGGCCCGGGCTAAGACCGGCCGATTGCGCTCGGAGGAGCTCTCCGGTGGTCACACCGCGATCAGCAATTTAGGCATGTTCGGGGTGACCCAGTTCTCCGCCATCATCACCCCGGGCCAGGGCAGCGTCCTGGCGGTGGGAGAGGTGCGCGAGGTGCCAGTGGTGGTCGACGGTGAGCTGGTACCAGGGCACCAGCTGGCGATGACCTTGGCCATCGACCACCGGGTCACCGACGGCGCCCAGGGAGCAGAGGCGCTGGCCTATCTGCGCTGGCTGCTGGAACACCCCACCGCGTGCTTGGTGTGAGTCAGGGAGCCATCAGCGGGCAGCCAGCGGGGCGGCGTTCTTGAAAGACCTGGCGATCGTGGGCTCTGGTCCGGGCGGTTACGTGGCCGCCATCCGGGCGGCGCAGCTGGGGATGGCCGTCACCCTGGTGGAGGAGGCGGAGACCCTGGGGGGCGTCTGCCTCAACTGGGGGTGCATTCCGTCCAAGGCGCTGCTGCGCAATGCCGAGGTTCTCCATCTAGTCCAGGAGGCGGATCGATTCGGGATCAGTCGGGGCGAGGTGGTGGCCGACTTCGACGCCGCGATTACCCGCAGCCGCGAGGTGGTAGGGAAGCTGGTGCAGGGCGTCGCGTTCCTGATGCGCAAGAACGGAGTAGAGGTGATCTCTGGCCGGGCCCGGCTGCTCTCAGAGCAGACCCTGGAGCTGACCCCGTCCGGCCAGCCGGTGGCCGCTTCCCAGATCATCATTGCCACCGGAGCCCGGCCCAAGACCCTCCCCGGGTTGGTGCCCGACGGCAAGACGGTATTCACTTCCCGGGAGGCGCTGGAGCTGCGCCAGTTGCCCAAGAGCTGCGTGATCGTGGGCGGCGGTGCCATCGGGGTCGAGTTCGCCTACGTCTACTCGTCCTACGGCGTCCAGGTCACCGTGGTGGAGGCTCTGCCGCGTCTGCTGCCGCAGGAGGACCTGGACATTTCCAACGAGCTGACCCGGCAGTTTGAGCGTCAGAAGATCTCCGTCAAGACCGGGTCTCTGATCCTGCGGGCGGAACGAGGTGGCGAGGGCTGGCGGCTGCATCTGGAGAACGGCGAGGTGGTGGACGGTGAGATGGTCCTGACCGCCACCGGGGTTGCCGCCAACATCGAAAGCCTGGGCCTGGAGGAGCTCGGGGTGGCGGTGGAGGGTGGCTTCATCAAGGTGGATGACCACCTCCGCACCAATGTCCCCGGGGTGTTCGCCATTGGGGACGTGAATGGCCCACCGCTATTGGCGCACGCCGCCAGCGCCGAGGGGGTCATCGCGGTCGAGACGGCCGCCGGGCGCGAGGTCCGGCCACTCGACCCGATCCAAGTTCCCCGCTGCACCTACTGTCAGCCCCAGGTGGCCTCCGCTGGGCTCACCGAGGAGCAGGCGCAGGCGCAAGGTCACCAGGTGCGGGTCGGCAAGTTCCCGTTCAGCGCCAGCGGCAAGGCGATCGCCATGGGCGACACCGTCGGCTTCATCAAGACGGTGGTCGATGCCGAGACTGGTCAATTGTTGGGGACCCATGCCATCGGGGCCGAGGTCACCGAGCTGCTTCCCGAGATGGTGATGGCGGCCTGGGCGGGGGTCAAGGCCGAACAGTTCGAGGCGTTGGTACATGCCCATCCGACCCTGAGCGAGAGTCTCAAGGAAGCCGCCCTGGCGGCTGAGGGGCTGGCGGTCCACATCTGATTTGAGGTGAGTGGCCGTAGCCGTAACCGGCGGAGAGATGACGCTCGTGGGCGCTTCTACATCTCGGCTACGAGAGGAGACAACACTGTGGTAGCCTCCCGCTCCTGCCGCCTTGGGCGCTGCGCTCGCCCAAGGTCGCTGAGGTGCTGCCGGCGCTCTATCTGCGGGCGATCTCCACCAAGGACTTCGTCCCCGCGCTGGCGGAGTTCTTTGGCAGCGCGGCGGGGCTTTCGGCTTCGACCATCCAGCGCCTGACCAGGGATTGGAGCCAGGAGCTACCGGAGTTCGGTCAGCGCGACCTGAGCCAGGCCGAGTACGTCTACCTGTGGGCGGACCGGGTTCACTTCAACATCCCGCTCGAGGAGGACCGACTCTGCTGCTTGGTCCTGATCGGGGTTCGAGCCGATGGCCACAAGGAACTGGTGGCGGTCGGGGATGGCTTCCGAGAGTCGCATGACTCTTGGGCGGAGGTACTGCGCGATCTGAAGCGGCGGGGGATGCGGGTGCCGATGCTGGCGATCGGAGACGGCGCTCTCAGCTTCTGGGGCGCGCTGAGGGAGGTCTTCCCCGACTCACAAGAGCAACGCTGCTGGGTGCACAAGATCGCCAACGTCCTTGATGCCCTGCCCAAGAGCCGGCAACCGAAGGCCAAGGCGGCGCTGCACGAGATCATGAACGCCGAGCGCCGGGAGGCTGCGGAGGTGGCGCTGGGACGCTTCCAGGAGAGGCTACAGCGCCAAGTATCCCAAGGCGATGGAGAAGCTGGTCAAGGACCGGGAGGTGTTGCTCACCCACTTCAACTTCCCGGCCGAACACTGGGTCCATCTGCGATCTACCAATGCCATCGAGTCCACCTTCGCCACGGTCCGGCTCCGCACTTGCAAGACCAAGGGAGCGGGCAGCCGGACCGCAGGACTGGCCATGGCCTACAAGCTCATGGACGCCGCCCAGGCTCGCTGGCGCTGCGTCAACGCTCCTCACCTGGTGGCGCTGGTTCGCGCAGGTGCCACCTTCGTGGACGGGTTCAAACTTGAGCGCGAAGACCAGAGGGATGCCGCGTGACCAAGCCCGCCAAGCCACAACTATTGACAATTTCCC
>DATLTJ010000091.1:0-4313 GCA_035533655.1 Candidatus Acidiferrales bacterium | reverse complement strand
TAGCGGGCTGCCATGAAGTAGGGGCTGCCCGCCGCGTAGCGCAGGAGGTGACGGCCCACCACGCCCTCGATGTCGAAGCCGTTAGCGTGGCACCAGCTCAGGATCTGATCGCCGCTGCCGCGGATCACCCTGATTCCCAGCGCCCCGACCTGGGCCCGCTCAATCACCACCGCCTTGCGAGCGGCGGCCGACGGTGTGGCGTGGAACACCTCCAGCGGGGCGGGATGAAACTGGAGCTCCAGTCGCTGGAGGGTCCAGGCGCCGCCCTCGGTGATCGACACCGGAGCCGCTGGGAGGGGAATGATCCAGCCCACCTTCTCAACCCGACCCTTGAAGGCGAAGCTGGTGAGGTAACGCTCCACCCCACCGCTCCAGCTGACCAAGGTGGTGGTCTGGCTCAGTCGCACCGCCCCGTTGGGGGCGACCAACGCGCCGCAGGCCAGGGCCGGGGCGGTGAGCGCGGTGGCCAGGGCGGCCAGGACGGGGATCGCCATCAGGACGACGCGGGAGCGGATCATCGGCATCCTCCAGGTCTGGATCGTTTGCTCCTCAGACGTCGGGGCGCTCCGTCCGGTTCCCTACCGGCACCCCGCCCATTCCACCGATGGCGGGCCGCGGCCGAAACGCCCCGAGCAGGCTCGGCTAGCGAGGTAAACCGCTGAACGCGATCTGGTCGACGCCGACCCGGAGATGGGTACCGCTGGGCGGGCGGAGCGCTGGGAAGGGGCCCAGCGCGGAGGGACAGTGAGGGCGGCTGGTCAGGTCGGCCACCCGCCTTCAGCCCATCGCAGATGTGACTGGTATACTGACCGCCTGACCAGACAAATGACCGCCACCGAATTCAAGGCCAGAGCCCTGGCCCTGCTGGACGAGGTCGCGACCGGGGATGAGATCGAAATCACCAAGCACGGGCGCACCATCGCCCGTCTAGTCGGGGCTCGGGGGCCGCGCGCGCTCCGCGGCCGGCTGGCCGACGTCTCCCGCAGCGTCGGCGACGATGAGAGCCTATTCTCGACCCAGGGTCCCTGGAATCTGCCCTGACCACCCTGCTGCTCGACTCGCACGCCTTGCAGTGGTGGTCCGCCGAGCCCGATCGCCTCAGTCGCCCGGCGACTGAGGCGATCGAGGGAGCGGACGAGCTGGTGGTGGCGTCGATCTCCTGGTTCGAGCTAGCGTGGCTGGCTGAGCACCAGCGCATCCTGGTCAGCGTGCCGGTGCGCGCTTGGCTGGCCCAACTCACTGAACTGGTTCGGACAGTGGTCATCTCCCCGGCCGTGGCCGCGACAGCGGCGGCCCTGCCGGCGTCCTTCCCCGGCGACCCAGCCGACCGGCTGATCTACGCCACCGCTCTCGAGCACGGGTGGCAGCTGGTCACCAAGGACCAGAGGATGCGCCGCCACCCGCAACCCCGGACGGTCACCGTCTGGTAGCCGCTCAGGCCGGCCCAGGTCATGCCGGGGGTCAGTAGCTCAGGCTAACTCCTGACCGCCGCCCGCCTGCCCGCTGCGTCGGCCTCAGCGGAGAGCTTTCAGGGAACGTCAAAGGGGACGGCGGACGGTATAGGTGGGGGAACGGCCACCTGGATACGGGGCAGCCTTCGGAAGTTTTGTACCAGGGCATTCGCGCCCTCTCGGAGGTGGTGGCCTACCGGCACTTGCGCGGAACCGGGCTAGATGCAATCTCATTCGATCGAGAGGCCGTGCAGTTCCAGTCCCACCTCATCAGCCCGGGAGTCACCAGACGCGCCGCGATAGCGCCGCTAGACGCTTGGCAGCGACCTGCCCCGAGGCGGGCGTGAGGGGGAGGAGAAGGAGGGGACTTAGCGGGGGCGATAATGCGATGGCTGAGTCAGCGCCTGTCGAGCCGCCGCCAGGCGGCTCTGGGCGGGCTCGATTCCATGAGGTATTGCCACTGTGAAGTACACCCACCTAGGGCGGTCCGGCTTGGTCGTCAGCCAACTTTGCTTGGGGACCATGAACTTCGGCTCCCACGCCTCCGAGCAGGACGCCCACCAAATCATGGATCGGGCACTCGAGCTGGGCATCAACTTTTTCGATACCGCCAATGCTTATGGGCGAGCGATCAAGTTCGGGTTCACTGAGGAGATCATCGGCAGGTGGTTCGCCTTGGGGGGTGAGCGGCGCCAGAAGGTGGTGCTGGCCACCAAGCTCTTCGCCAGCCAGAGCGACTGGCCCAACGACGGCAGATTGTCCGCCCGCAACATCCGGCAGGCCTGTGACGCCTCGCTGGCCCGCCTGCAGACTGACCATCTCGACCTCTACCAGATGCATCACATCGACCGGGAGACCCCCTTTGACGAGATCTGGGAGGCATTCGAGGTCCTCCGGCAGCAGGGGAAGGTGATCTATGCCGGCTCCTCCAACTTTGCCGGTTGGCACATCGCCAAGGCCCAGGAGCAGGCTCGGCAGCGCCACTACCTGGGCCTGGTCAGCGAGCAGTCGCTGTACAACCTGCTCACCCGCGATGTTGAACTAGAGGTGCTGCCCGCCTGCCGCGACTATGGCCTGGGCTTGATCCCCTGGAGTCCCCTGGCATCAGGGATCTTGGGGGGTGCGCTCAAGAAGCAGCGCCAGGGACGGCGCTCCGAGCAAACCAATCGAGACCGGGTCGAGCGGCTCCAGCCTCAGCTCAAGGCCTACGAGGCTTTCTGTCGCGAGCGCGGTGAGCACCCGGCTCTGGTGGCCCTGGGCTGGTTGCTGCATCAGGAAGGGGTGGCGGCGCCGATCATCGGACCGCGCACCATCGAGCAGCTGGAGTCCGCCAGTGGGGCCACCCAGATCAAGCTCAACAAGCGGGACCTGGAGCAGCTGGATCAGATCTTCCCCGGGCCTGGCGCACCCGCTCCCGAGGCCTATGCGTGGTAGTTCTCTAGACAGCTCGTCAGGAGACGGCAGGAGTTGGCGGTCTTGTTGGGCCAAGCTGGGCCGTTGCTTAGGCGCCTCTGGGTTGACTGGACGAGAGGCTCGCCGCGGAGGCGGCTCGGAGCAAGACCTCCAAGGCTGCTCTGTTCAGGAGGGCGGTAAGAGAGCACTTCGGCTCCAAGGCCGGGGGGTCTGACCCGCTTGACGTGCTGATCAGGGCTTACGATCAGGATCCGGGCGCGATCGACGAGGTCGCGTTCGGCGGATGAGGTTCGTCGACACCTCGTTCTTCGTCGCCCTCCAGTTCGGGCGCGACCGGAATCACGACGAGGTCCAGGCGCTGTGGAGGCAGGAGCGGGGGACGCTGACGGCGCGCGGCGAGCCCATCGCGGACATCGTTCCGGACGCCCGACGGGTCCGCTGGCTGGGGGTGATCAGTTGCGCCAGCAGCTGGCCTCCAAGGACCATCGGATGCGCCGCCACCCTCAGCCCCGGACCATCACCGTCTGGTAGCTGACAGTCCCAGGGGGCGATGCCGACAGTGCGCGTGGGCCTGAGCCCAAGCGCCTGGGGGTTAGCCCCCGGAGACCATCGGGATGATGTGAACGCGAGCTCCCTCTTTGAGGGGGGTCGCCAGGCCCTGGAGACCAGCGATATCGGTGTCATCCAGATAGATCCGGATGTGGCGCCGCACCATTCCCTGCTCATCGCGGAGCCGCCGCTCCAGCTGGGGCCAGCTCCGGGCCAGCTCGTCCAGCGCCCCGCCCACGGTGGCGGCGCTAACCGGGAGCTCTCCCTGCCCGTCGGCGGAGGAGCGTAGCACCTCCGGCAGGTGCAGGGAGGCGATCACCCGACCAGGGCGGCCCTAACTGCCAGCACGTCGGGGAGGTGGCTCGCCAAGAGCTGCCATGAGTCCCCGTCGTCCAGGCTCGAGTAGACCTCGCCGTCCCTGGTTCCGAAGTAGATCCCGGCCTGGTCGCCCTGGTCGGCGCAGAGGGCGTCCCGCAGCACGATCGCGTGGTAGCCGGACTGGGGCAGTCCTTTGGTCAGCCCTTCCCAGCTCCGCCCAGCGTCCCGGCTGCGATAGACGCGGCAGCGCCTCTCGGGGGGTAGCCGCTCCGAGTCCGCCTGGAGCGGGAAGAGGTAGACCGTCTCGGGCTGGTGGGGATGCACCAGCAGCGGAAAGCCGAAGTTTGACGGCAGGCCCTGCTCGATCGCCTCCCAGCTGTCCCCGTAGTTGTCCGACCGGTACACCCCGAAGTGGTTCTGGGCCAGCAGACGGTCCGGCTTGGCGGGATGCGTTCCCACCTTGTGAACACACTGGCCGAACTCCGGAAATCGCTGCTCCTCAGGCAGCCAGTAGGCCTGGATGCCGCGGTTGGCCGGCTCCCAGTTGGACCCGCCGTCACGAGTCCGATAGACCCCGCCCGC
>DATLTJ010000090.1:0-2732 GCA_035533655.1 Candidatus Acidiferrales bacterium | reverse complement strand
TCAGCAACCGGGTCGGTGACGTGCTCAGCGGCGCTGCCTACGGCATTGTCGGCGCCATGGCCATGACGGGAATGCGGGTGATCACGACAGAACTCGGCCTGGTCGAACAGACGCCCCCCGAGGCGGTCAGCCGCCAGCGGGCACGGGGATTGCGCGCCTTGCTGCGACGGGCGCCGCTCAACCAACGCCGGGGTCTTGTCGAGGCCGCTCATTGGGCCTTCGGTGCTGGCGGCGGCGCGGCATACGGCACGCTACCCCGCTCGCTGCGGCGGCATCCTTGGGCCGGACCTGTATACGGGCTTGTATTGTGGTTGAGCTTCGAGCTGGGGATCGCGCCGGGCCTCGGTCTCAGCCAGGCGAAACGCTTGCGCTTGACCGACCGCATCGCACTTGCCGCTGACCACCTTCTGTACGGCCTAGTCCTATCAGCGACACGTCCCCACGGGCCAAGCTAAGCCGCCAGGTCCGTCCGCGCTCCACCCGAGCCAGACGACGAGGAGGGGAACGAGGGAAACCCAGGCCAACCAGCGGAGCGTTGGCGGGTCCGAGTTCGCCCGTGAAACAGCCGCTTTCTGAGCCCCGCCCTGGGCATGACTGCATCGGACGCGGACTCCGTGACTTAGTGGTCCCCGACCGAAGTCCGGCAGAGGTCGCGGAGCGAGATCAATGAGCGTGTCCTGGAAGTCAGCGGGTTGAATCTCCAGTTGAACGGACGAGTCTTCTGACCTGCGGGGACCGCCCCAGGATGGTAGATAAGTCCATACGTGATTCAGTCGGGAGGCGTGGCCAATTGTGTCCGCCGGACTGGTAGTTGTCCCAGCAGTCGCTCCACGGAGGCACCCTTCCATTCGCTGCGAGATCAGTCCGTCTGACCCCTGCTGAACTGATGCCGGGGACCACTTAGCGACCTCGGTCCGGTCAAACCGGGGCGGCCTGGACCGCGTGGAGAACCAACCGCAGGCTCGCGGTCGCCGAAGTGATGCTCGCGATCGACCACCCCAACAGCTGCCAACGAAAGCTTCCTCCCTCCCAGCAGAAGCTTTCGTCTGCGGGGCCGTGGGCGCGGTCACGCTCCCGCCGCCGTCCGGTCTAGACTAAAAGGTGACAGCGTCGTCCGGCCGTCTCGGCAGGGCCGCAAGGAAGTCCTCGTCGCGGCGGTACTCAAGAAAAAGGAGGGAATGCCCATGCTCGAAGGTAGTACCAAACGGACTCTCACAATCTTGGGGACCGACTGAGTACTGCGGCCGGGGCCTGAACTCTCTCGACGCGCTGGTCACCCACGGATAACTGATCCGGGTCTGAAGCCCGGGACCGTGGCCGTCCCGCGTCAGCAGGACTCATATCGCAAACCTAGCGGCGGGGACTGGAGACCACCTCCGGTCCCCGCTCGTGTTTTCAGAGCGGCGTACGATGAGTGCGTGGCTCAAGTCAACCCGGTCGGCCTGGACGATGAACTATTCCGGGAGATCATCCTCGATCACTACCGGCATCCTCGCCATCGGGGGCTGGTGGAGCCAGCCGATGTCGCCACCCACGGGCACAATCCGCTCTGCGGCGACGAGATCGATCTCACTCTGCGGGTACAGCAGGGGCAGGTTGAGGCGGTGGGATTCGAGGGCCAGGGATGTTCCATCTCGATGGCGGCCGCTTCGATGATGAGCGAGGAGGTCCAGGGCAGATCCGTGGCCAACACCAAGGATTTGATCCGGCGCTTCCGCGCCATGTTGCTGGAGGGTGAGGACCCGGCCACAGTGGGGGAGATCGGGGATTTGGAGGCGCTGGCCGGAGTGCGCCGCTACGCGGCCCGGATCAAGTGCGCGATGTTGCCTTGGACCGCGCTGGAGGCGGGCTTGACTCAGCTGGAGGGATCTAATGGCCGAAGCGACGACTGAGTCCGAAGAGGCGGGGGCCGCGACCTCGCAGGCGCAACCCGCCGTGGGTCCGAAGGCGACCGGCGATGACGTCCACGAGGCCCTGCGCGAGGTGATCGACCCCGAGCTGGGTCTGGATATCGTCAGCCTGGGCTTGGTCTATCGGGTAACCGTCGACGAGGACGGTGACGCCGTGGTCTCGATGACCCTGACCACCCCCTACTGCCCGATGGGGCCGATGCTGGAGTCACAGGTGCATGCCGCCACTCAGTTCCTGCCCGGGATCCGCGACGTCAAGGTGGACCTGATCTGGGATCCGCCCTGGGACCCCCACACCATGGCCTCGGATGAGGCCAAGCTGGAACTCGGCCTCTACTGAGGTCGGGGTAGCTCCCGGCTGTTGGAGCGGCCGGTCAACTTCCAGGCTGCTGGGAGTAGCGCTGCCGCCAGCACCGCCTTCAGAGCGTCGCCCAGCAGGAATGGGGTGACCCCGAGGGAGATTGCCTGGAACGCCCCGACGTGAAGCTGCCAGGCCAGCCAGGTGGCGCCGAAGAGATAGATGACGACGTTCCCGGCCACCAGCGCCGCAATCACGGTCAAAGGGTGCCGGTCGACTCCGCGCCGGGCCAGCTGGCCCAGGACGCAGGCCGCGAAGATGAAGCCGATCACGTAGCCGAAGCTTGGTGCCGTGAGCATCGACATCCCGTGGGCGCCACCGGCGAACCATGGCACTCCCACCAGGCCGAGCACCAAGTAGAGGAGCATGCCGGCGGCGCCCCGGCGAGTTCCGACCGCCAGACCGCCCAGCAGCACGGCGAAGGTCTGGCCCGTGATCGGCACCGGGGTGAACGGAAGCCGGAT
>DATLTJ010000089.1:0-54115 GCA_035533655.1 Candidatus Acidiferrales bacterium | reverse complement strand
TTAGCACCCGGGCCGTTTCCCTGACCACCGCGTCGACGTCAGCGACGTGCTCGAGCACGTCCACGCAACAGGCGACGTCGACGCTGCTGTCCGGGAGCGGAAGAGCCTCGCCGCGGCCGGAGCGATAGTCGATCACCATTCCCGAGGAGTCCGCGTGGCTGCGGGCGATGGCCAGCGACGCCGCGGAGGGATCGACCCCAATCACGCGCGCGCCCAGCCGGCAGAGTTCCTCGGAAAACAGCCCGCCGCCGCAGCCGATGTCGACCGCCGTCATCCCCACTGGTTCGACACCCAGCGAATCGAGGACTCCGGTGAAGTAGCCGATTCGAGCCGGGTTGAGGGCGGTGCGGAGAGCGCTGAGCGGCTGCCGTTCATCCCACCATTGGTCGCCCGGGCCATCGTAGATGGCGTTATCAACGGGCATTGCGTGCCGCCGCTGCGGGCGTAGTCGACGGTGGCCGCCCTTCGCAATCGACGCCGGTCACCGTTTCTCCACCAGCGCCGCGGGTTTCGCGAGCGACATCCGGGTGCCGAGCTCGTCGTCGCGGGCTGACACGCCCGGAGGGATTCCCTGGTGCACGACCAGGACAGCGGTGCCGTCATCAGCGGCCACCAGTGTTGTGGTTGTGGTCATCGCGCCCAACAGGGAGGGGTCGCTCGTCTCGAACTCGATTACCTCGACCACTTCCTGGTTGGACAAAAGCCAGGTGAAGCGACCGTGGCAGGTGTCGGAGTTCTCCGTCGTCTTGCCCGTCTGGGTCGGCGGATCGTAAGTTAGCGTGATCCGGAATGCGCCTCCCTCGCGGGCGTCGGATTCCTGCACCCGGCTGGTCATCCCCGCCGGAACTCGCCACTTTGCGATCGCGTCCACGTCAAGAAGTGCGCGGTAGTCAGCCGCGGGGGGAGCGTTTATGTGCCGAGCGGCGCGGATCGACTTCACCGGCCGATCGTAGTTACCCGAGACGGATTCTGGCCAAGGGCGACCGGATCCGCGCTCGGGTAGCCCGCGTCCCTAGCCAGGTGGGACAGGGCGCGCCCCCCGTCCCCGGGTGGGACGTAGAGTGGGGGCGTTGGCTGAGGGCGCAGAGCTCGGGGGATCCAGGTGACGGTCGACTCCGACCGGAGCGGTTCTGCTTGGGGCCCGGTCGGGATGGGCCGAGTTGGGGTCTGGACGACAGCCTTGGATCGCCAGCCGGCGGATCGCGCGCGCCTGGCGGTCCAGCTCCTCGAGGAGCTGGGGTATGGGACGGTCTGGGTGGGCGAGGCGCGCCGGCGCGAGGCGTTTGTGAACGCATCTCTGCTGCTCTCAGCCAGCTCCCGGATCACCGTCGCCACCGGGATCGCCAACATCTGGGCCCGTGACGCCCAAGCCATGCGAGCGGGGCAGCTGGCGCTTGCCGAGGCCTACCCGGGGCGATTTCTGCTCGGGATCGGTGTCAGCCATGCCCCGCTGGTCGCCTTTCGCGGCCATGATTACCACCGTCCCCTGACCGCGATGGGGGCCTACCTCGACGCCATGGCTTCGGCGGTCTACGAATCTCCTCTGCCCAGCCTGCAGCCCCGGCTTCTGCTGGCCGCGCTCGGCCCGCGGATGCTTCGCCTCGCCGGGGAGCGGAGCCACGGCGCGCACCCGTACTTCGTGCCCGTGGCCCACACGCGCCAAGCCCGGACGGTGCTCGGACCGGACCGCCTTCTCTGCCCGGAGCAGGCAGTGGTGATCGACGAGGACCCTGAGCGGGCCCGAGGGATCGCCCGTCAGCACACGAAGGCGTATCTGCGCCTCGACAACTACCGCAGCAACCTGCTCCGGCTGGGATTCTCTCCGCAGGAGCTGGTCGACGGTGGCAGCGATCGCCTGGTGGATGAGCTGGTCGGTTGGGGTGATGTTGGCCGGGTTGCCGGGCGCATCCAGGAGCAACTGCAAGGGGGCGCCGACCACGTCGCGGTCCAGGTACTGACCTCGGAGCCAGGAGAGGTCCCGGATCGGGAGTGGCGCTCCCTGGCCGCAGAGTTGACCACCAGGGGCCTTCTGCCCTGAGCGAGGGCGCAACCTCGCCGACCAGCGCTCCGTGAGGCCTCTCCGAAGTGACTGACCGCTCCAGCTCACGGCCCCAGCTCAGATCGGGCCGGCACGGCGATGCCGAGTCGGGCCTCGTCGCTACTCAGTCGCGGAGTTCCACCCCGGACGAATCGGCCAGGTCCTGAAGGAGGCGAACCAGTTGGTCGTGCTCGACGTGGTACACGGTGCGACCCTCGCTGCGCTTTCCGGCCACCAGCTCCGCGCCGCGGAGGCCCCGCAGGTGGGCACTGACCGTGGGCTGAGCGAGCCCGAATCGGCGGGCCAGCTCACCCACGCTGGTGGGCCGCTCGGCCAAATAGAGGAGGATCGCGAGCCGGGTTGGGTCGCCCAGCGCCCTCAGCTTGGGGGCGAGACGGTTCCCCTCAGTCCTGGCATCCGCTAGCGGGTCCGAGTTCGCCCCGAACCCGACCACGACGTGGTCCGGGAGGTCCCACATACTCCACCTGCCGCCGAAGTAACTGGGGTTGAGCACGAGCCGACCGGCCTCCGTTGCCTCGCTCACGACCGACTGCCACTCAGCCTTCTTCCTAGTGACCTGCCCGAGAGCGGGTACCACCTCGTCGAGAGGTGCTCCGAAATCGAGGCGCTGGGCAGCCCGCTTGCAGGCGGCGCGTACCTCGGGCAGACCCCTCAGCTCCCACTCCGGGCGCATTGGCTCCCACAGGTCGCGGAGTACGCCCGCATACCGGCGCCGAATCTCCGGTTCGCGCTGGAGTCGGGTGAGGCGCTCGATGAAGTGACCCCGGTCGGACGGGGACTCAAATCGCAGTAGGACCCGGGGCAGCTCCAGCGCGGAAACCGGAAGGTCGCTCAGGAGCTCGTCGATGTTCTCGGCAAAGAGAAGTCCGGCGCTGTCGGCGAGGACCAGGAGTTCACCGGTACCCCCGGTTACGCCGTCTCCCCAGAAGGACCGCAGCCGCTCCGAAAGCCGCTCGGACCCTTCCGCGCCCATCACCGAGAACCGGGCGGACTGCTCCGACCGTGAATTCAGCAAGTGATGGCCCAGCCACATCAACTCCATCGGGGCCGACGGCTCAACCTGTGGCAGTCGGCCGCTGAGGTCCGCACCGTCGTCGACCGGTGGCATAGCCAGCCGACTATATCACTTCCGGAGGCATCAGCTGCGAAGCTGCCTAAGCATAGGGGAGAACGCGATTAACCCGGCTTGACAGGCATATCGCTATATGCTAATATCCAATACATGATGAATGCATACAGCGCGGAAAAGTACACGGAGCGGATGCAGGCAGAGGCGCGGGAGTCGGCTCGCGTGGCGAGACTGGTTCGCCAGGCGAGAGTGTTTCGGGACGATCGCGCGCCAGCAATGCCGGTCCAGCGGCGAGAAGCCGTCGACCGCAGGTCGCGGAGCGCCCAAGGGAGGCCGACGTAGAGACGGACCGACGTGGTCTACGCGCAACTCGATCCCTGGGAGTTCGGGGATCTCCGAGCGGCAGGCGAGCCGGGCCGGTGGGTGGGGAGCGGAGGCTCCCGACGGCCTCAGTCAGGGATGCTAGTTGCCGCCCCGGACCTCAATCAACAAGGAGAAGACTCGGTCCGGCATGAGGCAAGCTGGTGCGCTGTCGAGGCAGCGGGGTACCGACACCGCGCTCAGCCGCGAAGTTCCTTTAGTCAGCGCCACGAAGACGGCGCTGAGGCTGCCCGGGGGTTGGGGGTTTGGGGCAAGGCCAGGAACTGTCCCCAGGACGGCGGGGTCCGAGTCGCTGAGGTGACTCCAAGGCAGAGTTGAGCTTCCGGCCAGGTTGATGGTCAGATTCTGGCCGACGCTGATCACCACGGTGAGCCCCGAGTCGGCGTCGGTGAGGACGATTCCCAACCCGCCCGATGAGGGATTGACCGGGGGAGGCGATGAGGAGGGGGAGGGCGCCGGAGCGGTGGTTGCCGGCGGAGTCGGGTCGGCGGCAAGCCCAGCCGGGCGACCGGAGGTATTCCCCGGGATTGCCTGTCCGCAGCCAGTTAGAAGCACGATCAAAGCCACGGCCCCGCCCGTGATCCCTCCCGATCCGATCCGGCCCAGGCGAATGTGTGTCACGACCAGTAGACGAGCTTGGGCTCCGGTTCGGTTCCGAAACGGTCCGGCCTGGAGCCGGGGACGGTGTGGGGCTGAGGACCCGCTGGCTCGGGCTGGAACCGGTCCGGCGCTTGGGGATCCCGCCGGGGCAGCTCCGCCGGAGACCCGGGCCGCTGGGGTTGGCGGCGATCAGAGCTGAATCAGAACCTTGCCCACCGCGCCGGACTCGACCGCGGCATGTGCGTCCGCGATTTGGTCAAGCGGGAATATGTGCAGCGCGAGCCCGGCCTGGGCGCCGACCCTGAGCACTCCGGATGCAACCGCTACGCTGACATCATTGAGCGCCCGGCTCTTGGCGGAGGTGGGCTCGGTGTACACCAGAACGAACTGGTATCGAGCGTTGATTCCCATCGCGGGCCGGGTCCGGAGCGGGACCGATTCCGTGTCGCTGGCATAGGCTGCGACCGTGCCGTGGCTAGCCAAGATCGCCTGGTCCAGCTCGGCATTTGCCCCCGGCGCCACCTCGACGATCAGGTCGACGCCGTCTGGCCAGACTCTTCGGACCACTTGGGCCGCGTCCTGGGAGCGGTAGTCGACCACATGATGTGCTCCCGCCAGCTTGGCCAGCTCCGCCTTGGCCGGTGAACTCACGGTGCTGAGCACCTCGGCCCCCGACCAGACCGCAAGTTCGATGGCGGCATGGCCGACCGCGCCGGCGCCGCCGGCCACCAGCACGCGCTTTCCCGCCAGCGCGCCCGGGGCGAGGTTCGTGGGGCCGTCCTCAGCCAGGGTCAGGCAACGGTGCGCCGTGAGGGCAGGGATCCCGAGGCTCGCGCCGAGCTCGAGCGAGGCTTCGTCGGGGAGCCGTAGTGCCTGCCTCTCCGGGAGCGCCACCAGCTCCTGCGCGGTGCCGTCGGCTCGCTGCCAGGCAGCCTCCCAGAGCCAGACCCTATCCCCCGCCCGCGCCGCGTCCACCCCGGCCCCCACCGCCACGATGGTGCCGGCGCCGTCCTGATTGGGGACCAGCTGCGGAAACGGAAGCTCGGCCTGGGACTGGCGGGCGCCGGGACCGCGGCGCGCCTTCCAGTCGGTGGGATTGACCCCGGAGAATGCGATCCGCACCAAGACCTCGCCGTCGGAGGGGACCGGCTCGGGACGGTCAATCACGTGGAGCACCTCGGGCCCGCCGAACCTCTCGTACACCGCAGCGCGCAACGTCGGACCCTCCGCATTTGGGTGTCGCCTCTCGGCGAGGCTATCACGGACTCGCCCCGCCGCCTGGGCGCCCAGCCCGGGCCTGGGATGATCTGGCGGTGAAACCGCCGGATCCGGGCGGAGTCTCCCCGGAGGGCGCCGAGATGGCGCCGATTCTTGAATTCAGCCACCGGGTGATGAGGGGATCCGCCACCGAGGTGGTCCCGGTCAGCGGTGGGTTCGCCGTCCTAAACTCGGCGTACCCGACGTCCTACGAGCACAACTGCCTGGTCGTCGGCGGGGAACTTGATCCCGCCACGGTCATGGCCGAGGCCGACCGCGTGCTGGGTGGCGCCGGGTTGAGCCATCGGGCCATCGAGGTCGAGGTGGAGTATCTCCCAGCAGCCGCCCTCGATCGCTTCCGGGCGGCCGGGTATGAGGTGCAGGCCACCCGGGTCATGCTCCTGAGGAGGCCCCCCGACCGACTCGCGAGCGTGGCGGTGGAGCGCGTCTCCTATGACGTGCTCATCCCGGTCGTCGAGGCCGGCTGGCGGCGCCGTTTCCCGGACGCCTCCGAGGATTCGATTCGACAGCTCGTTGAACGCCGAACCGCGACCGCACGGGCCTGCGCGGTGACCCACCACGCGGTCAGAATTCCAGAAGGCTTGGTGGCGCGCTGTGATCTCTATCGCATCAACCCCATCGCTCAGATTGAGACTGTCGAGACAGAACCGGAATGGCGCAACCGGGGTTATGCCCGAGCGGTCGTGCTGGATGCGGTGGAGTTAGCGCGCGGCTCGGGATGCTCCGTTGCCTTCCTGATCGCCGACGCCGACGATTGGCCGCAGGAGCTTTATCGCCGTCTCGGCTTCGAGCCTGTGGGCGGCGGCTACACACTGCAGCGGCTGCCCGCCGGCGCGGGAGGGTCGCCATCGGCGGGAGGCGGTCCGGGTGGGAAGTGAGCCGTCGCCAGGGCGTGGGCAGGAGGTGATCAGATGACCGACGAGCAGCTGTGGCGAGACGTGGACGAGATGATCGGCGACGCCCTGCTTCCCGGCGACGACGCCTTGGAGGCGGCCCTCGCCGAGAGCGCCGCGGCGGGCCTGCCGGCGATCAACGTCACCCCCCAGCAGGGCAAATTCCTGGCGCTGCTGGTGAGCACTCTCAAGGCTCGGCGGGTGCTCGAGATCGGGACCTTGGGTGGGTACAGCTCGATCTGGATGGCCCGGGCTCTACTTCCTGGCGGGACGCTCACGACCCTGGAGGTCGATCCCCGCCACGCGGAGGTGGCCCGCCAGAACCTCGACCGGGCCGGGCTCTCCGGCCGGGTGGAGGTGCTGGTGGGGGCGGCGCTGCGAACACTGCCCAGCCTGGAGCAGGATCGACCTAGAGCTTTCCAGCTGATCTTCATCGACGCCGACAAGGCCAACAATGCGGAGTACTTCGCTTCCGCGCTCCGGCTGGTGGCGCCGGGCGGGCTGATCGTGGTCGACAACGTGGTTCGGGGAGGCGCCATCGCCGATGCCGCCAACTCGGAGCCAGGTGTCCTAGGCGTCCGGCGTCTTTTCGAGGTGATGAGGTCGGCCCCCGGAGTTGAGTCCACCGCCCTCCAGACGGTGGGCTCGAAGGGCTACGACGGCTTCACCCTGTCCTGGGTGCCCTAGTCGTTCCGGGACCGATCGCAGGGGCGAGCCGCTGGCCGGTTTCTGAGCCCCGCTCGTCCGCCCAAAAGCGATTCCCTTCACCCTGACGCCCCACCCGGGGGGCCTACCTCGAGGCGGATGTCCGCCCGTTCCAGACTCCGTCGATCAGGCGGTACTCAATCGCCTCCTCGGGCTCGAAGTAGCGACCGCTGCCGAGGTCGATCTCAACGCGCTCCGCCGGCTGCCGGGTCGCCTGGGCGACCAGTTCAATGAAGCGTTCCAGCTGGCGCTGGTGCTGCTCCAGCTCGCGAGTCAGGTCGGCGGCGCTCCCGTGGGCGGCCACCTCTCCGGCTCCGAGGCGGAGCCGGGAGTGACTGGCGGCCAGCCGTCGGTGGGCCACCGCCAGTACCCCGAGTGGGGGACCCTCGGCGCGACCGGCGCAGACCGCCTCGAGAGGAACGCCCAGGGCGGAGATGGTGTCCATCAGGGTCAGGGCGGCGGACAGGGCTCCGTCGCCGCAGTTGAGGTGAAGCTGAATTGGGTCGTCTCCCGAACCATCGAGGGCCATCAGCTTGGTCGCCGCCGAGGTGGCGACCAGGTCGTCCAGAGTTCCCCGGACCCAGATGACCCGCCGGTCGAGTAGTCGCGCCTCCAGCCAGTCGCCGAGTGGAGGCGCACCCGAGCTCCCGGGCCAGGCGCGATCGGGAATTGGAGCTGACTCAGCTGGGGAGTCTCGGCTCACCGGCTCAACCGTCCATCTCGCCATCCCGCGCCCTGAGCCGCCAGTCGATCTGTTGGTCAAGGGCCGCGGCGTACCGTTCCAAGGTGGACAGGCGCAGGTCGGAGGAGCCGGCCTCGAGCCGAGCCACGGCCGACTGCGAGGTTCCCATCCGGGCGGCCACCTCGGTTTGGGAAAGTCCCATGCCGACCCTGCGCGCGGTGAGTGCCGAAGCCAGGCCCCGTCGGCGGGCGGCCATCTCGGCGAACCCCGGGAAGAGCGGGTCGTGCGTGCGACTGCCCATCGGCCCTCCCGATTGCCAGCGCTGGTTGCGGTCCCTCATCGCGCACCTGATATCTTACATTGGAGATAGCGGCGTTGATATGTGAGCGCAAGGAGGCCAGGCTAATGTACCCGCCGCAGAGAGAATTCAGCCCGCTGACCGGCTCGGTCATTCCCACCGTTCTGGATCAGTCGATGCGGGGAGAGCGAGCCTTCGACATTTACTCACTGCTCCTCAAAGAGCGGATCGTATTTCTCGGGCAGGAGGTCGACGACCAGATCGCCAACTTGCTGGTGGCCGAAATTCTCTACCTGGAGGGGCAGGATCCGGAGCGGGACATCCACCTCTACATCAATTCGCCAGGCGGGCTGGCATATGCGGGTATGGCGATCTACGACGTGATGCAGCACGTCACCTGCGAAGTTTCGACTCTCTGCATCGGCATGGCCATGTCAGCCGCGGCGATGATCCTGAGCGGAGGCGCCAGTGGCAAAAGGATGGCCCTCCCCAGTTCCAAGATCATGATTCACCAGGGCTCGGCGGGTACGCGGGGAGCTCCCCGAGACATGGAGATCCAGCTCCGCGAGGTGTTGGCCAACACCCAACGGATGGCGGAGATTCTGGCTCACCACTCCGGGCGTCCCGTGGAGCAGGTGGAGCGGGACATCGATCGCGACTACTACCTGACCGCCCAAGAGGCGCTGGAATACGGGCTCATCGATGAGGTGCTGGTCCCCCGGCGCGGGCTCGCCGCTCACCCGCAGGGGAGCCCGAAGCAGCCCCTGGGGGCGGCGATCGGGTAGCCGTCCGCCGCCCGGCTCAGCCCACCGCGATCACCAGGGCTTCGGGCTCAGGGGCCGGGCTCAGCCGGCCGCGGGGATGCGCGATCCCAAAGGTGTGGCGCAGCGCCGAGAGGGCGGCCAGCTCGCCGCACCGCCCGTGCACCCCCGGCCCCGGGGTGGTCGACGCCGAGCACAGGTAGGTATCGGGGATCGGCGTCCGGTAGGGCGCCCAGCGCGGGGCCGGGCGGAAGAAGGTCTGCCAGAGGTCCTGCGATCCGGAGGCGATGTCGCCCCCGACGCAGTTCGGGTTGTGGGCCTCCAGCTCCTGGGCGGTGCGATGGACCTTGGCCAGCACCAGGTCGCGGAACCCGGGCGCGAACCGCTCGATCTGAGCCTCGATGTGGGGCGTCATGTCGACGTCGGAGTCAGCCGGGACGTGGCAGTAGGCCCACAGGGTCTGGCCTCCTTGCGGAGCCCTGGTGGCGTCGGCGGTCCCGGCCTGGCCGACCAGCACGTAGGGGAACACCGGGTGGCGTCCGGCGGCCACGTCCGCCTCGGACCTGGCCACCTCTTCGAAGGTGCCACCCAGGTGCACGGTACCTGCCGCCCGGCAGCCGGGGTGGCTCCAGGGCACCGGACCCGAGAGCGCGAAGTCAACCTTGCAGACCCCCGCACCGTACCGAAAGCGCTCCAGCGAGCGCCGGTACCTCCCCGAGACGCGGTCACCGGCCAGGGCGAGCAGCTGCCGGGGGGTGATGTCGAGCAGCACCGCTTTGGCCGCCGGTAGCTCGTCCAGCGACCGCACCCAGTGCCCCATCTCCAGGGTGCCTCCGTTGGCCTCCAGAGCAGCCACCATGGCCTCGGTGAGGCGGACGCTACCACCCTCCACGAACGGCCATCCGACGGCGTGGCCAAGCATGGTCAGCAGTAATCCCACCCCCGCAGTGGGGGGCCTGGTGAGGGGGCGCATGGCGTGCGCCGAAACTCCGGCGAAGAGGCCACGGGCCTCCTCCGAGCGGAATCGCTGGGCCACCGAGCTGGCCGAGCGCAGCCCGCGTAGACCAAAGCCGGCCAGGGCGGTCGGGTTGGTTGGAGGCCGACGCTGACCGGAGAACGTCCAATCGGCGATCTGATCGGCGTGGCGAACCAAGGGGCCGATCAGCCTCCGGTAGGTGCGGCGGTCTCGGCCCAGCCCGGCTGCCGTCTCGGCGACCGAGCGGGTCACAATCGCGGCGCGGCCACCGTCCAGGGGATGGGCGAAGACCACCTCGGGGTGGACCATTCGTACTCCCCGAGCGCCGAGGTCGAAGCGTCGGAAGAATGACGAGGCCGCGGCCAGGGGATGGGCCGTCGAGCAGAGGTCGTGCTGATAACCAGGCAGAGTCAGCTCCGCCGTCCGGCAGCCGCCGCCGGGAGTGTCCGCCCCCTCCAGGACCAGGACCTCCAGCCCCTCCGCGGCCAGGGTCAGCGCAGCGGCCATTCCGTTGGGCCCACTCCCCACCACGACGGCATCGACCGATTCACCCATGCGGCGCTGATTTTCCTCCTGCGGGGCGCGGCCGACTCCGCCCCCGGGGATGGGTGATCACCTGGAGCATGCTTCTGATCATGGCGTTGTGCCAGGTGTTCCCCACGTTGCGCCACTGCCTCCTGCGGTCGACGCAGACGGTCTTGGTGGCGATGATGGGCTCGGCGACACCGAACCGCCGGGCCAAGGCAGTCAAGGTTTCGGCCCAAAAACGGTCCTCCTGGCGGTGGCCTCCGAATGTCAGTCCGAGCTCATAGAGCGGATCGTTGGCCCGCATCAGCACCTGAGCCTGGGCCACCGTTCCTGACCCCACGTCCTCGGCGGAGAACGAGATCCAGCCGGCGAACATGTGGCCCTCCGGGGTCATCAGCGTGAACGATTCCTCGTCGGCGTAGAGGACGAACACCCCAGTCGAGAGCTTCACCCCTCCCACGGCCAGGTCGAGGAGCGCCACGTCGCCAGGACTGATTCCGGTCATCGCGCCGGCGAACCGGTTGCCGGCGGGCCAGAACTCGGGGAAATGGGCCTTCCAGGTGGCGATCACCTGCCTCGGGGTCGCGGCATCCCCGAGGCTTGTGGAGTAGGTCTTCTGCCACATCCTGCCGAAGCCCTGAATTGGGCTGGTCAGGCGCCGCCCGGAGACGTTGGTCCCACGCATGCCCTCCCGCTCTTCCACTTCGAGGCGGTCCACCGTGGTCGCCCAGCTGGCGGCGTTGCGCGGGAGCGCTTGGCCGGCGGCCGGTCCGGGATCGACGGGTCTCGAGCTCCCCGACTGCTCAACTTCGTCGGGCTCTGTCATCTCTCTCCCTCAGCCCGCGGCGCCCGCGAGCGCAGTCTGCTCATCCGGGTAGATCGCGATCGCTTCGTCCAGCCGGGTGAGTTCGAATATCTGCTGGTAGTGCTCGGAGAGCCCGAACGCCGCCAGCCGCTGGTGGTGCCGGTTGGCGCGGACCAGGAGGGTGACCAGCATGCCGATGCCGCCGCTGTTCATGTACTCGAGGCCGCTGAAATTCAGGACCACTCGCTGGGCACTAGCGCCCCCGGCGCTCTCGTAGGCCGCCATCAAGACCGCCTCGCAGGCGGACGTCACCTCACCCTTGATGTCGACGATGGCGGTCCCCTGGGGTCCCAGGCGCACCTCCATCGTGACGGTCGGTACGTTCACCGGTTCACCTCCCTCAGCTCTGTTGGCGCGGTCGTCCCGAGGACTCCGCGATTCGATTTACCGCCTCGTCTCGATTGGAGTGGAGCTCGATGAAGTCCGCGAGGCGGGTGATCTCGAAGATTTCCCGATAGTGGTCAGAGAGACCGCTGGCCAGGACCTCGCGATGCTCCGACCGTGCCTGGGCCAACACGCTGACGATCAAGGCGATGCCGCTGGAATTGATGTAGTCGGCGGCGGTGAAATCGAGCAGCACCCGCTGGGGGCTGGTGTCGACCACGGCCTTCTGATACGCGGCGACCAGCCCCGGGCCGGCCGTCCCGTCGATGTCGCCCTCCAGCTCGAGCACGACTCCGCCTGGAATCGCCCGCACCGCGACGCCGAACGTTGTGTTCATCCCTGACTCCCAGACGCTTGCTCCGTCCCACCCGGGCGCACGGTCAGGCGCACGGTATGGCGCTCGCCTTCCCTGACCTCGTCGACCTCGTCGACCATGTGCCGGATCAAAAACAGTCCCCACCCTCTCGGTGTCTGCAGCCCGGCCAGCTTCTGGTCAAGGTCGGGCTCGACCGGTTCCTGTGTGACGCCGGTGTCCGCGCCGCGGTCGCTGATACTCACCACCACAGCGCCCTCGGTCTCGACCACCGTGACCTCCACGGGAAGTTCGGAGCGGGCGTGATTCCCGTGCTCGATGGCGTTCATCATCGCCTCGGCGGCGGCGGTCTTCAGGCGTTCCAGCTGGCGGGAGGAGAGACCCGAATCGGAGACCGCCTCAGCAATCTTGGCCAGGGCTTGGCGCTCACTACCCGCCCGGCTGGCGAGCGCGAAAGCAGCCAGCTCGCGGCCGTCCCGGTCAGGCAACGGAATTCTCCCCGCCGACCGGCGACCGCCTCAGGCTGACCAGGGTGATGTCGTCCTCCTGCTCATGGTCCGGTCCGGTAAACGCGGCCAGCTCGCGCAGGCAGAGTTCTATCAATTGCTCGCCCGAGGCTCCCCTTCCGGCCAGCTCCGAGACCCTGGGGAATCCGAACATCTCGCGGCTCGGGTTGTGGGCCTCGGCCAGCCCGTCGCTGTGGAGAAGGACGCAGTCGCCGGGTTCCAGCTGATGGGTCTTGGCGACGTACTCCATTCCCGGCATCAGCCCGAGCGGCATCCCGGTGGCCCGAAGTTCCACCACCCCCGCCGCCGTGCGCAGGTAGGGCAGGTCATGGCCGGCATTGGCATACTCGATATGGCCGGTGCGGGGATCCAGGACCAGTGCCAGGCAGGTCACGAACATGTGGGCCGGAATGTCGACGCAGAGCAGATCGTTGATCCGGGCCAGCACCTCTCCGGGGGCGATCAGCCGGGGCGCGGAGGAGCGCAGCAGGGCGTGGGTGCTGGCCATTACCAAGGCGGCCGGCACCCCCTTGTCGGTGACGTCACCGATCACCAGCATGAGCCGCCCGTCGGGAAGTTCTATGAAGTCGTAGAAGTCGCCCCCCACGGTTCGAGCCGGCTGGTAGAAGGCGGCCACTTGCCATCCCGGCAACTGGGGGAGCTGCTTGGGCAAGAACTGCTGCTGGATGAGCTGGGCCACCTTCAGCTCTTGCTCCAGCCGCTCTCGGTCGCGGGCCTCCGAGGCCTGCTGGTGCACCAGCTGGCCGACTCGCATCGCCGGGGCCGCGTAGCCGGCGAGGGCGGTCAGAAGATTCCGGTCGTCGGTCGAGTAGCCTCCCTCGGAGAGTCGCGGCCCCAGGCTGAGCAGGCCGATCAGCTCGCCCGAAGAGACCAGGGGAACCACCAGCACCACTCCCTGTTCACGCATGGCGGCCAGGGCTGGGGAGGCGAAACTCAGAGTTGAGATGTCGACCACGCCCACCGAGTTCTGAAGGTAGCTTATGAGGGGGTCGGTGGCGGCCAGCTCGAAGGTGGAAACGTCCGCCCCCGTGGAGCTCGATTCGGGTTCGGCCTGGGGCTCGGAGACCGCCCGGCGGCGGCGCCAGGGACCGCGGCCCGACCCCCGCCCGTTCCCGGGGACTGGCGTCTCGGTCGCCAGATCCGCGGGGTCAGCCGCGATCGGCTCCTGCTCCCCGGTCAATGACTCGGCGGTTTGACTCATCGGCACCGGCTCCGAACTGACGCGGTCACCCGCCGGGAAGCCGCAGCCGGGCGGCGGGCGCTGTCCACCCTGCCAGATTGACTTGCCAGCGTCCGGAAATCGTTACGGGACGGACCCCACGTCGACCGAGCGTCACGCCAATCCCCTACTCTTTGCGCGCAGCGTAACCGGGAGGCAGTGTGACCGACCTTCGCCTGGCTCTGCTCGGCCCACCTCTGGTGGAGCGCGACGGGCAGGCGGTCGCATTCGACACTCGCAAGGCGATGGCGCTGCTGGCGCTGCTCGCGGTCAACGGGGCCCAGAGCCGCTCTCGCTTGGCAGCGACCCTCTGGCCTGACTCCGACGACTTCCGGGCCAGAGCCGCACTTCGTCGGACCCTCTCGGTGCTGGCGGCGCCTTTGCGCGACGCTCTGGTAGTGACCCGCCAGGCGGTGGCGCTGCGACCCGAAGCTCTCCGGGTCGACCTGCACGACTTCGAAAACCTGCTCGATGCTGGGGACGCGCCCGCCCTGGAGCGGGCCGTCCGGCTCTACCGCGACGACTTCATGGCCGGGTTCGGCCTTCGCGACAGCCCCGAGTTCGACGATTGGCAGGGTGAGACCGCCGAGCGATTCCGCCTGAAGCTGGCCTCGGCGCTGGAGCGCCTGGTCTGGGGCCGGGTTGCCCAGGGGGACCTGGGTGGTGGCCTGGACATCGCCCGCCGCTGGCTGCTGCTCGACCAGTTGCACGAGCCAGCGCATCAGGCTCTGATCCGACTTTACGCCGAGAACGGTCAGCGCTCAGCCGCGCTTAGGCAATATCGCACCTGCGTCGGCGTCCTGGACCGAGAGCTCGGGGTGGCGCCCCTGCCGGCCACGACCAAGCTCTACGAGGAGGTGCTGGCCGGGGCCTTCCAGCCGACGGACGCGGAGGCGAGCAGACCTGGGTTGCCGCGCAGATCATCGCCCGGCCCAGCCTCGGGTGATTCGTTCGTCGCCCGGAAGGATGAGCTCGCTGCTCTCTGGTCGTCGTGGCGCGAGGTGGGGGAGCAGGGCCGGGCGGTGGCGCTGGTGGGCGAGCCAGGCTCAGGCAAGAGCTCGCTGGTATCGAATTTCTGCCAGTCGGTACAGGCCGCGGGAGCCCCGGTAGGACTCACCCGTGGCCATGAGGGAGAGACGGACCTGCCTTACGTCGTCATCGCCGACCTGCTCCGGGTGACTGGGGCGGCCCGCCCAGAATTGGCTCGGCGACTTCCTCACCCGGTGAGGCTCGAAGTCAGCCGACTCGTCCCTGACCTGGCCTCCACCAGACCTGCATCTGCTCCGGCGATGGCCGGCGCCGCCGGTCTGGCCCGACTCTACGCCGCGATCGCAGCCACCCTCAAAGCACTGTTCGCGGATCGGCCCGGAGTGGTGGTCATCGAGGACCTTCAGCACGTCGACCAGCGGACCCTTGACGTGGTCGCCTACCTGGTGCGGCGCCTGACCGAACTGCCCCTGTTGCTGGTCCTCACCTGGTCGTCCGAAAACGCGGAGCGGCTGCGAGGAGTGGTCACCGCGGTAGCAGATGCCACCGACGCGCGGCGTGCCTGGGTGGAGCACCTCAGGCCGTTCGGCCCCGAAGAGGTCCGCGACCTCCTGGATGCGATCGGTGCCCCGACCACCAACTTGGAGCGGATTCTGGAAGAGACCCGCGGCCTCCCCCTCTTGGTTCGTGCCTACGGGGATGCGCTGGTCGCGGGGGACTCCGCGCTCGCGCCGCCAGCCTCGGCCCGGGAGGTCTTCCTGAAGCGACTCGCCGCGGTCGGTCAGCCAACGGCGCAACTGCTCTCCGCCGCCGCCGTGCTCGGCCGTGGCTTCGACGCCGAACTGCTGCGCGCGGTGAGCGGCCGGTCCGACGGGGAATTAGTCGACGGGCTCGAGATCGCTCTCGGCCGCGCCCTCCTGATCGAGGCTCCGCCCCGGGACGCATCCGGGGTCCCCACCTATGACTTCCCCTACGAGGCGCTGCGTCGGGTCGCCTACGACGCCACCAGCCTCGCCCGCCGCCGGCTGGTGCACGGGCGGGCCGCCGATGTCCTCCTGCGCCGCTACCAGCACGCTCCGGGCCTGGTCCGCGCCGCCACCGTCGCCTACCACCTCCAGGAGGCCGGACGGGAGGGCGAGGCCGCCCAGTGGTGGTGGGCGGCGGCCGAGCGCTCCCGGGCGCTCTACGCTCATACCGAGGCACTGGCCCACATCGCCCAGGCCCGGGCCCTGGGCTACCCGGAGGCCCAGGCCCAGGTGGCCGCCGGCGACGTCCTGATCACCCTCGGCCGCTACCGGGAGGCTCGCCAGGCGTTCGAGGCGGCAGCCTCGCGCCTGGACTCCAACGACCTCGCCCTGGCCGAGGTCGAGCACCGGCTGGCGGACGTTCACCACCGTCTCGGCGAGTGGCCGCTGGCGGCGAGCCACCTGCGCGCCGCTAACGACCTGCTGCCCCCTGGAGAGAGCTCCCGACGGGCTCGGCTGGAGGGCGATCTGGCTCTGGTCGCCTACCGCCAGGGTGACTTTGTCGAGGCCAGGGCGCGGGGCGAGGAGGCGCTCCGGCTGGCCGACCTGACCAACGACGCCGGCGCCCTCGCCCAGGCGACCAATGTGCTCGGAGTCCTGGCGGCGCGGAACCGGCATCCGAAGCGTGCCGAGACGCTCCTGCGTCGGAGCCTGGAGCACGCCGGGAGGATCGCCGACCCGGTGGCTGCGGTGGCGGCGCACAACAACCTATCCCGGCTCCTAGCCGACACCGGCCGTCTGGACCAAGCCCGGGCCGAGGCCGAGCGGGCGTTGCAACTGGGGATCGAGCAGGGTGACCGCCACCGGGTGGCCGCCCTGCACACCAATCTGGCCGACCTGCTCCATGCCGGGGGCCAGCACGAGGCAGCCTTGGCGGAGGTCAAGCTCTCCGCCCGGCTCTTCGCCGAGGTTGACCCCGGCGAGGACGCTCGGCCTGAGATCTGGGCGCTGGTTGAGTGGTGAGCCGCCCCGCGCTCTTGCCCGGGCCTGCGGCCGAGCTGCTCGGGGTTCCGGACTAGCTCAGACGGGCTTCTCAGGGTCCAGCTTCAGGCTGGTTGAGTTGATGCACCATCTCTGGCCGGTGGGTCCTGGCCCATCGTCGAAGACGTGGCCCAGGTGGCCGCCGCAGCGGCTGCACATGACCTCGGTGCGGACCTGGCCCAGGGTGCGGTCCATCTCGGTCTCGACCTGGTCGGGATCGACCGGGGCGGTGAAGCTGGGCCAGCCTGAGCCGGAGTCGAACTGAGTCTCGGAGAGGAAGAGCTCGGCGCCACAGGCGGCGCAGCGGAATAGCCCCTGCCGCCCCGGGTGGGTATATTCGCCCTGGAAGGGGGGGTCGGTGCCCTTCTCGCGGAGCACGTGATACTCCCCGGGGGTCAAGCGAGCCCGCCACTCCGAGTCGCTGACCGGTTGCTTCGCTTCGCTCGGCTCGCTCATCTGCAGTTCTCCCCAGAAGTAGCCCTCCTCGATGATAGCGAACCTTCGCTGCGTTCCCAGATCACCGCACCCGGGCGCCCGCCCCAGTTCAGGCGGGGGACGCGCCCGCTCGAACCTGGTAGCGCAGGAACAGGTGGGACTGGGAGCGCCGCGCGCTGAGCAGGCTGAGCCAGGACCGCCGCCCGTCCGCCAGCAGGTCGACGCCGTCGACGAATCCGGCCCGCCGCGACTCGTCCGTTCTGCCCGCCAGGAGAGGGGAGAGAGTGAGGAAGAGCTGGTCGAGCTGACCTGCGCGCAGCAGCTGGCCCTGCAGCCGGGGCCCCCCCTCGGTGAGGATCTGGGCGTGGCCGGCCTGGCGCAGGGTCTCGGTCATCGCCGCTGGGTCCAGCTCCGGACCCGGCCCTAAGACCACCACCTCGTGCGGTCCCGCGGGGCCCAGCCGCCGCCGGCCCGCTTCGGTCGTCAGCAGCACTGCCGGCCGGGCCAGACCGGGGTGGGTGAGGTCGATCGCCCCGGAGCCGCTCGCGATCACCAAGGTCGGGTGTTCGGGAAGTCCCAACTGCCGGCGCAGGGTTCGAAATTCGCTGGCACTGGGGGGATAGACGTGCTCCGCCGTCCAGACGTGTCCCGGGCTGCCGCGGAGCGTTCCGGAGCCGATCAGGATGGCGTCGGCACAGCTCCGCAGCAATCCCATCACGAACCGATCGGCCTGACTGTTCCCGCTCAGGGTCGAGCCCGAGGAAGGGCCTAGCACCGCCACGCCGTCCAGGGAGGTCACGAAGTTGGAGTACAGAATCGGGCGGGGAAGTTCGAGGCCGCCCCCATAGAGCTCCTCCAGCTTGGCGGGCAGGCTGGCCGTGGGCCCTCCGCCCGCCTCGAAGAGAAGCTCCATGGGAAGCGGTGGCCGGGCCCCCGGCCCGGAACTCTCGATCATCTCGGCCACCTCCCCATTGAGATCATCCCGGCGACCGAGATTGGGGGACGCCCGGACCGTTTGTCAACGCCGGAGCTGCCTCATCCGGAGCGCCTGCTCTCGCCCCGAGATCAATTGAACCGGCCAGGAGCCCCGGCCTATACTGGCTCGGTCGCGATGCGCAAGGGGCCAACCCGTTCTCTCTACGTCCCAGCCCTGGCCCTCGGGATCGCTGCTCTGAGCGGCGGTCTCGTCACCGGGACTGTCCTGGCGTCGGCGCGCGCCCAGCCACCGAAGCTGATTCATCTCACCGCTCCCCGGCCGTACGTGGTGGCGATCATGCCCGGCCATGGGGGTTTCGACCCGGGGGCGATCTCTCCTTTCAACGGCCTCAAGGAGAAGAACGTCACCCTCGCCATGGGGCTCGACCTGCGCCGGGACCTGGAGGCGCACGGGGTGAAGGTGGTGATGACCAGGACCACCGACACCAACGTCAGCATTCAGCGGGCGGAGCAGATCGCCAAAGCGAGCCAGGCCGCCGTGCTGCTCAGCCTCTGGGTCAACGACTGGACCGACGGCAGCCTGGAGGGGGCGACCGTGTTCATGCCCCACGCCAGCGACCAGCCTTTGGCCCAGCACTTGAGCGTCGCCATGGCCGCCGCGATCGCCCCCGCGGGGATGGGGGACCGGGGCACCCAGCTCCTGCCCCAGCTCTGGGTTCACGCACCCATGCCGGCGGTCACCATCGAGGTCGGGTTCATGAGCAATCAGCAGGACTCACAGCTGCTGGCCGAGGCCAGCTTCCGAGCGGTGGTGGCGGCCGGGCTGACGCAAGGCGTGCTCGCCTACGCCCCCCAGATCCCCGGGATCGACGCCAGGCTACTCGCCTACCAGAGGGCAGAGGCCAGGCTGCACGCGGTCGAGCGCGCCGCCGCCCTCCGCCAGGCGACGCTCCGGCAGATGGCCGGTTGGGGCCCGGCCCTGCTGCTCCTCGATCTCCTGCTCGTGCTGGTCATGTACCGACCCCTGCTGTGGAGGGTTTTGCGACGCCTTGCCCCTGCCGCAACCGCTTCTCTGCTCGCCCTGGCGCTGGCGGCGGGACACCTGGGAGGAGTCGGGCTGGACTCGGCTTGGCGGAGGATCACCGGGTCCCGCGCCACCGGGTTGCGACGCCCGCGGCGGCCCCCCCGGCGCCCTCCGGCGTCGAGCCCTTCCCGCCGACCGCCCAAGGAGTGGCGGGGCCGGTCGGCAGCGATCCACCCCCGCCGGGTGACCGAGATGGTCCAACCCGGGGAGAGCCGCCGGCGCTCGATCTACGACGACTTCTCGCTCTGAACTGGACAGCCGCGACTCGATCTGGGTCGGCGGTCCGTCCTAAGCTTGGGGGAGGGGACCCACCACAGCCAGAGGGCCGATCGGGCTCGGGACCGGGAGCGGGGATCTGGTGGAGAGGTGTTGGCCACCTCTCCCAAGGAGGCAGGGCGTGGACAACGCGGTGATTGTGGACGGAGTCCGAACTCCGATCGGTCGGTTCGGCGGGGCGCTCGCCTCCGAGCGGCCGGATGATCTCGCGGCCCTGGTGCTGCGGAGCCTGGTGGATCGGGTGGGTCTGGACCCCAAGGAGCTGGAAGACGTCTACCTGGGCTGCGCCAATCAGGCTGGCGAGGACAACCGCGACGTGGCCCGGATGGCCGTCCTGCTGGCCGGCTTCCCGGTGGAGGTGGGCGGCTGCACCGTCAACCGGCTCTGTGGAAGTGGGCTGGAGGCGGTGGTCGACGCTGCCCGAGCCATCTCCCATGGTGACGGGGCGGCGATCATCGGAGGTGGGGTGGAGTCGATGAGCCGCGCCCCCTGGGTGACCGCCAAACCGGACCGAGGCTTTGCCCGGGGCGAGCGGGTCCTGCACGACTCGGCGCTGGGCTGGCGCTTCATCAACCCCAGGATGGAGGCGCTCTACGGCACCGAGTCGATGGGGCAGACGGCGGAGAACGTCAGCCGAATGTTCTCGATCGGCCGCGCGGCCCAGGACCGGTTCGCCCTTCGCAGCCACCTCCGGGCCCTCGCCGCTCAGCAGCGAGGCAGCTTCGCCGCCGAGCTGGTACCGGTGCCGACGGGGCGGGCGGCGGTCGACTCCGACGAATGCCCCCGGGCGGATTCCTCGCTGGAACAGCTGGCTCGGCTGAAACCCGTGTTCGCCGCCGACGGCAGCGTGACTGCGGGGAACTCAAGCCCGCTCAACGACGGGGCGGCCGCCCTGCTGCTGACCTCGGCCGAGTTTTCGTCCGGGCGGGGGCTACGCCCGATGGCGGCCGTCCGAAGCATGGCCGTGGCGGGCGTCCCGCCCCGGCTGATGGGGATGGGCCCGATTCCGGCGACTCAAAAGGCGCTGGAGCGGGCCGGGTTGGCCCTCAGCGACATCGGCCTCATCGAACTCAACGAGGCATTCGCCGCCCAATCTCTGGCGGTGCTCCAGGAGCTGGGGCTGGATCCCGAGGACGATCGGGTCAACCCCAATGGTGGCGCGATCGCCCTCGGCCATCCTCTCGGTTGCTCGGGCAGTAGGATCCTGGTCACACTCATTCACGAGCTGACCCGACGCCAGCTCCAGTTCGGTCTGGCCACCATGTGCATCGGAGTGGGTCAGGGGATCGCGGTGGTGGTCGAGAACCTCCGCTGATTGGAAGTCCGGCGACGCTTCGGCCAGGTGGTCCATGAGCACCCATCCAGGGGAGGTAGGCAGTGTCCAAAGTCGACCAGATCGCCCACGAGTATCTGCGTAGCAACTCGGCTCTCGACCCCAACGCCGCCACCAGCCGGGGCAACCTCGGTCACGACGCCGAGCTGACCGACTACTCACCGAGCGGGGAGGAGGCGCGGGCACAACTGGCCCGGGCCACGCTTCGCGAGGTGGAGGGGCTCAGCCCTGAATCGGAGCGCGACCGCCTGGCTGCCGAGGTGATGCGCGACCGGCTTCAGATCGAGGGCGACATCCATGATTCCGGCGACTGGATGCGAGGGCTGAGCGTATTCGGCCCGGCCACGGTGACCAGCCGCGTGTTCGACCTGATGGCCCGGGATGACGACCACGACTGGGAGCTGATCGCGGAGCGGATGGAGAAGGTCCCCGAGTGCTTGAGAGGCATCCAGGCTACGCTCGAGCTGGGCGCGAGCCGTCGGGTGGTCTCCGCCCGACGCCAGGCGGAGGTTGCGGCCACCCAGTTCAGTACCTGGGCAGGATCCGACTCGCGCCCGGGCTTCTTCCGGGGCCTGGCCGGCGGGTACACAGGCTCCCCGGGCCAGCTCCGCTCCCGGCTCTCCTGGGCTGCGCTGGCCGCCGACCAGGCGTACCTGGGGCTGGCCGAGTTCGTGGAGGGTAGCTATCTCGCCCGGGCCCGGGAGCAGGATGGATGCGGGCCAGAGCTTTATGAACTGAGCTGCCGGCTCTACAACGGGATCGCGATCGACCCGGTTCAGACCTACCAGTGGGGCTGGGAGGAGTTTGCCAGCATCCAGGCCGAGATGGCGGAGACCGCGGAGCGGATCCTGCCCGGCCAGGAGATGTCGGCGGTGATCCGGCTGCTCGACACCGATCCCGGGCGGGCTATTGAGGGCGAGCGCAACTTCCAGGACTGGAATCAGTCGTTTCTGGACGAGACGATGGGATCCCTGAACGGCACCCACTTCGACATCCCCGGTCCTGTCCAGCGGGTGGAGGCGATGCTGGCCCCCCCGGGGGGTAGCCCGGCTATGTACTACACCCCTCCCGCCGAGGACTTCAGTCGGCCCGGCCGGACCTGGTACCCGACTTTGGGAAGGACCCATTTTCCGCTCTGGACCGAGATTGCGACCGCGTACCACGAGGGGGTCCCCGGGCATCATCTGCAGCTCGGCCACATCTGCTGGATGGGCGATCGCCTGAACCCCTTCCAGGGCGTGCTCGGTTTGATCTCGGGTCACGCCGAGGGCTGGGCCCTCTACGCGGAGCGGCTGATGGGCGAACTGGGCTACCTGGAGAACCCTGACTACTACCTGGGAATGCTCGCCAACCAATCCTTCCGAGCGGCCCGGGTTGTGGTCGACATCGGACTGCACCTCGGGCTGCGAATCCCCGAGAACCAGCCCTTCCATCCCGGCGAGACCTGGTCCCGTGAGCTGGCCGTGGAGTTCATGATCCGGGGCTCGGGCCGGGCCAGGGAATTCTGCCTGGGCGAGGTGGACCGCTACTTGGGGGTGCCAGCCCAAGCCATCTCCTACAAGCTGGGCGAGCGGGTTTGGCTGGAGGTGCGGGAGGAGGCTCGGCGCTCCTGGGGGCCCGGGTTCAGCCTCAAGGAGTTCCACCGCCAGGCGCTCGACCTGGGCAGTGTCGGACTCCAGCAACTGCGTCAGGAGATGGTCCGACCGAGGTCCGATCCGGTGGCCGCCGACTGAGCCCGCCCCCGGCCCCGCGAACCAGCCAGCTGGGGTCCGGCCCGGGAAGGTGCCATGGTGCAGACTGAGGTCGAGATGGAGCAGCCCCGGATCGAGAACCTGATTCTCGCCAACCACGTGGAGGCGGTCAACGGTCTTCTCTACATCGCTGGAGGGGGCTGGACTGACCACTGGCGGCCGGCGGCCGGGAGTCCCGCCCAGCCTGTGGTCAGCCACCTGGGTGTGGGGGTTACCGTGGCCGTGCCCTGGACCGCCAGCGGCAATCTCTGCCCTCTCTCGGTGTCCATCGAGGACTCGGTGGGGAATCAGATTGCCGGAATGGTCACCCAGCTCAACACCAGCCGGCCCGCCGGGCTGCCAACCGGGGCCGACCTGCGGACGGTTCTCGCCCTTTCCATGAACGTGGTCTTCCCCAAACCTGGGGAATACCGAGTCGCGGCCACTCTGGCCGGGCAGCCCACCCGGGTGGTCGACTTCCGGGTGCACGACGTGGCCCCGCCACCGGTGCCCCCGCCCGAGGTCAACTAATCGACCCGGTGCTGAACGGAGGCTAGACTCCAGCGGTGGTGAGCTCCCCTGGCGAAGGCCGGGCGCCCTTTCGCGAGTTCGAGACCTGGTACCGGATCGTGGAAGACCCCAGCGCGCCGGGGAGGGGCCGAGCCCCGGTTTTGCTGTTGCACGGTGGTCCCGGAGCCACCCACGATTACCTGTCCCCACTGGCGGAGCTGGGGAACGGTGGCCGAACGGTCGTTTTCTATGATCAGATCGGAAATGGAAGGTCAACCCACCTGCCCGGGCGGGGGGCCGAGTTCTGGACCGTCGAGCTCTTCGTGGCCGAGCTGGCTAACTTGCTCGACCATCTCGGAATCGGGGATGGCTACCACATCCTGGGCCAATCCTGGGGTGGATTATTGGCCCAGGAGCACGCCCTCAGACAGCCCATGGGGCTGCGCTCGCTGATCCTCTCCAACACCGCCGCCTCCTACTCCGCCTTCGCCGCCGAGGCGAACCGGCTGCGAGCGGAACTGCCCCTCGAGGTGGAGGCCACCCTGCGCCGCCATGAGGCGGGGGGGACGACCGAGGACCCCGAATTCAGGGCCGCCGGTGACGTCTTCTATCACCGCCATCTCTGCCGGCTCGACCCCTGGCCCGCCGGGGTTAGCGACGGGCTGGCGCAGATCGACCTCGACCCGACCGTTTACCACACCATCAACAGGCCCTCGGAGTTCCACATCACCGGCTCGGCCCGGGGTTGGAGTGCGGAGGCGCGGCTGGGCGAGATCCGAGTTCCCACCCTGATCGCCTCGGGGCGCTTCGACGAGGCCACGCCCGCCCTCCAGCAAACGCTGCTCCGCGGGATCGCTGGGAGCCGGTAGCGAATCTTTGAGCGCTCGTCCCACTTGCCGTTCTGGGAGGAGCCGGAGGCCTACCTGGAGATGGTGCGGGAATGGATGCGCGAGCACGACTGAACCGGCTTGGGGCCCGGCTGGAGTTGAGCCGACTCCGGCCGGGCCCCTGTCCGAGACTCAGTCGCTGCTACTCGGGGGAGCTCATGCCTCCCTCCCGGCGTAGTCCATCTCGGCGGCGAGGGTCGGCTGGGCCGGAGTGACCACCTCTCCGACCACCTCCACCCGGCCCTCGCCCACCGGTCCGGCGTGGCGGCGTCCGAAGGCGGCGAAGATGGCTCCCGCGACCACGAAACTGACCAGGTAGGAGACATCCCCGAGCTGTGGGTAGGCGGACGGGATTGGTCCCACGAACCAGGATTGGTTCATGAATGGGACCGAGACCGCCAGGCCCACCAGCCAGGCGATGGTCCCGATCCCCACCCGTGACCCCTGGTCGTACAGGGATTGCAGCTGATAGGAACCGCGGTGCTTGAAGTACCAGTCCACCAGGACCACCGCGACCCAGGGACCGATCCAGTAGGAGAGAAGGAGGAGGAAGTTGCTGTACTGGCTGGCCGCCTGGGTGGCGTTGCTCCCGCCCGTGGCGAGCAGGCCGCCCAGAGCGCCCACTACGACGGCCGCCTGCCAGCGCCGGAACCGGAAGCGGACCGCGCCGGCGACCACCAACCCGACCAGGACGGCGGCGCCGACCACCTCGGGAAGGGCGATCAAGGGCTGTTTCTCGGATCTCAGGGTGGAGTTCGCGACCAGCAGCACCGCAGCGGTCACCCCGCCAAAGATGATGCCCGCGATTCCGGCCCGAACCAAGGGGGATCGCTCAACCTTGACCACCAGGGCCGACATCGAGCCGCTGTAGATGTTGAGGGCGTTGGCGCAGGCGGTCCCGACGGCGATCGCCAGAAGGGCCAGCGAGGAGAGCGGGCCGGGCATCAGGAAGGCGATCGCGTTGGCGGGGTTGGCCGCAGTCGCGGCGGGCATCGCGATCGACACGGTCAGCGCCCCCATCCATTCCAGGATCAGGCAGGGGATGAACATGCCCAGAGCGGTCCACCAGATGATGCTGGAGGGCTTGGTGGCCCTGGGGAGGTAGCGGGAGTAGTCGGAGGCGAACGGCATCCAGCCCATGGCGTAGGAGAGGGCGAGACCGATCGTGATGATGAAGCCGCCGGTCGGCCCTCCGAACGGCACCGGAGCCTTGGGGTTGAAGGCCAGGCCGTAGTTGCCGGCCTTGAAGGTGAATACGGCCAGGATCAGGAATACCACCACCAGGGCCACACTCATCCACTTCTCGAAGGCGTGGATCATGTTGTGCCCGTACACCGCGAGTGCCACCTGGCCGACCACCATGATGGCCAGCGCGAGGAAGTAGTTGAGATGGGCCAGCTCAGCCAGGGCGAAGGTTCCGTAGACGGTGTTGACCGCGAACCACCCGATTCCGGCCAGGTAGTTAAGCCCGGCCGGGCCGAAGTTGCCCAAAAGACCGAACGGTGCCCGCGACTGGATCATCTGAGGGACGCCCAGGCGAGGTCCGAAGGTGCTCAGGAGGCCGAGCAGCAGGGCGCCTAGCAGGTTGCCTATTGCCAGGGCGACGAACGCCCCGACCATGCTCACCCCGAACGTGCCCACGGCCAGGTTGCCGATCACCCAGGTAGCCAGCACCAGGTTGGCGGCCATCCAGAGGGTGAACATCTGGAACGGCTTGCCGTGGCGCTGGGCCTGGGTGATGTGCTCAAGTCCCTGAGGCTCGATCTCCAGGACCTCGTCCCGGTACAGATGACCGGCGCCGGCGACGCTCACGTTCATGGCACCTCCTCCCAATTCGATTCCCGTCGGACTCCCACCAGCTGGAGACGCGCCTGCCAGTCTCCAATCGAAGAAATCTTCCCCTACATGTAGTGTGCTGTCAAGGTCCCGCACACAATATCTTGGCAGTCGGTCGAATTCACCCCCGGAAAGAGCCGCAAACTCGCCAGCCCGGATCGGGTGGAGCTATTCCGGATGCCAACCGCCACCGACCGGGGTCTTCGCCGAGGATCGAACGCCCGGTGGGGCCGTCCCCTGGCAAGGAGCCAGCTACCGGCCGGGGGCAGGGCCGGTTAGGCCAGGATCGCCGGGGTGATCAGGGGCGAGGGGGCACCGACTTTGGGTCCGAGATATAGTCCAATGGCACCCCACCCCTCCCGCCCGAAGTCGGCATCCAGGAGGCACCGATCATGCCAGCTCCGTTCTTCGGCTACCACCTGCCCAACTACAGCTTCCCGGGAACCTCCGACGAGGGGATCTTCGATCACATCGCGGCCATGGCGGCGGCGGCTGAGGCAGCCGGCTTCGACATGGTCACCGTGATGGATCACTTCTATCAAATTCGCGGGGTCGGAGCCGAGACCGAGCCCATGCTGGAGTCCTACACCACCCTGGCCGCGCTCTCACAGCGAACCAGCACGGTGGCTCTCAGCGCCCTAGTTACTGGGGTCACATATCGCAATCCAGCCCTTCTGGCCAAGATCGTCACCAGCTTGGACGTCGTTTCCAAGGGCCGGGCGATCCTGGGTCTCGGCGCCGCTTGGAACGAGGACGAGCATGCCGGCTACGGGTTCGACTTCCCGCCCATCGGCCGGCGGATGGACCGCCTCGACGAGGCCGCCCAGATCGTCAAGTTGATGTTCACGGAGGGGCGACCGAGCTTCCAGGGCAAGTATTTCCACATCGAGCGGGCGCTCAATGTGCCCCGTCCGATTCAGCCGGGCGGACCCCGGCTTCTCATCGGCGGCGCGGGGGAGCGAAGGACGCTCCGGATCGTGGCCAAATACGCCGACATCTCCAACTGGTTTCCCGGGCTCGAGGACACCAAGCGCAAGCTCGGCGTGCTGGAGCGCTACTGCGAGGAGGAGGGCCGCGACCCGGCGACCATCCTCAAGACCGTCATGGCTCCCTGCCTGCTGGCGCTCGACCAGGCTCAGGTGAGCCAGATCAAGGCGAGTACGCCGCCGGAGCGGCTGGCGATGACCGGGGACCCGGTGCTGCCCGCCCAGGCCGTCGAGATCCTTCGTCCCTACCTGGACGCGGGGATCGGGGGATTCACGTTCGGAAATCCCAACCTCAACTCTCCCGAACTGCTGGCGGCGGCGGGCGAGGTGAAGCGACAGCTCAGCTGAGCGGACCGCCCCGGCCAGGACGGCCGAGGCCGGAGGTGGCGAGCCCCCGGAACGGCCTGGGGAACCGGCCCACTCTCGAAGCGGATTGTGCAACCACTCTCAGTCCCCGCTCAGGCGGCCGCGCTGTACTGGTGCTGCGGCCAACCCGCCCGGCTGAGCAAGGACCGGGGGAGCGCTGCCAATGAGGTTTCCGCCATGAAGCGAATCACACGGCGATTGCTCCTGATCGGCGCCGCCGCGGCCGGACTGAGCGGGCTCGGCTTTGGGGTCGCCTCGCTGATGGAGGTTCCCGCCAGTGCCGCCGGGACCACTCCGAGTCGGGTGGTGGCGGCCACCGCCGCAGCCACCTCCGCCGCTAGCAGCACCCCGGCCAAGTCCTGTCCCAACCACTCCGCGGCCGGGAGTTCCACTTCCTAGGCGGGTTGGCGAAACTAGGCTCAGCGTTCCCTCCGGGGCTGCGGCTCCGGTCCCGCCCCGCTAGGCGGATGGGGGCGGTCCCCCGGAGGGGTCCTCCTCCAGTGAGGCTTCCAGTTGGAGGGTGCGCCGGAATGCCGCCCACACAGCGTCCCCAAGCACCGTCCGGAACCGGCCGCGCTCGAGAGCGGCCAGGGCCTCGGCGGAGGTCCCGCCGGGGGAGGTGACCATGTCCCGCAGCTGGGCGGGATGCTCCCCACTCTGAATGGCGAACTCGATCGAGCCGCGCAGCGTCTCCAGGACCAGTCGGCGCGCCAGGTGGCGGGGGAAACCCAGGTGGACCGCCGCCTCCACCAGCGACTCTGAGAAGAGAAAGGCATAGGTGGGGCCAGTGCCGCTGACCGCGGTGGCCATCGCCACCTGGCGCTCGTCCTCCACCTCCAGCTCCGAGCCCAGCGCGGAGAGCAGAGCTCGGACCTGCGCCTTGGCCGGAGCGGATACCTCCTGGGTGGCGAACCAGACGGTGACTCCCTGTCCAATTTGAGCCGGCGTGTTAGGCATGGCCCGGACGATGGCCCGGTGGGCGATGCCGGCGGAGAGTGCGGCGGTGCTGGCTCCGGCGACGATGCTGATCACCAGCGTCTCGGCGGGCACGGTCCCGTCCAGTTGGCGCATGACCCGGGGCAGCACCTGAGGCTTGACCGCGAGCAAAAGGATGTCCGCCCGACTGGCCACCTCCTGGTTCCCGGCCAGAACCGTCACGCCGAGCCTGGTCGCCAGCTCCCGGGCGCGCTCGGCTCGGGGGTGGCTGCAGACCACTTGGGAGCTGCTCACCAGCCCGCGCCGGAGAAGGCCGGCGATCATGGCCTCGGCCATCACCCCAGCTCCGACCACTCCGAATGAGCTGGAGCTGAGATCCGCAGTAGGGGAGGTGGCGGCTGGTTCGGGAGGGCTCATGAGTAGGCGCTAGGTTGCCACATCTCGGCCCGCCCCCGTGCTGGCTGGAGGTCCGGGCCGCCGAGCTGACACAATCGAGCCGGTCCCTGGCGCCTGGCGGAGAGTGAGAGCTCCGAACGCGCCGCAGCACCGCTTGGCGAAAGGAGGCGGAACTATGCGCGATGACATCAGGGCCGAGACGGTGACCATCCCTGGTCATGGGAGGGAACCGATCGAGGCCTATCTGGCCCAGCCCCTGGCCGGTGAGAAGGGCGGGGGAGTGGTCGTGATCCACCACCTGCCCGGCTACGACCTCTGGAGCAAGGAGGTCACCCGGACCTTCGCCGCGCGCGGCTACCTGGCGATCTGTCCCAACCTCTACTCGCGGGAGGCCCCGGGGGCCAGCCCGGACGATGCCGCCGCCACCGTCCGAGCTAAGGGGGGGATTCCCGATGAGGGGCTTGTCGGCGACGTCGGAGGAGCGGCCGCGTACCTGCGCCAACTTCCCGCCAGCAATGGCAGCGTGGGCGTGATCGGGTACTGCTCGGGGGGGCGCCAGGCGGTGCTGGCCGCCTGCAGCCTGCCTCTTCAGGCCGCCGTGGACTGCTACGGCGCGTTCGTCTTGGGCGAACCTCCACCGGAGTTTCCCCTCAAGGTCAAGTCACTGTTCCACCTCCTGCCCCAGATCAGCTGTCCTCTGCTCGGGCTCTTCGGGGCCGACGACTCCCATCCCTCCCCGGCGGAGACCACCGAACTGGAGCGGGCGCTCAGCGAGCAGGAGGCCGACTTTGAGTTCCACACTTACCCCGGGGCCGGCCATGCGTTCTTCGCCACGGACCGGCCCGGCTTCCGTCCCGAGGCCGCCAAGGAGGGATGGGAGGAGATCTTCGAGTTCTTCGGCCGCCACCTGATCCCGGCGGGCGCCTGACATGTGCACCTATCAGACGGAGAGGGTGCAAATTCGCGGCAGCGCCAAGGGGCCCGAGGGCTGGTTCGCGGTGACTGATGCCAGCGTCTACTTCGACCATCCCACCCACGCCTTTGCCGAGCACACCCTGAACCTGGACTTTCTCAACCCCGAGCGAGGGCCGGCGGCCAGGGTCGCTCTGGAGCTGGATGCGCCATCGGCACGTGCCCTGGCCGACGCCATCCGAGCAGCCCTGGAGCAGACCGAGAGTCCCGCAGCGGACCTCCCCGAGGGGCAATCCCGGGCTGCGATCGGGGTCTGAGCCGGCCCTCCCTGGGCCCCGGCCGTAGCCTCAGATCGCTTCGGCCGCCGGTTCGACCTCCAGGCCGCGCAGGTCGACGCTCCTGGACCTAGCGGGGATGGGAGGCCCCTGGGCGGGCCGCTGGCCGTCACAGACGGGAACGGCGGCGGGATCGTCGAGAATCAGCTGAAGTCCCAGCTCGGCGGCCCCCACCAGCACCGCGTCCCGGCCGAACCGGGGGGTGACCAATTCGACCCGCCGGTGCTCGGCGTCGTAGATGCCGCGGTGGAGTCGATCGGCGATGGTGGGCCCGGCCAATCTGTGCAGCTCCTCGAACATGCCGCCCAGGATGAGCATCTCAGGATTGAGGACGTTGACCAGGTTGATCAGGCCGATGCTCACCCAGCGTGCGGTTGCCTCGACTGCGGCCAGGCAGGCGGGGTCCCCCGCGCGAGCCAGTCGAAGAACCCGCTCCGCGGGCGCGCGTCCGCCCGGCTGGAGCCCCGCCCTGCGGACCAGGGCGTCCTCGCCAACCTCGGTCTCCCAGCAGCCCCGCTCCCCGCAGTGGCAGGCGGCGCCATCGGGGTTCACCTGGAGGTGGCCAACCTCGCCGCCATAGCCGGAAAACCCCTCCTGCATGCGTCCCCCGGTGATGATCCCACCTCCGACGCCGACCTCCGCGTGCAGGTAGATCAGATCGTTCACCCCACTGGCGACGCCGCGCGAGTGCTCCGCCATTGCGCCCAGGTTGGCATCGTTGCCCACCTCCACCGCCGCCGCGCCCGACCAGGCTTCGCGCAGCCGAGCTGCCAGGGGCACGTGGCGCCAGCCCAGGTTGGGCGCGAAGTGGACGAAGCCGTCCGCAGAGCGGACCGCGCCCGGAACGGCCACCGCCAGGGCGACCGCGGTGAACTCGCCCTGAGAGCGGGCCAGGAGCGATCTCGAACGCTCAGCCACGGTTGCGACCACCCGCTCAAACTCTCGGTCTCGGTCTTCTGCCAGTTCGCAGCGGTCCCGGTCCACGACCGCTCCCCCGAGGCTGACCAGGGCCAGGGTGATGGCATCGACTCCGATCTCCACCGCCACCACCATGAAGGTGTCTGAGCGCACGCTCACCACCTTGGAGGGCCGACCCCGCGCCCCGCGCTCGGGCTCGGCCTCCTCAATCGCCAGCCGCCGCGCCACCAGCTCCTCGACCAAAGTGCCAATGGTGGCCCGGTTCAGCCCCAGAAGCCTGGTCATTCTGGCCCTGGAGGTCGGCCCGTAGCGGTGCAGGTGGCCGAGTAGGGCGGCCAGGTTGTGCCGCCGCACGGTGTCCTGATTTGCGCCCCATGCGGTCCTGGCCATCGCTATTCAGCCCACCCCGGGCAACCACACCTGGGGCCTCTCCTTGGGGCGAAGAGCGGGCAGCTTCCGCACTGGTTGGTCCGAGGCGCGATCTGCACCGAGAGTTCCCCCGAGGGTCTGGGTTCCGACCTCACTTGTTGAACTCCCACCTGCCATAGGCCCTACGACCCAGCGCTCCGGGCGGACGCGCGTCCGCCAGCGAAGCGGCTCTGGGCGCGCAGGCGACGGCCACCCCTCATCTGGCGCTGGCGTTTGACGGTAACGGCCACCTCGAACCCCCGGCGGAGTCTCCAGGGAGGCCCCGCTAAGTGCGATTTAGATACGGGTCGAACTCCCCGACAAGGTTCCCCGCCGGGAGAGCGTGTCGACCAGGACAGCCCCGATGAGGACCACGCCGGTTGCGATCAGCTGCCACTGGACCTGCACACCCTGAAGATAGAGGCCGTTGTAGATGGCGCCGATGACAAGTCCCCCCAAGACGGCCTGGGCGATCTTTCCGCGGCCTCCGAAGAGGCTGGTACCGCCGATGACTGCAGCGGCCACTCCATAGAGGACGTACTGCCCGCCATTGACGTTGGTGGAGGTCCCCCCCTGCCAGGAGAGGTAGAGGACGCCCGAGAAACCGGCCGTTACCGCAGCGAGCACGAAGCCCCAGGTGCGGACCGCAGCGAGGTTGATCCCCGCCCGCCGGGCGGCGTCGGGATTGCCCCCGATGGCGTAGACGTAGCGTCCGAACCGGGTCCGTTGCAGGAGCAGGATCCAGACCAGGAGAACCACAAAGACGATGGGCACCACCCAGGGCACGCCCTCCACCACCTTGGTCAGGGCCCCCCGGTTGGCGTTGCAGATGGCGACCACGGCGATTCCCGCCGCCACGAAGAAGGCGATCTTGACCGCCGTCACGCCCGGGGGCGGGGCCACCAGGCCACGTCGGCGGCGGCCCGACTCCCGAGTCCAGATCAGGCCGCCAAGAAGGGCTCCGATGGCGGCCAAGGCGATCCAGCCCGCGAGCGGTGGGATGTTGCCGTTGACGATCTGGTACAGGACGTGCTGGTTGGGGAGGACCGAACTGGCGACGGAGACGCCTCCGGCGTTCCCCAAGATGACCAGCATCACCCCCCACATCACCAGCAGCCCGGCCAGGGTGACCACGAAGGATGGCAGGTGGAGCCGGGAGACCAGGGTGCCCCAAACCGCCCCCGTCGCGCCACAGCAGACCAGTGCGAAGGCGACCGCCAGCCACCAGGGCCAGTCGGGTCCCGGCTTCTGCACCAGGATCCCGGTGATGGCGGCGCCAACGGCCAGCACGTACCCGGCGGAGAGGTCGATTTCGCCCAGGAGGAGGACAAAGATCTCGGCCATCCCCAGGGTCATGAACACCATGCTCTCGATGAACAGGTTGACCAGATTGCCTGGCGATAGGAAGAGCCCCTGGGTCCAGATCTCGAAGGCAACGCTGATGATCACCAGGGCCAGGATCACCGGCAGCGCGCCGCTGTCCCCGCTCAGTGTCTTGGCCAGCCGGGCGCGCGCGTACTGGCGCAGCGAGTCCGCGACCAGCTCCGCGGGGACCACCGCGGCCGCGGCCGCCGGCAGGTCGGTGGTGTCCTCGATCTCGCCCGGCTCGGGGCCGACCGCACCTGTGATCATCGCGTCATCAGCCTTGGCCATCTTGGGTAACCTCTCTGAACGTCCTTGGCTTCGGGACGCTCGCTAGCGGTCCGACCTCCCCGTGGTCATGAAGTCAACCACGCTCTGCCGATCGAACTCGGAGACAACGCCTTCGGCCACCTTGCGGCCCAGGTGAAGCACCGCGATTCGATCGGCGACCTCGAAGACGTCATTGAGGTTGTGGGTGATCACCATGACCGCCAGGCCATGGTCCTTCAGCCTCCGGACCAGATCGAGGACCATCTGGGTTTGGGCCACTCCCAAAGCCGCCGTGGGCTCATCCAGGATCACCAGCTTGGAGTTCCACATCACGGCCCGGGCGACCGCCACCGCCTGGCGCTGACCACCTGAGAGAGAGCCGACCGGTTGGCGGATGGAGCGGACCGTGGTCACCCGGAGGCTCTTCAAGGTCTCGGCGGCCGCGCGCTCCATTGAGTCCTCGTCGAGGAACAGCCGCTGAACTCGCTCGCGGCCCAGGAACATGTTCTGGACGATGTCCAGGTTGTCGGCCAGAGCCAGGTCTTGGTAGACGATCTCGATGCCGAAAGAGGAGGCGTCTCGGGGGCCGCGGATGTGGACCCGGCGGCCCTCCCAGAAGATCTCGCCGTGATCCGGCTGATGGATGCCGGCGATGCACTTGGTGAGCACCGACTTCCCCGCGCCGTTGTCGCCGCAGAGAGCGGTGACTTGGGCAGCCGGAAGGTCGAGGTCGACCTGGTAGAGAGCCTGAACCGGGCCGAAGTGTTTGTCGATGCCCCGGAGACGGAGCAGCGACTCGTCGTCGCCAGCTGGCCGAGCGGCCGCCGAGCTCAGGTTAGGCAGGCTCACAACTGTAGAGGTCTGGGCGTCCGAGTTCGAGTTCATCCTCTGGCTGGGGCCTCCTCTCCACCTTGAACTCGGGAACTACATGGATCAGAGGGGCCGCACCAACTGGTGCGGCCCCTCGGCTGGATCCGACAGGTCGGTTTCGGGTTAGTGGATGCCGGCCTGGGAGCAGACGCTCTGGCCCACGGCGGTGCACAGCGCTGCCACCGGGATGAATTTGTCCTTGATCACCGTCGACTCCATGTTGCTGGGGGTCACCCACTCCGGCACCAGCAGGGAAGCAGGCTCGGTGATGCTCGAGTTGGCCGGGTCAGTCGTGGTCGAATTCACCAGGCCCGAGGGAGGGGTCTTTCCCGCCCGCAGGATGGTGGCCAGGGCGATCGCATCCTGGGCCTCGAGGAAGATCGGCTTGTAAACGGTCCCGCACTGGTAGCCGGTGAGGATGTTCTCCATCCCGGTCAGAGTCGCGTCCTGTCCTGTGGTCGGGATCGTCTTGGGGCTGACCCCCTTGCTCTTGAGGTCCTGGACCACCGAGGCGTTCATCTCGTCATTGGCCACCACCACCGCGTTGATGCTGGGGTGAGCGGTGAGCGCCTGTGCGAAGTTGGTGCCCGCGGTGGGGACGTCCCAGTTCAGGGTGACCTGGTCACCGACCAGGTTGTAGCCCTTGCTGTTGGTCTTGGGCGGGGTCAGCGGGGTCGTCTTGGTACCCCAGATCACCGAGTTGTAGCCCTGTGCGAAGGAGATCGCGTTGGGGTCGCTGTTCTCCCCACCGTCCACCTCCCAGACCTGGGGGCTGGAGACGTGCCAGGCGGAGATGCAGGACTCGAGCCCCTGACCGATCAGCTGGCCGACCTTGAAGTTGTTGAAGCTGACGTAGTAGGTGTTGGTACCCGCGAAGGTGGCCCGGTCGTAGCTCACCAAGGCGACCCCGTGGGACGACGCCAAGGCCTGAATCTCACTGGCCACAGTTCCATCGAGCGGGTCCATCACCAGAACCTTGGCGCCCTTGGTGATGTCGGAGGTGGCCATCGAAAGCTCGGTGGCGTCGCTTCCCTGGGCGTTGGTGATGATGATGTCAGAGCTCGGGTATCCGGCCTGCTGCATCGCCTCCTTGAGATAAGGGGCGTCGAACTCGGTGTAGCGCGTCGACGAGACGGTGTCGGGCAGGATCACCCCGACCGGGCCCTTGCCGACGCCGACCAGACTCTTGAACTGACTCATGGCGCCAAAGTTGAGCGAGAAGGAATTTATGCCCACATTTGGCACGGTCGCCTTACTCGGCGGTGTTTTGGTTGGCGCCGCCGCCCCGCAGGCGGCGGTGATCAGGGCCAGGGTGCCCAGGGCGACCACCCAGCGAGTCCGCTTTAGGCCCAGGAGGGCCGAACCGGCGCCGCCGAGGCGGCCGTTGGCCGCCTTACTTTCGAGAGCCATCTAGACATCCCTCCGAGCCAGATCGACTAATCCACCGCGCCTCGCCTGCTACGCCGTGCACCGGGCCTGCGGCCCCATCTCCGTGTCTTCGCGCCTCTCCCCGATCGCAGGCCGACCGCAGCCTGCATTTCCGCGACCGGCGGCAGCATATGTTGTCGCCCACAACTTGTCAAGGCGACGTATTCCCTCATCCAAAATCACACCGTGGGGCGATCGCTCCCTCAGCAAAGAATCGCACCGAGGGCGGCTCGCCGGAGGTTGGAGGTGAGGGGGCCGAGCCCATGCGAATCCGGGAGCGGTACGAGCTGGCCGAGGAGTTGGCACCGAGGTACCGGCGGGCGAGGCGTCGAGAGCGCGGCGAGATCCTGGACGGTTTCTGCTTGGCCACGGGATACGAGCGCAAGCACGCATTGCGAGTACTCCGGGGGCGCAAGCGGGTCTCGCCCAAGCGGCGCGCGCCGCGGACCCGGCGATATGGGCTGGAGTTCCGCCGGGCACTCAAGGTCTGCTGGGAGGCAACCGATTACCTGTGCGCTGAGCGGCTGCAGCCCTTTCTCCCTGATCTGCTGTTGCTGCTGAGGCGGCACGGGCAGCTGGACTGTTCCCCGGAGACCGGCTCGCTGCTGGTTGGGGCCAGCCTCTCCACGGTGGAGCGCACCCTGCACGACCTCCGGCGGGGTCTGGTGTCCCGGCGGATGAGCCAGACCAAACCTGGTGGGCTGCTGCGCCGCCAGGTGCCCGTGGTGGTGGGCCAGTGGCGGGAGCTGGACACCCCCGGCTACCTGGAGATCGATCTGGTTTCCCACAGCGGGGAAGTGGCGGCGGGGGAGTGGATCTGGACCCTCTGCGCCACCGACCTCTCGACCGGATGGACCGAGCGGGTGGCGGTGATGGGCAAGGGCCAGACCAGAATCGTGGCCGCCCTGGAGCAGATCCGCTGCCAGCTGCCCTTCGCCATGCTGGGCCTGCACCCAGACAACGGCAGTGAGTTCTTGAACTGGCACCTGGTGGCCTGGTGCCAGGAGAACGGGATCGCCCTCTCCCGCTCCCGGCCCGAGCACAAGAACGACAACTGCCATGTGGAACAGAAGAACTGGACCCTGGTTCGGCGCCTGATCGGCTACCAACGCCTGGACACGCCCACCCAGCTGGCCTGGCTGAATTCCCTTTACACCGAGCTGCTGCGCCCCTACAACAACTGCTTCCAGCCGGTGATGAAGCTGGTGGGCAAGCAGATGGTGGGGAGCCGGACTCGCAAAACCTATGACCGACCCACCACCCCGCTGCGCCGGGTGCTCGCCGGTAGCCAGGCTGACTCCACCAAGATCCCGGCGTTGGTCTCCCTCTACACCGCCACCAGTCCGCTCACTCTCAAGCGAACCATTGACCGCCGGCTGGCCGCCATGCCCGCCGCCCTGGAGGTAACCCAAAGTGCCTGAACCGTCCGAGACCGATGTCCCCACTTCACCAACTTCTCCACCCCTTCCCCCCGAACCCCCTATCCCGCCTTCTGCTGCTACGGTGTCATTCCTTCCTGACGGAACGACTGCCCCAGGGTGCGATTCCTTGCTGACGGACAACGCGCGAAAGGGCCCCAGGGGTGGGAGCTCGGGGAATCTGACCTCCCCTCACAGTTCAGCGATTCCGGCCAGCCCTGGACGAAGAGCGGGCGATCTTCAGCCCCGATCGAGATTCCGATGGAACTGCTCGCTCCCGGGGGCAGTCCCGAGCTCAGCTCTCCTCAGCTCGCTCGGCCAGCCGCCTGCCCCCGAGGAAGGTGTCGACGAAGTCGGGGCTGGCGATCAGGTCTGCGGGTGCGCCCTCCATCTGGCATCTTCCCCCGGTCAGCACGTACGTCCGGTCCGAAATGGCCAGCACGGCTCGCGCCCGCTGCTCCACCACCAGCACCGAGGCACCGGTCGTGCTCAGCTGGCGGACGTGCTCATCGAGCAGGGAGTGGGCCAGCGCGGGGGCTAGGTTGGCGGTCGGTTCGTCGAGGATGAACGCCCGGGGTTCCAGCATCAGGACCCGACCCATGGCCAGCATCTTGCGCTCGCCGCCGGAGAGGCGGCCGGCCTTCCTGGTCAGCATCCTGGCGAGCTGGGGAAAGACCTCGAGGACGTGGGAAATGCGACCCGCCACCTCGCGGATGGGCAGGAGATAGCCGCCCATCTCGAGGTTCTCTCGCACCGTCAGCGGCGAAAAGACATCGTCGATCTGGGGGACGTAGCCAACCCCGGCCCGGGCCGCCGCGTCGGGGCTCCAGTTGGTGACCTCCTTCCCGTCCCAGAGCACCTTCCCCGAGAGAACCTGGACCACTCCCACCAGCGCTTTCAGCAGGGTGCTCTTACCCGATCCGTTGGGACCGACGACCGAGACCACCTCGCCGGGCGCCACCTGGATGGAGATCTCCTGCACCACCGGCCGGCCGGCGTAACCCGCCGAGAGAACCTCCGTCGCCAGCGACGCCCCCTTGGGTGTGGCTCCGGGCTTATTCGGGTCAGCCGACAAGGTAGGCCTCCACCACCTCGGCCTGGCCGCGCAATTCGGCCATGGTTCCCTCGGCGAGGACCTTCCCCTCCGCCATCACGATCACCGGCTCGCAGAACTCGTCCATGAAGGCGAGCTCATGCTCGACCAGGAGGATGGTTATGCCGCTGGCGCAGAGCGATTGCAGGCTGCGTCCGATCTTGCGCGCCAGGGTGGGGTGGATGCCCGCCATCGGTTCGTCCAGCAGCAGCAGCTGAGGCCTGGTCATCAGCGCACGCATGATCTCGACAAGTCGGCGCTGGCCCCCGGACAGGTTGCCAGCATAGGTATCGGCCTGGTCGACCAGGCCGAACTGGTCCATCAGCTCCTTGGCGTCCTCAACGGCGGCAAACTCCTGGGCGCCCCAGTAGCGGCGTCCCCGCAGCGCACCTCGGAAGGAGTCCCCCCGCTGGTCGGGCACCGCCGAGAGGAGGTTCTCGATCACGGTCAGGCGCTTGAATTCGCTGGCCAGCTGGAAGGTGCGTACCAGCCCGGCTCGGGCCCGGCGGAAGGTGGGCAGGGAGGTGACGTCCTGACCCTGGTAGACGATCCTTCCCTCGGCCGCCGGCACGGTACCGGCCAGCGCCGATAGGAGCGTCGACTTGCCGGCTCCGTTGGGCCCAATCAACCCGGTGAGCCGGCCCCGGGCGATGCTGATGCTTACCCCGTCAACCGCGCGCAGCCCGCCGAAGCTCACCACCAGATGGTCGGTGGTCAGCACCGGCCCCTGGCGATCCGCGGCACTCCCGGCCGGGTCAGGGTGTAAAAGCGCCGGGGGTGCCGAGGTTGGCCCGGAACCGTTGCCCCCCGACCGGGCCGTCAATGCCTGGGCCTTGGCGAAGATCCGCCGCCGCGGCTCCGGGATGATCCCCTGAGGTCGGAACCAGAGGAATCCCACGATCAGGAGTCCGATCGCCACCCACTGCAGGGCGGGGATGAGGCCGGCCGGGCCGACCTGGGGGATGAAGCGGGTGGCCTCCTCGAAACCGAGGGGAACCAGCACGGCCCCCAAAATCGCCCCCTTGTGGTTGCCGGTGCCGCCGATGATCACCGCCGCGAAGAGGACGATCGTCTCCGCGTAACCCCAGGCCCCTGGCGACCAGAGCGTGATGAAGCCGACCAGCACCCCGCCGGAGAGCCCCGCCGCCATGCCTCCCAGCACCAGCATCGCCGTCCGCAGGCTGAGCAGGTCCTTTCCCAGCGCGTTGGCGACCGGGCTGTTGTCGCGCATGGCGCGAAGGCTTCGCCCATAGGGTGACTCGGTGATCCGGCGAAAGAGGAAGAAGGTGGCGAGCGCGAGCACCGCCGCGACGACGCCGTAGCCCCACTGATAGGCCTGGCTGGCGGGGTTGACCAGGTGAGCGAGCGGCTGGGGCACTATCGAAAGTCCGGCCGCGCCGTTGAAGAGGGGGACGAAGTTGTTGACAAGAAGATTGGCCATAACCGCGGTGACCAATAGACCGATGGCGGCGACCTGGCCGGTGAGCCGCCTGCCGACTAGGAGAGTGAACGGCAGCGCCACCAGGCCGCCGGCCAGCGCCGCCCCGATCCAGGGAATCGGGAACGGCAGCCCGAGGCCACCGATGTAGCTCTGGAAGTGGCCATTGGCGGAGTCCGAGGGTAAGGAAAGAACAGCTGCGGTGTAGGCTCCCGCGGCCTGAAAGATGATGTAGCCGAAGTTGCTCACCCCAGAGACTCCGAACTGCATGGACAGGCCGAGACAGGCGATGGCGTCGACTCCGCCATAGACAAGCAGGTTGGCCAGGTAGAAGAGCGTTGACTGGCTCATGCCGGACCCCACCTCGCCCCGCCCGAACACCGCCTCCGGTGTCGTCGGCACCCGGCGTTCATCGTGTCACCCGATGGCACCGGCATTGAAGAGTCCCCGCGGCCGGACGGCCAGGATGACAAGCAGGATGACGAAGGCTGAGACGTACTTGTAGTCCGAGGTGATGAAGACCGCGCTGACCTCGGTCGCCAGACCGATCACCAACGCGCCGACCATAGCTCCGTAGGGTTGTCCGGGGCCGCCGAGGAAGACGGCGGCCAGGATAAGGACCAGGAAGAGGTCGGCGCTGGTGGCTCCAAAACTGCCCGAATTGATGGCGAAAACGGTACCGGCGATGCCGCATAAGGCGCCCGTGAAAATGCACGCCAGGGTGACCACTCGGTCGGTCCGGATTCCGCAATTGCGGGCCAACGTCCGGTCCGCCGCGGTGGCCCGCATCGCTTTGCCGAAGCGGGTGTAGCGCAGCACCAGGTGCAGGCCCACCATGAAGGCCAGGCTGAGGCCAATGATGATGAATTGCACCGTCGTGAGGATGAGACCGCCGAGCACGAAGGTGGATCCCTGGGACATGGTGTAGGAGACGTTGGCCGGCCCCTCCAGCGCCTGGACGGTGAACTCGATGATCAGCAGGACGCCCAGGGAAACAATCACCACCGCCGTGTGCGAGGTTCCCCGGCGTTGAAAAGGGGCGTAAATGTATTTGTTTATCAGCAAGGAGATGAGCGCCCCGGCGACTGCCGCGGCCACCATTCCGAGCCACACCGACTGGCCCGTCTGATTGACCAGGTAGGCGATGTAGGCACAGGCGATCATCACCGATGCGTAGGCCAGGTTGAGTACTTCGGTGACGCCGAATTGCACGGTGAAGCCGACTGCGGCGATGGCCAGTACCGCGGCGGTCACGATGCCAAAACCGACCGACGCTATGAAAAGGCTCATGACTATGAGGGAGTTCCTGGAGTGCAGAGGACCGGGTGGGGCGGCATTCGCCCCACCCGGTCGAGGTTCATCTGGGAGGGTCGGCTAGGAGACGGCTCGCAGCTGGGTGGCTGAGATGCCCCCATCGACGGTGACGTTGCCGTTGGATTTGTAGCCGTCGATCTGCAGGATGCCCGGCGAGTCGTGGTAGGCGTCGAAGCTGGTCGGGCCGCCGGGGCCGATGTAGCGGATGGCCTTGCCCTTGGCGAGATCGGCCTTGCCCTGAGCGAAGCTGTGCACCACAACCGCGCCCTTGACGCCGTCACCGATCTTCAGGATGTCCGCCTTGTAGACGCTGGGAACGGTGCTCTTGGCCATGATCATGGCCAGGGCGGCAAGGTTCATTCCGTCGAAGAGGTGGACCGCGCCGGGGCCGGAGAGAAGTGTGTCCAGGCTACCCGCGTCTTCAGCGGTGACCTGGGACGCGACCGCCTCCATGGCGCTGTGGAAGGGCGTGAATTCGGGGCCGGAGGTGGCCGTCACCAGGTTGTCGGCCACGTACTTGTTGGCCAGGGTCGACTTTCCGATCGCCGCGCCCACCGACGAGAACCAACCGGGGTCGATCGTCGCTGAGGTGCCGATGATCGGGATCATCTTCCCGCCGTTGAGCTGCTTGACCTCGGAGAGGAAGGTGGCGTCAGCCGACCCAAGGGCCTCAGTCAGGATCACGTCGGGATGGCTCTGGACCACGGTCTCCGCCTCGGTCCGGAAGGTGTTGGCGGTGAGGTCCAGGGTGACGTTGGCGGTCAGCTTGAGACCGGCCTTCTTGATCGCCTGCTTGGCGGGACCCACGAAGGTCTGGGAGCCGATGTCGTTGCCGAAGGCCATGGCGATCTTCTTGTAGTGCTTGAAGTACTTGGCGATGGCCACCATGGCGTAGGACTCAGCCAGGTCAGGTGGCACCAGCCGGAAGAAGTAGGGGTACTTGACGTGGTCGAATTCCGACTGGCCGGTCATGCAGAACGCGACCATCTTCTTGCTGTTGATGATCGGGACCACGGTGGCGGCCTCGTCCGAGGTGCAGCCGATCACCATGGCCAAGTTGGGGGTGGTGGCGAACATCTGGTTGGCGGCGGGCACGGCGTCCGCCGGGTCGCCCCTCGTGTCAAAGGTCTGGCAGGTCAGTTGGTGACCCAGCACCCCCCCGTCGGCGTTCATCGCCTTGGTAGCCGCCAAACACGAGGCATCGTAGTAACCGCCCAGGGCGGCGTCCGGGCCGGTGAACGGGGCGAGATCTCCGATCACCAAGGGCGAGGATGCCGACACCGGCGCGAAGGCGATCGCCCCGCTGGTCGCCGCGGCGGCGATCGCCAGAGCCAGCGCGACCGAGCTGGCGGCGAGCCGCCGGCCCCAGCCGGACAAGCGCCGGGCCTGCTCGCTGGAGCCGTCCCCCTGGGTCACCACTCGATTACTCTCCGGTCGCTTTCGGAACTCATCCATGGAAACACTCCCCGGTTACGACGCTGCCGCTTTTACAGGCTCTGGCCGGACGCGACGGCCGGAACCCATCTGCCCAATACGCGGTCGCGGTCCTCGGCGACCACCCGGTTGCGGATGGTGCCAACTCCCTCGACAGTGACTTCGACGATGTCGCCCAGCTCCAGCCAGAGCGGCGGCTGGTGGCCCATCCCCACCCCCCCCGGGGTTCCGGTCGCGATCACATCTCCGGCCTCCAGGGTGGTGAAGGTGGAGAAGAATTCGATGGCCCGCGGGACGTTCACCAGCATCTGCGAGGTCCGCGCCGACTGCCGGACGTCGCCGTTCACGGTCGTGGTCAGCTGGACGTCGGCGACGTCCACCTCGTCCACGGTGACCAGCTCGGGACCCAGCGGCATAGTGCCGTCGAAGTTCTTGCCCGGCGTCCACTGGGTGCCAGCTCGCTGCCAGTCCCGGGCCGAGGCGTCATTGCAGACGACGAAGCCGGCGATCGCCTCCAGGGCCTGCTCGGCGGGGATGTAGCGCCCGCCCCGGCCGATCACGATCCCCAGTTCTCCCTCATAGTCAAAGCGCTCGCTAAGAGCGGGACGGACCAGATCGGCGTAGGGGCCGGTCACGCTCCTGGTGCCCCGGACAAAGCACTCCGGCCATTTGGGAACGGCTCGTCCGGTCTCCAGGGCGTGCTCGCTGTAGTTGACCCCCAAGCAGAGGATCCGGGGCGGGTCGGGGACCGCGGCCAGCAGCTCCGACTCGGCCACCTCCCGCCCGTCACGAGATCCCAGCGCCCGAAGTGCCTCCCAGCCTGCCTCGCCGGCGCGAAGGGCGCTGGCCAGAGAGCCCAGAGCCGGGTTGCCGCTCTCGGCGGCCGCGTCCACGTATCCGGAGCGGCCCCGGACGTGCAGCCGGGGCCCATCGCCGGTCGAGATCGTCGCCAACCTCATGAGACAGCCACCCTCCCCTTGTCTTGGCGGTTGACCGCCCAATCTTCAGATGCGTCCAGCGAGAGCGCCGAAGCGCGAGCATTGGACCTCATCACGGGTCCCCCCGCGCCGCCTTGGCGGGCCGCGCCCGCAACATGGAAGTGGACCGTACACCAGAAGAAGGGGTCCGTCAAGGGGTCGGTGCATACGTTTGCACAGCTCTGTCTCGAGCCGGTCCGGTTCGCCTCAGCCTAACTCCCTTCCGAAGCGATTCCCGGGCTACACTGACTCGCGGCCCGGGGCGAACCGGCTGGCCGCCAATCCCGCACCGGGGAGGGCTCCCGGGGAAGTCCCCAGCCGCTCCTGAGGAAGGTCCTGTGGAAGAGACCCTGAGCCGCCTGCTCGAGCGGGGTGGCTCCGACCGGCCGGCGATCGTGGTCCCCGGGGGGCCCACCCTGAGCCACGGGCGCCTCCGCAAGCTCGTTCTCGAAGGCGCCGACCGGCTGGCCGCTTTCGGGGTGGGGCCGGGCGACCGGGTGGCGATGGCCTTGCCCAGCGGACCGGAGGCGATCGTCCTCTTCCTGGCAGCCGCTCTGGGGGCGACCGCCTGCCCCCTCAACCCCTCCTATAAGGAGGACGAATTTCGCTTCTATCTGGAGGACACGGGAGCTCGGTTTCTACTCCTTCCGAAAGGCGAGGGAGGAGCTGCTCGGTCGGCGCTGCCCCCAGGAGGCGTGGTGATCGAGACCGAGATAGACGCCCAGGGCAGGCTGCAGATGGAGTCCGCCCAGCCGGAGACCCGGGAGCGGACGGCCTCGGCGGCCGCGGGTGACGACGTGGCCCTGGTGCTCCACACCAGTGGAACCACCAGCCGGCCTAAGCGGGTTCCCCTGCGCCACCGCAACCTGGTCGCCTCAGTTGACCACGTCACCGACCACTACCAGCTCTCCGAGGAGGATGTCTCCCTCTGCCTGATGCCGCTCTTCCACGTCCACGGCCTGGTCGCGTCCGCCCTGGCCGCCCTCGCCGCGGGCGGCGCGGTGGTCACGCCCAGGAAGTTCTCACCCTTGGGCTTTTGGGCACTGGCCAAGGAGTACCAGCCCACCTGGTTCAGCGCCTCCCCCACCCCACATCGGATGGTCCTGCTGCGCACCTCGGGCGACCGGCCGGCCGGGACCGAGCGGCTCCGCTTCGTGCGCAGCTGCAGCGCTGCCCTCAGTCCCGGGCAGATGGCCGAGATGGAGGCCCGCTTCGGGGTCCCGGTGCTGGAGGCTTATGGGATGACCGAGGCGAGCCACCAGATGGCCTCCAACCCGCTGCCGCCCGGGGAGCGTCGTCCGGGCTCGGTCGGTCCGGGGACCGGCGTTGAGATCGCGACCATGACCGAGGAGGGCCAGCTGCTCCCGAGTGGGAGCGCCGGCGAGGTGGTGATCCGGGGTGCCAACGTGATCGACGGCTATGAGGCCAATCCCGCTGCCAACGCGGCCTCGTTCCAGGCGGGGTGGTTCCGCACCGGCGACCTGGGGGTGCTCGACGCCGGCGGCTACCTCACCCTCTCGGGAAGGCTCAAGGAGCTGATCAATCGCGGCGGCGAGAAGATCGCCCCGCTCGAAGTCGACGGCGTCCTCGAGAGCCACCCGGCGGTCGCTGAGGCGGTCTGCTTCGGGCTCCCCCATTCGACCTGGGGCGAGGAGGTGGCGGCGGCGGTAGTGCTCAGCTCCGAGGCCGATGAGAAGTCCCTGCGCGCCTACTGCCGCGAGCACCTGGCGGAATTCAAGGTGCCCACCCAGCTCTTCATCGTCGAGACGATTCCCCGAACCGCGACCGGTAAGGTCCAGCGCCGCTTCGTGGCCGAGGCCTTCGCGACCCGGTGAGGCGCCGGTGAAGTTCGTAGTCCTGGGGGCGGGGGCCACCGGCGGGCTGCTCGGTGCCCACCTGACTCGGGTTGGCGAGGACGTCATCCTGATCGCCCGCGGAGCTCACCTCGCCGCGATGCGCGCCCGCGGCCTCCGGGTGACGGGGGCGTCGGGCGAGTTCCTGGTCCATCCCGAGTGCACCGACCAGCTCAGCCCACTCAAGTCAGCCGAAGTGGTCTTGATCACCCTCAAGGCGCACAGCCTGCCCGAGATGGCGGAGCGTCTGGGCGCCCAACTAGGGCCCCAGACCACTGTGGTCAGCGCGCAGAACGGGATTCCCTGGTGGTTCTTCGACCGTTTCCCGGGCCGCTTTGAGGGGACGCGCCTCGAGGCGGTGGACCCGGGCGGGGTGATCGCCCGCAACATCGCCGTGGAGCGGGTCGTCGGCGGCATCGTCTACCCCGCCGCCCGACTTGCTGAACCGGGGGTGATCGAACACCTGGAGGGCACCAGGATCAGCCTGGGAGAGCCTGACGGGAGCTCCTCCGCGCGCGTCGAGGCGATCGCGGCGGCACTGACCCGGGCCGGGTTCAAAGCCCCGGTGCGGTCGCGGATCCGGCCCGAGCTCTGGCTCAAGCTCCTCGGCAATTCCAGCTTCAATCCGATCTCCGCTTTGACCGGGGCCACCCTGGAGGAGATCACCTCCGACCCTGGGGCGGTCGCCCTGGTGCGTGCGGTTATGGAGGAGGTCGAGGCGGTCGGTCGGGGGGTTGGGATCGAGGCCCCGGTCGGGATCGAGCGACGGATCCAGGGCGCCGCCATGGTGGGTGGTCACAAGACCTCCATGCTTCAGGACGTCGAGTCGGGACGCCCCCTCGAGCTGGGGGCGACGGTGGCGGCGGTGCTCGAACTGGCCCGCCGGCTCGACCTATCCGTGCCCCACCTGGAGGCGCTCTACGCCTGCGCCAACCTCCTGGATCTGCGCCTGCGCAGGAGTGGCCCAGCCCCGCGGCTGGCGTCCCCGACCGGCGGCTGAGAGCCACCTCGGGATGGTTGTCTGGGCCTGCGGTGCTAGCCTCGTTGCCGGCCGGGCAGCAGAGGTCGACTGCCGAAGGGTCGTCCGATAGGGGAGAGAGCGGCATGAAGGTGCGCGAGTTGGAGATCGAGACCAGCGCCGGCCGGCGCCTCGAAGTTCTCGACTGCGGCGAGATCGGCCAGGCCGCGGTGGTGGTCCAGCACGGCACTCCGGGCGCCGCCACACTCTTCCCGGAGTGGCTCGCCGACGCCGAAAGGCGCGGTATCCGCCTGATCGGCTACTCCCGGCCCGGCTACGGCGGATCGACCCGGGCCAAGGGTCGGAATGTGAGCGATGCCGCCAGCGACCTGGCCCGGATCGCCGATCAGCTCTCTTTGGCAAGGCTGGCCACCTGGGGCTACTCCGGTGGCGGCCCCCACGTGCTCGCGGCCGCAGCGCACCTGCCTGGGCTGGTGGTAGCGGCGGCGGCTATCGCATCCCCGGCTCCCTATGGCGCTGAGGGGCTCGACTTCCTGGCCGGGATGGGAGAGGCCAACGTGGAGGAGTTCGCAGCAGTCCTGGAGGGCGAAGCCGCCATCCGCCCTCTGCACGAGGCGGCGGCCGCCACCCCTGCCAAAACTGCCGAGGAGGTGGTCGAGTCGATGGCTTCGGTCCTCTCGCCGGTCGACCGAGCCGCGATCCGGGACCAGCTGGGAGACTGGCTGGTAAGCCTCCTCAGCAGAGCGGTAGCTGCAGGGGCGGATGGTTGGATCGACGACGACCTGGCGTTCGTGGCTCCCTGGGGGTTTGAGCTTTCCCAGATCTCGGTTCCGCTCCAGCTCTGGCAGGGCCAGCACGACCTGATGGTCCCCTCCAGCCACGGCCGCTGGCTTGCCGAACGGCTTCCGCAGGCGGACGCTCACTTTCTCTCCGAAGCTGGCAACCTGACCCTCCTGGTGAACCAGGTCCCTCTGATTCACCAGTGGCTGCTGGAGCACTTCTGATTCCGCCCTCGGGGACCTCGTGCCCGCGAGAGCGAGGTGCACCGAGCCGCCAGGTGAGCTCGGGAGGGGGCGAGCCGGCCCAACTGGAGCCCGGGCGGCGGTTGCCGGTGGCTACTCATCCTCGAGCGGATTGACTCCTTGCCGTCGCTGAACACGCTGGCGCGGGGAGCCATCCTGGCGGCCGCCCAGAACCGGACGACCAAGGCATTCATGAACCGTTACGGGATGAGATTGGGAGCGTCCCGGTTCGTGGCCGGGGAAACCCTGGACCAGTGCGTGGCGGTGATCCGGGGCCTGAACCAGCAGGGCTTCAAGTGCAACGCCACCCTGCTTGGCGAGGCGGTCACCAGTGCCGCCGACGCCGACCGGGCGGTAGCCGAGTACCGCGGATTGATCCAGCGACTGCAGGCGGAGGCCCTCAACTGCAATGTGGCCATCAAGCTGACCCTGATGGGCCTCGATCTGGGTGAGCAAGTGGCCGAGGAGAACATGGTCACCCTGCTCCAGTTCGCGGCCCAAATGGGTATGACCATGCGTATCGACATGGAGGACTCCAGCCACGTTCCCGCCACCCTGGCGATCTACCGCCGCCTCCGCGAGCGCGGCTGCGACAACGTCGGCGCCGTGCTCCAGTCCTGCCTGCGCCGGTCCGTGGCCGACCTCGAGGCACTCCTCCCCCTGGCCCCCAACCTGCGCCTGGTCAAAGGCGCCTACCTGGAGAGCCGCGAGGTCGCGTTTCCGGAGAAGGCGGAGGTGGATCGCAAGTACCTTCAGCTGATTGAGATGGCCCTGGAGGGAGCCGGCTACACCGCCATCGCGACCCACGATCAGCGCATGATCCGCCACTCCATCGAGTTTGCCGAGCGGAAGCACATCGACCGAGACCGCTTCGAATTCCAGATGCTCTACGGCATCCGACCCCAACTGCAGCGGGAGCTGCTCCAAGAGGGGTACACCGTGCTGGTGGCCACCTGCTACGGCACCCACTGGTACCCGTTCTTCATGCGCCGGCTGGCGGAGAGGCCGGCCAACGTGCTCTTTTTGGCCCGGAATCTGGTGCGTCGCTAGCCGCCACTCTAGGGTTCGACCGACCTCCCAGCCCCCAGCTCCGACAGACGAGGAGAACCGCCATGACCCTGCCGCCCTTCCGCAACGAACCGACGCTGGACTTCTCCATCGCCGCCCAGCAAGACGCCTTCCGCGCGGGGCTGGCGCGGGTCCGCGGTCGGCTGGGTCGGGAGTATCCGCTCGTGATCGGCGGAGAGCGGGTCCAGACCGGTGAGTTCTTCGACTCCTCCAATCCCTCCCACCCCGAGCAGCTGGTCGGCCGCCACGCGGCGGGGCGGCGGGAGGATGTCGATCGCGCGGTCGCCACCGCTTCGGTCGCGTTTCGGGACTGGTCCAGGACCCCAATCGAGGAGCGGGCGGCCCTCCTCCTGCGCGCCGCCCAGGCGGTGCGCGGCCAACGGGCGGAGCTGGCCGCCCTGATGGTCTTCGAGGTGGGCAAGGCTTGGGATGAGGCGGACGGGGAGGTCTCCGAGGTGGTCGACCTGATGGAGTGGTACGCCCGCCAGGCCCTCGAGCTGAGCTCGCGGGACCGGATGGCTCCCTGGCCCGGCGAGCTCACCCAGTTCCGCTACCTCCCGCTGGGGGTGGGAGTGGTCATCTCGCCGTGGAACTTTCCGCTGGCTCTGGCTACCGGGATGATGGCCGCCGCCGTGGTGGCCGGCAACTGCGTCATCCTCAAGCCGGCCGCGACCTCGAGCACCTGCGCTGCCTGGCTGGTCCAGCTCTTCTTCAATCTCGGCCTGCCTCCCGGGGTGATCAACCTGCTCACAGGCCGAGGTTCGGTGATCGGGGACGCCCTGGTCGATCACCCGCAGGTTCGGTTCGTCGCCTTCACCGGATCCCGCGAGGTCGGGATCCGGATCTTCGAGCGGGCGTCCCGGGTCCACCCTGGCCAGCTCTGGCTGAAGCGAGTGCAGCTTGAGATGGGGGGCAAAAACGCCGTGGTCGTCGACGAGACGGCCGACCTCGAGCTGGCCGCCCAGGCGATCACCGCCTCAGCCTTCGGTTTCCAGGGCCAGAAATGCTCGGCCGGATCCCGGGCGGTGCTGGTCGGCCCCGTCTACGACCGGGTCCTGGCGCGGGTGGTCGAGCTGACCTCGGAGCTCGGGGTCGGCGACCCGGTAGACCCCACCGTAGTGGTCGGTCCGGTGATCGATGGCTCAGCCGAGGAGAAGATCCTCGATTACCTCCAGGTCGGTCGGGGCGAGGGCGATCTGCTCCTGGGCGGCGGCCGCGTTGGCGGCGACGGCCACCTGATCGAGCCGACCATCTTCGCCGGGGTCGACCCGCAGGCACGCATCGCCCAGGAGGAGATCTTCGGCCCGGTGCTGGCGGTGATGCGGGCGGCTGACTACGAGCAGGCCCTGGATATCGCCAACGGAACCGACTACGGCCTGGCCGGATCCTACTTCAGCCGCGACCCGGGGCGGATAGCGGTCGCCAAGGAGCGCTTTCACGTCGGCAACCTCTATATCAACCGCCGCTGCACCGGCGCCTACATGGGTGTTCACCCCTTCGGGGGCTTCAACATGAGCGGCACCGACACCAAGGCGGGCGGCCCCGACTACCTGCTCTTCTTCGCGCAGGGCCAGAGCATCGCCGAGCGCATCTAGGCGAGGCGCCGCCAGGCCCCCGGTCATCAACCAACCCCGCCTGCCCGGCCCTGGGCGCGGTCCGCTGCCCCGACCCGGGCGGGGGTCCAGGTCGGGTCGACCTGCCGCCCCTTCAGCCAGCGAGGGCAGCGGCATCCGGCACACTCTGGCAGTCGATGACCTCTCCCGGATCCGGATGAGACGTTGAAGCGCAGCTACGGGCTGCTGGGCCGCCCGCTTCGCTCCAGCGAGGCGGCCAAAGAGCAGATCTCCCCGGTCGAGGGCCTCTCCGCACTCTCCTTGGACGCGCTCACCTCGGTCGCCTACGGGCCCCAGGCGCTCCTGGTGGCCCTGGGCGCAGGCGGTGTCGCCGCCCTGCGGCTGGCTCCTTGGATCACTCTCGCCATCGTCGCGCTGCTGGTGCTGCTGGTCGCCTCCTACACCCAGGTCATCTCCGCCTTCCCCGCCGGAGGCGGCGCCTACGCCGTCGCCCGCGCCAACCTCGGGGCCCGCCTGACCCTGCTGGCGGGAGCCTCGCTGATCGTCGACTACGTCCTCACCGTGGCCGTCTCGATCGCAGCCGGGGTCGCGTCGCTGACCTCGGCCTTCCCGGGACTGGTCCCGCTCACCATCCCTCTGTGCCTGGCCATCCTGGCGGTGGTCACCTTCCTCAATCTGCGCGGCCTGGCCGAGGGCGCCCGCGCCTTCCTGCTCCCCACCCTGGCCTTCATCGCCGCCATCCTGATCGTGATCGCGATGGGACTGGTCCATCCCCTGGACCCCCACCTGATTGCCCCGGGCGCGCCCCAGATCGCCACCCACGGGCTAGAAGAGATCGGGATTCTCCTCGTCCTGCAGGCCTTCTCGGCCGGGTGCAGTGCCCTGACCGGGGTGGAGGCGATCGCCAATGGAGTGCCCCTCTTCCGCAAGCCCCGGGTGGCCAAGGCCCGCCAGACCGAGGTTCTGCTAGGGATCCTGCTCGCCGCGATGCTGCTCGGCTTGGGCGTGCTGGTCCAGCGCTTTCATGTCGAGCCGCGCACCCACGACGCCGTCCTCAACCAGATCATTGGCTATGCACTGGGGCGGGGCTGGGCTTTCGGCGGGATCTCCATCCTGGTCACCCTGGCCCTGGCCCTGGCCGCCAACACCTCCTTCGGCGGTCTGCCCGTGCTGGCAAGCCTGCTGGCCAACGATCACCGCCTGCCCCACGCCTTCGGGATCCGCGGCGACCGCCTCGTCTTCACCCAGGGGATCTGGGCACTGGCGGCACTGGCCGGGATTCTGCTGATCGCGACCCAGGGCAACACCGACTCCCTGATCCCGCTCTATGCGATCGGCGTCTTCACCGGATTCACCCTGGCCCAGTCCGGGATGGTGCACCACTGGCTGGGTGCTCGACCGCCCGGCTGGTGGTGGCGAATGACGATCAACGGGCTGGGGGCGGCCACCACCGGGGTCGCCACGGTGATCTTCATCCTCACCAAGTTCGCCGCCGGAGCCTGGGTGGTGGTGGTCGCCATCCCGCTTCTGATCTGGCTCTTCGTGCGGGTCAGCGCCTACTACCGCGAGGTGGCGGCGGAGCTCCATCTCGGTCAGCGGCCGGCCCCGCCCAAAGGGGGTTCGACCACGGTGGTCGTCCCCTTCACATCCCTCTCGGTGCTCACTCGCCAGGCCCTCTGCCAAGCCCTCTCCATGGGCGACCGGGTGGTGGCCGTGACGGTCGTCTTCGCGGAGGACAAAGGACGGCGAGCCGAGGTGGAGGCGGCCTGGCAAAACTGGGATCCCGGGGTTCCCCTGGTGGTCCTCGACTCCCCCTACCGCTCGGTGGCCCGACCGCTGGTGCGCTACATCGGTTCTCTCAAGCCTTCCGCCGGCCACTCGGTGGTGGTGCTGATCCCGGTCGTGCTCCCGCGCCACTTCTGGCACCGGCTGCTCCACAACCACTTGGACCGGGTGCTGTCCTCCGCTCTGCAGCGCCGGCCCCACGTGGTGGTGGCGCGGCTGCCCATGCCTCTGCGCAAGGAGTAGGCCCGGGTCTGCCCTCCGACGGTGGCGATCGGCGCCGATCGGTCGAAACCGGCTCGGCCCATCTCGCCGGGGGGTGAAACGGGCAGGCCGGTTCGGCGTTCTAGCAGAGGGAGGAGGCCGCCCGGCGGGGGACCGGGCGCGCAGCGCCATTGACGCCACCACTGCGGAGGGCCGCCATGAGTCGCGAACTGGGGTGGAAACAGTTCCAAACCGACGAGAGCGAGTCAGCCAGCCCCGACGACGAGGTTTCCGTGCCCTCATACCTCGGCCAGGGAGTCCGCGCGCCGCTCCCCTGGGGCGCCCCCGTCGCGCCGCCGGCCCAGGCCACCCCCCCGAACGCGACCCCGGAGACAGTTGGGCCGCCCGCCAAAGCCAACCCAGGCCCGCCCCGCAGCCTGCGCGTGGGCGAGCTGATCTGGTTCGGCCTGGCCCTCGTTGACGCCTTTCTGGCCCTCGACTTCCTCTTCCGGGCACTGGCGGCTCACGACTCGGGATTCATCGTATTTGTGACCCGGGTGGGCAACGCGCTGGCGAATCCCTTCGTGGGAGTTCTCAATCGACCGGGCGTTCCCCGGGTCGACCACACCGCCTACTGGGCGGCGCTGGTCGCGATCGTGATCTACACCATCGCGGCCTGGATGGTCATCCAGCTCCTGCGGGTGGTGGCGGCCCCCGCGCCGCGGGTCCCGCCATCCTGAGCAGGCAGGACAGCCCGCCGCCGCGAACGATCTCGCGCGGCGGTGCCCGCCGCCGCCCGGGAACCACCGTAAGCCCGAGATCCTGATGCTGCTCTGGCTCCTGGTCTACCTGGCCATCGCGGCCGCCGTCTGCACTCTGCTGGTCCTCTCCTCCCGCCTCGCTCGAGCCCAGTTCCCCCTCGGGTTTGCCGCGGGCGCGCTGGGTCTGGCCGGGGCCGGATGGCTGACCGCCTGGATAACCCGGGATCGGCCTCTGGTGATCGGGGCCGGCATCGCGCTTCTACTGGTGGTGGCGCTCTCCGGCCGCCTCCTGCGGGGCTGGTGTTGGCTCCCGGTTGAGCTCTTCACCCTGGCCAGCCTGGCGGCGGCGATCTACGTCGCCTTCTCGGTCCAGCAGACGGTGGAGCAGGCCCTGGTGCCGACCCTGAACCTTCCCATGCTGCTGGGGTCTCTGCTGCTGGTGCTGGCTGAGGTCGCCGCCATGGCGCTGGCCCTCTCCTATCTGTTCGAGATCCTGGACGTGCTCGGCCGGCGCCCCGTGCCCCCGCTTCCCGTGCCCAGCTGGGACGAGAGCCGTCCCTGGCCCCTGGTCGTGCTCCAGGTGCCGATGTACAACGAGCCGGTCGAGCTGGTGGGGGAGACCCTGGCCGCGCTGGACCGGCTCGACTACCCCAACTACCTGGTCCAGGCGGTCGACAACAACACCGAGGATCCCGCTGTCTGGGAGCCCATCGAGCAGCTCTGCCGGAAACTCGGCCCCCGCTTCCAGTTCGTCCATCTCGCCCCCTGGCCCGGATTCAAGGCGGGTGCCCTCAACGAGGCCACCCGGACCCTGCCCAAGGAGGTCGAGATCGTGGGCATCGTCGATGCCGACTACCTGGCCCGCCCCGGGTGGCTGCGGGACACCGTGCCCTTTTTCCAAGACCCCGGCGTGGGCTTCGTCCAGACGCCCCAGCACTACCGGGACTGGGAGGACGACTCCTACCTGCGCGGCCTCTTCCACAGCTACCGCTACTTCTTTGACATCACCATGCCCGCCCGCGCCCACCGCGACGCGATCATCTTCTGCGGCACCATGGGGCTGATCCGGCGCTCGGTGCTGGACGAGATCGGGGGCTGGAACGAGGAGTGCATCACCGAGGACGCCGAGGCCAGCCTGCGGATCCTCGGCCGCGGCTACCGAGGGGTCTACCACCAGGTGGCCTGGGGCGAGGGGCTGATGCCGCTGACCTTCGACGGCCTCAAAAAGCAGCGCTTTCGCTGGGCTTTGGGGGGCCTGCAGATCCTCCGCCAGCACTGGCGGGAACTGATTCCCCTGGCCCCCCACCGGCTTCAGCTCACCAGGGCCCAGCGCTGGCACTATCTGGTCGGGGCGGTGCAGTGGTTCGGCGACCTTCTCCTGCTCGCCTTCACCCTCCTGCTCCTGGCCACTGCGATTGCCACCGCCGCCCACCAGCGGCTGCCGGTGCGTCAGATCACCGGCGCAGTGCTGGTCATTCCGCTCCTGTTCTTGATCTTCGGCCTGCTCCGGGCGGTCTGGGCGATGCGACGGAGTGGCCAGCTCACCTGGGGCGATGCCGTCCGTGCCCTCCGGGTCTGGTTCGCGCTGAGCTGGACCGTGTCCCTGGCGGACATTCGCGGAATCCTGGCTCTCAAGGCGACCTTCCTGCGCACCCCCAAACGGCGGGGAGGTCTGAGCGGCTGGCGCCAGGCCCTGCGCGCGGCCCGGCCCGAGACCGCGCTGGCGGTGGCGGCGGTCCTGGCGGCCGCGGCGATGGAGCTCCGAGCCCTGAGCCTGACCACCTCGCTGCTGGCGGTGCTGCTCCTCTTTCAGGCGGCGGTCTACCTGAGCGCTCCCTGGGCCAGCCTGGCCACCGAGGGGATTCAGCTCACCCCCTTGCGCCGGATCTACCTGCGCTCCGGCCAGAACAGCGGCGGCTTCCAGGTCGAGACTCGCTCCTCGGCCGCGGTGCTGCCGGTCGGGCTGGCGCTGGCGGCCACGGCCGCCCTGGTGGTGGCCTTCGCCGCCGTCGGCCCGACCGCTCCGGCCCCCTTTGGCGGGGGTCCGGCAGCCCCGGCGACCAAGCCTCCCAGCCTGCCTCAGGTGGCGGCCAGCCCCTCGCCCTCGGCCAGCCCCAGCGGCTCACCGTCCCCGAGCCCCAGTGGGTCGGCGAGCCCGACTCCCACGGCCACCCCGAGCCGCACCCCCACCCCCACGGCGACGCTCAGCCCCGCAGCCAGCCCGACGCCCTAGCCCCCGGGCCGCTCCCCTCCGCCCTATTTGACCTGACGTCGCAGCCGCCGATGGAGCCACCCGGTCGGGGCAACCTTGGTACCATCCGACCCGGCGCGATGAGGCCCGCTCCTGGAATCGCCGAGGGCACCTCGGCTGATGGCTTCTACTCACTGAAGTCGCCGGTCGGGCCGGAAGAGTCCGTTCCCTGCCGGTTCAGCGGGAGGCGCCGAAGGACATC
>DATLTJ010000088.1:0-15216 GCA_035533655.1 Candidatus Acidiferrales bacterium | reverse complement strand
CTGGCCGCCACGGTCTTGCCCGAGCCGCACTCACCGGTGATGACCCCGATGGCACGCTCGGAGATGCACCAGGAGATCCGGGCCACCGCCTCGGCGTGGGCTCGGTGGTGGTGCAGCATCCCCGGGGCCAGGTCCTTGCTGAAAGGCATCCGCCCAAGGGAGTAATGGCTGCGCAGTTGGTCGATGCTCATGAGAGGTGCTCCTCTGACTCGGTGTCAGCTGCAGGACGGGCGGATGAAGCGGCCATGGCGGCGTAGTCGATGAGCTCCCCAGCCAGCTCGGCGGCTCGCCGCTGGGCCACCAGAGAGAGGTAGTCGATGCCGGTGGGCACCGGTGGCGGGGCCGCCTCCGGACGGGCGTGGGGATGGACGTGGCGGCCGATCCGCATCGGCACCGCCCGGCCCATGGAACGGGTATCGAAGCGGACCTCGATGTCAGTCAGGTCGAAGGGGTCGAAGACCAGCTCCACTCGCCGTCCCACCAAGGCCGCGTCCACCTCATAGCTGTTGCCGTGGAGGGAGACCGTGGCGGTCTTGGTCACCTGGCGCTGCTCAGACCACAGGAATGCCTCGTGGAGCATGGCTGGCGACGGCAGGACCCCCGGGGATCCGAAGCGGTCGAGGGGTCGCTCGCCGGTCTCGGAGTGGACTCGGCGGTGGTAGACGACTTCGACCCAGGCGGTGTAGAGGCGATTGAGCTCGGCCAGATCGGCGGCCCCGCCCCGGGCCTCGAGCTCAACCAGGAACTCGCCCCTCACGGTCTCGAAGAATCTCTCAATCTTGCCCTTGGTGGTGGGCGTGTACGGCCGGGCGTGGATCAGCCGGATGCCCAGGACCGCGCAGGCGCGCAGAAACTGAGTGTTGACGAAGGCGGAGCCGTTATCGACCAATACCGCCTTGGGTACCCCCCGGGCCGCCAGTCCCGAGCGCAGCGCCGCGGTCAGGCGCAGGGTGTCCTCCGCCAGGGTCCAGCGGTAGCCGGCCAGAGTGCGGCTGAAGTCGTCGATGAAGGCCAGCAGGTAGGCCTTGGCCCCACCTACCAAGGGACCGTGCATTGCGTCTCCAGTCCACAGGTCGTTGGCCGCCTTGGCCTCGAAGCGGCCATAGGCCCTGGGTGGCGACCCGTCCGGACGGGTATGCAGGCCGAGCCGGGCGAGATGGCGCTGGATGGTGCGCACCGAGGGAGAGCTGGCACCCGCCTCGGCCATCACCCGGGCCACCTGCTCGGCGGTGCGCTTGGGGGCCTCACGCTTGAGCCTCTCGGCCAGGGCCAGCAGCTCGGGGTCGGTGCGCAGCTGGCTACGCCTTGGCTTGGGCACCAGCGCTTCGAAGCCTCCTGCCCGCCAGGCCCGGATCCACTCGTCCAGGGTCGAGCGCCCCACCCGGATGTACCGGCCGTCGGGCGTGGCGTGCTCCATCGCCGCCAAGGCGCGGACCAGCGCCCCGCGCTCGGCTTTCGACAGAGCGGGGTCTCCGGGCTCTCTTACCAAGCTATATCGGAATAGCCCGACATCGCGATTGCGGTCTTCCATGGCTCCTCCTTGCCCCCGAAGCGTGCTGTTGGGGGGCCACGCAGACCATCGCCGCCTCAGGGCACGGCTGGGAAGGGGCGACTTGCGTTGCAAAGCAGCACCCCGCCGCTTAGCCGGGAGACCAGCCTCCACGGCGGCCGGGGCCCGAACCGCAGCACCGCCGCCCGGGTCGCCTCTCCAACTGCTGACAGAGCGTCCGCAACGGCATTGCCGGCAGGGGGGATGGGTCCCAGCAGCGGGTCAAGCGCGTGGGCCCAGCGGGTGAAGTGCGACCGGATCGCCTCCGCTCCACTCCGGAAGGCGCGCAGCCAGCCCCGCACCGTGTCCTCGGGACGCCCCAGCTGCGCCGCGATCCGGCGATGTCCCCAGCCCGCCACATTCGCCTCGAGCGCCGCCCCAATCGTCTCGACATCGTCCAGGCGTCGCAGCAGGCTGACCTCCGGCAGCAGGGTCTGGGTCACCAGGCACGCCCGGCACCGCGCCCGTCGCACCCGGAGGTGATCTTGTCCACCTTCCCGCCGGCGCAGCACCCGCCACCGGCCGTGACCCCACGGGCGCAGCTCCCCTCCGCACGGCGGGCAGGCCAGCCGCCCCGCCTGAAGCTCGACCTCCACCTTCTCCTGGTCCGACGCTACCATGAGCATGGGTGCCCCTCCAGGCATCCCTAGAAGGGCCCTCCCGAAGAGCCGGTCAAGTTCCACGGGGGGGCCCTGCCACGTTCTGGCGCGGCGCCACCAGGTTGACGCCCCAACGCAGCCAGCGGAGAAGTCAGATCCCGAGCCGGACCCCCTGACTCAATCCAGCCCTCTGGGAGCGACCACGGACCTGGCTTCCGAACCCCCCATGGTCGCGACCACGCCCAACCACGGCCCCGCCGTCAGTGGCGCCTAGCTGCTCCCCAATCCTGATCTACAGTGGCGCTCAACAGATGCAGGCCTGCGTCGGGCCCCTGTTCCTTACCGTTCTCTATGCCGACAGCACTTGGGTGGGCGAGAGGGGGATCTGGAAGAGGCGCGGGATGAACGCCGACCATCTCGTCTACGTCATCCGCGCCCGGGGCACGGTTCTGGTTGGCCATCCATCGGGAATACCCCAGTTTACTGAGGGCGCCCGCTACTTCTTCGTCCTCCCCAGACTCCAGTGGAGCCGCGAGCAGACTGCGGCCTTGGCCAACTTCCTCGGCGCCCCGACCCACGGGATCTGGCGCTGGACCCCCAACAGCTCACCTTAAAAGACAACACGGCCTCCACAGGCTCTTGACGGCCACAACAATGAGTGGTACCATCCCCCGCAACCTGACCCCTTCATGGGTCCCGACCAGACCGTTTAGGAGCTAAGTCTTGGCGCAGCCCGAATTTCCCTTGGCGGATGCCGAGGCAGCCGGGAACGGCCGTGTGGAGACCTCGACGTGCGGGCGCAAGTCCAGAAACCCTGATCTGATAGCGATGCTCCAAGCGTTGGCCGAGCCGCTCGCCCGGGCGCTTGGACCTGGCAACGAGGTGGTCGTTCATGATCTTGCCCTAATCCCCGATTCGATCGTCGCTATATCCGGAGACGTCACGGGCCGCTCCGTCGGGGGACCCACCACTGACCTGCTGTTGCTCTGCATGCGCCAGGGCCTGACCGATGACGTTCTGCGCTACCGGAGCTCAACGCCGGGAGGCGGGCCGCTAATCTCGTCAACGATCTTCCTCAACGATCTCTCGGGACGGCCGATTGCCTCTCTCTGCATCAATACGGATCAGACTCCGTGGCTGCAGATCAAATCCGTGCTAAACGCCTTCACGGAGGTCCCCGCGTTCCACGAGTCGGCGTCGGTCGCACCGCTGCGCACGGATGGTGACTCAACCGAGATGTTTGCAGGCACTGTTGAGGCCTTAACGGCCGGCACCGTGGACAAGGCGATCCGCGGCATCGGAATCCCGGTCGCCCTAATGCAAAGACAGCACAAGCTGGAAGTAGTTAGGCATCTCGAGTCAGCCGGCGTGTTCCTGATCCGAGACGCTGTGGATTACGTGGCCCTTGCGCTACAGGTAAGCAGGTACACGATCTACAACTATCTCAGTGAACTGCGTAAGAGCGCTCCTGCGGGAGGGAGAGCTGGTAGACGCGCCACCTCGAAGAGGCTTCCTTTGCGCACCGTATCTCGTACAGTGCACACTGCTGGGGACGCGCCAGCCGCACACGAGCAGCCGATTGAATGCTCCAATGGGTGAGACGAGCCCGATGCTGCCGCCCATTGGACACTACTCCCCAGTGGTTCTCGTACCTAGCGTCGCGCACATTGCTTACGTTTCTGGGCAGCTCCCGGTTGACCCGGCGACCGGCTTGATCGTCGCCGGGGATGTGGTGACTCAGGCAAGACAGGCGATCGCGAATGCTCTATCTTTGCTCGCATCCGTGGGTGGCCGCCCGACTGACATCGCTAAGGTCACCATTTTCACGACCGATCTTGGAAGCTACGCGGACCTCGACCGGACCTACGCTGAAGCTCTCGGCGACTCGCGACCAGCGCGCTCCATAGTGGAGGTTTCAGGGCTCCCTCGCGGGGCCATGGTCGAGATCGAGCTGACGGCTGCGATTTTAGATGATTCAACCTCTAACGCCGACCCCGTAGCCGCGGCGCCCTAGCAGCCGCTCGCCTTCAGGAAGAACTATGCATCTGCCCTGTACGCATTCACCAAGCCCGTCTCGGAACCGAGAAGCACGTGTCCGTGCAGGGTCCCAGACGCAACGAGGTGCGGGTACGGGATTTGCGGGCTCCCGATATAAGAGGGGTTTGAATCTGTGGGGATCGGGTGCGATCGGCGCGCAAGCCCTGAAGCCCAAGCCGCAATCTGCCAAATGGACTCTGCATCCACGTGCGGACTTCACCATTGTGCAGGAGGAGAGCGATTCTGCCAAATGGCTCAGCGGGAATGGGCTCGCCTTGGGGCCGACTACCCGGGGTCAGCCGCGGCTATGGCACATGTCTCATGGGCCAGGCTGTGGACGACGGACTTCGAAGTGACAACCCCAGTAGCCTTCTCATGCATTAGGTGCGGTCAGCGATATCCCCTTGACCGCGACTACTGGGGGTGTCCCGCGTGTGCGGCTGATGTCCCCTCTAATTTGCGCATGTACTACGAGTGTCCCCCTCGACTGGTGCCCGACACGCTCGACAACCGTCGATCTGGTCTGTGGCGATACATCGATGTCCTTCCGGTCGACGACGGTCAGGCTCTGAGTCTCGGAGAAGGCGCGACGCCGCTGCTTCCTTGCGACCGCCTAGGCGCGGCTGTCCGATTGCCCCAGTTAATGGCAAAGATCGAGTCGCAGAATCCTACTGGGTCGTTCAAGGATCGCTTGGCTGCTGTGGCAGTCTCATGGGCCTTGGCCCGCGGATACCCCGGGATAGTGGTCTCGTCATCAGGCAATGCAGGGGCGTCAGCGGCGGCCTACGCTGCGAAGGCCGGGCTGCCGTGCATCGTTTTCGCAACTCGCAATACCCCTATCGCGATGAAGCGCTTTCTGAGTGCCTTCGGCGCTATGATCGTTACCACCGAGACGGCACGGGGTCGATGGTCGTTGAGCCGACAGGTCGTCCAAGAGTGGGGCTGGCTCCCCTTGTCGAACGCGTCGGACCCACCAGTGGGGAGCCACCCCGCCGGGATCGAAGGGTATAAGACCATTGCCTACGAGCTCGCTGAGGCTTTGGGGTGGCGGGCCCCAGATGCCGTGGTAGTCCCGGTCGCCTATGGGGACTCCCTGTCAGGTATGTACCTTGGCTTCAAGGAGCTAGCGGATGCCGGCCTGGTGCAGGCAATCCCTCGCCTCATCGCGGTTGAAGCCTATCCCTCGCTGAGCCTTGCTCTTGCCAAAGGCAAGCCAGCTCCTGAATACGTCGAAGGGCAGGGCTCCCACGCCTACTCGATCGCAACCAACATCGGCACCTTCCAGGCACTGCGAGCCATCCGATTCTCCGGTGGAACCGCTGTTACCATCTCAGACGGAGGAGCGCTAGAGGCGCAGAGCAGTCTCAGGCGAGATGAGGGCTTGCTTGTAGAACTGAGCTCAGCCATGGCATTCGCCGGGGTCCGTGCGTTAGCCGCGTCTGGTGACCTTTGCGCCGACGATGTCGTGGTGATGCTATTGACCTCAAGTGGCCTTAAGGACATGAATCTTACCCTCAGCGGGGACCGGCTTCCCCTTGTGGACCATAGTCTAAGGTCGCTTGTTGCGGTCCTGAAAAGGAGATACGGCTTTGTCGCCTAGGCTCGGCCTTCTGATGCTGCCCGACATCCCTGTGCGCAGCCTACAATTGCGCGCAACCAGAGCCGAGCAGCTTGGGTACGAATCCCTTTGGGTTGCCGACGAAAAATTCTACCGCGATCCATGGGTCGTACTCTCCGCGCTGGCTCAGGTGACCCACAATATCCGCCTGGGCACTGGCGTGACGGAACCCTACGCCCGCCATCCAGCCCTCTTGGCCATGGCGATCGGGACACTGGAAGAGCTGGCTGGCGCACGCATCACTTTAGGGCTCGGAGCCGGTGGCAGCGGATTCCCCCCAATGGGAGTGGTTCGCTCGCGTCCCGCCGTAGCTATCCGGGACGCAGTAGCGATCATCCGGTCGCTTCTCGCGGGCGACCGCGTGACGTACCACGGGGAAATACTTAGCTTTCGAGAAGGAAGCCTAAACTTCCATGCCGCGGAGGTTCCTATCTACGTGGCGGCCAGAGGGCGTGCTATGTTGGCTGCGGCAGGCGCCATAGGTGATGGCGTAATCTTGGCGCCCTTTGCGTCAGTAGCGGGTGTGCGTAGTGGCATTGAGCGAGTGAGGATCGGTGCAGAGCATGCTGGTGTACCCCTGCCGCAAGTCGCAGTCCGGATTGATGTCTGCATTGGCGAGACGGCCCGCGAGGCCCAGAGCGCCGTGAAGTACTTCGTCGCATTGCCCCTGTGGAGCAGCTACCCAGGCTTTGCGTATGCCGAAGACCTCGGGATCCATGTGCCTCCGCTTCTCCGCGACCTTGTGGCGCGCCGCGACTATCGGGATATCGAGGCCGCTGCGGCTCTCCTGCCTATGGAAATGATCGATCAATTTGCCGTGGCCGGAACCGAGGCGGATGTGGCAGAGCGCCTTGAAGCCCTGGCGCCGCTAGCGGACGAGATTATTGTCCACCCAGTTGCATCACTCCATTTCACCGTGGATGAGGTGATTGCAAAGGTAGCGGATATTTGGGCAACCTCCCTATTGGTGGGCAGTCGAGGACAACTGCGATGAAGTTCGGAGTTGGCTTGCCCACATGCACAGCCGGTCTGATGTACCCCACGCCATTCGCGAATCCGACAGACATCGTCCGTATAGCAGTCGAGGTGGAGCAGCTTGGCTACTATGACATCGCAGGGAATGATCACTTCAGCACGCCGACCTACGTCCGGAGTGAATGGAGCACTCCACCGGACTTCTTTGATCCGCTCATAACCTACGGGTACTGCGCCGCTCAGACATCGACGCTAAAGTTGATGACGGGGATACTAGTGATGCCCATGCGCCATCCGGTCGTGTTGGCTAAGCAAGTGGCGACGCTGGACCAGTTCAGTCAGGGGCGAGTAATACTCGGTCTTGGGATTGGTGCCTACCGAGAGGAGTTCATCGCCTGTTATCCCTCTATGGCAGCGCTGGCGCGGTCGGAGCTTCTTGAAGAGAGCGCAGAAGTGCTCCGAGGGCTTTTCGAACAGCGCCGCTTCACATTTACGGGCAAGCACTATGCGGTGGAGGATGTGGAGATGTACCCAAAGCCCGTACAAGTTCCGCTCCCCATTTACTTTGCCGGCAACGCCCATGCATCGATCAGGCGCGCGGCAGAGTCAGGACAGGGCTGGCTGCCGGCGGGTATTGGTGCCGCGGCCATAGCCGCTGGCCGGACAGAGCTCACTCGGATCGCTGAGTTTCACGGGCGCGACCCCAACAGCATCGCCGTAGCGGCACAAGTCGTGGTGGCGCTCGGCACCACTCACGAGCAGGCCCTGAACACCTTTGAGACGTCCCAAATGTACCGGCACCTTGTGTCGCTAAGCGGGTCAACCTTAAGGGGAGCCGACATGAAGAAGCTTGCTGAGACAAACTTGGTCGGAACGCCCGACGAAATCTGCGAGAGGGTGTCGCGGTTTGCTGCGGCGGGCGTGACCCATCTCTGCGGCTTGCTATTTGTCGGCGATACCGTCGATGCCATGCTGAGTGGGGTGCGGGAGTTTGCCCGGACAGTTTTGCCTGCGTTTGCGGAGTGAAGATTTGAACACTGCCGAGTAATTCAGCAGCGGCGAGACGTGGCAGCCCTGGTATCGGCGAGAAGCCAAGTTGCAGTCCGTGCGCAGAGGCCTGTAGGAGCTTCGGTGCGGGACCTTTCGTGGAACGGTCTAGGACGCCAGACAAAAATCAGGTGGACCGACGTGATCTGGGTGGCCAGACGACATGAGCGAACAAGGGCTAGGCAGCGCAAAGTGACTAGATAGATATTGGACTTCGGGAGGACAAGGCATGATCAGAACACAACGGAACGTTTTGGGTGGCGCATGGCGTCAGAGACCGAGCCTGGTCGTCGCTGCTCTGCTGATTGGTGGTGTTGCGCTCGCCGCTTGCGGCTCAACACCAGCGCCTACCCCTAAAGTGAGCGCGTCGCCATCCGCGTCGAACGGCGTGGCCGAGGCGCAGCGCTTGGCGAGTCAGGCTGAGGCCCCGAGCACGTGGACAGCCCCTGGCCCGCAGATCAGCGTCTCAACCCTAAGTGGGAAGTCCGTCTACCTGATAACTAATGGGGCCAATCAGTTTACTGAGACGGTGGGCGGGGGAATGGTCGCTGCAGGTGCGAAAGCTGGAGTCCATGTTATTCCTGACTACACTACTGGAGGCATCGCGGCCGCGGACCAAGGGTTCGCCGTCGCCGAGACCGACCACGTAGCTGCTATTGTAGTTATGTCCTTTTTGACCACGGGTCTTGCCGCCCAAATCAAGGCAGCGACTGCGAGCGGGATCCCAGTAATCCAGATTGGGGAGCATGACCCGGGGGCGTTATCGTCTGCGGATACTGCCGCGGGCGTCTACCAGAACGTCAGCCCTAGCTACTCTGAAGCCGGCGCCCTCATGGCAGACTTTGTCGTCGCTGATTCGAAGGGACAGGCGCACGTACTGCTTCTGAATAGCCCAGATGTTGGCGATGCCAACGTAGAGACGGCGGCGTTCGAGTCTCAGCTGGCCAAGCTTTGCCCTGTGTGCGAGGTGAAGGTCGATGGCATCCCCGAAATTGACCGTACAACGGAGCTTCCTCCGGCTGTGTCGAGCGCCATTGTAGCTGACCCTAAACTCAACTATATAGTGCCCGTGTTCGATACGATGTACCCGGATTTCGCATCCGCGTTAGGCGCAACCGGCGCTGCGTCTCGAATCCATTTGGTTGGCTTCGATGCTAGCGGCGCTGAAATGGCGCTTCTTCAGCAAGGTCAGGCCGGATGGCAAGCGGATGGTGGATACGATGACGTGTGGCTCGGGTGGGCGGTGATGGACGAGGCCTTTCGTGCGATGCTGAACAAGGCCCCCGTGGCAAATGAGGACATTCCACTCCGGTTCTTCACCACGGCCACTGTTAAGGGCCTTGACTTCGCGCCCGGATCGTCGCCTGGCCCGTGGTTCGGCAATCCAGCCTTTGAAGCTGGCTTCAGTAAGTTGTGGTCCCTGGCCGGCTAGCGGGATAGAGGGTCAGGTCTTGGGGTCCGCACATGAGTGAAGACGGTTGTTGGGCTGCTGGCAGTGATGGCTAATGCGTTGTTGCTCGAAGGGCTTTCGAAGGCCTTCGGTGGCAATCGTGTGCTGCGCGCAGTCGATCTCCGGGTCAAAGGTGGCGAGATCCATGCGCTTGTTGGGGAGAATGGCTCCGGGAAGTCCACGCTCGTTAAAGTACTGTCCGGATACCATGCACCCGACCGCCTAGCATGCGCTCAGGTCAACGGCGTAGACGTCAGGCTGCCGCTCCCGGCTGGAGCGGCAGCTAGGGCCGGGCTAGCGTTTGTGCACCAGGATTTGGCGCTGATAGAGTCTGCCTCAGTGCTCGAGAACTTGTTCCTAGGGTCCCTGGAGACAAAGTTGGGATGGCGTGTTCCGTGGCGCCACGAGGTGCTGCGGGCAAACAATGTTCTGGCGCGGTTCGGGCTGGGTAGTGTTGATCCTCTGCAGGTCATGGAGCGGCTGGATGGAGCCGAGAGAGCGATGGTCGCGGTGGCGCGGGCAGTCACTGCACTGGACCGGGCTGAGCGTCCGGGCAGCGGGCAAGCTTCGAGGGGCGTGCTTGTAGTCGACGAGGTAACGGCCTATTTGCCTGAGGATGCGGTGCGCCGCGTGTTGGGCACCTTCAGGAGTACAGCAGATCTTGGCTTCGGAGTGCTGTTTGTGACGCATCGCCTCGAGGAGGTCTTTTCAACGGCCGACTCGGTAACCGTGCTTCGGGACGGGGCTGTAGTCCATTCATCGAGTGTGAAAGCCGTGACGCGCCAAGAGTTAGTCAGCTTGATGGTAGGCAGAGACTTGGATGAGGAAGCAGAGGTAGGAGCCAGGGAAGTTGGGGCAGTGGGCGGAGAGCAAGCAGCGTTGGTGATTGAGAATCTCGAGGCGGGGGCTGTCACTGATGTATCAATCCGTGTCTTGCCGGGTGAGGTGGTCGGACTGACCGGCCTCGTGGGGTCTGGATTCGAAAGCATTCCTTATGCACTATTTGGGGCTGCCCCAGCCAATGGGAGAATTCGGATTGGACGCCAGAGGGCATCGTTGCGGGGTTGGACGCCAAGACGTGCCATGCGAGCTGGTTTAGCCTTGGTGCCCGCGGGGCGGTTAACACGCGGCGCGGTCGGCACTGCGACCGTGGGCGAAAACATGCTGTTGCTTTCGGCCAGACGCCTGTGGCGGCATGGCTTCATTAGCCCCGCGGCTGAAAGAGCTGCAGCAGAATCATTAATGCGGCAATTTGATATCCGCCCTCCACTGTCAGACATCGAGCTTGGCCGACTAAGCGGTGGCAATCAGCAGAAGGCCATCCTGGCGAAGTGGCTGACCAGCGGCGCATCTGCTTTTCTGATTCACGAGCCGACGCAGGGCGTAGATGTCGGAGCCAAAGGTCAGATACTGGGCACGATCCGGGGTCTCGGCAACGCCGGTAAGGCGCTACTTGTGGCAAGCGCCGACCAAGTGGACTTAGCCCGGGTGTGTGACCGCGTGGTTGTATTCCGCGAAGGTCGCATCCATTCGGAGCTCAGCGGGTCCGGGATTACCGAAGCCAGGATCAGTGCCGCGGCCCATGGCATCGATGCGATCAAGGTAAAGGCGTAGAAACACGAGCTTGGCGACGCATGGCAGATTAGTGCATTGGGAGGTGACATGGGGTCGAAGAGCGGTGAGGGGTATTCGCCACGGACCGAGGAACGCCAACCAGAGACCGCGCCGTTCCCACCACCTCGTGGAGCTATTTACCGCGCAAGGCTGAGAAAGGGGGCCGCCTCAGCAACGCCGCGCTACGGTCTAGTCGGAGCGTGGGGTTTGCTCATCATTATCTTTTCCATCCTCGCCCCAAGCACGTTCCCAACAGCACTGAACTTTGAGACCATGTTTAGCACCGGCTCGGTCCTGCTTATCCTTTGTCTCGGGATTCTCCCATCATTGACAGCTGGCGAAATAGATCTTTCATTTGCGGGGATCTTCGGTCTGGCCGCAATAATAGTAGCTTATACAAACGTAAATCTCCACATCCCGATCGTCGTGTGCCTCGTTATCGGCGTGACGGCAGGTGGCCTGGTCGGGGTTGTCAATGCAGTGCTAACGGTTTGGGTCGGTATCCCTTCGCTTATCATCACCCTGGGCATGGGATCACTTCTTTCGGGCCTTGCTCTGGGAGTTACCTCGCTACCGATCGCTGGCGTGTCGAATGCGCTCGTCGCAGCTGCGAGTACTCGCTTCCTCGGATTTGAACTGGTGTTCTTCTACGCAGTGGCGGCTACTGGTGTGCTTTGGTACGTGTACCGCTTTACGCCGCTCGGACGAAATCTTTTCTTTGTCGGCGCAGGCCGCGAAGTCGCTCGGTTATCGGGGCTCCCCGTGCGCCCGCTCGCAGGGGGCACTCTGATTTTCGGAGGGCTGGTAGCCGGGCTCGCCGGGGCTCTGCTGGTCGGGACCCAAGGGTCGGCAGATCCTACAGCTGGGCCTACGTACCTCTTGCCAGCGTTCGCTGGGGCCTTTCTGGGGAGCACAGCTATTACACCAGGACGCTTCAACCCTCTTGGTGCTTTTGTGGCCGTGTTCTTCCTGCAAACGGGGACACAAGGGCTTGAACTTTTGGGCCTCAGCGGCTGGGTGGACCAGGCGTTCTACGGGGCATCGCTTATTGCCGCTGTCGTGGTGGCACGTCTGGGGAGGCGCCCGTGAGCATGCGTTGGATGCGGAAGCGCGTTTGGCTGCGGGGGGTGCCAGGGTTTTTCGCTGTGGTCGGTAGCGCTAGAGTTGCGATTCTTCCGGCGGAGGGAGTTGGTAGGTGGGGCGTCCGGGGCGCGAGCGATCCCGGTGCAGCCCAACATCTTCACAGGCGGCGGAGGCAGCGAGGCCCATTACGCAGGCCGCTAGGCAGAGTGAGTAGGCTTGTGGCAGCTGCGAGCGAAGGCTGGCTGGTTTGTCCCGCCGGGTCGATGGGAAGACCGGTCGCCTGGCCGACTCCGGTAAGTAGTTCTGAAGGCAGTGAAAAGGTTGGTTCGGAGGGATGGACGTGCTGCTAAACGAGGAGCGTGCGAGGCGACTCATGGAAGAGGAGGGAGTTGACGGACTGGTGTCGTCGACTTTGGAGAATGGTCTGTATATGACTGGCGTGTGGAACATCGGACAGGAGCTGTTTCCGCACGATACGGAAGCCTATGTAGTCGCTCGCCGAGATGACGTTACTAGGCCTGTAATGGTCACATCGGTCGGCGATGCTGACCTTACGCTTACTGCTAGCTGCACGCTTAGGGACGTGGTGACTTACGGACGCTTCTATCGAGAGGTTTTATCTGGCTCGATGTTGAGCGCAGATGAGGAGCGGATCAAGGCCATCACTTTGGACAAGGTGCCGGAGGACGCCGCAGTAGATGCACTCGCCGCCGCGCTGCGGCTCAGCCGCCTTGATCGCGCCGTGGTGGCGATCGATGAGCGCGGACCAAACCGCGATCTGGTCGACCAGCTGCATGCTAGGTGTCCTGCGGCTACCTTCGTCCCAGCGTCCGGGCTCTTCCGCCGAATCAGGATGGTGAAGACCAGCGAAGAGGTCGAGAGGTTGGAGCGGGCACTTCGCATTACGGAGAGTGCATTTAGCCAGACCGTGGCGGCGGCGGCTCCGGGCGTCTGTGAGCGAGAGCTCCGTCAGGTATTCGAGCAGGCCATAGTCGCAGGTGGAGGCAGGCCAGGCTTCACGTTGCTCAAATTCGGTCGAGGGATGGCACTCGGCCAGGTGCCCTCTGGCGACACCCGTCTTCAAGAGAACGACTACATCTGGTTTGACATCGGATGTACCTTTAAGGGGTACCGTTCGGACATCGGGCGAACCGTGGTAGTGGGTGAGCCTAGCACGCACTTGGTCGATCTGTTCAGAGCTATAAGGGCGGGGCAGGATCGTGCTATTGAGCTAATGGAGCCGGGTCGGCTAGCATCTGAGGTGTTCGCGGGTGCTGTGGAGAGGGTGCGAGAAATGGGCATTCCGCACTATAGACGGCATCACGTGGGTCATGGTATCGGCGCAGAGTTCTACGACCTGCCCATTATCACAGCGGCCAGTCATGTTGCGTTAGAGGCTAACATGGTATTCGAAGTCGAGACACCGTATTACGAAATGGGGTTTGGGGGGGCCTTTATCGAAGATACGGTCGTCATCACCGCGTCTGGAAGCCGTATTCTAACGGAATTGAGCCGTGAGCTTCAGTGATAGCCTGGCTCGGTGTAGCTTGCTCAACGGCACCTACCGGCCAGGGATCAGTCGGCGCCGGCGACACGGACGGCACGGTCAGGCTGTATCCTCGCGCACCAGAGAGGTGCCTGCGCAGTGGTAGGGCTGGTTGGTTGAACTGATGTGAGTGGCCTTCGCTATGGTCGCATGTGGCCTGTGCCTGCACAACCGTCACCCAGGTACTATGGGGCGGTCCCTCATGGGTCCGAGTGAAACGTGAGCATTGTCAGGCTATTAGTCCTTGTTACGGCCGTTCTGAGATGTCATCCGCCCAGCATTTGGCTACACACCACGTTGCACAAGAGCCATTCGGATGGGTTTTATCCCCGATTACTAGGAGGGTCCAATGAGTGCGTCTACCGGTAAACTGGTCGCTTCGTTTGCCTGCGGGCGTTATGACCGGACGGAGGCGCTCCAGACCGGGGAAATCCGACCGGATGGAATGGAATTGATCACCATGGTTCTGTCTCCTGCCGACACCTTTCTCCGGACGACCCGTAGTGCCGAGTTTGACATTGCGGAGATGTCGCTGTCGGGACACATCCTGCGGACCGCGCGGGGCGACAGCCAGTATGTGGGGCTACCGGTCTTTACATCCCGTGTGTTCCGTCATCAAGGAGTCATCGTCCGGAACGAGGTCGATGAGGTTGAGCAACTGAAAGGGTTGAGGGTTGCGGTACCGGAGTACCACATGACGGCTGCGCTCTTCATGCGGGGACTCTTGCGCGATGACCTCGGGTTCGACCATCGCAATGTCACATGGGTTCAAGCCGGCCAATTCACGGCTGGCCGAATAGAGAGAGAGGCGCTAACGCTGCCGGACGATGTTCACGTAGAGCAGGTTCAGGACCGGACCATTGACGACATGCTCGCGACCAACGCGGTGCAAGCTGCGCTCACACCTTATACTTCCAGCCTATTCGGTGAGGCTAATTGCCCGATTCACACCTTGTACCGCGACCCCCAGGCGGCTGCGATCGAGTGGTACAAACGGACCAAAGTCTTTCCGATCATGCATTTGATCGTCGTACGACGGTCCATCGTAGAGCGGTATCCGTGGGCGGCGAGCAATTTGGTTGAGGCGTTCACTAGAGCCAAGGACCTGTGTCTGGAGCGCATGGTTGGTGTTGGTGGGCACCCACCTGTCGCACTCCCCTTCCTGTCTGACTATATTCGGGATGCACGGATTCTCTTCGGAGAGGACATCTGGCCCTACGGGCTCGGGCCCAACCTCACCACTCTGGAGACCGCGTGCAGATATTCCCACGAGCAGGGGTTGAGTGATCGCCTAGTCGGCGTCGAAGAGCTGTTTGCTCCCGAGTCAATCCTCCCCGTCTACAAGGATTGAACGCCCCGTTATTTGCTGTGGCAACGAGAGAGGCGGCTTTTGGAAGTGGCCCGAATATCTGTCAATCCGCCGTGCCGGCCCGGTTCCGCCATCGCTGATGGGGATCGCGGGTACGGTCGTGTCCCTCCGGTCCGGGCGGCGTGACCGGAGCGTCTGCCGGTGCGGTGAACTTCGGTTTTGTCATCCCTGGCACTGCCGTCATGTGGGGTGGCCCGTTGACTCCATCGCTTCCACGTCTGAGTGGCCCGCCATTTACTCTGGTCTTCGGACTGGGCTCCTGCTTCGGTATTCGGTTCCGCCAAGCTCCCGGTCCTGCCCGACCTCACTCGCCGGTAACTGCAATTACC
>DATLTJ010000087.1:0-23289 GCA_035533655.1 Candidatus Acidiferrales bacterium | reverse complement strand
CTTGTTCTTGTCCAGGTACTGCTGGTGGTACTCCTCGGCGTAGTAGAAGGGACCGGCGCCCAAGATCTCGGTCGTGATCTGCCCCAGGCCAGCCTTGGTGAGGGCCTTCTGGTACTGCTCCCGGGAGGCCTCGGCTGTCTGGCGCTGCTCCTCGCTGCCTAAATAGATGGCCGAGCGGTACTGGGTCCCGACGTCATTCCCCTGGCGCATGCCTTGGGTGGGGTCGTGGCTCTCCCAGAAGGTCTTGAGCAGCTGCTGGTACGAGAGCTTGGTGGGGTCGAAGACCACCAGTACCACCTCGGCGTGGCCGGTCCGGCCGGAGCACACCTCTTCGTACGTGGGATTCGGAGTCAGGCCGCCGCTGTATCCGGCTGCGGTGGTGTGGACGCCGGCCAGCTGCCAGAAGTCCCGTTCCGCCCCCCAAAAGCAGCCCAGACCGACAACGGCTTGCTCAAGGCCCGCCGGGAAGGGAGGCTTGAGGTTGGTACCGAGGACGGTGTGCTGGCTGCCCAACTGCATCTCGTCGGTGCGTCCGGGCAGGGCTCGGGAGGGTGCCGGCATCGTTGTCTTGGAGCTAAAGAAACTCATCGCCTTCCCGCCTCTGCTGAATTGGACGTCAAACGGTACCACTTGGTGCAAATCGCCTCCCAACCAGCATGCCCTAATCCGGCCCTCCTTACTCCCAGCGGAACCAGAGCCCCGCGGCGAGGAGGGCGGCCGCCGTCCAGCCGCCCAGGAGAGCGAGGTTCCCGGCTGCTGGGGCAGCACCTTCAAGTACCGCCCGCAGCGACGAGCTGAGGGCGGTGGCCGGCAGGAGGTTGGCCAGCGGTTGGACGAAGGAGGGGAGGTGGCTGACCGGCAGTACCACCCCGCCCAGGATCAGGAAAAGAAGGTAGAGCCCGTTGGCGCCGCCCAGGGTCAGCTCCGCCCGCACCGCCCCGGCCAGCGCCAGCCCGATTCCGGCGAACCCGACCGCCCCCACCAAGAGGACCACCACGGCCAACCCGATCGAGCCGTGGGTGGACCAGCCGAGGCCAAAGTTGGCGATCGCCAGCAGCAGCACCACCTGGACCACCTCCACCACCAGCACCGCGGCCGCCTTGGCGGCCGCCAGCGCGCTGCGCGGGAGGGGGGAGCCGCCGAGCCGCTTGAGGACCCGGTAGTAGCGCTGGTAGGCGGTGGAGATGCCGAGGGTGACCATTCCGGTCGACATCAACGCCACGGTCAGGATTCCGGGCACCAGGAACTCAATCGGGTGCACCGATCCGGCGGGGAAGATGCGGGCGCTGGTGAACAGCACCAAGAGCAGGATGGGCAGGACTAGGATCACCAGCAGGTTCTCCCCCTGGCGCAGCATGAGCAGCAGCTCGACTTTGAACTGGGCCAGGAACGAAGTGGCCCAGGGAGCCGCCTGGGGTGCCGCTCGGCCTTCCGGGAAGAGCGGGGTCGCGCTCAAGGGCTCCCGTCCGTGAGCTGCAGAAAGACCTCCTCCAGCGAGGACCGGCCCAGTCGGAGCAGTTGGATCTGGGGACCCTGCGCTCGGAGCAGCTGAGCCACCGCGGCGGTGGCCTCACGCGGGGCCGGTGACCGGAGATCGTAGCTCCCGGCGCCCAGATCGGTGACGCTCTCCACCGCCGCCAGACCCCTGAGCTCCTTCAGCAGCGCCGGCGGCAAAATGGACTCCAGCTCGAGGTGGAGCAGGTCGGCGTCGGTCTGACCCCGCAGGCGCGCTGGGGAGTCGCAGGCGACCAGCGCCCCGTGATTCAGGATCGCCACCCGGTCCGCCAGCCGCTCCGCCTCCTCCATGGAGTGGGTGGTGAGGACCACCGTGGTACCGGCGCGCTTGGCCTCCGCCACGATCTCCCAGGTGAGCAACCGGGCCCGGGGGTCCATGCCAGCGGTGGGTTCGTCCAGGAACAGCACCTGGGGTCGGCCCACCAGGGCCAGGGCCAGCGAGAGGCGCTGCTTCTCCCCGCCGGAGAGTTGGCGGAAGCGGGTCCCGGCCCGCTCGGTGAGGCCGACCCGGTCCAGCAGTTCCCCGGGATCTGCTGGGTCGACAAAGAAGCTGGCGAATAGGGCCACCGACTCCCGCACCTTGAGGGTGGGGTAGATGCCACCCTCCTGGAGCATCAGGCCGACCAGAGGACGAAGTTGGTGGCCTTGCCGAGAAGGGTCCAGCCCGAGCACGGAGACCGTGCCCCGGTCCGGCCGTCGGTAGCCCTCCAGGATCTCAACGGTGGTGGTCTTACCCGCCCCGTTGGGGCCGAGGATCGCGACCAGCTCGCCCTCGGCGATCTGGAGGTCAAGACCTTCGACCGCAACCAGGGTGCCGTAGGACTTGCGCATGCCGGCAATCGAGATAGCCGGGGCCCGAGTCACCTCTCGGCGTTGATCCCGGGCGCCAGGTCGATTCGGTAGCCGACCCCGAATACGGTGCTGATCCGGAAGGGCATGGTGGGGAAGATCTCGAACTTCTCGCGCAGCCAGCGGATGTGGACGGCCACCGTCTTGCTGTCGCCGCGGAAGTCCGCGCCCCACACCGACCGCAGCAGCGCCTCGCGGCTGTGCACCTTGCCGGCGTGTTCCAGCAGGTAGAAGAGCAGGTTGAACTCCCGCGGGCTCATCTTCACCTCGCGGTCGCCGATCACCACTCGACGAGCGGAGGCGTCCAGGATGAAGTCGCCCAGCCGGACCCGCTCCGGACGGGTGGAGGGTCGGGGGGGTCGCTCAGCCCGCCGGATCAGGGCCTCCACCCGGGCCAGAAACTCCTGCACCCCGAAGGGTTTGGTCATGTAGTCGTCGGCCCCCAAAGCCAGCCCCTGCACCTTGTCCGGCTCCGAGCCTCTGGCGGTGAGCATCAGGATCGGGACGTCAGACTCCTTGCGCAGGATCCGGCAGACCTCCTCTCCGGTCAGCTCGGGCAGCATGAGGTCGAGCACCACCAGGTCCGGGAGCCTCGAGCGTGCCAACTCCAGGCCCTGGGTCCCACTGGCCGCCTCGAGCACCACGTATCCGGCGGCGGCCAGGTTGTAGCGCAGCGTCATCCGGACCGCCTCGTCGTCCTCGACCAGCAGGACCTTGCGGCCGGATCCGGTGCTGGCCGCAGTGTCCGCCACCTAGCCGAGCTCGGTCAGCCGACCGGTGGCCAGGAAGACCACGTCCTCGGCGATATTGGTGACCCGGTCCGCGATGCGCTCCAGGTTGTGGGCGATGAAGATCAGGTTGGTACCGGGGTAGACCCACTCCGGCTGCGTCCGCATGGTCTCGACCATCTCCTCGAAGACCCGGTGGTAGATGCGGTCAATCCGGTCGTCGCGGGCCGCGATGTCCTGGGCTCGCCGATGGTCGTTGGCGGTGACCGCCTCCAGGATGTCGCGCACCTGCTCCTCCACGTACCCGCCCATCCGCAGGATGGTCTCGAGCGGGGGTCGTGAGCTGAGCTCGATCAACGGCAGCGCGTACCGGGCGCAACTCTTGGCGTGGTCGCCCATCCGCTCCAGTTCCGACGCCATCAGCATCAGTCCGAAGACCTCGTTGAGCTGGTGTCCCGTGGGGTGCTGGGCCGCCAGAATCGCCAGTCCCCGCTCCCGCTCCTGGCGGTGGCGCTCATTGACATCGGTGTCCCCGGCCACCACGGCGCGCAGCTGGTCGCCATCGCGGCTCTCCAGCCCGGCCATGGCGCGGGCCACCCCTTCGGCGACCATGCCGCCCAGGACGCGGACCCCGTCGCGGAGCGCGGCGAGATCGGCTTCGAAGTCGTTAGAGAGAGCAGAAGCCATAGCCGGATAGTAGTCGACCGAGATCGCCAGGAAACCGGTCAGGGCCCACGGAGGACGATCCGGACCAGGGTCCCCTGCCCGGGCGCGCTGCGCACCTTGATTTCGCCCCCCTGAAGTTCCACCGCCTGCTTGGCGATGGTCAGGCCCAGGCCGCTGCTGCGACCGGTCCGGGAACGATCCCCGGTGTAGAAGCGGTCGAAGATCCGGGGCAGCTGGCTGGCCGGGATGCCCGAGCCGGTATCGCGCACGGAGACGGTGGGGCGGCCGGTCGACTCCCCCACCGTGACGGTGACCGTGCCCGGCGACGAGGTGAACTTGAGGGCGTTGTCGAGGACGTTGGCTAGCGCCCGCTCCAAGCGGGTGGAGTCGGCCAGCGCCCTGGTCGGGGCCCCCCGCAGTGCGAGGGTGAGCTCGCGTTCGTTCGCCTGGGGCCGGAGCTCTTCGACCGCCTCCCCGACCACCTGCCACAGATCTACGGTTCCGATCTGGGCCCGATCCACTCCCGCCTCCAGTCGGCTGAGGTCCAAGATGCCCTCGACCAGAGCGTGCAGCCGCTCTGCCTCGGCCGCGATGCGGGTGGCGAAGAGCTGGGTGGCCTTGGGGTCGGCCCGGGCCTCGCCGGTCAGGGTCTCCGCCATCAGCCGCAGGCTGGTGAGGGGGGTGCGGAGGTCGTGGGAGAGGTTGGCGATCAGCTCCTGATGGGCTCGGGTGAGCCGTCGCTCCGGAGTGATGTCGGTGAGGATCAGGACCACTTGGTGACTGCCGTCGGGTAGCGCCAGGGGAGCGGCTACCGCCTTGAGGATCCGGCGCCACTCGTTCTGGCGCAGCTCGCCGCGGGCGATCGTTCCGGTCGCGATCACCTTGCCCACCACGTCCGCGGCGCGGGGATCGTCGAGGAGCTGGGAGAGCGGATAGCCGGGAGGCACCGCGGGCTGCTCGGCCGCCTCCCCGCCCAACTGGGGGCCGGCGAGCAGCGCCGGGGCGTTGGCGCTCGCCCAGATGACGTTGCGGGCCTGGTCCAGCACCAACACCGCGTCCGAGCCGAGCTCAGTCAGACGGCACAGCAGCTGGTCGACACCGGCCGGAAGGGGCCGGGTGGTCCCAGGAGCTGGGCTGTCCGGGCTCACCGCTGGTCCCAGCCCCCGCCGGGGTCCGGCCGTCCCAGGTACACCGCCTGGGAGACGCGGTCTTTGTCGTCCGGCAGGTCGAGCCGCCAGACCCCCCCCTTCGGGCAACGAGAACCGGAGGCCGCTCCGGCCGCCTGCAGCAAGGGCGGGATCAGGTCGCCGTGGCTGCAGGCGGCGGCGCGGCGGGCGCCGGTGGCGAAGTAGGCCTTGATCAGGGCCTTGAGCTCGGCCTCCGCCCCCTCCTGATCCAGGGCCCGCCCGCCCTCCAAGAGCCGGGTGTCGTCCTGGACCTGGAGGCCGGCGCCGTGGGCGAGCGGCAGGAGCGTGTCCCGACAGCGAAGAGCGGGACTGCTGTAATGGGCTTCGATCCCGGCATCGGCGAGCAGGTCGGCCAGCACGACTGCCTGACGCCACCCGAGCTCATTTAGCGGCCGGATACGGTCGGGCTGTGGCCAACCATCCCGCTCACGGGCAACCGCGTGTCGAATGAGATAGAGACTGCGCACCCCGATCTCGGAAGTATAGAGATGGTGGGGCCCCTACAAGAGCGCAAACTAGAGTTGTGCCACCGTCCCGGACTTCGATTTGAGCAGCGGTATTCTCGGGAAAGTTCCTAGGTGACGAGGGCACCGCGTTTTGCGGCCATCGACGTGGGTAGCAACACCGTCCACCTGCTGGTGGCCAGCTGCCCGCCCAACCGGTTGCCGATCCCCTTGCTGCGGCGCCGGGAGTTCGTCCAGCTAGGTCAGGACGTCAACGCCGTCGGCGCCATCGGGCCCGAGCGACTGGAACTCGCCAGCCGGGCTTTGCGCCGCCAGGTCGAGGACGCCCGCGCGGCCGGGGTGGTCGCTATCGCCATCGGCGCTACTCAGGCGCTGCGCTCGGCGGCCAACGGCTCCGAAGTCGCCGAGCGGCTGGCCGCTGCCGCTGGCGCCGGCCAGGTCCGGATCCTCTCCTCTGAGGTCGAGGCTCAGCTGGCCTTTGACGGGGCCACCATGACCATCTCCCCCGGCCGGCCGACGGTCGTGCTGGACATTGGGGGGGCCTCGGCCCAGATCGCCGGCGGGCCCGCCGGGGGCACCTGCCGGCATAGCTCGCTGGGGATTGGCTCCGGCTCCGTCGCCCTCCTCTCGGGATCTGATCCGCCGAGCGAGGAGGATTGGCGGGCCATGGAGCGGAGGGTCGATCAGCTGATCCCGGACCTGATTCCGCTGCCAGCTCACCCGGTGGCGCTGGGCACCGGAGGGACGATCACTAACTTGCCCCGGCTGCTGGGCAAGCAGAAGGGCGCGGTGCTGCGGCTGCGTGACGTGGAGGTGATCATCGAGACCTTCCGCAGTCGACCGGCGAGTGAGCTAGCCGAGCATTCGGGGGTCGACTGGGAGCGGACGCGGCTCTGCCGCAGCGGCGCACTGATCCTGGCTCAGATGATGGACCTGCTCCATCTGAGCTGGATCAGAAGCTCCGAGCGGGGCCTGCGCGACGGGATGATCGCGGCCCTGGTCGCTCGGGGAGAAGGGTGGTGGCAGGTCCGCGGCCCCGCTCTCGCCGGGGAGGTGGACGAAGCGCTGGTCCCGCTGGTGGCCCAGCTTGGCTGAGGCGGTGGACGGCTGCGCGCTGGCCGCCTCCACTATTGAGGAGCGGGCGGAGAAGCTCCGTTGGGCCCTCGCTCGGCTGCCCCTGGCCAGTGACCCGGAGGCCGCCCACGACGCCCGGGTCGCCCTGAGGCGGCTGCGAGCCGCCTCACTCGGGTTCTCGGATTGCCTCGCCCGGCCGAAGCGGTGGGGGAGACAGCTGCGGCGGGCGGAGAAGGCGTTGGGTGGCTTGCGGGACGCCGAGGTGAGGCTCGAGCTGCTCGACGAAGTGCTGGGCCCAGTCGCGGTCTCGCGCGACCGGAGCGACGATCCCCGCACCGCGCCCGGCCAGGGGGGCTCGATCGTCACCGACCCGGCCCGCGGGATCCGACCGGGGCTCCGGGGACTGGAGATGGAGGCACGTCGCGCGCTCGCGGACAGCACCGCCGCCGAGATTGGCGAGTTCCGCCACCTCGCCCTTTCCGCGGGTGCCCACCAGCGCTTTCAGCGGGTGGCTTCGCCTCCCCAATTCCAGGCGGGCCAGACGAGTCTCGCCGGGTCGTCCCTCGCCCAGCAGCTGCCTCGCCTCTTCAAGCGGGCGAAGCGCTCGACCCGCACCGAGGCCGAACTGCACCGGAGGCGGGGCGAGATCCGCAAGCTGCGCTATCGGCTGGAGCTGTTCGCCCCGATGCTCGATTCCGGGCATCAGACAGTGCTGCACGAACTCCGCGAGTTGCAGAGCCTGCTGGGTCGGTTCCACGACCTGGTGGTGCTGGCGGAATGGATCGAGGGTTCGTCCCGGGAGCTGCGGCACGAGCTGCGTCCGGCGCTGCGGCGGATGGCGCTGCGGGTGGAGCTGGAGCGCCAGGTGGCCAGGGAGGCGGCCGAGACCGAACTGGCCCGCCTGGACGAGGTGGCTTGGTGGTCCACCGCTCAGGCCGCCTGCCTGGGAGAGGTCGACCGGCAAGCCAGCTGAGCGGACCGCGTCCGCTGGGGACGTCTCTGGGAGAATCGCCCCGTGTTGGCGTCTTCGCTGCGCTCTGGCGCCCAGCCCCAGCTGAGTCTGGCGCAGGCTCGCCGACTGGCGGTGGCTGGTCAGCGCCTGCTGGCTCCGCCCACGGCGGTGGACCTGGCCAGGGTCATCCGGCTGGTGGAACAGATCGGGTATCTCCAGCGCGACCCGCTGTCCACCGTGGCGCCCAGCCATCTGCTGGTGCTCTGGAGCCGGCTCGGTACCTTCGACCGGGCCCTGGTAGACCGGGCGCTCTGGCAAGACCGGTCTTTGTTCGAGTACTGGGCCCATGCCGCCTCCATCGTCCCCACCAGCGACTTCCCGGCCCACCGCTGGTCCATGCGCAATTACGGGCGCGGGGCCACCAATTCAGATCTGCGACTGCGAGCCTGGCTGGAGGCCAACCGATCCTTGCGGCGCCAGATCCTCTCGCGGCTGCGGCAGCAGGGTCGTCTGCCCGCCGCTGCCTTTGGAGGCGAGGTGCGGGTGAGGCGCCCGACCAGCGGGTGGAGTGAGCAACGGGAAGTGGAGCGGATGCTCTTCCATCTCTGGCTGGGCGGGACACTTTCGGTCGCCGGCCGCGATGGTCGTGGCCGGCTTTGGGAACTGACCGAGCGCTGGCTTGGGCCGGAACTCGGGGGCCGGAGACCGTCCTCCACCCGGCTGACCGAGCAGCTGGCCGAGCGATCCCTGCGGGCGCTCGGCGTCGCGACCGAGCTCCAGATCCGCCAGTACATGGGTGCCGGACGGTACGGGCACCTGACCCGTGTTCTGGAGCGGCTGGAGCGGCGCGGCGCCCTGCAGGCCGTGACCGTCCAAGGCGCGGCGGGACCTTTGCCGGGCCGGTGGTGGGCCCATAGGGCGGACCTGGAGGGGGCTCTCCCGAGGGCTTCACCGGCACCCTGGTCGACCACCCTGATCTCGCCCTTCGACAACCTCATCATCGCCCGCCGGCGGACCGAGGCTCTCTTCGACTTCGACTTCAAGATGGAGATCTACGTGCCGGCTGGGCTCCGCCAGTACGGGTACTACGTGCTGCCGATCCTCCACCGCGACCGGCTGGTCGGGCGGGTCGACCTGCGCCGCGATCGCGGACTCGACCGATTGGTGGCGGTCGCCGTGCACGGCGAGTCCGGCGCGCCCGCGGGGGCGGAGGTGGGGAGAGGAATCCGGGACGCCCTCCACCGGCTGGCTGAGTTCGTGGGAGTGGGGGAGGTCGAGGTGGGCCAGCTGCTCTCGGTACCACCCGCGTGGGTCCCTCCGCTGCGCGGCTGACTCGGGGCCGGCTTCCCGCTCCGAGGTCCCTATGCTCGAGGGCGTGACCTCGGTCGAGCGCCGGCAATGTCTGGTCGTCGGGGGCGGCGTTATCGGCTTGGCGGTGGCGGTCAGCCTGGCCCGGCAGGGCGCCCAGGTGCGGGTTTTGGAGCGAGGCACCCGCTGTGGCGAGGGGGCCTCGGGGGCGGCGGCGGGGATGCTGGCCGCGGATGCCGAGGCCACCGAAGCGGGGCCATTTCAGGAGTTATGCCGCAGCAGCCGAGCACTCTGGCCGAGCTGGGCTGAGGAACTTCTCCGCACTACCGGGGTGGATTGCGAGCTGGAGCGAACCGGACTGGTCCAGACCACCGCGTCGCCCGAGGGCGTCGCCCGGCTGGAGCAGAAGCTGAGCTGGCAGCTGAGCCACGGGGTCGAGGTTCCATCGCTGTTGGATCCGTCCCAGCTACGGCAACTGGTGCCGGGGCTGGGACCCCATGTATTGGCGGGGATCCACTATCCCAACGACTGGCACGTGCATAGTCACCGGGTAGTCGAGGCACTGGTCGCCGCCTGTGCAGTGCAGGGAGTCGCCATCGCGACGGATACCGAGGTGAGCTCGATTGAACCTCGGCCGGCCGGCCCCCGTCTCTACCTGGCCGCCGGTCGGACGGTGGCGGCCGACTACGTGGTGGTCTGCGCGGGAAGCTGGAGCGGGCGACTCCTGGGGCTCGCCGGGGCGAGTGAGTCGGCGGTGGAGCCGGTCCGCGGCCAGATCGTGGCCATCGACCCGGGGCGGCCACTCCTGCCAGTGATCCTCTTCGGAGACCGGGGCTATCTGCTCCAGAAACGGTCCGGACTGGTGCTGGCCGGCACCACCGAGGAGCACGTCGGCTACCAGCCGTGGCCCACGGCGGACGGGGTGCGCGGCGTTTTAGTGGCGGCGGTGGAATTGCTGCCGGAGCTGGCCGGAGCCCGCTTTGCCTACGCGTGGGCCGGCCTCCGTCCGCACGCCAGGGACGGGTGGCCGCTGCTGGGGCGGACGGAGCCCGGTGGCCGGGTGCTGCTGGCAACCGCCCACTACCGCAACGGGGTTCTGCTGGCCCCCATCACCGGCGAGCTGATCGCCCGCGCGGTGTTCGAGGACGCGGACCCTGCCCAGCTGGCGGAGTTCAGTCCCCAACGATGGGTCTGAGCCGCAGCACCAGCCCATCCGAGGCCAGGATGGCACCCTTGACCGGGGCCAGCTCGGAGAGGTGGGTGAGGATGAAGCGGGTGGTCGGGTTGGCCTGGATCAGCTCCTCCACCTCGGCGCGCCACAGGTGGATCGGGGCCGGCTGGGTCATGTTGGTGCACTCGCAGAGCAGGTAGTTGACCGATCCGGCCAGCTCGCGGATCCCCGAGCACCAGCTGGTGTCGCCGGAGTAGCCGAGGGTGATCCCATGGCGTTCCAGCCGAAAGCCCAGGCAGCTGATTTGGGAGGAGTGCTCCACCTCGAAAGCCTGGATTTGAAAGGAACCGAGGGTTCCTCTCTGGCCACCGGACCACTCCTCGACCAGGGGTGCGCCATTCGCCATGACGCGCTCCCAGAAGGGGCTCCCCAAACCCAACCGACCAAGCGTGTCCAGCTGCTGGATGGTGCCGAGGGGCCCGATGATCCGGAGCGGCTCGGCTTCTCCATACCGCACCGTCCGCGCCGCCAGCAAGAGCGGGAGCTGGGAGAAATGGTCGCCGTGGAGGTGAGAGATGGCGATCGATTTCAACTCGGCCAGACTGCGGCCCATCTGACCCATCAGGCGGGTCACCGGCGCTCCGCAGTCCAAGAGGAGCTCTCGGTCGACCAGATAGCCGGCGTTGTGGCCAGTGCCGGAGAACGCCGCTCCGCTGCCGAGGATGGCGAGTTCAAGTAAGGCGCCGTCGCCCTCCGTGGGCTCGCTGGTGGTCAACTGCTCTGGGTCAACCGGAGAGCGATGGAAAGTCAGAGCGCATCAGACCACGGCCCGGCCGTGGAGCGCGTCCAGGCGAGACAGATCATCTCCGTGATGCACCACCCAGAGATCAAGCACCAGCCGCCACTTGGCTGGGACCCTGGTCACGGCCTGGCTGGAGAAGCCCGCCGGGTCGAGAAAGACCGCCAGAGCCCGCTCGCCAGGAGCTGACGCCGCGGCTACTGCCTCCACCCACTCCGCGTTCCGGTCGGCGGTGATCAGTACGACTCCTCCCCGCCGCCGCCAGCCGGGCATCTCGAGGGCTACCAACGACGAGAAGGGGACGGTGCCGTCGTCGCGGGCGGTCGCCAGATACTCCAGCAGGTTGCGGTCGTGCAGCTCGCCCCGGCCGGCGGGGATCCGCCCCATCTGCTGGTCCGAGGTGGCCAGGGCGACGGCCCGGCCGTGGGTGGCCGCAGCGTGGGCCACCGAGGCGGCCGCCGTCACCGCGTACTCCAGTGAACTGTCCGGTCCCTCGCCGCGGTGGCTCTGCCGACACAGGTCGAGTAGCACCAGCAGGTCGGGGGACGAGGGGACGGGGGTGGAGCCAGCTGTCCTCGCTCCGCCCTGTCCAGTCCCGTTTTCCTGAGCACTCCGGGAGGAGGCGCGGCGGCGGGAGTGGTCGGCTGCCCCACCCGGGAGGCTCCGGTCCGGAATCGCCACCAGGGCGGGGTAGACGACCAGGGTGTCGCTGGTGGGTTGGGTAAGCCGCCTGGGGAAGAGCCCGAAGGGGTCGGTCACTCTGAGCTCGGTTGGTCCTAACTGGTACCTGCCCCGGGACGAAAGCCGACGGGTTGACTCCCAGGTCACGATCTGGCGCGGCGCCAGCGAAATCACCCTGGTCGCCCGGGCGCCGGGGACTCGGGAATGGTCGCGCACCTCGACCAGTCGAATTGGCAGCCCCGAGTCGTTCTCCAAGGTGAACCGTTCCACGAGCTGCTCCCCGACCACCCGGGCTCCCTCGCGGGTCTCCCGAAACAGTTGAAGATGCCGGCCGCACCACCAGCTCCAGACGGCTGCTAGCAGCACCACCAGCACCGCGGAGTAGATCAGCAAGAAGATCCACACCAGATTGTCCAGGTAGGCGAGCGCGCCAAGCAGGGCCACCATCCCGAGCAGCCAGGACCGTGAGCCGCCGATGCCTGGCGTGCGCCGACCGGCTCTCACCCCGGTACCCAAGGGCAGTTCGCCGCGACTGGGCCAAGCCGCTGATCGCGCCTCCCGCCGACCTGCCCAGGCCTGGTCGCGCGGCTCCTTGTGGGCTGCACCCCGATCTTCTGCTCGCCGCTCCGCCGCGGCCGCAGCAGAGGCGTCATCGCGGCAGTATAGATCCCGCTTCGAGGGCCCTTCGGGAATGCCGCTAGAGGCGCTCGACCCGGCCCAGCTCCAGGACGAACACGGTCGCTCGGCCGACCTCCACCTCGACGTCGGCCTCGCCGGTCACCCCGTTGGCGCCGCCGTTGCCGAGCTGCTCATGACGGGGCTTGCAGACCGAGCTCAGGGTGGAGATCACCTCATCGACCAGGTTGTCGTCGATCCCCAGTAGCAGCAGAGAGTTGCGCCGCTGCAGGAAGCCGCCCTCGCTGTTCAATCGGGTGACGCCGAAGCCCCGGCCACCCAGCACCTCGATGGCCCGGGTGGTGTCCTGCTCATGCACAATCGCGACCACCAGCTTCAAGTCGTTCTCCTAGCCGTCAACCACTCTCCCGTCACCCTCCAGCAGGACTCGGCCAGCTCCGCGGGGGGAAGGTCAGCCGGCAGCACCACCACCCGGTCGGGGAATCTCGGTGCCAATGCCAAGTAGCCCTGGCGGACTCGCTCATGGTAGGCGGTCGGCTCCGCTTCCATCCGGTCCCGTGATCGTCCCGGTTCCGAGCGGAGTCGCGCAGCTCCGACCTCCAGGTCCAGGACCAGGGTCAGGTCGGGCAGCCGGCCGGCGCCGACCAGGCGGTGCAGCTCGCCCAGGGTGCCTTGATCGAGCCCGCGGCCGGCCCCCTGGTAGACCAGTGTCGAGTCCAGATAACGGTCGCAGACCACCAGTCCACCGGCTTCCAGGGTCGGATCGATCACCTCACGGAGCAGCTGCACCCGAGCTGCCAGGAACAGCGCCACTTCCGCGAAGGGGTCGGGGGGTGTGCCGCCCGAGTTCTCCAGCAGTACCGCCCGGATCCGCTCCCCGAGGGCCGTGGTGCCCGGGTCGCGGGCCGCCACAACCGTCTCTCCCGCTTGCCGGAGCCGACCCGTCAGGAGGCGTGCCTGGGTGCTCTTGCCGGAGCCGTCGATCCCCTCGACGCTGATGAAGAAGCCGGACCCGGATGCTTCCAACGAAGGCTCTAGGAGGCCTCACTGGCCGGGTAGATGCGCAACCGGCGTCGGGGCTCCTTACCGGTGCTCCGGGCCACCAACTCGTTCTGCTCCACCAGCTGGTGTTGCAGCCGCCGGATGTAGGCGTTCTGGGGCGCCAGCTCGACCGCCGTCCCCTGCCGGGCCCGCTCGATTCCCTCTCGCACCTCGCGCAGGGCATCGTCGGTGGGGTCGCCCGGCTCCAAGTTGTAGAGCCGGGCCAGAAATTCCCGTACCTGGGCGACCGTATTGCTGCGCAGGATCGAGATGGGAATCCCCTCCGACTCGGCCGCCCGGAGCGGCGAATCCCGGCGTCGGTAGTAGTTCTTGAGCGTCACCACCAAATCGGCGTCGTCGACGTGGTGCTGGATGCGGACCGGCACCTTGAGCTCGCGGATGGCCTGCTCCAGGTGCACCCGGGAGACCCCGTAGGGGAAGAGGGAGGTAGCGGCCCCGACCCCGGTGGGCGGGCCACTGTGACCGTCGGACAGATCCGCCAGGGTGACCGGTCGGCGGGGTCGGGGTGAGCCGACTTCCTCGCCAAACAGCTCCCGAGAGCCGCGATCGTCAAAGGGAGACGGCTCCGCCAGCCGGGTGGTCATGCCACGGCCGGGGTGGGATTCGCGCAGCTGGGCTGGACGAGGACGGCCGCGCAGGGCATCGTCGACGACGTCGGCCAGGGGCATGTGGACCGTGACCCGATGCCGGTCCACGATCTCCACCAGGGCGTCGAAGGTGGGGGGCGCCTTGCGCTCCAGCACCGACTTCTGGGTCCCTCGCCGGTGGGCTTCCTCGTCCCCCAAGGTGACCGACTGGATCCCCCCCAGGAGGTCATTGAGGGTCGGGTTCACCAAGAGGTTGTCCAGGGTGTTGCCGTGGGCGGTGCCCACCAGCTGCACCCCGCGCTCGGCGATGGTTCGCGCCGCCACCGCCTCCAGCTCGGTCCCGATCTCGTCGATGACGATGACCTCGGGCATGTGGTTCTCCACGGCCTCGATCATCACCGCGTGCTGCAGCTCGGGCCGGGCCACCTGCATCCGTCGGGCCCGCCCGATGCCGGGGTGGGGGATGTCGCCGTCCCCGGCGATCTCGTTGCTGGTGTCGACGACCACCACCCTTTTTCGACTCTCGTCGGCCAGAATGCGGGCCACCTCGCGCAGCATGGTGGTCTTGCCGACCCCTGGTTTGCCCAGCAACAGGAGACTCTGGCCGCTGATCACGATGTCTCGGATGATCTCCACCCGACCGGTGACGGACCGGCCGACCCGGCAGGTGAGGCCGACGATCTCGCCGGCCCGATTGCGAACGGCGCTGATTCGATGCAGGGTGCCGGAGATCCCGGCCCGGTTATCCCCGCCGAAGTCGCCCACCCGATCGGCCACGTAGGCGATATCCTCCAGGCTGACCGGGGTGGGGCTGAGGATCACCTCGCCGCCCTCGAAGCGTGCCTCTGGCTCCCGGCCTAGGTCGAGGACGATCTCCAAGAGATCCCCGGACTCCTCCGGCAGCCGGCTCACCGCCTGGTAGAGGTGGCGGGGGAGCGTGCTGATCAACAGTTCCAGCTCCTCCGGGAAAGTGGGGCCGAAGGCGGGGTCAGATGCCGTCAGAGCCCGGCCTCCAGTTGGTCACAATAGGCGGGTTGCCCGTGGCCAGGGTGGGACGCGGCCTAGCTCCCATCCCCTCCCGGGGCGGGCGCGGCGGCTGGATGGGTGGGAACTTCCAGCCTGCCTGCTATCACGAATCGAATATAGCGCAAGCCGAGGCGCCTCTGGAGCGTGGCGCTCCAGGAGCCGCGTCGGGGGTGCTCCTCGCCTGGACCACCGGCATCGCTCCGGCGAGGATCGCCTTCTTTTGCTCGGCGAGATGGCGGGCCCGAAGCTTGAGCGGCAGGTCTCTGGCCATCAGGATCTGGGTCGCCACCGGCTCGAATCCCCGGGCCGCCACCGCCCGGTGGAGCTCGGCATCGTAATGGCGCAGGAGGCAGAGGGTGGGACCGGGCGGCACCATCCCCAGTAGGCTGTGGAAAGCCTCTACCGCCAGCCGGCTCTCCTGGGGGTCGAGCATCAGGCTGATCAGGCTGGGCCTGGCGCGCGCGGGCATCCGAAGCCCGGCCCAGGCCACGATTCCCCCGCTCTGGCGGATCACGAAGTGACGCGAGTCACCCGCCCGCCCGTCCAGGCTCCCCAGCCAACCCAGCTGGAATGTCGCCTTCCACTGGGTGAGATTGGGGGCCTCCAGGGCGGCCACTGCGTGGGGCGCGGTGCGCAGGTAGAGCAGATACACCCCGCCCAGGTCGGCGGGACTTGCCGGGACCCACGGTTCGGAGTGGTGGTCGGGTGGCTTGGGCAGCTCCCGAAATCTGATCTGCTCCGAGGCGAACGGCTGGAAACCCTGCTCCCGGAGCATCGCCTGGAGGGGGTGATCCTCGGGGATCCGGACCAGAAAACGGGTCACCCCCCGGTCCAGCCCCTCGTTGACCAGGTGCTGCAGCAAAGGGACGCCGGCGAAGTGGCCCTCGGCCGAGTGGGCCAGGCAGAGATTGAGGATCCGCCAGGCCCGCCTGCCTGGGGCTGGTTCCGCCTGGACGAAGCCCACGATCCGGCCCTCACTCTCGGCGACGTACAGCTGGTCGCCCATGTTCGCCAACGGCATCAGCGCCGACAGGCTCCGGGTGAGGATTGACCAGGCCCGGGCCAGAGCCGGGCCGGGAACCGGGCTCTGGGGGCCCGCGCTCTGGAGTCGCTGGTCGATCTCCTGCTCGACGACCATGCTCGCCCGGTAGAGCTCATCCACCTGGCTCAGGTCCCGATAACTCGCCGATCTAACCTGCATGGTTCTCAGTTTGCCTTGCCGGCGGGCGGGATGTCGCCCGCTGACCTCGAATCCGTGCGCTCCATGGCCCGTTTGACTTGGGGTGCCGGATGGGTGGTCCGGCTCTTGCGGGGGGCTCAGCGCTCAGAGTCGGGAGAGAAAGAGCTGGTGCAGGCGGGGATCTCCGGTGATCTCCGGATGGAAGATCAGGCCGAGATGGCGTCCCTGGCGGACCGCGGCCGGCTGCCCCTGGTAGTTCGCCAGCACCTCCACTTCAGCGCCCACCTCCTCGATAGCCGGGGCCCGGATCAGGGCTACTCGGATCGGGTCGTCCCCGATCACCGGAACCTCGATCGCTATCTCCCCTGAGGCGAGCTGGCGACCGAAGGCATTGCGACGCACCACGATGTCGAGGATCCCCAGCTGCAACTGGTCCGGCAGCCCGTCCCGGATCGCTCTCGCTGCCAGGATGGTCCCGGCGCAGGTGGCCAGGCAGCCGGTCCCTCCTTGAAACGCCTCCTGCAGCGGCTCCAGCAGATGGAAGCGCTGGATGAGCCGGCTCATGGTGGTGCTCTCCCCACCGGGGATCACCAGACCCTGGAGACCTTTCAGCTCCTCTGGCAGCCGCACGGGCCGGACCTGGGCGCCGCAGCTTTGCAGCAGTCGGAGATGTTCGCGCACGTCCCCTTGGAGGGCCAGGACGCCAACTTGGGGGGCTGTCACCGCTTGCTGGTGGAGGTCAGATGCCTCGCGAGGCGAGCAGCTCTTCCTGGCGCAGGCTGGAGACGCCGATCCCCACCATCGGTTCGCCCAGGTTTTCACTGATCTCGGCGAGAATCTCCGGCTTGTCGAAGTAGGTGGTCGCCGCGACGATGGCCTTGGCCCGGCGCAGCGGGTCTCCGCTCTTGAAGATGCCGCTGCCCACGAAGTTGCCGTCGCAGCCCAGCTGCATCATCAGGGCGGCGTCGGCGGGGGTGGCCAGGCCGCCTGCCGAGAAGTTGACTACCGGCAGCCGTCCCAGCTCCGCCGTCTCGCGCACCAGCTCCAGCGAGGCGCCCAGCTCCTTGGCGGCGGTGGGCAACTCGTCAGGCCGCAGCGAGTGCAGCCGGCGGATTCCCTTGCTGACCGCGCGCATGTGGCGCACCGCCTCCACCACGTCCCCGGTTCCGGCTTCGCCCTTGGTGCGGATCATGGCCGCTCCTTCGGAAATGCGGCGCAGCGCCTCACCCAGGTCCCGGGCCCCACAGACGAAGGGCACCTTGAACTGCCATTTGTCGACATGGTGCTCCTCATCGGCGGGGGTGAGGACCTCCGACTCGTCGATGTAGTCCACCCCCAGCGCCTCCAGGATCTGGGCCTCAACGAAGTGGCCGATGCGGCATTTGGCCATGACCGGGATGGAGACCGAGGCCATGATCGACTTGATCAGCTGGGGGTCGCTCATACGCGACACCCCTCCCTCGGCGCGGATGTCGGCCGGGACGCGTTCCAAGGCCATCACCGCCACGGCGCCCGCCTCCTGGGCGATGGTGGCGTGTTCGGGCGTGACCACGTCCATGATCACGCCACCCTTTAACATTTCCGCCAAGCCCCGCTTGACCCGGGCGGTTCCGGTCTGGATATGTCCGTTCTGACTCATTTCTTCCCTGCGTCCAAAGTTCCCGGGAACGCTCATAGCGATCCTCAGGTCAACTCGATTCTAGCTCTTGCCGCCGGCGGCTCCTGCGTGGCCAATAGCCAGCCGGAGCACCGCGGTCATCGTTTTGCGGCGGGCAAGACTGGCTGAATCAAGCGGCAATCGATGGCATTGGAGGCCTCCGCGCCATGCCGGTGACCGCCCGAGTCAGCGGTGGGGCTAGCCGATCTGGCCGCTGCGAATTGTCGAGGTCACTACCCAGATTGGGTGATTGTCGGATTTGCCAGCACTTCATTCGTCGTATACAAAGACGGGGTTGCGTGGCCCTAAAGCGCAAAGGAGGAGCCGAGATGAAGTACATGCTGATGTTCGTGGGCGAGGCCGAGCGCGGCGAGGAGCATATGGACGAGGTGATGACAGACGTCGGCGCTTGGTGGGAAAAGTACAGCCACTCGGGGGCGATCGTCGGCGGCGAGCGCCTGCAGCCGTCGGCCCACGCCACCACAGTGCGCCTCGGGGGATCAGCTCCCACCATCGTGGATGGGCCTTTCGCCGAGACCAAGGAATCGATTGGCGGCTACGCCATCGTGGAGGTGCTCGACCTGGATGCCGCCTTGGAGATGGCCAAAAGCTGGCCCGGCAGTCCGGTCGTCGAGATCCGGCCGGTCTGGGTGGACTGAATCTTTCCGTGGACCAGGCGATCGAGGCCAGCTTAGGCCAGGTGTTCCGAGAGGAGGCGGGTCGCGTTACCGCCTCGCTCACCCGCCGCTACGGGGACTTCGAGCTGGCCGAGGACTGCACCCAGGAGGCCTTCGTCGAGGCGCTTCGGACCTGGCCGGCTCAGGGAATCCCCGCCCGGCCGGGGGCCTGGCTCCAGCGGGTCGCCGAGCGGCGGGTGCTGGACCGGCTCCGTCGGGACCAGCGCTTCGCTGGCAAGGTGAGCGAAATGGCGTCAGCTTTACCGGAGGGTGGTGATGACCGGCTGCAGCTCATGTTCGCCTGCTGTCATCCGGCTCTCTCCCGGGAGGCTCAGGTCGCGTTGACCCTGCGGGCGGTCGCCGGCCTCACTACCGCGCAGATCGCCAGCGCCTTCCTCATCTCGGAGGCCACGGTGGCGCAGCGGATCACCCGTGCCAAGCGCAAGATCGTCACCGCGGGCATTCCTTTTCGCATGCCGGCGCCCGCCGACCTTGAGGTCCGGCTCAGCGAAGTCCTGGCGGTGCTCTACCTGATGTTCAACGAGGGCTACCTGGCCAGCCGCTGGGAGGTGTCCTCGGATCGGTTGCTGGCCGAGGACGCCGCGTGGCTGGCGGGACTGGTGGCCCAGATGCTGCCGTCCCAAGCCGAGGTGCTGGGTCTGCTGGCGCTGTTCAAGCTCCAGCTGGCTCGGGTGGAGGGCCGGTTTGCCGCCGACGGCCAGCTGGTCTTGCTGGCTGATCAGGACCGGTCGCTGTGGGACCGGGAGGGGATTGGCGAGGCGACCCTGCTGCTCGATCGGGCGGCGGCGCTGGGGCGTCCCGGCCCCTACCAGCTACAAGCCGCCATTGCCTCCTGTCACGCGCTGGCGGCCAGCTGGTCGACGACCGACTGGCAGCTGCTGGTGCGGCTCTACGATCGTCTACTCCAGCTACAGCCGTCTCCGGTAGTGAGGCTCAATCGGGCGGTGGCGCTTTGGCACGTTGCCGGAGCGGATGTGGCGCTCCGGGAGGCGGACGCTCTGCTTTCCGAGCTCCCGAGATACCACTTGTTGCACAGCACGCGGGCCGAGCTACTGCAGGACTTGGGCCGGGACGAAGAGGCCCAGGCAGCCTGGGCTCAAGCATTGGCGCTCACCCTGAATCCGGCGGAGCGCCGCCACCTCCGCGGCCGCGCCCTCGCCAGGTGAGGGCGGCCTGGCCACCTCGAGCTCGCTTGAACGGCGGCTACCCATCTGGTGAAGCGGCGTCCGGGGCAGATGGACTCAGTGACCGTTCTGCAGCCGCAGCTGAGCGTCCAACCAAATGGCCCCGGCCTCCGAACTCACGGGTGCGCCTAGCGGTGCTGAGTTAGGCTGCATGCCAGCCGCCATGGCGCAGTGGTAGCGCAGGGGCCTTTTAAGCCCAGGGTCGCAGGTTCGAATCCTGCTGGCGGCACCACCTTCTGATCTCGGAATGGTACACGTTGCCGATGGCCGCTTCCGCCAAACCGCCGGTTGACCGCAGTTTTGACAGCAACCGCAGGCGGTCGTCGGCGAACTCAGGTGGCCGCTCGCGGACGCTGGGCCGGCGGGAGGACTTACCTTTACACCCGGACTAGGGCGGAGGCGGCCGCCAAGCTGACCACAGCCCTCAAGACCGTGGCCGACTATCTTCCCCTCGTCCCGGAGCGCCAGACCGTCGGCGACTTCCTCAGCAGCTGGGTGGAGACGACCGCCCGGCCCACGGTCCGTCCCTCGACCTTCGTCAGCTACGCTGGGATCGTCAGCTACCACCTGATCCCAGAGCTGGGCCGGATCAGGCTGAGCCGGCTCTCGCCCCAGGACGTCCAGGAGATGCTCAACCGCAAGCTGGCCGAGGGCCTCTCTCCCCGCCGGGTGGACGATCTGCGCGGGGTCCTCTACCGGGCGCTCCGCTGGAGCCTCGTGGGCCGCAACGTCGCCGGGCTGGCGCGCTCACCAAAGCAGGTCCGGTACGAGATCCGGCCGCTCAGCCCGCCCGAGGTCGGCCACCTGCTGGAGGCGGTGCGGGGGGCCTGGCTTGAGGCTCTCTTCACGCTCGCCGTTGCCACCGGGATGCGCCGTGGAGAGCTCCTGGGGCTGGGCTGGGCAGACGTGGACCTCCGTGCCGGCACCATCCAGGTGCGCCACGCCCTGGAGCGCTTCGAAGGCGCCTACCGGCTGGTGGAGCCCAAGTCTGCCCGGGGAGCCCGGTCGGTCAGCCTGCCAGCGTTCGCCTTGGAGTCGCTCCAGAGGCATCGCAGACGCCAGGCCGAGGAGACGGAGCTGGCCCAGTCTGAGTGGACGGAGTGGGGGCTGGTGTTCGCCACTCCCATCGGGCTGCCGCTGGACGGGTCGCTGGTCACCCACGCGCTCCACCGCCAACTACGCCGGGCCGGCCTGCGCCACCAGCGGTTCCATGATCTCCGCCACGCCTGCGCCTCGCTGCTGCTGGCGGAAGGCGTCAACCCACGGGTGGTGAGGGAGATCCTCGGACACTCCCAGGTGAGCCTCACCCTCAACACCTACAGCCACGTTATCCCCAGCCTGGGGCGCGATGCCGCTGACCGGGCAGGCCCTGGCCACCTGGCTGGGCGTGGGCCGGCCCGACGCCTTGGTCTGGCTCCAGGAGCCGCAGCCGACGCTCGTGTGGATAGCGATGGAGACCAGGGCCATCAAGTGGGCCAGGGCCAACAATCTCAGGAAGTACGACCAGCTCCGGTCGACACTGACCCAACTGGCCGGGGCACTGGGGGTAGACGTTGAGCTGTGCCTCCAGGAGGTGGGCAACGTCACCAGGGAGAGATTCAGGGGACATGAGCTGGCTCAGGAGGCGTGGGCCACGGGGCTGAGAGACCCCGGCGCCATGCCCAGGGCCAGCAAGCCGGGGAGGCCAAGGGGGGAGGGGTAGGGTGCTCGGTCACTTCCCTCTGTACATGAACTTGGTACAGCAGATCCATGCTTGAAACTGTGGTTGTGGTACCGGTCCTCCAGGCCCGGGTGGCGCTTTCTGAGATCCTCGCTCGTATCCGCAAAGAGGGCGGTCAGGCGACCCCGGTGGTCGTGGGCTCTTACCGTCGTCCGGAGGCGGTGGGCCCAGGACAGAGGAGGGAAAGGCGGTTGGGGTTCGCGGGAGGTGAGGCCCGAGCGGTGGTCGTCGCCACCGCATCTTCTGTGGCCAAGCCCGCCTCGCACTGTGTTGACCATCGGACATGACTGCAACATCGCCGTTCTACTGCTATCAAATCCTCGTCTCTGCTATCATCGAGGAAGTGAAGCAGATCATCACCCGAGTCGACGACGAGGTTGCTGAGGCACTCAAGTGTCAGGCACGGCGATCTGGAGAGTCGGTAAATGCGTACATGAACCGCCTTCTCCGCGTTGTGGTGGGAGATCTCAGTTCCTCGCGTCAGATGTGGAAGGCGGCAGCGGTGGCCGATGGCCGTCTCATGGAACGTGGTCCTCAAGTGGGACGGACCCGGCTGCCGAGGGACTTGTCCCTCAAGACGGTGGTCAGCACACCCGCCGGCTATGCCAGCCGAGTGGTGAGCGAGGAGCGGGACGAGAGCTGATCATCTTCGTGGATACCAGCGCTCTTGGCAGCGCTTACCTCGGCGATGAGGCTGACGCCAGTTGGATCGCAGACGTGGTCTTCGGTGGCTCCGATCCTGTGGTGATCTGCGAGCTGGCCGATGTCGAGATCGCGAGCCTGTTCAGGCTCGCCCGTCGGGACGGTCGCATCGACGATCAGGGGGTGGCGGAACGCCTGGATGCCTACCAAGGTCACACTGCGGCCAGGGGCCCGATCGCGGTGGTACCTCTCACCCATGCCACGTTCGTCCGAGCCCGGCATTTTGTCCTCAAGACGACGGTGCGGACGCTTGACGCCTTGCATCTGGCGGCGGCCCAGCTCCTCGCTGAGGCCAGTGAGGAGGAGATGACCATACTCACCCGCGATGCTCTCCAGGCCAGCGCTGCTACCGCGCTCGGCTTCAGTCTGTATCCCGTCCCTGAAGGCAGAGTCTGAGTCCAGAGAAGACGGCGAGCCCAGTCGCATCGTCGACTCCGGTTGCGGCCTATCTTCATCCGACTCCACCGGCTTGCGGTGTAGGGAGGCCCGAAGTCTTGGTCTGGCTCCAGGAGCCGCCGCCGACGCTCCTGTGGATAGTGTGGATAAAGGTGGGGACCAGGGCCATCAACTGGGCCAGTGCCAGCAAGCTCAGGAAGTACGACCAGCTCCGGTCGATGCTGACCCAACCGGCTCGGGATCACTGGCGCCGAGAAGTGGCTCTTCGGATCTAAGCGGGGTGTGCAGGCACTAGTACAGTGAGCATGAAGTAACTTGCCGGTTGGCCTTGGCTAGGATCTGGTCTGGGGTCTTGACCCAGGCGAAGGACGTTACCGCAGGGCATTCGCCATGGCTTATTGCCTCCGCTACAGCCGCCTTGGATGGCGGCGGAGCAGCCGGACCAATAGCCAAATGAAGCCCACGGTGAAGGCAAGCAAGATGGCGTTGGGCAGAATTATGGTGAGGAACATATCAGGAGAATCCCAAAGGACTGTACCACTGACTGTTCCAGCCGCCATTGCCCCGGTCGTAGAGGCGGGGCATATAGAAGACCGGAACTAGGGAGGCTACGGCAGAGAACTTGGCCCACAGGCCGCTGTACCGGGCGGGAGCCAGGGCGCCAGACGCCTGCGAGGAATCCGGAAATGCCAAGCGCTGACTCGTGAGCCAGAGTTCTGCCTCCCGACGAGTCGCAAACCATTTTGTCGGGCGACTCGACCCCAGCCTGATCCTAGCCAAGGCCAACCGGCAAGTTACTTCATGCTCGCTGTACTAGCTGTAGCAAGCGCCCTCGGTTGACCCAGGTACGGCCCGACCCGGAGCTGGCGATTGGGGGCAGACCGCTTCCAGGCAGAATAATGTGCGGGTGGCAAATCTCAACTACTCGGAGTCGATCGTGATCTCCCGTCCAACGGAGGTGGTCTACGACATGATCTCTGACGTTACCCGAATGGGTGAATGGAGCCCCGTCTGCAAGGCCTGTTGGTGGGACGCCGGTGACGCTCC
>DATLTJ010000086.1:0-87867 GCA_035533655.1 Candidatus Acidiferrales bacterium | reverse complement strand
TTCGTCCCGACATCATGGCGGACCGTCTTACCGGGGTAAAGCCAACCGTGTCGACGGGTCAGGCTGAGGCGCCCAGATGCCGCTCCTCAATTCCAACGTAGAGCTGGCGAGGACGGCCTATCTTCTGCTCAGAGTCCAGGAGTCCTTCCTCCCAGTGGGCCAGCCATCCGGGAGTGCGGCCGATGGCGAAGAGCACGGGGAACATCTCCACCGGAATGCCCATCGCCAGGTAGATGATCCCGGAGTAGAAGTCGACGTTGGGATACAGCTGGTGACTGATGAAATACTCGTCCTCCAGCGCTATGCGCTCGATCTCCAAGGCGATATCTAGCAGTGGACTGCGCCCTGTGACCTCGTAGACCTCCTCTGCCACTCTCTTGATCAGCTGGGCCCGCGGGTCGAAGTTCTTGTAAACCCGGTGGCCGAAGCCCATGAGTCGGAACTCCCCGGCCTTGACCCGGCGGAGGTACCCGGGGATATTCTCTACACTGCCGATCGAGCTGAGCATGCGCAACACTTGTTCATTGGCGCCGCCGTGGAGCGGGCCGTACAGAGCGGCGCAGGCGGCCGACATCGCGGAGTAGGGGTCGGCCTGGGAGCTGCCCACCAGCCGCATTGTGCTAGTGGAGCAATTCTGCTCGTGATCGGCGTGTAGCACCAACAGCACGTCAAGGGCGTGCTCTATAACGGGATTGGGCTGGTACTTCAGTTCGGTCGCCCGCCACATCATGTTGAGGAAGTTGCCGGTGTACGAGAGGTCGTTGTCCGGGTAGGCGTAGTAGAGCCCCATCGCGTGGCGGTAGGCAAAGGCGGCGATGGTCGGCATCTTGGCGATCAGACGGACGATCTCGCGGTGCCGCACCTCGGGGTCCTGGATCTGCTTGGCCTCGGGATAGAAGGTGGACAGCGCACCCACCACCGACACCAGCATACCCATGGGGTGAGCGTCGTGGTGGAAGCCGTCGATGAACTTCTTGATGCTCTCGTGGATAAAGGTGTGATTGGTGATCTCCGCGGTCCACTCGCGCTGCTCACTGTGGCTGGGGAGCTCCCCTTGCAGCAGCAGGTAGGCGACCTCCAGGAAGCTCTTCTGCTCCGCCAGCTCCTCAATCGGATAGCCCCGATAGCGGAGAATGCCCCGATCCCCGTCGATGTAGGTGATCTGGCTGCGGCACCCGGCCGTGTTCTGGAACGCGGGGTCGTAGGCCATCAGACCGAAGTCGTCTGTCCCCACCTTGATCTGCCTTAGGTCGAGCGCCCGGATCGCCCCGTCCGCGATCGGCAATTCATAGGTCCTTCCGGTCCGGCTGTCAGTCACGCTGAGCTGCCCTTCGGCAGCCACTTCATCGGTCATGCCTCACCTCCGTCAACAACGTCTGGATATCCATCTTGCACCGACAATCGCCGCTGAGTCGATCCATGGGCTCGTCCCCTTGCAAGACAAGCGCCACCATCCCTGGCACCGGGGCAGGCGATGCAGCCAAGCGACCGGTTTGCGGGGTCCGTGACGACCAGTTAGTTGGACCGGACCTTCACCAAGCCCGGAAGGCGGTAGCACAGCTAACGGCCTCAACAACTTGAAAAGGAAGAGGTAGCGGGGTCAAGCCCCGCCCTGGGCTCTGCGATCTCGGGAACGCTGCCAGGCGGCGCCTAGGCTTTGGTCTAGGCGCCTCGCTCCAGCTTGACGATCCTCTTCTCGAGAGCCTCGACCTTCTCGACTAGCTCAGCGATCAGCTCCTCGGCCAGCCTTTTGTCCGCTGTGGCGTCTGCCCGTAGCTCGTCCTCCACTCTCCCCATGAACCGCCGTGGGGCTGCCTCGGTGTCGCTCACTTTTGCTCCTCCTATGACACTCGTCCGTGAGTGTTGACCGCGAGTCCCTGACGTTTGTGCCTCGGCGACGGTTTCCCGCGTACTCATTCTGAGAGGTTGTCGGCACACCTGCACCACCGATTCCGGGGGACGGCTCCACTTCATCGGTAGCCCGGCCGGCAACGAGGAGATGGTTTTGGAGATGGGCGAGCTCGGTCAGGAACCCGATCCCGAGAGGCTGACGGAGATTCACCAGTGATTCCAGACCGCTGGTTTGGCTGGTGAGGCTCCAATCTCGCCCCCGGCGGAAAGCAGATCGTAGCTGGCTGACGAGCCTTACGCCGCGACGTAGGCAGGCCCGCTGGCCCTCCGACTACCGGAGCCGGTCAACCCGCGGATGCGCCGTCCGGTAGCGGTGCATGGCGCGGTCGATCTGCCACTTCCAGGCATCGACATCCAGCTTTCCCCCTCCGCCACGAATCTGGATCGGATATCCAAGGTCGGCGCTGAGCTTGCGGCTCGCTAGGCGAGTCGACTTCCTGATCCATAGGAGTAGTACAGGGAAGCCAACGAGACAGTACAGGACGCAACCGCCCCAAATTCCGGCCAAGGCAATCTGGACGGCTGCCTGGGTAAACGCCGCCCCGACGACCGCCCCCACGCCGACGACAAGCGGGAAGGCGAGGAACTTGACGAAGTACTGGGTCCGCACGCAGTACTTGAACGCCCTCTCGCCAATTAGCGGAACCAGAACTGGCCGCTTCCTCTGGACCATTTTGCGGTTGACGCTTCGCGATCTGCGGGTCTTGACCGGGCTAGTCGACATGGCTGTCCCGGGTGAATTGGACCCCTTGACTGCGCGCTATGCCCACTCCGCGCACCCCTCGGTCCCCGGCGGCGGCGAGACTCGGCGGGGCGCTCACCAGCCCCTCGACGCGAGACCTTGGGCGGCAGACCTCGCTGTGGAGGATCACTAGACACGAGTCTAGGTGCCTCTCCCCAGCGCATCCCGGGTGACCTGGATGCCCACGCGGGAGGGCGGTGATCCAGGCCACCTGAGTCAACGCCCCGGGCCTGCCCCTAGGAAATCACCAGCACCGCACGTCGTCCCAAGGCAGGCGCAAGGAACGGCGGGGGACAGGTGCTGACCATGCGGGCAGGCTACCCCTCCAGTTCAAATCATCGGGTCGGCGGTCATGATCACCGCTCGGGCCGGATCATGACCTAGGCTTTAGCCTAGGGGATCGAATTGGCGCGCGGCGTGAGCGAGGGTACGGGAGGGACCTCTTGCCTGTGAGCACGCGTCAGCGCCGTGTCCGGCCCCCCGCGCCGACCTTGGATCTCCCGTGTTGAGCCCAGTGCCGGCTCGAGTCGGAGGAACTCCCGCCCGCTTCGCCCCCAGTCGGAGTACCGCACCCAGTTGGGCAGCGTCGGGCTGGTGGCAGCGGGTGCGCCGGGTCTGGTCAGGTGGCTTCTGCTCCCATACGGCCAGGGGTACGGGATCGAATTCGCGGACAGGGCGGTGACTCTCGCCGCAGGGCTCGCTCTGATCGACGGTGGCTGGCTGAGTAAGTGGGTATCGCAGTCGAGAGACGCGGAGGCTGCCCCGACCCCGGCCTGACTGCTGCGGAGGCTCCCCCCACTGGTACTGGCCCGCGCGACTGCCCCCGCGTTGATGGTCGTTTTCGGGCCGCCCTAAGGCTCGGATGGCTCCGCTGGAACAATCGTGGCTGGGGCTCTGGCTGGGATGGCAGCGATTTCATTGCAGGTGGCCGAGCAGGTCCGGAGCGGGCAGAGTCGCCATGAGACAGAACTTCCGGCTTTCGATCGAGGGAGGTGACGCGTGATTCTCGAGCAATTCACTGGGAGCGATCTGGCTCGGGTAAGCCCTCTGACGGTCGCCGAGCCTGGGCAATTCTCAGGCTGCTACCAGGAAGGTCTCAGGTCGATGTGAGAGGCTTAGAGCATGACTTTGCGAGGTGCCGACGTGCTCCCGGGGGAGGTCCCAGCTCGTCGGGGAGCCTCGGGGGCGGCACTCTCCGGGCAGACCGTTCTGGCGTTTCCCGGCTCGATGGTCAAGCTGGTCTGCAGTCTGATCGCGAGGCCCCGGATCAACAAGGTGCTGCGGTATGCACTCACCTCCGGGGTGACGACCGGGATCAGCGAGGTGACCCTGCTGGCGCTCTATGCCAGTGGCATTCTGGGCGCGACCGGTGCATCGGTGATCGCCAACCTAGCCGGCACAGTGCCGTCCTATTTGCTGAGCCGCTATTGGATCTGGCCGGAGGCTGATCGCCGCGGAGCGGCCCGGCAGATGGGTTTGTATTGGGCCACCTCGGCGGTCAGCCTGGTCGTCTCGACCGCGGGCACCAGCCTGGCCGGAGCTTACGCCCCAGCTGGTCACATGGCTCACGTGATCGTGGTGGGCACTGCCTACATCGGCACGGTCACCGCGCTGTGGGTGGCTAAGTTCATCGTTTACCAGCGGATCATCTTCAGCAGCGCCGCCGGGGTGGAGAACGACGGCTCCGCTTGAGATCCCCGGGGTGGCCACCACAGCGCCACCGCACGGCGGTGTGGGCTCGCTCCTCAGCTCACCTGGCCTTCGGCGCTGTGTCAGAGCAACGGTCGAATCAGCTGTCCCAGCCGATCGTCCGTGGCTCTGAACAACGCGCTTATTTTCACTTCGAATCTGACGGCCGCTGCCTCGGAGGCCAGCCTTCTCAGTCCGATCGAGGCCTGGCGGTCGAATGCATCGAACTGGGCTCGGAGTTCGTCATCGACAATCCACTCCGATAGCTGGCGCGCACGCCGGGCGCACTCCATGAGTTCGAGTCGGGTGCTGGGCGATCGATCGGGGCGGCCCCAGATGCCGCTGACCTTCGCCGCCACGAAGTCCGATTGGTGGATGTGCCAGATCGTTCCTACATAAAGGACCAAAGCTGCTTCAAAGTCGATCAGGACTTGGCGCCCACGGTCCTCGCGTGACTCCCGGCGCGCCTCGACTTTCGCTGCTCGCTCCTGCCGGGTGCGCACTAATTGGTTAGCCGTCCCGCCGGCGAATCCGACAGCTGCCCCGCCAAGGGTGAATGCCCCAGTCGTAAGGGCGGTGGCGTCGATCACATCGTGTCTGATGATAGGCCCCGGCGGCGTCGCCTGAGACCGTGACCGGACGCGGCTCGGACAGTAGGGAATGGTCAGACTCACGCGCCCGGTTGGATAGTGGGCCAGGCCACGGGTCGGAACCCGGGTGTCGGCGGCGGAGTCCGCTCTCCGGGAACTCGCCGGCGCCCGGCGACGACAGCTGGAGGGGGGACGCCACAGCGTCGCAGCACAGGTCGTTAGCTGCTGGGGTATGAGGTGGCGAGGCGCACCGCGCGGTCGAGCGATGCTCGACCAGAAAGCGGTTCCCTTTTGGGCCGGCTGCGGTTGGTGTTCGGGCGGAGCTGAGCGCTCGGACGACCCAATTTGGTTCGGCAGCGGGACGGTTCTCCCGGATGCGGAATTACTTGAGCTAACTGGCCGGCGGCAGCGAGGTGTTTGCTGCCGCGCAGGTGGTTTCCCGCCGGGCCTGGTTTCGTTCTAATGCGCAGTACTGGCGGGTGCTCGCGGGGCTGGCGGTCTTCGACGAGGTGAGCATGACGCCGGTCGACCGAAACTGGCTCAGGAAGGCGCTGTTGCGGTCCGGCGACTCGGCAGAGGCGGTCGAAATGTCCCGGTCCCGCCCGCTGAGGATGGCCCCCGCGGTGGTGCTCCAGCTAGTCGCCCCGGACGTAATCGGGGCCCTGATAGATCGATCGGGGGGTGTCGGAGTGGTCACCAAAATTGTCGCCGGAGTTGGGTCGTGGAATTTGGGGAAGGTCTGGCGGCTACGCCGCTGGCAGGCTCGACAGCGGCAGGTGCGTCTCTTCACTTTTCGCGGTCGGTGGAGGCCTCAGTTCGACTCCTTCGCGAGCTGGCGGAAGGGGTGTTGGCAGCTCTACCTCGCGGAGTGGGAGCCGGCGGAGTGGGAGACGGCGAGTCCGGGTGGATTCGGGCTGACCCCGGTCCTGTTCCTGACTTTTGCAGGCCCGGCGCTCGACTGGGCCGGTTTCGGGGGCCGCAGGGCGTCGATCGGTTCTGGGCGACCGTACCAGTAGCCCTGGCCGAAGTGGGCCCCTAACTCCTTGACGGTGCCCGCTTCGGCTGCTGTCTCGACCCCCTCCGCGATCAGCTGACAGCCGGTAGCTTTGGCAAAGTGGCTCATGGCGACGACCATCGCCTGGCGGACCGGGTCGGTGTCGATGCCGCGAACCAGGCCAATGTCCAGCTTGACGAAGTCCGGACGCAGCTCGACGATGTGAGCGAAGTTGGCGATCCCCGCGCCGGCGTCGTCGACGGCCGTGCGGACGGAGCCGAGGCCCAGGAGCGCCTCCCGGACGGCTCGATAATCGGTGATCACCTCGTGCTCAGTGATCTCGATCACCAGTGGTCGGTCGCTCTTGGCCAGGACGGCTCGCAGCGGGCCCGGGTCGTCCAAGAGCCGGGGCGACACGTTGAGCGCCAGCCACCGACCACCAGGCAGCCGATGCGCGAGCGCGATCGCCGGTTCCAGGAGCGACAGCTCGAGCGCGGCCCCAAGCCCCAGCGTCCAGGCGGTGGCGAGGCGGACGTCGGGGCGCTCGCCGTCCCTAAACCTGGTCAGGGCCTCGAAGCCGCGGATCTCACCGCTGCCGGTGTCGATGATCGGCTGGAACACGGGGTAGTAGGCATGCCGCTCCATGACGCTCTCGAGCTCCGAGCGGCGCAGGCGCGTGAGCCTTTCGGCCTGGAGTTCAAGCCCGAGCAGCGAACTGGCGGCGCTCCCGAATTCAGTCATGGCCGGCAGCCGGGTGACCGGGTCCGTGGGACTGTCGCCGCTCAGGGCGCCCACCGCCAGCACCCCCATTGTGGTGTCCCCGAAGCGGATCGGCGCGTAGGAGAAACCTTGCACGCCGGCCGCGCTCATGGCCGACCCGTACTCTCCGTCCTCCGGCCGTGCCCACCAGCGCTCTGCCCAAGGGCCGAGCTTGGCCCGTTCGATCAGATACGAAGCCCGGGAGCTGGGGAGTCGGGAACCGACCGTGAGCATGAAGTGCTCCGGACCGTCGATCGAGAGGATGGTCGCACCTCCATCGGTGTCGAAGGTCGCCACGATCGCCAGGTCGACCGCCATCAGTCCCCGCAGCTGCCTACAGATCGCGAGGCCGGTCTCCGCTGTGCTGCCGCCCGGCTGCAGTCGTCCCAGGGCGGCTGCTACATCCGACCGTTCCCGCAGCTCACCCTGAAGGGCGATCAAACTCCGCTCGTCAGTCACGTCTTGGCCGAGAAGAGCCGCCTGAGCCGACTCACCGGGTCGGTCACCTAGTTGGGTGGCGCTGATGGCGACCAGCCGACGTCCCCCGGACCGGGTCACGATCTCGGTGAACATCGGATTCTGCAAGGTAGCGCTGCGCAGCCGTCGGCCGAGGTCCGCTGCGCCCTGGCCTGCGGTGCCGGGCGGCAACAGCTGATATACCGAACGTCCGATCAGCTCCTCGACGGTCCATCCGGTGAGCCGACTGAGGGCCGGATTCGCGTAGGAGATAGTGCCGTCGGCGTCGAAGGTGGCGGCAAACAGCTGGATCCCCGCCAACAGCTGGCGGAGGTGCTCCTCTGCCTGATGCTGGCCGCTGATGTCGTCCCAAACGCTGAGAATGCGACCGTCCTCCAACCGACGGAGACGAACGTCCAAAAAGACAATTGAGCCGTCCGACCGTTGCAGTTGGGCATCCGGAATGTGGGCCGGAGCCGTCTCGGTGCAGGCGCCGAAGCCGGCCACCGCTTCGGCGCGCCTCGGCTCCGGAATCAGCGCGGCGATCGACATCGTCACCATTACCTCGTGGGTGTAGCCACTGAGCTGAGCGGCCGCCGAGTTACCGTCGAGAATGTCGAGGGAGCCGCCAGCCAGGAGGAGCACCCCTGAAGTTGACTGCTCGGCCAGGGTCTGGTACCGCGCTTCACTGGCCCGCAGTTCGGCGCCCGCGAGATGCGGATGGCTCCGGCGGACTGAGCCGTGCCGCGGGTGGTGGACCAGGCGGGAGGCGGCGAGCAGGTCAGCTTTCGCGAGCGTCTCGGACTTATCCCGAGCCCCGTACCGGACGGAGTGGGCCATCAGACCAAGCTAGACGGTCGGCAGCCGGATGTCGTCGCGGCAGCGCTACGAAAGCGGTCGAGGTTGGCGAGGTTGTCACTTCCGGTGCCGAAGGCTGCGGCGGCTCGAACTGAGACTGGCCGGGATCTCAGATGCTCCCTGGGGGACGCCGGTTCCGTCTGGATTGGGTTGGGCACCACTGCTGTGACGAAAGCGGCCGCAAGGAGGTGCCTCCCGGGGCGCCCGGGCCTTCCCGGTGGTCGTCGGGATGCCGGCGGCAGGCCAGTCGGACCCGCCTGGGTTTGACCGGTTCCGGGTCGGAGGCTATACTCAGCCTAGTTCGGCTCGGCCGGGCGTTTTTGTCTGGAGACTTTGACCTTGCCCGCGACCATCATTACTCTGCAGTGCGGCCAGTGCCACGAGCGCAACTACACCACCCAGAAGAACAAGCGAAACGACCCGGAGCGGGTGGAGCTGCGCAAGTACTGTCGACGCTGCCGCCAGCACACAGCTCATCGCGAGACCAAGTAGGGGCCTCCACCGAGACTCAAAGGGGCGTAGCTCAGCTGGTAGAGCAGCGGTCTCCAAAACCGCAGGTCGCACGTTCGAGTCGTGTCGCCCCTGCAGGCACCTGGGATAGGCGCAAAGGAGCTAGATTTGGCGAATGTCGCCCGGGAGGACCGGCCGGAGTCCAGCGAGGGCGGCTATCTCCGTGGGGTAGTGAGCGAGCTGCGCAAGACGGTCTGGCCCACCTGGCCCGAGCTGCGACAAATGACCGGAGTGGTGATCGTTACCGTGGTTTTGTTGGGAGCTTTCCTGGGTCTGTTGGACTTCGGGCTGACCTCGCTGCTCAAGCCCCTCTACACCACCGCCCCGACCGCGACCGCCACCACCGCCCCGACCGCGGCGCCGACAGTGACCGTGACTCCGACCCCAACCCCTGCCGCCAGCACCAGCCCGTAGACCGCAGAATGAACCGATTGGGAGCCCCCAAGTGAGCGTTGCGAAAACGACCGAAGCCGTCGAACCAGCCAGCTGGTACGTGATCCATGCCTACTCCGGGCACGAGGAGAAGGTCAAGGCCAACCTGCTCAAGCGGGTTGAGTCGATGGACATGCACGACAAGATCTTTGACGTGATGGTGCCCACCGAGGATGTCATCGAGATCAAAGACGGCCAGCGCCGGCACGTCGCCAAGCGGATCTTCCCAGGCTACATCCTGGTGCAGATGGTGATGTCGGACGAGTCCTGGTATGTGGTCCGCAACACCCCCGGGGTGACCAGCTTTGTGGGGTCGGGCACCCACCCGGTACCCCTCCAGGAGTCCGAGGTGCGGGTCATCCTGCACCAGGTCGAGAAGGAGGCCCAGACCCGAGTCCAGATTGAGTTCAGCGTGGGCGACTCGGTCCGGGTTGTGGACGGACCCTTCACCGACTTCCATGGCAAGGTGGGGGAGATCAACCCCGAGAAGGGCAAGCTCAAGGTGATGGTCAACATGTTTGGTCGGGAAACCCCGGTCGAGCTCGACCTGCTGCAGGTCGAGCGGCTGCGTTAGGAGTACTCACGCATGGGTAAGAAGAAGGTCAAGGCGGTGTTGCGCCTCAATATCGAGGCCGGCAAGGCGACCCCCGGTTACCCGATCGGGCCGGCCCTGGGGCAGCATCAGGTGAACATCATGGAGTTCTGCCGTTCTTACAACGAGCAGACTGAGTCCCAGTCCGGATCGGTGATCCCTGCTGAGATCACCATCTTCGAGGACCGCACCTTCACCTTCATCACCAAGACGCCGCCCACCTCCGACCTCATCAAGAAGGCGTTGGGGATCGAGAAGGGATCGGCCAACACTCCCCGGGACGAGGTCGGCGAGCTGACCCGGGACCAGGCCCTGGCCATCGCCAAGACCAAGCTCCCCGACGTCAACGCCACCGAGCTGGAGGCCGCGGCCAGGATGGTCGAGGGGACCGCCCGCTCGATGGGTGTCAAAGTAGCCAACTAGCAACCAACCAGCTGTGGGAGGACGCTCTCCGCGTCCGCTGGAACCACGGGAGGATCGCCATGACCGGTAGACACGGCAAGAAATATCTGGCCGCGCTCAAGCTCCTGGAGGAGAAAGAGCTGGTCGATCCCAAAGAGGGGGTTCGGCTGGTCAAGGCGGTGAACACCTCCCGGTTCCCGGGAACCGTTGAGCTTCACGCCCGGCTGGGGGTCGATCCCCGCCACGCCGATCAGATGGTCCGCGGCAGCGTGGTCTTGCCCCACGGGACCGGCAAGGTACGGCGCATCATCGTGTTCGCCCAGGGCGAGAAGGAGCGCGAGGCTCGGGAGGTCGGCGCCGAGATCATTGGGGGTGAGGACCTGGTGAAGCGGGTCCAGGAGGGCTTCCTGGACTTCGACGTGGCTCTGGCCACCCCCGACCTGATGGGCTCGGTAGGCAAGCTGGGAAAGGTGCTTGGTCCGCGCGGACTGATGCCCAATCCCAAGGCTGGCACCGTCACCTTCGACATCGCCCGCGCCATCCGCGACGTTCAGGCGGGGCGGGTGGAGTTTCGCGTTGACCGCTACGGGATCATCCACGTCCCGGTCGGCAAGACCAGCTTTGAGGATGACGCGCTGCTGGAGAACCTGTCCGCCATGCTGGAGGCGATCGTCAAGGCCAAGCCGTCGGCCGCCAAGGGCGCCTACATCAGGGCCGCCTACCTGGCTCCCTCCATCGGTCCCAGCGTGAAACTCGACCCGGTACAGGCCGGGCGGCTGAGCTCCAACTAGGGGCGTGCCACCAGCCGGTATACTCACAGTCCGTTCGAACCAGCGCGAATCGACGGAGCCTAAGACCGCGGGGGCACCAGCTGCTCAAAAGCCCACCCCGCGCAGGTGACCGACCGGAAGGCCGCCATGGTGGTCTGGCGGTGGAGGCCTGGCCTGCGGCTCCTAACACCCCGGGAGGAACAGGTTAAGGATGAGTGACGAGGGCCATCGCGGGGCGGCCATAATCCCTGAGGCCAAGCAGCAACAGGTGGCCGAGCTGGCCGAGAAGTTGGGCCGGATGCGAAGCGCTGTGCTGAGTGACTATCGCGGTCTCAACGTCGCTCAGCTCGAGGAGCTGCGAGCCTCGCTCCGGGACTCCGGGGTCGATTACCTGGTGCTGAAGAACACGTTGGCCCGACGTGCCGGGGAGCAGGCGGGGCTGAGCGAACTCAGCTCCCAGCTGGTCGGTCCGACGGCGATCGCCATCAGCTACGAGGACATCTCGGCGCCGGCCCGACTGCTGATCGGTTATGCGCGGGCCAACCGCCGAACCGAGATGGTCCGAGGAGGAATCGCCGAGGGCCAGATCCTCAACGCGGCCGAGGTGCGCCAGCTGGCCGACCTCCCGTCCCGTGAAGTGTTGATCGCCGAGCTGCTCGGTGTGCTGGAGGCTCCGATCTCCCAGCTCGCGGGGTTGCTGGACGCCCCCGGCCGTGATCTGGTGGGGCTGCTCGATGCTCAGGCGCAAGCCGTGGGGGGAGCGGCCGCTGCCTGACGATCAGACCGATCAAGAGAAATTGCAGCAGAGCTGAAGGAGAAGTAGAGATGGCCAAGGTAAGCGTGGACGATTTCGTGGAGTCGCTCGGGTCCTGGACAGTCCTGGATCTGGTGAACGCCAAGAAGCAGATCGAGGAGACCTACGGCATCACCGCCGCGGCGCCAGTTGCGGCAGCGGTGGCGGTGGCTCCGGCGGGTGAGGCGGTGGTGGAGGAGCAGACCGAGTTCACGGTTATTCTCACGGCAGCTGGCGACCAGAAGATCGCCGCTATCAAGGCCGTGCGGGAGATCACGGGGCTGGGCCTGAAGGAGGCCAAGGACGTGGTCGACGCCGCGCCCAAGCCGGTTAAGGAAGGAGTGACCCGCGAAGAGGCCGAGGCGGTCGCCAAGAAGATTACGGAGGCTGGCGCTACAGCTGAAATCAAATAGGTGCCCAAGCTCCCCTTAGGGGGATGGGGCGGGGCAAGGCGTCCCCGAAGCGATGGCCGCACATGTGGTAACCTTTCAGTTCCGCCACCTGTGAAGTTCACCTTATGTTTGCGCTTGCCTGGAGAACTTTAGCCCATGCCCTCAGTTCGTGCTGCCTTGCCTGCTGCGCCCGCACGCCTCAGCTACGGGACGATTCCCGAGATGCTCGAGGTGGGCAACCTGATCGAAACTCAGCTGAATTCATTTCGCTGGTTCGTGGAGTCAGGTCTGCGCGAGCTCTTCGACGAGATCAACCCGATCACCGACTACACCGGCAAGAACTACGAGCTGCGGTTTCTGGACTACAGCTTCGGCGAGCCTAAGTTCGACCAGGAGGAGTGTCGCAACCGCGACATGACCTTCGCCGCCCCGCTGCGGATCATGACCCGACTCCACATCAAGACTGGCGAGAACGCCGGGGAGATCAAGGAGTCGGAGGTCTACCTGGGCGACTTCCCGATGATGACCGAGCAGGGAACCTTCTTGGTCAACGGTACCGAGCGGGTGGTTGTCAGCCAGCTGGTCCGGTCCCCGGGCGTCTACTTCACCGCCGGTCCGGAGCACCCGGTCACCGGCCGTCCGCTCTACGCCGTCAAGTTCATTCCCAACCGGGGCGCCTGGCTGGAGATCGAAACCTCGAACAAGGATGTGCTCACGGCCAAGATCGACCGCAAACGCAAGTTCCAGGCGACTACGTTGATCCGGGCGCTGGGCTATCCCAGCGACGACGACATCCGCCACTTCTTCCAGGACGTCGACGTCGACCCCGAGCACAAGTACGTGGACGCCACTTTGGAGAAGGACCCGAGCCACGACGTCAACGAGGCGCTGATCGAGCTCTACCGCAAGATCCGGCCCGGTGATCCGCCCACGGTGGAGAACGCCCGCAACCTTTTGCAGGCGCTGTTCTTCAACCCTCGCCGATTCGATCTGGGGCGGGTCGGCCGCTTCAAGCTGGACAAGCGCCTCGGGATCCCCGAGGCGGAGGCTCGGCGCCGCGCCGAGGAGCGGGAGCTACGCGTGCTCGCCCACGAGGACTTCATCAACATCATGCGGCGCCTGATCCAGCTCAACAACGGTCAGGGCGAGTCGGATGACATCGACCACCTCGGCAACCGCCGGGTACGGGCGGTGGGTGAGCTGCTGCAGAACCAGTTCCGCACCGGGCTGCTCCGGATGGAGCGGATCATCAAAGAGCGGATGACGATCTGCGACGCCACCACGGTGACGGCCGCGTCGCTGATCAATGCCCGCCCGGTGGTAGCCGCGATCAAGGAGTTCTTCGGGTCCAGCCAGCTGTCGCAGTTCATGGACCAGACCAACCCCCTCTCCGAGCTGACTCACAAGCGCCGGCTCTCGGCGCTCGGCCCCGGTGGTCTCTCCCGGGAGCGGGCGGGCATGGTGGTCCGCGACGTCCACCACAGCCACTACGGCCGGATCTGCCCGATCGAGACTCCTGAGGGACCGAACATCGGCCTGATGGGTTCCCTGGCGACCTTTGCCCGGGTCAATGACTTCGGCTTCATCGAAACTCCCTTCCGCCGGGTCTACCGCCACCTTGAGGTTGGGGGAGACAGAGCCTTGCTGGAAGGGCGCGTCCTGGAGGAGGCGGCCGCGGGAATCGCGGCCGGAACCAGGCTGGACGCCGACGCCGTCAAGAAACTCGAGAAGGCCAAGATCGAAAAGGTCAACATTCGGCCCTGGGTCAGCACCGAGATCCAATTCCTCTCCGCCGACGAGGAGGACAAGTACACCGTCGCCCAGGCCAACGCCCCGGTCTCGCCGGAGGGAGACTTTCTGGTCCCCCACACCCCGGCCCGCACCCGCCACACCTTTAAGGACGTCCCGGTAGGGGAGGTGGACTGGGTCGACGTCTCACCCAAGCAGACCGTCTCGGTAGCGACCGCGATGATCCCCTTCCTGGAGCACGACGACGCCAACCGGGCGTTGATGGGCTCCAACATGCAGCGCCAGGCGGTGCCCCTGATCACCACCGATTCACCGGTTGTGGGCACGGGGATGGAGGTCTACGCGGCCAAGGACAGCGGCGAGCTGATCGTGGCCAAGACCGCCGGCACCGTGGTCGGCGTCAACGTGCCGATCCGCGACATCACCTCGGACTCGGTCCAGATTGTGCGCAGTGGTCAGGACAGCGGGCTCGGCATCCTCTTCAAGCCGGACGGCAAGGGGCCCGAGGTTTGGTACGGCGTGCACAAGTTCGTCCGCAGCAACCAGGGCACCTGCCTCAGTCAGCGGATCGTGGTCAGCCCGGGCGATTATGTCGAGGCCGGCACCGTGCTGGCCGATGGCCCTTCCACTGACCGCGGCGAGCTGGCGCTCGGCCAGAACGTCCTGGTCGCCTTCATGCCCTGGGAGGGCTACAACTACGAGGACGCCATCCTCATCAGCGAATCGGTGGTGCGGGAGGACAAGTACACCTCCATCCACATCGAGGAGTTCGAGGTCGAGGTCCGGGAGACCAAGCTCGGCCCGGAGGAGGTGACTCGCGAGCTCCCCAATGTCGGCGAGGAGAGCCTGCGCAACCTCGACGAGCGGGGCATCGTCTACGTCGGCGCCGAAGTCGCCCCCGGCGACATTCTGGTCGGCAAGACCACCCCCAAGGGGGAGTCCGAGCTCTCTGCCGAGGAGCGCCTTTTGCGGGCCATCTTCGGGGAGAAAGCCAAGGAGGTTCGGGACAGCTCGCTGCGGGTGCCGCACGGGGAGCGCGGCGTGGTGGTGGACGTGAAGCACTTCAGCCGCGCCAACAAGGACGAGCTCCCGGCTGGCGTCAACGAGTTGATCAGGATCTATGTCGCCCAGAAGCGCAAGATCAGCCAGGGCGACAAGATGGCCGGCCGCCACGGCAACAAGGGCGTGATCGCCCGGATCCTGCCAATCGAGGACCTGCCGTTCCTGCCGGACGGGACCCCGGTCGAGATCGTGCTCAACCCACTCGGCGTCCCTAGCCGGATGAACCTGGGCCAGGTCCTGGAGACCCACCTGGGTTGGGCCGCCGAGGCGCTGGGAATCAAGGTGGCGACCCCGGTGTTCGATGGAGCTTCGGAAGCCCAGATCGAGGACGAGCTGGAGCGGGCGGGACTGCCGCGCGACGGCAAGGTAATGCTTCGCGACGGCCGCTCGGGCGAGGCGTTCGACCAGCCGGTGACCGTCGGAATCATCTACATGATGAAGCTGGCCCATCTGGTCGAGGACAAGATCCACGCCCGGAGCACCGGCCCCTACAGCCTGGTCACCCAGCAGCCGCTGGGAGGCAAGGCCCAATTCGGCGGGCAGCGCTTCGGCGAGATGGAGGTGTGGGCGCTCGAGGCCTACGGAGCTAGCCACATCCTCCAGGAGATCCTGACCATCAAGTCCGACGACATCGTGGGCCGCGTCAAGGCCTACGAGGCGATCGTCAAAGGCGACAACACCCTGGACGCTGGGATCCCGGAATCGTTCCGAGTCCTGGTCAAGGAGTTGGAGGGCCTCGCGCTCGGCGTGGAGATCATGTCCGAGAACGAGGAGCAGATCGTGTTCACAGAGGATGACATGCCCGACATGCCCCTGGGCTTGGGAATCAACCTGGAACGCGACGAACGCGACGACGCCGAGGATATCAGCAGATAGGCGTGACCCTCACCCCCACAAATCCAACCGGGCTCGCAAGGGCCCTCCGACCGGCCCCCACCCACCCCTTCGCCAGGAGGCGGACAAGCATTGCTCAAGCTTGAGAACTTCGATGCCCTGAAGCTTTCACTCGCCAGCCCGGAGATGATCCTCTCCTGGTCGCACGGTGAGGTGACCAAGCCCGAGACCATCAACTACCGGACGCTCCGCCCGGAGCGCGACGGTCTCTTCTGCGAGAAGATTTTCGGTCCCACCAAGGACTGGGAGTGCCACTGCGGCAAGTACAAGCGGTACCGCTACAAGGGCATTATCTGCGACAAGTGCGGTGTCGAGGTGACCCGGAGCAAGGTCCGTCGCGAGCGGATGGGCCATATCCGGCTGGCGAGCCCAGTCTCTCACGTCTGGTATTTCAAGGGCATCCCGAGCCGGCTTGGCCTCTTGCTGGACATGTCTCCGCGCAACCTGGAGAAGGTCCTCTACTTCGCCAACTACATCGTCACCCGGATCGACGAGGACGGGCGCACCAAGGAGCTGGAGGCGCTGGACCCAGAGAAGAGCGACCGCATCAAGGAGCTTCGCCAGGCGGCTAGCGAGCAGTCGGAGGAGCTGGTCCGGAGCACTGAGCAGAGGGCCGAGGATCTCCAGAGCGCCAGCGCAGCCGAGCTGGCCTCCCTCCAGGCGTCCGCCGACACCCGGCGCCAGGAGTTAGAGAAGGCCGCCGAGCAGCTGTCGGAGCGGATCGAGGCCGCGGTGGGCCGCAAGGCCCCCACCGATTTCGTGGTCAAGGACGGCGGCGAGAAGCTGCTGGTCGCCAAGAAGGGCACTCCGCTCACCGAGGAGCACCAGGATCAGTTGAAAGAGCTGGTCTCGACCCGGATTTCCCAGATCTCGGCCGAGTCCGACGCGGAGATCAACGGCGCCCGGGAGCGGGCCGCCTCGGAGATCGCCGCCGCCAAGGCCGAGCTTGCCGAACACCAGCTGGGCGGCGGGTCGGCCAACGACGAGGAGTTGGGCGCCTTGCGCCAGGAGTTGGAGGACACGCGCACCAAGCTGGAGGCGCTGACCGTCCGCCAGCTGCTCACCGACAGCGAGTACCGGGAGTACATCGAGAAGTTCCCCAAGGTCTTCCACGCCGCCATGGGCGCAGCGGCGATCAAGGAGATGCTGGATACCCTTGACCTGACCGCCGAGGCCACCCACCTCCGGGAGGAGCTGCTCTCGACCAGCGGTCAGCGCAAGCAGAAGGCGATCAAGCGACTGCGAGTGGTGGAGGCGTTCCGTTCCAGTGACACGGCCCCCACCTGGATGATCCTCGAGGTTCTGCCGGTGATCCCGCCCGAGCTGCGCCCGATGGTGCAGCTGGACGGCGGTCGATTCGCCACCTCTGACCTCAACGACCTCTATCGCCGGGTGATCAACCGCAACAACCGGCTAAAGCGGCTGCTGGAGCTGGGCGCCCCCGAGATCATCGTCCGCAATGAGAAGCGGATGCTGCAGGAGGCGGTCGACGCCCTCATCGACAATGGCCGGCGGGGCCGGGCCATCACCGGCACCGGCAACCGCAAATTGAAGTCACTGAGCGACATGCTCAAGGGCAAGCAGGGGCGGTTCCGCCAGAACCTCCTCGGCAAGCGGGTGGACTACAGCGGTCGGTCGGTGATCGTGGTCGGCCCGGAGCTCAAGCTCAATCAGTGCGGCCTGCCCAAGCGGATGGCGCTGGAGCTGTTCAAGCCGTTCGTAATGCGGGAGCTGGTGGAGAAAGGCTTTACCCAGAACATCAAGAGCGCCAAGCGGATGGTCGAGCGCGCCCGCCCCGAGGTCTGGGACGTCCTGGACGAGGTGATTCAGGACCATCCGGTGCTGCTCAACCGGGCGCCCACCCTGCATCGGCTGGGCATCCAGGCGTTCATGCCAGTGCTGGTGGAGGGTTCGGCGATCCAGATCCATCCATTGGTCTGCACCGCCTTCAACGCTGACTTCGACGGCGACCAGATGGCGGTTCATGTGCCGCTCTTCAGCGGGGCCATCGCCGAGGCCAAAAACCTGATGATGTCCTCCAACAACATCCTCTCGGCGAGCGACGGCAACCCGGTGGTGGCCCCGACCCAGGACATGGTGCTCGGCTCCTACTGGCTGACCATGCTGCGCACGCCGCTCGAGGTTGACGATCCTCACCAGCTGCGCCGCTACAGCTCCCCCGAGGAGGTGCTGCTGGCCTTTGACAACGGGGTCATCGAGGCCCACGAGCCAATCCAGGTTAGGGTGCCGCGCCGGGTGCTTGAGTCGGTGCCCACTGGGGAGGACGCTGAGGCCCCCAGGGCGCTGGTGACCACCCCCGGCCGGGTCATCTTCAACGAGGTACTGCCGCTGGGCCGCGAGGTCCGCGAGGGTGCCGAAGGCCGGGCCATGGTGTTCCAGAATCAGGTCTTCGACCGCAAGGAGTTGCGGGCGCTAGTGGCGGACGCCTTCCGGCTCTACGGGAACCAGGTCACCGCGGAGATGGTCAACGACATCAAGCGGCTGGGCTTCGACTATGCGACCAAGTCAGGCGTGACCCTTTCGGCGATGGACATCAAGACCCCCCCGGAGAAGGCCGGCATCATCGCCGGCGCGGACAAAGCGGTCGACGAGGTGGGCCTGCAGCACCGCCGGGGTCTGATCACCGAGGACGAGCGCTATGCCAAGACGGTAGAGATCTGGACCCAGGCGACCGAGTCGGTCACCCAGGCCACCATGGCTCACTTCGATCCGCTCAGCTCGGTGCTGATGATGTCGCAGTCGGGAGCCCGCGGCACCTACCAGCAGATCCGGCAGCTGGCCGGCATGCGAGGGCTGATGGCCGATCCCACCGGCCGGATCATCGATATGCCCATCAAGGCCAACTTCTCCGAGGGCCTCGAGGTGTTGGAGTACTTCATCTCCACTCACGGTGCCCGCAAGGGTCTGGCGGACACCGCGCTGCGGACCGCTGACTCGGGTTATCTGACCCGCCGCCTGGTCGACGTGGCCCAGGACGTGATCGTCCGCGAGGAGGATTGCGGCACTACCGGTGGCATCTGGCTCTCTGACCTCAGCGCGGAGGGTGAGCCGTTCATGGAGCGGCTGGCGGGACGGATCACCGCGGCGGATGTCATCGGCCCCGACGGCAAGACAGTGCTCGGTGGCGGGGAGGAGATCACCGACTCCTTGGCCCGGCAGATCGCTGAGCTCGCGGTGCCGCGGGTGCGGGTGCGCAGCGTGCTCACCTGCAGCGCCAAGAGTGGCGTCTGCCGCTACTGCTACGGACGCAATCTGGCGACCGGCAGGCTGGTCGAGATCGGGGAGGCGGTGGGCGTCATCGCCGCCCAGTCGATCGGCGAGCCAGGCACCCAGCTCACGATGCGGACCTTCCACACCGGTGGGGTCGCCGGTCTCGACATCACCCAGGGTCTGCCCCGGGTCGAGGAACTGTTCGAGGCCCGGATCCCCAAAGGCAAGGCCATCCTGGCCGAGTCCGCCGGGCGGGTCGAGGTCATCCGGGGCGAGGCCGGCCGCAAGGTGCGGGTAGTCAGCCACGAAGAGTTCGATGTCACCCATCCGATCGAGAAGGGCATGGCGCTGGACTCCGCGGTGGAGGAGGGCGCGGTAGTCACCGAGGGGCAGCTGCTGGCCCGGGCGACCAAGAACGGCCAGCTGGCCACGGTCATGGCTCGCATGGGCGGCCGGGTGACCCACGCCAAGGTGGGCCGCTCCGGAGGCGAGGTTAGGGTCCGGGCACTCGACGAGGAGGTCAAGGAGTACCCGATCCCGCACGGAGCCCAGATGCGGGTTGGCGACGACGACGAGGTACGCGCTGGCGACGCCTTGACCGTCGGGTCGATCAGTCCCCAGGAACTGCTCTACATCTCTGGTCGGGAGGCTGTCCAGGACTACCTGGTCCGCGAGGTCCAGCGTGTCTACCGCTCCCAGGGCGTGGATATCAACGACAAGCACATCGAGGTGATCGTCCGCCAGATGATGCGCAAGGTGCGGGTCGAGTCCGGTGGCGACACCGAACTGCTGCCCGGCGAGATCATCTCCCAGTTGGAGTACGACGAGGCCAACGCCCAGGTGCTGGCCGAGGGTGGGGAGCCGGCGATCGCCGCCACCGTGCTGTTGGGCCTGATCAAGGCGGCCCTCAACACCGCCAGCTGGCTCTCGGCGGCCTCCTTCCAGGAGACGACGAGGGTGCTCACGGAGGCGGCCATCTCGGGCAAGGTTGACCGGCTGCGCGGCCTCAAAGAAAACGTGATCATCGGCAAGCTGATCCCGGCCGGTACCGGGCTCGACTACTACCGCAAGCTTCGCGAGGAGGCGGTCCGGTACCTGGAGGAGGGCAAGGCTCTGCCGGAGGGCGCCGTCCAAGAGGGTGGCGAACTCCCTGAATCCGACGAATTCGAGGATGCCGAGGTGGTACTCCCGACCCTAGACCAGGTCAGCGACTGAGCGCGGGCCCGCCGGGGCCCGCGCCTCAGGCACGCTTAGCTCGCGCTGGGGAACTACCGGCGGGCGGGTTTGCGCGCGACTCCTAGGCAGTTGCTGCGGCCCAAATCTGGTGGTACCGTCGGCGCGAGAGCCTCGACCGGAGACCGTCATCAAGGCAGGCGAAGCTCACGGAGCTAGTGGGCGGCAGGGGCGAGCGGCTCGGGTACGGAGCCGGTGGCTGGACTCTTCTTGGGCAGTGCTCTGGATCGCGGGCTTCGTCGTGTGCGGGAATGTAGATGTGCTTCATGTGGTCGCCGCCTCAACCCTCATTTTCATCCCCTACATCACTTTCACGGTTGGCCCGACTCGCGGATTCCACCTGCAGCTGGGGACGGGTCAAGCCTCGAGCGCATTTCTCTCAGAACAGGCTGGTTACCCCATCAAGGTGGGGAACGGAGGCCTTGGGCTTTGGGGGTGGCGCAGGCAGATCGCCGAGGCGACCAGGGGCAGATCACGGCAATCCCCAGGAAGACAGAGGCAGTCGCGGCCTGCCCGGATCAGGCTCGGAGTTCTTCCGCGAGGGCTTCGAAATTGTCTACGAAGCGTTGGACATCGCCCTCGGAGTGTTGGACCGAGATGGTCCAGTTTTCCTCTGCACCGGGTGCCATGAGCACGCCGCGGTTGGATTGGAAGAGCCAGGACAAGAAGGCCATCGACTTGTCGGTATTCAGGTAGTCGCGGTAGTTGCGCACCCGTTCGGCGCGGTACGTCAGGCCGCCGCGAGCTCCCATGGTGATGGCGTGGAAGGGGAGCTCCTGCTCGGCGATCACTTGGTCCAACCCGCCCTGCAGGATCTCGCCTAGCGCGTCGAAGTGGGAGTAGGCCATCGGGGTCAGGATTTCGGTGAGGGTGACCCGGGAGGCGGCCATGGTGAGCGCATTGCCGTTGAAGGTACCCAGCTGGCTGACTCGACCCTCGGAGATCAGGGCCATGATGTCCTCCCGGCCGCCGACCGCACCGCAGGGAAGCCCGCCGCCGATGGCCTTTGCCAGGCAGACGATGTCAGGGGTCACCCCGAAACGGTCGGTCGCTCCTCCGGGCGCCAGGGTCACCCCGGTTTTGACCTCATCGAAGATCAGGAGGGCGCCATGGCGGTGGGCCAGTTCCTTGAGTCCGTCCAGGTACCCCGGCTGAGGAATGACGATCCCCACGTTCATCATCGCGGGCTCCACGATGATGCCGGCGATCTGACCCGGGTGGCGCTGGAATCCTGACTCGGCGGCTGGCAGGTCGTTGAACGGCACTACCGTCACCAGCTCGACGACGGCATGGGGAATGCCCTCACTTTGCGGCACCGCGTTGGGTGCCTCGGCCGGACCCATCTTGTCGGGGCTGGGCTCGACCGAGACCATCAAGGAGTCATGGTGGCCGTGGTAGGTCGCCTCGATTTTCATGATTCCTTCGCGGCCGGTGAAGGCGCGGGCTAGCCGGACCGCGTCGAGGGTGCTCTCGGTCCCGCTGTTGGTGAACCGCCATTGGGGCAGGGCGAAGCGGTTGGCCAGCTCCTCGGCGACCACGATGAAGTCTTCCCCGGGCTGGGCGAAGTGCGAGCCCTGAGCGATCCTCTGGCTGACCGCATTCACGATTTTGGGATTGGCATGACCGACCACGTTGACCCCGAAGCCGTTGTGGAAGTCCACGTACTCGTTGCCATCAGCGTCCCAGACCAAGCTGCCCTTGCCCCGGTCAATGAAGATCGGGAAAGGGGGACTGGACTGGAAGGACGACGGCACGCCGCCCGGGCTATGGCGCTCGGCACGGTGCACCAGCGCGAGGGACTTCTGGCGTGCCGCCTTGAAGGCGTTCTCCTCACGCGCGGTGAGCTCCGCGATTCGGTTGGGGTCGACTGGTTTCGGGGGTGAGGATGCGGTCATGGGTGCCTCCGCTGGGCCTCGGACACCGCCTGCATCAATCGGGCGTCGGCCCAATTGAAGGGCGCCCTGAGGTTACTCCGCCTTGTAACTCACGGTCGGCCGGTGGAAGAAGTCCGACTTCGACAGCAGCCGGGCAAGGATCACCAAGGGAATGCCCAGGCCGAAGGTGATGATGATCGGCAGGGAGTACCCGATTCCGGACTGGGCGATAACCTGGTACATCACCCAGAAGAGAAAGATCCCTCCCGCCAAGGGCAGGATGCCGGCCATGATCAAATTGGTTGGTGAATGGAAGATGATGTGCCGGTACGCCCAGGTGCACGCCAACCCGGTGATCCCGTAGTAGAAGGCGACCAGCACGCCGATGTTGCCGATGAGGCCGCCGAACGTGCCGCTGACCGTGGGGGACAGGGTGGTGACCAGGAGCCCAATTCCGGCAACCACAGCTAGCACCAAAGTGCCCAGCGCCGGGGTGCGGAAGCGGGGACTGATCTTGCCGAAGATCTTGGGCAGGACTCCATCTCGGGCCATCGAATAGGTCACCCGCGAGGCGGGCAGCAAAGTGGTCTGGGTGGTGGCCACCGTGGAGCTCAGGATGGCCAGCAGCATCAGGTAGTTAAGGGGAGCTGGAGCCAGCCGTTGGGCGAAGAAGAAGAGGAGGTTGCCGCCTTGGTGGTTCATGGTGTGGACGGGCAAGAGCGCCTGCATCGAGGCCATGTTGACCAGGAAGATCAACAACAGGATGAACATGCTGAGGATGCCAGCGATTCCGGGACTGGTGTCGCCGTCCGCCGACTCTTCATTCAGGTTGGCCGCTGTGTCCCATCCCCAGAAGAAAAAGACCCCCAGGGCCACCCCGATCGCAAGACCGTGTAACCCGCCCACTGAACTGGGGCTGAACCAACTGAGCGAGAGGGCTCGCGAGCCCGCCGGATGGGCCACCAGGGCGTGCACCAAGCCCGTGATCGAGAAGGCCAGGACGGTGAGGTACTCCAGTCCAACCATGACCCACTGAAAGTTGGCGGTCAGGCGGATTCCGTAGATCACCATGGCGCTGACCAAGATCAGCCACCCGAGGCCGATCACCGCGGTGAGCAAGGTGCTGGAGGCAGCCTTGCTGCCGATCCAGCCGAACGATTCAAGCAGTGCCAGGGTATTGGTGCCGGCCAGAGCCGGGGCCGCGATACAGAAGAGGACGCTGGCTGCCGTCTGGACCCAGCCGTTGAACCACCCGATGTAGGGGTTCATGGTGCGGGCTAGCCAAGCGTATGACGCCCCGCAGTCGGGATCACGCCGATTCATGAAGTAGTAAGCGATCGCGACACAGAGCACCGGGAGGAAGCTGATCAGGATGATCGCCGGCGACCCGAGCCCCACGGCGGCCACCAGCAGAAAACTGGTGGCCGCGATGGTGTAGGCGGGGGCGACACTGGCCACAGCGATCGCCGTCGTGTCGAAGAGACTTAGGGTGTTACCCCTCAGCTTCGGATCTTCGACTATCGCTCCGCGCTCGTACCCCCCCCTCGGGGCGCTGGTGATGTCCACTGCGGGCCAACTCTAGTCACCGACAGGGAGAGCGTCTATGTTGCTGACCGCCACAATTACCAGACCGGTACTGTGCGTAATGCACATGCCGCCCCCGAGGTTGGAGACGGGCTAGCATGGCCGCCGGATGAGGTGTTGCCAGGACGAGCCGAGGCTGCCGTGGGGCTGGTGGGAGCGCGGGCCTTGTCGGTAGCCAGTCCACCTGACCCCTCGGATTTGGACGAGGTCAGCTACTGGCTGCAGTCGGTCGGTCCGATCGTGCCCAGGCCGTTCCTGCAGGGCGACCTGGAGGTGGATGTCGCAGTGGTCGGTGCCGGCTTCACCGGTCTCTGGACCGCTTATGAGCTCCAGCGGCGGGACCCCTCCTTGAGGATCGCCCTTCTGGAGCGTGAGGTCGCCGGGTTTGGGGCATCGGGAAGAAACGGGAGCTGGTGCGTACCAGAGCTCAACGCCAGTATCGGGTTGCTCAGCCAGCGCTTCGGACGAGATCGAGCAATCGCCGTCCAGCGGGCGTTGGCCGCCACCGTGGACGAGGTGGGACGCTCCCTAGAAGAGGCGGGGATCGACGCAGGCTTCGACCGTTCCGGCGTGCTGCTCTTGGCGAGGGGTTCTTATCAGGTTCCGCTGCTGGCGGAGCACCTCCGCTCGTATCAGTCGATCGGGATGGCCGACGAGTACGTTTGGCTCGACCGGGCAGCGGCACGCGAGCGGCTTGACGTGGCGGGGATGAATGCGGCCCTCTACACCCCGAACGGGGCCACTCTACATCCGGGTCGAGCGGTGCGCGGACTCGCCGAGGCGGTGCAGATGAGGGGGGCGGTGATCTACGAGGGCACCCGAGTCAAGCGAGTCCGGCCGGGGCACCCCTCCCAGGTCGAGACGGAGTGGGGCCGGGTTCGAGCCGACGTCGTGGTGTTGGCGCTGGAGGCCTATCTGGCCCAGTTACCTGGTTTCCACCGACGGGTCCTTCCCGTCTACTCCCTGATCACCCTCACCGAGCCGCTAACCGAGGAGCAGTTGGCCAGCGTCAATTGGTCGGCTCGGATGTGCGTCGCCTCGATGCGCCTGACCGTGGACTATCTGGCCCTTACCGAAGACAAGCGAATCCTGGTCGGCGGCCGGGGCGCGCCGTATGAGTTCGGATCCCGGATCACCACCGCCAATGAGCACCACGCGGCGACGCATGCCAACCTGCAGAAGCTGTTCAGGGAGTGGTTTCCCGGGCTCCGGGGCGTCCAATTCACCCACTCGTGGGGTGGGGTACTGGGAATGCCCCGCGACTGGATCCCGCAGTTTGGCTTCGATCGCGCCCAGGGACTGGCCTTCGCCTACGGATATACCGGACACGGGGTCGCCACGACCAATCTGGCGGGTCGCACTCTGGCCGATTTGATCACGGGGAGAGACACCGAGCTGACGGCTCTACCGCTGGTCGGCCATCACTCTCCCAACTGGGAGCCGGAGCCCCTGCGATGGCTCGGGGTGCGATACGTGCAGGGAGCGCTGGCCCGGCTCGATGCTCGCGGCGAGCGTGCCGGTCAACCGCTCCGAGGGGGAGCCTTGGCGCGCCGGCTCGCGGCCCATTGAATTCAGCGGGATTTCGGCTCCCGACGCCTACAATGGCTGTCCGGAGGCGGTTGTGGGCGGCGTTGGCAACGGCTGGTGGACAAGTGAGCGACAACTGGCACACATACGTTTGACTGGGTAGAGTGGTCGCTTGAACCTGACGCAACGGGCGAGGGCGCAGGGCATTCATCCGCAGACCGCGTACCGATGGCTCCGGGAAGGGATCCCGCCGGTCCCTGTCGTGAGGGTGAACTCCCGCTCGATTCTGGTGGCACCGGAAGCGGTACGCAGCGGTAACTCCCCCGGCAATGTTGGGTTGTATGCGGGGACGTCGCTGCACGATCAGCGAGCCGACCTGGACCGCCAGATGGCCCGGCTTTTGGGATGGGCGACAGAGGCCGGGCTGCCGGTGGTCCGGGTGGAGGCCGAGGTGGGGTCCGGCATGAACGGGGCTCGGGCGAAGGTGCGCCGGCTGCTGGTGCGGGACATGATGGAGGTGCTCACCTCGTTCGGCGCCCGCCAGTACGGGCGGCGCTCCGCCCGCAACCGGGCGCTCAAGGTGCTGGGTTGCGCTCTGCGTGACATCGGCCCGCGGGCGGTGGAGCACGGCCGGTCGTGAGCGCCCAGCTGCGGTCGGTTGTCGGCTGCTTGGTGGTGGGAGCTCCGCCGGGCGCCAGGTTCCGGACCAGAATCGTGGCCGACGCCAACGATGCCGCCGTGCTCATGGCGCTCGCTGGCCGGCTCGAAAAGTTGGCATCGAAAGACCTGGCCCGGCGTTGTGGTGAGGGCAGCCTCGATGCGAGAGGTCGGACTGAGTGGCGCCGGGTGCGGCAAGCGCGGTCTGACCGCGCAGGGCTCGCCCAGGTGGGCGGGAGCGATCACCAGGACCAGCGAGGACAGCTATCAGCTGGCCATTCGGAATCTGGCGGCCAACGTCACCTCGCTCAGGGCCCGGGTGAAGAAGATCAAACCCCGGCTGGCAGCTCCGGCGGGTGGGAAGAGCGGCCAGACATCGGGATCCCGACCGGCAGTAGAACGCTGGGAGAAACAGCGACGCCTCCAAGTCCTGCCGCAGTGCCGGTTGGACGCCGAGGCCGGGCGAGCCTCCGGAACCCTGAGCGTATGCCAGGGTGGGAGTCGGATGGCGCGCAATCGGCACCGTCTGGAATCGGCTGGTCAGAGCTTCGAGCAGTGGCCTGCCGAGTGGGAGGCCAAGCGCTTCTTCATTGGCGCCGATGGCGAGAAGGCAAAATCGTGGGGAAACGAGACGATCCGCCGGCCGCCGGCCGCCGGCCCAGTGGAGATTAAGCTGCCGGCTCCGCTCGCCCACCTGGCGAACCGGCCGCACGGCCGCTCCCGGCTGTCGGCGACGGTGACCTGGCCGTACCGGGGAGATGGGGTGGCGGCCCCGGCGCCCAGCGGGGCTGTGGGCTACGACATCAGCTTCGACCCAGTCGAGCGGTGCTGGTACGGGGACGCGTCCTGGCAGCTGGCCGATCAGTCCATCGCCACCGTGGCAGAGATACGTCAGGACCCAATGGTGGCAGTCGACCTGAACGTGGGGCATCTCGCGATGGCGGTCCTCGACAAGTCCGGGAACCCCATCGCCAAGCCGACTACCGTCGCAGCGGTCGTCAGCGCGCAGCTGGCCCAGGACCGTTCCGGGTCGCCCACTGAGCAGGACTCGCTCCTGCTCAGTGGTTAGGAACGGTGGAACCGTGAGGCTGAGCCAGGCACTTGATCTGGCGGCGCTCGGCCAAGCGGAGCTGGTCGCTGGCCGGGGCGGGCTTGATCGCGAGGTCCGCTGGGCCCACGTTGTCGACATCCCGGATCCTTTGCCGTGGGTGAGTGCCGGCCAGCTCCTGCTAACGACTGGATTTGCCTGGCCGACGGCGGCGGGAGATCAGCGGCAGCTGGTGCGTGACCTGGGTGGACGCGGGCTGGCCGGGGTGGCCCTGGCGGTACCAAAATACCTGGACCACTTCCCCGACGCTGCCAAAGAGGAGGCGGACTCCGCCGAGTTGCCGCTGCTGGAGCTGCCCTGGGAGGTCACCTTCTCGACCGTGACCCAGGCGGTGAACCGCACTATCCTGGCCGAGCAGTACGGGGTTATTGAGCAATCCATCCGCATCCACCGGGAGTTGACCAAGGCGGCTGTGACCGCGGCCAGTCTGCAGGACCTGCTCGACACCCTGGGACGGCTGATCGATCGGGAGGTGGTCCTGGAGGACGCCGAGGGCCGGGTGCTGGCGTTCTGGCCTGGGGGCGAGGCCTCGGACCCGGTCCGGCGCGCCACCCTGGAACAGGGCCGCTCGCCGGCCGAGGTGCTGGCCCAGCTCGACCGACTCGGCCACTTGGATCGGATCAAAAGCAGCTCGGTGCCGGTGCGCATCCCCGCCGACCCCGAGATCCAACTGCTGGGAAGAGTGGTTTGCCCGATCTGGCTGAGGGATGAGCTCGTCGGCACGGTTTGGATCGTGGAGGGCGACCAGGAACTTAGCGACCTCCATCTCCGGGCGGCTGAGCACGCCGCAGTGGTGGCGGCGCTCCACATTGCCAACCAGCGCCAGCTGTCATCGCTGGAGGTGCGTTTGGGCAGCACCTTCCTGGATGCGCTGCTGGAGGGGAAATTCGACGCCACCGCCCACAACCTGGAGCGGGCCCGCCTGGTCGGGTTCCTGCCGGAGGCCGCCTATCGGGTAGGGATCCTGGTTTTTCAAGCGCAGCTTCCCCTCACTCGCGACGGCGTGCTGCGCCGGGACCGCGCCGCGGAGGAGCTGCGGCACCGGCTCAGCCGGATCGGCGAGATCCCCATCACCTCCGCCCGACTGAACCAGGTCGCCTTTCTATTGAGCGAGAAAGCAGCTCCCGAGTCGGTCTGGGGACCCACCCCGGGCGAGCCGGCCACGCTGGTCTTGGGCCGGGGTCAGCCGGGCGCGGACGGGGTCAGACGCAGCTACCTGGAGGCATTGTCGATCGTCACCCATGTTGGTCCGGGTCGGATAGGTCGCTACGAGGAGATGCTGGTCCTGCGGGTGCTCAACGGTGATAAAACTGCTCGCCAGGCCTTCTTGGAACAGCTCCTTGGGCCAGCCCAGCAGGCTAAAGGTGGAGATACCTTGGTCACCAGCCTGCTCACCTTGGCGGAGCATGGGTTTCATCGGCGCCGCGCGGCCGCGGCACTCCACATCCATCCCAACACCCTGCGCTATCGGTTGGAGCGCGCCGGCGACCTGCTGCACTTGGACCTGGCCGATCCGGAGGTGCGGTTCCGGCTGCAGCTGGCGATGAATCTGATGTCCGCTACGCACAATCGCTCCGGGTGATTTCTGGGTGTCTGGCACCTAGCCCGAGCTAGCTCGGGCGCCTAAGGTCGGTCCATGGCTGATCCGGAGGCCCAGGGCGTGTCTGAGGAGTTGCTAGCGCTCCGACAGCGTTCCCTGCCCCGGGGGCTCCAGCCGGCGGTGGACTTCATCGTCGACCGGGCCCAAGGATCTCAGGTCTGGAGTGTCGAGGGGGACGGCTACATCGACTTCGTCGGCGGGATCGGGGTGCTCAACGTCGGCCATGGCCACCCGGCGGTGGTGGCCGCCGCCCACCGCCAGATCGACCAGTTGATCCACTCCTCGGCCCAGGTGGCGATCTACGAGCCCTACTTGCGTTTGGCCGACCAGCTCTGTCGGCTGGCCCCCGGCGATTTCCCCAAGAAGGCGATTCTGTTCAGCACCGGCGCCGAGGCGGTCGAGAACACGGTCAAGATCGCCCGGTCATACACGGGCCGCCCGGGGATCGTGGCTTTCAGCCAGGCATTTCACGGGCGGACTTTGATGGGGATGAGCCTCACCGACACCGTCAAACCATATAAGGAAGGATTCGGGCCGTTTGCGCCCGAGATCTATCGCTCCCCGTTCCCCTACGAGTACTGGGGCTGGGACAGCGAGCGGGCGCTCGAGGCGCTGGAGGAGTCTTTCCGCACCAGTTGGCCGACGGACCGGATGGCGGCTCTGCTGATCGAGCCAGTCCTGGGTGAGGGAGGCTTCGTCCCGGCGCCGTTTGAATTCCTCCAGAGTCTCCGCCGGCTGGCCGATCAGCGCGGCTTGCTTCTGATCGCCGACGAGGTGCAGAGCGGGATCGGCAGGACCGGCCGGCTGTTCGCGATCGAGCACAGTGGGGTAGCCCCCGACCTCATGTCGATCGCCAAGAGCCTCGGTGGAGGCTTCCCGCTTTCCGCGGTGGTTGGCCGGGCCGAGGTCATGGACGGACCCACCCCGGGCCAGCTGGGGAGCACCTACGGCGGTAACCCGGTGGCCTGCGCCGCGGCGCTGGCAGTTCTGGAGGTCGTCGAGAGCGAAGGGCTGTTGGCTCGGGCCGAGGTGCTCGGTTCGATCCTGGAGGAGCGGCTGGGGGAGTGGGGTCGCCGCTTCCCCTTGGTTGGGGATTTCCGGGTGCTGGGCGCGATGGCCGGATTGGAGCTAGTTCAGGACCGGGCGACCAAGGAGCCGGCAACCGAGGCGACCCAACGGATAATTGATGGGTGCCGGGAACGAGGGCTGCTGGTGCTGCGCGCCGGGCCCCAGCACAACGTGATTCGCACCCTGATGCCGCTGAACATCCCAGAGGATCTCCTCCTCCAGGGTCTGGATACCCTCGAGCGGGAGCTGGCGCGGGCGAGCGTCGGCAGAGACTGAAATCAGGCGGTGGCTGCCCTCGTGGCCGCCCCCAAAGGAAGGAGCTAAAGTTGGCGGCAGTGCTGGATCGCAGCAAGATCTTCATCGGTGGCGAGTGGGTGGACAGCGGCGGGGAAGGGGTGCAGGAGGTGTACAACCCGGCCACCGGAGAGGTCATCGCCCACGCTGCCAAGGGCAGCCAGGAAGACGTCGACCGGGCAGTGGCGGCAGCGCGAAGCGCCTTCGACGCTGGCTGGGGTGAAACCACGCCCCGCGAGCGGAGCGAGGCTCTCCTGCGGCTAGCCGACCGGGTCCAGGAGCACGGCGCGGAGATCGCTCAGCTGGAGTCGAACAACGTGGGCAAGCCGATCTCCCTGGTGGTGTCCGAGGAGGTGCCGCCGATGGTCGACGCGCTGCGTTTCTTCGCCGGCGCGGCGCGCTTGCTGGAAGGGAAGGCGGCGGGCGAGTACGTCCGCGGGTTCACCAGCATGATCAGGCGGGAGCCGATCGGGGTGGTAGGGTCGATCGCCCCCTGGAACTATCCCCTGATGATGGCCATCTGGAAGATTGGTCCGGCCCTGGCGGCTGGGAACACGGTCGTCCTCAAGCCTTCGGAGTGGACGCCCTTGTCCGCGCTGCGGCTGGCGGAACTGTCCCAGGACATCCTCCCGCCCGGGGTCCTGAATGTGATCACTGGCGACGGTGAGCCGGTCGGGGCGGGCATCGTCCGCCATCCCGGCGTGGGCATGGTCTCGCTGACCGGTGACGTCGCGACCGGGAAGGAAATCGCCAAGACCGCTTCCCAAACCCTGAAGAAGGTTCATCTGGAGCTGGGCGGCAAGGCCCCGGTGGTGGTCTTCGACGACGCCGACATCAAGGCCGTGGTCGAGGGCATCAAAGTAGGTGGCTACTTCAACTCCGGCCAGGACTGCACCGCCGCGGCCCGGGTGCTGGTGTCGTCCCGGCTCCACGATCGGTTGCTCTCGGAGTTGGTGCCGGCGGTGGAGTCGCTCAAGCTGGGGGACCCCCAGGACGAGTCGACCGAGATGGGCCCGGTCGTCTCTTCGGAGCAACTGGACCGGGTTTCCGGATTCGTGGACCGGGCTCGACAGGCGGGGGCCAGCATCGCGACCGGTGGCTCCCGGCTCGACCAGCCGGGGTTCTGGTATCGCCCGACGGTGGTGCTGCCCACCGCTCAGGACGCCGAGATCATTCAGCGGGAGGTATTCGGTCCGGTGGTCACCGTCCAGCCCTTCTCCGACGAGGAGGAGGCGGTGGCTTGGGCCAACGACGTCGACTACGGCCTGGCGGCCTCGATCTGGACCAGGGACGTGGGCCGGGCGCTGCGAGTCTCCCGGCGGCTGCACTTCGGAACCGTTTGGGTCAACACCCACATCCTCTTGGTAAACGAGATGCCGCATGGTGGTTTCAAGCAGAGCGGGTACGGCAAAGATCTGTCGATGTACTCACTCGAGGACTACACCCAAATCAAGCACGTGATGTTCTCGCTGGATTAGCTTTCGATCCGGGCCGCGCCCCTGCTCCGCTCGAGGCGGCGGGCGGGGTCGCCCCCGGGGGCCGTGAGAACGGCTCAAGTTTGACAGTACCCCCCTTCGGCGATAGAATGAGCGTCCGCGCCTCCGGAGGGGCGTCAGCTTGTCCGCGCTTGGCCATCGCCCCGGAACGGCCAATGTTCCCCTAGGTCAAATTCAACTTGCCCACCATCCAGCAGTTGGTCCGCAAAGGTCGCCGGCCGGTGACCAAGAAGACCAAGTCTCCGGCTCTCAAGGGATCGCCCCAGCGCAGGGGTGTGTGCGTGCGCGTCTTCACCACCACTCCCAAGAAGCCCAATTCGGCCTTGCGGAAGGTGGCGAGGGTGCGGTTGACCACCAAGACTGAGGTGACCGCCTACATCCCCGGGATTGGACACAACCTTCAGGAGCACTCGGTGGTCCTGGTCCGCGGGGGCAAGGTCAAAGACCTCCCGGGAGTTCGTTATCACATCGTGAGGGGCGCCCTGGACACCGCCGGAACCAAGGCGCGCAAGCAGGCGCGCAGCAAGTACGGGGCCAAGCGCGAGAAGTCGGCACGGGCCTCCTGATATGCCACGCCGGGCGCGGGTTTCCCGCCGAGTCATAGTCGCCGATCCCCAGTTCCACAGCGAGGGTCTGGCCAAGTTCATCAACTCGGTGATGCTCAACGGCAAGCGGTCGACCGCCGAGCACATCGTCTACGACGCCCTGGGCAGGATCTCCAAGAGCCAGCGTCGGGAGCCGCTGGAGGTCTTCGACCAGGCCATGCGCAACGTCACCCCGATTATTGAGGTCAAGCCGAAGCGGGTAGGCGGGGCCACCTACCAGGTTCCGGTGGAGATCCGCCACGATCGTCGCCTGGCGCTAGCCAGGCGCTGGATCATCCGCGGGGCTAGGTCCCGGCACGGCCGGAGCATGGCCGACAAGCTGGCCGCCGAGCTCATGGATGCCAGCAATGGCATGGGTCAGGCAGTCAAGCGCAAGGACGACACCCACAAGATGGCCGAGTCCAACAAGGCCTTCTCCCACTTCCGCTACTGATGGGTACCCAAATGTCAGTAGCGCCCAGCGGCGCCCGAGCTAAGGGACGGCGAGTTCCGCTCAGTCATGTCCGCAACATCGGGATCATGGCCCACATCGACGCCGGAAAGACCACCACCACCGAGCGGGTGCTGTTCTACACCGGCCGGATCCACAAGATGGGAGAGGTTCACGACGGCGCGGCCACCATGGACTGGATGGTCCAGGAGCAGGAGCGCGGGATCACCATCACCTCGGCCGCCACCGCGGCGGAGTGGCAGGGCCACCAGATCAACATCATCGATACCCCGGGGCACGTCGACTTCACCGCTGAGGTGGAGCGGAGCCTGCGGGTGCTCGACGGCGCCATCGCGGTCTTCGACGCCGTCAGCGGGGTCGAGCCTCAGTCCGAGACGGTCTGGCGCCAGGCCGACCGCTACGACGTTCCCCGCATCTGCTTCATCAACAAGATGGACCGGATCGGAGCGGATTTCGACGCGTCCGTCGCCTCCATCAAGGACCGACTGGGCGCGCGGGCGATCCCGGTGCAGCTGCCGATCGGGGCCGAGGACGGCTTCCAGGGGGTCTTCGACCTGATCCGGGAGCAGGCGACCGTCTATACGGACGATCTCGGCACCTCGCTCACCAACACCGAGATGCCCGTGGACATGGCCGATGCCGTCAAGGCGGCCCGGCTGGAGCTGGTCGAGACCGCTGCCGAGTTCGACGACGAGCTGATGCAGGCCTACCTCGACGAGCGGCCCATCGATCCCGCCCAGCTGAGCCGGGCACTGCGCAAGGGCACCGTGATCGCCCAGATCTTCCCGGTCTTCTGCGGGGCAGCCCTGCGCAATCGGGGAGTGCAGCCGCTCTTGGACGGGGTAGTCGAGTTCCTTCCGAGCCCCCTAGACCGGCCGCCGATCACTGGTCACGACCTCAAGAGCGGGGAGGAGCTGGTGCGCGAAGCGGCTGACGAGGCCCCCTTCTCAGCCTTGGCCTTCAAGATCATGACCGATCCCTACGTCGGCAAGCTGACCTTCTTTCGGGTGTACAGCGGGACGCTCAAGTCCGGCAGTTACGTCTATAACGCCAGCAAGGGCGAGAAGGAACGGGTCGGTCGCATCCTCAAGATGCACGCCAACCGGCGCGAGGAGATCGAGCAGGTGCTGGCCGGGGACATCGCCGCCGCCATCGGCCTGCGCCACACTTCGACCGGGGACACCCTCAGCGACGAGGGGCATCCGATCGTGCTGGAGTCGATCACCTTCGCGGAGCCGGTGATCTCGGTGGCCATCGAGCCCAAGACCAAGGCCGACCAGGACAAGCTCGGGATCGCGCTCCAGAAGCTGGCTGAGGAGGATCCCACCTTTCAGGTGCGGACCGACACCGAGACCGGCCAGAACCTCATCTCCGGAATGGGGGAGCTCCATCTCGAGGTGATCGTGGACCGGCTCCTGCGCGAGTTCAAAGTCGACGCCAACGTGGGCAAGCCTCAGGTCGCCTACCGGGAGACTCTGCGCAAGGAGGCGAAGGGCACCGGGCGCTTCGTCCGCCAGACCGGTGGCCACGGCCAGTACGGCCACTGCGAGCTCCTGGTCGGACCCAACGAGACCGGCAAGGGCTTCGAGTTCCTCAACAAGATCGTAGGCGGGACGATCCCCCGGGAGTACATCTCCCCGATCGAGAAGGGTTGCATCGACGCCCTCCAGTCCGGGGTGGTCGCCGGCTACCCGGTGGTGGACGTCAAGGTGACCCTCTACGACGGCTCCTACCACGACGTCGACTCCTCCGAGCAGGCCTTCCAGATCGCCGGGTCCATCGGGATGAAGGACGGGATGCGCAAGGCCTCCCCGGTGCTGCTGGAGCCCATAATGAAGGTCGACGTCACGGTGCCCGAGGCGAACCTGGGCGATATCATCGGGGACCTCGCCGCGCGGCGAGGGCACACCCTGGGGATGGAAAGCCGGCGAGGCATGCAGATCGTGCATGCCGAGGTGCCTTTGGGAAACATGTTCGGCTACGCGACCCAGTTGCGCAGCATGACTCAGGGTCGGGCCAGCTACACCATGGAATTCGACCACTACCAGGATTTGCCTCAGAGCCTGGCAGAAGAGATTACGGCCAAGCGCAAGAGTTGAATCACCATCAAATGAGTGCAGAGCGCCAACCGCTAAGGGCAGGGAAGAATGGCTAAGAAGAAGTACGACTCCACCAAGCCGCACATCAATGTTGGCACCATCGGTCACATCGACCATGGCAAGACCACGTTGACCGCGGCCATCACCAAGGTGCTAGCCGGGGACGGCCTAGCGGAATTCCGCAAGTTCGATAGCATCGACAATGCGCCCGAAGAGAAGCTGCGCGGCATCACCATCGCCGCGTCCCACGTCGAGTACGAGACTGTGACTCGTCACTACGCCCACGTGGACTGCCCGGGCCACGCTGACTACATCAAGAACATGATCACCGGCGCGGCCCAGATGGACGGCGCCATCCTGGTGGTCGCTGCCACCGACGGCCCCATGCCTCAGACTCGCGAGCACATTTTGCTGGCGCGTCAGGTGGGCGTGCCCTACATCGTGGTCGCGCTCAACAAGGTGGACATGGTCGACGACGAGGAGCTCCTGGAGCTGGTCGAGCTCGAGGTTCGCGAACTCCTGAGCAAGAACGAGTTCCCCGGCGACGACGTGCCGGTGGTGCGGGTTTCCGCCCTCAAAGCGCTTGAGGGCGACCCCGAGGCGGTCGCTCAGGTCCGCCAGCTGATGGAGGCGGTCGATACCTACATCCCGGTGCCGGATCGTCCCATCGACCAGCCGTTCATGATGCCGGTGGAGGACGTGTTCTCGATCGAGGGTCGGGGCACCGTGGTCACCGGGCGGATCGAGCGCGGCGTGGTCAAGGTCAATGACACCGTCGAGATCGTGGGCGTCAAGGACACCACCAAGACGGTCGTGACCGGAGTGGAGATGTTCAAGAAGCTGCTCGACCAGGGCGAGGCGGGTATGAACTGCGGCTGCCTCCTGCGCGGGGTCAAGCGCGAGGACGTCGAGCGCGGCCAGGTGCTGGCCAAGCCCGGCTCGATCAAGCCGCACACCACCTTCGACGCTCAGGTCTACGTTCTGGGCAAGGACGAGGGCGGCCGGCACACCCCCTTCTTCAGCAACTACCGGCCCCAGTTCTACATCCGCACCACTGACGTCACGGGCCAGGTGGCGCTCCCAGAAGGTCGCGAGCTGGTGATGCCTGGGGACAACGTTGAGCTCAAGGTCACCTTGATCAACCCGGTGGCGGTGGAGGAGGGCATGCGCTTCGCCATCCGCGAGGGTGGTCGGACCGTGGGCGCGGGCGTCGTCACCAAGATCGACAAGTAAGACCACAGGAAGCAGGAGCCGCAAGGCAAAAAATGGCGCAGCGCATCCGGATCAGGCTCAAAGCCAATGACCATCGCGTCTTGGATCAGGCCGCGGCTCGCATCGTCGAGACCGCGACCCGTAACCAGGCGCGCGTGGTGGGTCCGGTGCCGATGCCTACCGAGATCAATAAGTACACGGTGATCCGGGGCCCCTTCATTGACAAGGACTCCCGCGAACAGTTCGAGATGCGCACCCACAAGCGGATCGTGGATATCCTGGACCCCAATCCCAAGGTCGTCGACGCACTCATGCATCTCAACTTGCCCAGTGGCGTCAACATCGAGATCAAGCTCTGATGGCTCGCACTCTCTTGGCGCGCAAGCTGGGGATGACCCAGATCTTCGGCGAAGACGGCCGCTGCTTCGGCGTGACCGTGCTAGAAGCCGGTCCCTGCCCGGTGGTCCAGGTAAAGGACCAGGCCAAGGACGGCTACGAGGCCGCTCAGATCGGCTTCGCGCCGATGACCAAACGGGTCTCCAAGCCGCTTCGCGGGCACTACGCGGCCGCCGACCTGGAGCCGCACCGCCACTCCGCCGAGGTCAAGGGCCTGGGCCAGGTCAGCGTGGGCCAGGTCCTGACGGTCGAGGGCTTCGAGGCGGGCGGTCTGGTTGACGTCACCGGGATCAGCAAGGGCAAGGGCTTTGCCGGTCAGCACAAGCGTCACAACTTCGGCCGCGGTCCGGTGACCCACGGCAGCCACAACATCCGCCAGGCCGGGTCAGTCGGCTCGGTGGACGCCGCCCGCACCTGGCGTGGCCTGAAGATGGCCGGCCACATGGGCGACGCGCGCACTACCGTGCAGCGCCTGGAGTTGCTGCGGGTGGATTTGGAGCGCAATCTGCTGCTGGTCAAGGGCGCAGTTCCGGGAGCTAAAAATGGGGTGCTCCTGGTCACCGAGTCCAGGTCCCGGGTCCGCAAGGTCAGGGGGCAGCACTGATGCCCACCGCCGTGCTCCGGGGGCCCGAAGGGGGCGAGGCGGGAACTGTGGAGCTGCCCGGGGCCGCCTTCGGGGGCGAGGTTCATGGAGCCGTCCTCCACCAAGCTCTGCTCCGGCAGCTGGCCGGGGCCCGGCAGGGCACCCACGACACCAAGACCCGCGGCGAGGTCAGTGGTGGTGGGCGCAAGCCGTATCGCCAGAAGGGCACCGGCCGGGCGCGCCAGGGTTCGATCCGGGCACCCCAGTGGCGCGGTGGCGGCACCATCTTCGGACCCACGCCGCGCGGTTACGGGCAGTCGATGCCGCGCAAGCAACGGCTTTTGGCCTTGCGCTCAGCGCTGGCGGCTAGGGCCGCCGATGGTGTTATCCAGGTGGTCAAGCAGCTGGAATACGACCGGCCCAAGACCGCCAAGTTGGCCACCTTCTTGGACAAGGTCGAGGCCGGTCGGCGGGTGCTGCTGGTGCTCTCCGAGCGCTCGGAGAACGTCGAGCTCTCGGCTCGAAACATTCCCCAGCTCAAGTTGGTGTTGGCGAGCAACCTCAGCGTCCGCGACCTGCTCACCGCCGAAACAGTGGTCTTCACCCAGGCGGCGGTGGACGCGGTCGGGGAGCACCTGGCATGAGGGACCCCTCCCTGGTGCTGATCCGGCCGGTGATCAGTGAGAAGTCGTACGCGGGCATGGCCAATCAGCGCTACGTCTTCCGGGTGGCCACTTACGCCAACAAGCTGGAGATCAAGGCCGCGGTCGAGTCCGCCTTCAAGGTGAAGACGGTCGCGGTGAATGTGATGACGGTCAAGGGCAAGACCCGCACTCGGATGCGCCGCGGCGGGCGCACGGTGGGGCGCAGCCGGGACTGGAAGAAGGCCGTGGTCACTCTGCAGGCCGGAGAGACCATCGCCAACCTCTTCGAGGGAGTCTGAGATGCCGGTAAAGCGCTACCGGCCGACCTCCCCGGGACGTCGTTTCATGAGCGTCAGCTCCTTCGAGGACGTAGTCAAGGTCAAGCCCGAGCGGAGCCTCACGGTCTCACTGAAGAAGCATTCCGGACGCAACGCCACCGGCAAGATCACCGTCCGCCACCGGGGTGGGGGCCACCGAAAGATCTACCGGGTGATCGACTTTCGCCGCGACAAGCTGGATGTTCCAGGCAAGGTCGCGACGATCGAGTACGACCCCAACCGGAGCGCTCGCATCGCCCTCATCCACTATCGGGATGGGGAGAAGCGCTACGTCCTCGCCCCCGAGGGTCTGGCTGTCGCCGACCAGATCATGGCCGGGGAGAAGAGTGACATTCGTCCGGGCAACTCTTTGCCGCTGACCAAGATCCCGCTCGGCACGACGGTGCACAACATCGAGGTGCAGCTGGGCAAGGGTGGTCAGCTGGTGCGTAGTGCTGGAGTGGGGGCCCAGCTGGTGGCCCGCGAGGGGAGCTATGCCCAGCTGCGGATGCCCTCTGGCGAGGTGCGACTGGTCGACGTCCGCTGCAGCGCGACCATCGGTCAGGTGGGTAACTCCGACCATTCCAACGAGACCTGGGGGAAGGCCGGGAAGACTCGCTGGCGTGGCTTCCGGTCCTCGGTGCGGGGATCGACCATGAACCCCTTCGACCACCCCCATGGAGGCGGCGAGGGCCGCTCGGGTCCTGGCGGGCATCCCCAGACGCCTTGGGGAAAGCCGGCCTTGGGCCATCGCACCCGCAATAACAAGGCCACCGATCGGATGATCGTGCGCCGGAGAAAGAAGTAGGCCATGAGTAGGTCAGTCAAGAAAGGCCCGTTCTGCGATGCCCCGCTGCTCAAAAAGGTGCTGGAGATGAACCGCGCCAAGGAGAAGCGGGTGATTCGCACCTGGTCGCGCCGAAGCGACATTTTCCCCGAGATGTTGGGCCACACCATCGCGGTGCACGACGGCCGCAAGCACGTCCCCGTCTTCGTCAGCGAGGCGATGGTGGGACACAAGTTGGGTGAGTTCGTGCCCACCCGCAAGTTCCGCACCCACGGGCATCACACCGAACGCAGCTCGTCGCTCAAGTAGGATTGGAGAAAGCAACCGAATGCAGGTACAGGCGACCGCCAAGTGGGTCAGGGTTCCCCCGCGCAAGGCCCGTTTGGTGGCCCACGTGGTCGAAGGCATGCCGGTGAGTGACGCCCTCACCGCGCTCTCCTTCATGACGCAGGCCGCCGCCGAGGACGTCGCTAAGGTGGTCCGCTCCGCGGCCGCCAACGCGGAGAACAACTTCAGTCTGGAGCGAGATCGTCTCCAGCTGCTGCGGATCGAGGTTGACGGTGGACCCACCATCAAGCGGTTCCGGCCGCGCGCCCGGGGGGCCTCCTTCTCGATCTTCAAGCGCACCTGTCACCTCAAGGCGGTCGTGGAGGACGGGCTCGAGCGGCCCAGCCGGACGCGTACCAGAGTGCGACCCACTCGGGCGACCACCCAGCCGGCGGCGGCTGAGGAAGAGGAGGAATAGGGCGTGGGACAGAAAGTCCACCCGAACGGGTTCCGCCTCGGCGTCTATCGCAACTGGGACGCCCGCTGGTTCGCCAGTGGCCCCGAGTACACCAAGCTGCTCCAGGAAGATCTGGCCATGCGTCAGCTGATCGCCAGCCGACTGAAGAACGCCAGCGTCGCCCGGATCGAGACTGAGCGCTCGGCTAACCAGTTGACCGTGATCATCCACACCGCCAAGCCTGGCATTGTGATCGGGCGCAGCGGGGCGTCCGTCGACGCCTTGCGCGACAACCTGGAGCGGATTTCCGGCAAGAAGGTGCGCGTCACCATCCAGGAGATCAAGACCCCCGAGCTCGACGCCCAGCTGTTGGCCGAGAACGTCGCCAACCAGCTGGAGAAGCGGATCGCCTTCCGGCGCGCCGTCAAGCAGTCGGTGATGCGCTCGATGCGCGCCGGCGCCAAAGGGGTGCGGATTCAGGTCTCCGGCCGGCTCGGAGGCGGGGACATGAGTCGCCGGGAGTGGGACCGGGACGGGCGGGTGCCGCTGCACACCCTCCGGGCCGACATCGACTTCGGCCAAGCGGAGGCCAAGACTACCTTCGGGCAGATCGGGGTCAGTGCCTGGATCTACCGCGGCGATTTCACCGAACCTCAGGGGACCGCCGCCCCACCCCCCGAGGTCCCAGCGGATGCTCCGATCGCCGTCGAGTCAGGCCCGGCACTGGTAGAGACGGAGCAGCCGGCAGCGGTAGTGACTCCCGAGGCAGCCTCTCCCGTCGCCGAGGCGGATGAGATGGTTTCCGAGGGAGCTCCGGCCGCCGACGCGGCCCCGGTCAAGCCCAAGCCCCGGTCGCGGGCCGCGGCAGCCGGGGTCCCCGCCGCAGCCTCGACGGCAGTGGTGACAGCGCCCGAGCAGCCCGAGGCCACCAAACCCAAGCCGGCCAAGCGACGCGCGGCCAAGGCAACCGCCACCCCGAAGCCGTCGGCAACCCCGCGCAAGCGGGCGGCCAAGCCGGCTGCGGATGAGCCCAAAGAGGGCGTATGAAATGTTGATTCCCCGCCGCCCCCGGCATCGCAAGCAGCACCGCGGTCGCATGACAGGTGCCGCCTATCGGGGGTCGTCGCTGGCCTTCGGCCCGTATGGCCTGCAGGCCCTAGAGCCGTGCTGGATGACCAATCGCCAGATCGAGGCGGCCAGGCGGGCGATGACCAGGCATGTCCGTCGAGGCGGTAAGATCTGGATTCGAGTTTTTCCGGATAAGCCGATCACGAAGAAGCCCGCCGAGACCCGAATGGGGTCTGGAAAGGGGAACCCCGAGGGCTGGGTGAGCGTGGTCCTGCCGGGTCGGATCCTCTTTGAAATGGATGGTGTGGGCTTGGACACGGCGAAGGAAGCGATGCGGCTGGCCGCTCACAAGCTGCCGGTGAAGACGCGCTTTGTGGCCCGGGAAGAGGTCGGTACCTCGGACGGTGGCGAATGACCAAGCAGGCTGGTGACGTGCAGCAGCTGCGAGATCTGGACGACATTGGCCTGGAGGAGGCTCTGCGGGACCGGCGCCAGGAATTACTGCAATTGCGCCTGCAGCGCGCGACCGGTCAGCTGGAGCAGCACCGGCGGATCCGCGAGGTGCGCCGCGGCATTGCTCGGGTGCACACCCTGATCCGGGCGCGGGAAATCGAAGACGCCGCCGGAGAGCCGGGATGACCGAGTCGAGCCCAGTGGTGCGGGAACGGCGCAAGGTGCGGGTGGGCCTGGTCGTCAGCGACAAAATGGAGAAGACGGTGGTGGTCGAGGTCGAGGACCTCCGCGCTCACCCGCTCTATCGCAAGGTGCTCCGCCGCAGTCACCGCTTTCAGGCGCACGACGAAGCCAACGAATGCCACACCGGCGACCGGGTCCGAATCATGGAGACGCGGCCCCTCAGCCGCACCAAGCGGTGGCGGGTGCTCGAGATAGTCGAGAAGGCCAGGTAGTCATTGATCCAGCAGGAGACCGTGCTCAAGGTGGCTGACAACAGTGGAGCCAGAGAAATCCTCTGCATCCGGGTGATGGGTGGCTCGGCGCGCCGCTATGCCTCGTTGGGAGACGTCATCGTGGCCGCAGTCAAGGTCGCCCAGCCCAATTCCGGAGTGAAGAAGGGCGATGTGGTCAAGGCGGTGGTGGTACGTACCGCCAAGGAGTGCCGGCGCCCCGATGGCACCCGGATCCGCTTCGATGACAACGCCGCGGTGCTGATCAACCCCCAGAACAACCCGCGTGGCACCCGAATTTTCGGACCGGTGGCCCGGGAGTTGCGGGACCGCAACTTCATGAAGATCGTCTCGCTGGCTCCGGAGGTGCTCTAGACATGCGTCGTCGTCGCCACGAGCCACTGCCGCACGTGCGCGCCCTGGACATCCGGTCCGGGGACACCGTCGTGGTGATCTCAGGTGCCGAACGAGGAAAGCGCGGCGTGGTCGAGCGCACCCTCTCGGCGGAGCAGCGCATCGTGGTCAATGGGGTCAACATCCGCAAGCGCCATCAGCGTGCCGGAGCGCGCCGGGGCGGCACTACCGCCATGCAAGGCGGAGTCATCGACTTTCCCGCGCCGCTGCACTACAGCAACGTGCAACTGATCTGCCTCAACTGCGACCAGCCGACCCGGCTGGGGCGGCGCCTGGATGGCGATCATTACGTCGCTTACTGCAAGCGCTGCGACCAGGCCTACCTGAGGCCACCCCGGGCGTGAGTATCCAAGTCGCCGCCACCCCCCGTTTGCTGGAGAGCTACCGGGAGACTGTGGTTCCGGGCCTGGTCACCGAATTTGCCTACCTCAACGTCATGCAGGTGCCCAAGCTCGAGAAAGTGGTGGTCAACATCGGCATTGGCGAAGCTAGTTCCAATGCCAAGGCGCTGGATGCCGCCACCTTGGACCTGCGCATCATCACCGGGCAGCAGCCTTCGGTGCGCAAGGCGCGCAAGTCGGTGGCGGCCTTCAAGCTGCGCGAGGGGATGCCGGTCGGGCTCAAGGTGACCCTGCGCGGCACGCGGATGTACGAGTTCGTGGATCGGCTGGTCAGCATCGCGCTGCCGAGAATCCGCGATTTTCGAGGCGTGGCAGCCCGTTTTGATGGGCACGGCAACCTCACCCTGGGGCTTACCGAGCAGCTGGTGTTCCCCGAAATTGACTACGACAAGATCGACAAGCTGAGGGGCATGGAGATAACCATCGTGACTACCGCGAAGACGGATGCCGAGGGACGCAGCCTGCTGGCCGCGCTTGGCATGCCGTTCCGGCGATAGGGAGGGCGGCCAGTGGCCAAAAAGTCCAAGATCATGGCCAGTCGGCGGGCTCCCCGCTTTCCCGTGCAGGCACGCAGCCGCTGTAACCTCTGTGGTCGGCCGCGGGGCTACATGCGCAAGTTCGGGCTCTGTCGGATTTGCTTTAGAATCCGGGCCTCCCAGGGACAGATTCCTGGAATCCGCAAGTCGAGTTGGTAGTGAAACAATGCTGAGCGACCCCATCGCCGACATGCTGACCCGGGTGCGCAATGCCAACATGGCGGGGCACGACCGGGTGGCGATGCCGGCCAGCAAGGTGAAGGCGGAGATCGCCCGCGTCCTCCAGGACGAGGGGTACATCCAGGGTTACGGCCTGTCGGAGGAGGATGGCCATCCTCGGCTCTGGTTGGAATTCAAGCGGCGCACCCCCCAGGGGAAGCCCCTCACCGGGTTGCGCCGCATCAGCAAACCCGGTCTGCGCCAGTATCGGGGCAGCCAGGAGATCCCGCGGGTCTTCGGCGGCCTGGGGGTGTCGGTGGTCTCGACCTCCAAGGGGATCATGACGGGCCGGGAAGCGCGCCAGCTCCATCTGGGCGGCGAAGTCTTGGCCGAGGTCTGGTAGTCAGCTGATGTCGAGGATCGGAAGAGCCCCCATCCCGGTGCCCGACGGAGTCACCGTGACCGTGCTGGGCAACTGGGTTTCCGTGGTCGGTCCGCGTGGTGAGTTGAGCCGCGATTTGCCACCGGTGATCACGGTCCGCCTGGAGGGCGGGCAGGTCCTGGTGGAGCGCCCCACGGACTCGGGGCCGCACCGCTCACTGCACGGGCTCACCCGGACACTGGTCGCCAACATGGTCACCGGGGTCACGACCGGCTATCGCAAGGAGCTGGAGCTTCAAGGCGTCGGCTACCGGGCCTCGCTCCAGGGCGGCGACCTGCAGCTGGCGCTGGGCTATTCACATCCGATCCGTCTGAGTCCCCCGGAAGGGATCAAGATCGAGGTCCCCGAACCGACCAGGGTCGCGGTGCTCGGCAACGACAAGCAACTAGTGGGTCAGACCGCGGCCCGGATCCGGGCTACCCGCAAACCCGAGCCCTACAAGGGGAAGGGTGTGCGCTACCGGGGTGAGGTGGTTCGGCGCAAAGCGGGCAAGAGCGGTAAGGGGGCCAAGACCTAAAGATGGCACAAGTTGAAAGAGGTGGAGCGCGCCACCACCGGCACAAGCGGGTGCGTGCCCGAGTCACCGGCTCCGGGTCGCGACCCAGGCTCTGCGTCTACCGTAGCCTGCGGCACGTCTACGCCCAGGTGGTCGATGACAGCAGCGGCTGCACCCTGGCCGCGGCTAGCACTGCCGAGCGAACCCTCAATGCCAGGGGGGCCACTCGCGCCAGCGCGGCCGTGGTTGGCAAGGTGGTCGGCGAGCGCGCCCTCGCGGCGGGCATAAAAAAGGTGGTCTTCGATCGAGGAGGCTACCTGTACCATGGGCGAGTCCAAGCCCTAGCCGACGCCGCCCGCGCAGCCGGTCTGGAATTCTGAAGGCAGTTTGATGAGCATGAACATGTCGCGCCCCGATCGAGAGGCAAGAGGAGACCTGACCGAGCGGGTGGTGAGTCTCAACCGCGTCGCCAAGGTGGTCAAAGGAGGGCGTCGTTTCTCCTTCAGTGCTTTGGTGGTGGTCGGGGATGGCGCGGGCCGGGTCGGCGCCGGCCTAGGTAAGGCGGGCGAGGTTCCGGAGGCGATCCGCAAGGGGGTCGACGACGCCAAGAAGCACATGATCCGAGTGCCCATGGTGGGTCGCACCATCCCGCACGCAGTGCTCTGCAAGCAGGGAGCCGCGAAGGTTCTCTTGCGGCCGGCTTCACCCGGTACCGGGGTGATCTCAGGAGGCGCGATGCGCGCCGTCGTGGAGTTGGCCGGGATCAAGGACATCCTCACCAAGTCACTGGGTACCGACAATCCCATCAACACCGTGCGGGCTACCATGGCGGCCCTCCGGGAGCTCCGCACCGCGGAGACCGTGGCCAAGCTCCGGGGGAAGACCCTGGCCGAGATCGGGCTGCGGCCCTCGCAGGCCGCAGTGGGCTCCGAGGAGGCTGCCGGTGAGTGACGAGCCCGAGGGGCTGCGAGTGACCTGGGTGAAGAGCGCTATCGGGTACGGTGATGACCAAAAGCGCACCATCGAAGCGCTCGGTCTCCGGCGGCTGCACCACACGGTGGAGCACCAGAACTCAGCTGCGGTCCGCGGGATGGTCGGCGCGGTTCGTCACCTAGTCCGCGTCGAGAGTGTGGCGGTCTTGTCAACCAGTGCCACCAAGCGGCCGGCTCGGGGACCCCGGAAGTGAGGTTGGACGAGCTCAAGCCGCCGGCTGGGAGCAGGCGCTCGCGCAAGCGGGTCGGTCGGGGAATATCCGCCGGAGGTGGCAAGACCGCAGGCCGCGGTCAGAAGGGTCAGGGATCGAGAAGCTCTTGGAGTCTGCCCCGGGGATTTGAAGGCGGCCAGATGCCGCTCACCCAGCGGGTTCCCAAACTTCGGGGCTTCTACAACCGGTTCCGCATCGAGTACCAGGTGGTCAACTGCGGCAAACTGGCCCGTTTCGAGGCGGGATCAGTCGTCGACAGGGAGGATCTGCGCAAATCGGGGCTGATCCGTCACCTCAACCAGCCCACCAAGCTGCTCGCCGGGGGCGGCACGCCCCCGGCCCTGACCATTCGCGTGAACCGGGCCAGCCAGGCGGCACTGGAGGCCATTACCAAGGCGGGCGGCACCGTCGAGCTGCTGGACGCTCCCCAGCCGGAGTCAGACGGGGAGGCTAAGCCCACTTCGGCACGGAAGAAGCGGGCCGAGAGTCGAGCCAAGGCGCAGGCTGCGGAAGAGCAGGAGCCGGAGCCCGAGGCTGATGAGCTTCAGGGCGGAGGGCAGGAAAGCTCGACATGAGCCTCTTCGCGGCGCTCCGCGCCGCCATGGGGGTTCCCGAGCTTCGGCGCAAGCTGCTCATCACTATCGGGCTCATCGTCGTCTTCCGAGCCCTGGCCACCGTGACCATCCCGGGGGTGAACGGCGCCGCCCTGCGAGACCTCTTCAGCACCAACGGTCTGCTGGGCCTGATCAACCTCTTCTCCGGGAGTGGCTTCTCCACCTCCGGATCGAACGCCGGTATTTCCATCGTGGCCCTGGGGCTGAACCCCTACATCAACGCCACCATCATCATGCAGTTGATGACCGTCATCTCCACTCGGGTCAAGGAGATGTCGAAGGAGGGGGACCTGGGGCGCCGGCGGCTGACCCAGTACGCCCGCTACCTGACGGTTGCGCTGGCGATGGTGCAGGGCTTTGGATACACCCGGCTCTTCGAGAGCTTCAGCTACCAGGGGCAGACGATTCTGTCGCCCTCGACATCCTGGCCGACGATCTTGGAAATCGTCGTCATCCTGACCGGTGGAACGATCGTGATCATGTGGTTTGGCGAGCTGATTACCGAGTACGGAATCGGCAATGGCGTCTCGATCATTATCATGGCCGGAATTCTGGGACAGGTGCCCGGTGCGGTCTTGGCCTTCACCAACGGCGGTTCAGCCGAGACCTTCACCGTCTTCATGCTTGCGGTGATCGGCATTCTGGTCGCCGCCGGGATCATCTTCGTCCAGCAGGCGACTCGAAAAATACCCATCCAGTCGGCCCAGCGGGTAGTTGGGCGACAGGTCTATCAGGGCCGCAGCAGCTTCTTGCCGTTGCGGGTCAACCAGGCCGGGGTGATTCCCATTATCTTCGCAATTTCGATCATGTTTTTCCCAACGATTTTTGGCAATTTCTTTGCGCCCGCCAGCGGTACCGGGGGGGGGGTGGTCGGCGCCGCGGCGATTTGGGTCCATAACAACTGGAATCCCTTCGGTCCCATCGTTTGGGTTGACATCGGCTACGAGTTCGTCTATTTCGCGCTGATCATGGGCTTCACCTTCTTCTATACGGCGGTCACCTTCGACCCCGAAGATGCCGCCGATAACCTGAAGAAGAGCGCCACCTTCATCCCGGGGATCCGCCCGGGGCGGGCGACTGCCCAATACCTGGCCCGAGTGATGAGTCGGATCACCTTGGCCGGGGCCATATTCCTTGGTGTGATTACGGTGGTGTTGCCGATATTGGCGGCCCTGCTGACCGGACAGCAGCCCAATCAGGGGCTGTATCTGGGAGGCACCGCCGTGCTGATCGTGGTGGGGGTATCCCTCGACACCATGAAACAGCTCGAGACGCAGCTCTTGATGCGTCAGTACCGAGGGTTCATCCACTGAGCGAAGGGGATTGGGGTGGCTGACACAGCCCGGCACAACGTGGCCCTGTTCGGGGCGGCGGGCTCGGGGAAGGGGACTCAGGCGGCGTGGCTTAAGCGGCGGCTAGGTTTGGAGCACATTGCCACCGGGGAGATGCTGCGCCAGGAAAGGACTCGCGGGAGCGAACTCGGCAATACCCTCGCCGCCTATCTGGACGCCGGCAGACTGGTGCCCGACGAGGTGATCGTGGCGATGATTAGGCATCGGCTGAGCGATCCGCAGGCGGACGCTGGCTTCGTCCTGGACGGCTTTCCCCGAACCGTGGCCCAGGCGCGCGCGCTTCAGGAAATGCTAGGCATACTGGAGCGTCCGCTCGATGTCGCAGTGGTTCTCGAAGTACCCAACGAGCAGCTGGTCACGCGTCTAGCAAGGCGCGCCCAACTGGAAGATCGGAGCGACGACACGCCGACGGTGATTGCGCAGCGGCTCCGGATTTACCACGAGCAGACGGAGCCGGTGCTAGATTACCTGGCCCAGACTGTCTCGCTGGTCCGGCTCGACGGGGACCGGCCCGTCGACGAAGTCAGTCAGGCTCTGCTCCAGGCGATTGATTGATCACTCTGAAGCGCGGTGAGGAGGTCGAGCTGATGCGGCAGGCGGGCCGCCGCCTCGCCGAGGTCCTACACCTCCTGGCGGAGATGGTCACCCCCGGGGTCACCACGACTGAGATCGATCGGGCCGCCAATCGGGAGATCCGCAAAAGGGACAGTTTCCCTGGCTTTCTCGGTTACGACGGCTTCCCCAAGCACCTTTGCATCTCTGTGAACGACCAGGTGGTGCATGGCATTCCGGATGGTCGGCGGGTGGTCGAGGGAGATATCGTTAGCCTCGACTGCGGTCTGATTTACAAGGGCTGGTGGGCCGATGCCGGCCTCACCGTCTCGTGCGGGGAGGTGGATCCGGCCGCTGCGCGCCTGATCCAGGTAACCAAGGAGGCGCTCGATCTGGGTATCGCGGCCGCGGTTCCGGGCAATCGCCTGGGCGATATTGGTCACGCCGTCCAGACCCACGTGGAGAAGAATGGCTACTCGGTGGTCCGGGGCTACACCGGGCACGGCATCGGCCGGGACATGCACGAAGCCCCCGAGGTGCCCAACCATGGCTTGCCGGGGCGGGGCATCGAGATCCGCCCGGGGCTCTGCCTGGCCATCGAGCCGATTGTCAACGAGGGGGCTCCGGGAACTCTGATCGAGCCAGACGGTTGGACGGTGATCACGGCCGATCACCGGCTGTCCTGCTACTTCGAGCACACCGTCGCGATTGGCTCGGACGGTGCCGAGGTCCTGACTCGACTTCCGGAGGCGGTCTAATCGGTTTCGAGGGGAGTCCAGATCGGCTATACTTTCCGACGGGCGAAGCTCGCTCGGCTGTTGTGTGCCCATCACCATGAATGACCTCGGCGGCCTCCGGGGCAGAGTCCTTGAGCCTTTGCCGAACTCGCTCTTCCGGGTGGAGTTGGAAGGCGGGGGCAAGGTGGTGGCTCACGCGGCAGGACGGGCACGCCTGGCGAGTGTGCGGCTCCTACCCGGAGATCGGGTTCTGGTCGAGTTGTCGACCACGGATCCGGGGCGGGGTCGGATCTTGGCTCGTCTGGTCTGAGAAGCAGTGCAGCGGAGTGTCAGATGAAGGTCCGGGCCTCGGTGAAGAGGATCTGCGATAAGTGCAAGGTCATTCGTCGCTCAGGCGTGGTTCGGGTCATCTGCGAGAACCCCAAGCACAAGCAGCGGCAAGGTTGAGGCAGGAGGACTGATGGCGCGGATCGCTGGCATTGACCTGCCTCGCAACAAGCGGATTGAGATCGGCCTAACCTACGTCTACGGAATTGGCCTGACCACCAGCCACAAGCTGCTCCGGATCGCTCAGATCGATCAGAACACCAAGACCGACGACCTGAGCGAGAATCAGGTGGTACGACTTCGGGACGTGATCGCCAAGGAGCTACCCGGTCGGGTAGAGGGTGATCTCCGCCGCCAGGTGGCACTCAACATCAAGCGGCTGATGGAGATTGGTTCCTATCGGGGGTTGCGCCATCGCCGGGGACTCCCGGTGCGTGGCCAACGGACTCGAACCAATGCCAGGTCGCGTCGCGGCCCGCGCAAGACCGTCGGGGTGCGCCGGAAGAAGGGCAAATGACCAACGGCCAGCTGCCGCGGCCGGTCCTTGGGTTCTCGAGGAGCTGATTTGGCGAAGAAGAAGAAGGTGGTGCGGACTCGCCGCCGGGAAAGAAAGAACATCGCGGTGGGGCGCGCCCACGTGTTCAGCACCTTCAACAACACCATCGTGACCCTGACGGACCCGGCCGGCAATGTGATCGCCTGGGGCAGTGCGGGTTCCTCGGGCTTCAAGGGCTCTCGCAAGAGCACCCCCTTCGCGGCTCAGGTCACTGCTGAGGCGGCCGCCAAGCGGGCGATGGAGCACGGGCTCAAGGCGATCGAGGTCCTCGTGAAGGGTCCGGGCGCCGGCCGCGAGGCCGCCATCCGATCCCTGCAGGCGGCTGGCCTGGAGGTGACCTCGATCACCGATGTCACGCCGGTCCCCCACAACGGATGCCGCCCACCCAAGCGGCGTCGGGTCTGAGGAGCTAGCCCAGATGGCCAATCCGCATCCTCCAGTTTGCCGGCTCTGTCGGCGCGAGGGCGTCAAGCTGTTTCTCAAGGGCGACAAGTGCCTTGGGGAGCGGTGCACCTTCACCAAGCGCAACGCCACGCCACCGGGCATGCACGGTCTGTCGCGGCGGCGTCGGATCAGCGACTATGGCATCCAGTTGCGGGCCAAGCAGCGAGGTCGTCGCATTTTCGGGGTCCTGGAGACCCAGTTCCACAACTACTTCGACGCCGCCGCGACCCGCAAGGGGGTCACCGGCACGGTCCTTTTGCAAATGCTGGAGCAGCGTCTTGACAACGTCGTCTACCGGGCGGGCTTTGCTTCGTCCCGCCGCGAGGCCCGCCAGCTGGTCTCGCACCGGCATTTCAAGGTCGACGGCCGCACCGTCAACATTCCTGCCTTCCAGGTGAAGTCAGGCCAGGTGATCACGGTGCGCGAGCGCAGCCGCGATCTCGAACCCATCCGCCGCTCACTTGAGTCCCGGGGCAGCCAGAGCCTGCCCGGGTGGATGACGCTCTACCCCGATGAGCGCAGGGTGGACGTTACCCGGCTGCCGGAACGGCCGGAGATGGATACCACCATCGACGAGCAGCTGATCGTCGAGTACTACTCTCGATAACGCAAGGCGCTTCGGCCAGCTACTAACGAGGACATTGCTACTTATGCCAGAGACTGCGATTCAGCCGACGGTCCACGAGGTGGAAACCTCCAAGGATCACGGGCGCTTTGAAATTGAGCCACTAGAGGCCGGATACGGCACCACGCTGGGCAACTCGCTGCGACGGGTGTTGCTGTCGTCCCTGACCGGGGCGGCGGTTACCGCGGTTTCCATCGAGGGAGTCGCCCACGAGTTCTCCAGCATCAAGTACGTCAAGGAAGACGTGGGGGAGATCCTGCTCAACATCAAGCAGTTGAGTCTTACCTGCCATAACCCGGAAGGGGCCCGCCTGACGTTGGATGTGCAGGGAGGGCACCGCGTCACGGCGGCTGACATCAGCCCCACCGCGGACGTCGAGATTGCCAACCCCGACCTCTACCTGTGCACCCTGGACGGGGCCCATGCCAAGCTGCGGATGGACCTCACCGTGGAGCTGGGTAAGGGGTACTCGCCAGCGGACCGCAACAAGAAGGAGGGCCAGCCGATCGGAGTCATCCCGGTCGACGCCATCTTCACCCCGGTGATCAAAGCCAACTTCCTGGTCGAGAAGACCAGGGTCGGTCAGGACACGGACTGGGAGAAGCTGATTCTCGAGATCTGGACCAACGGCACGATTCCCCCAGTCGAGGCGGTCAGCCGGGCGGCGGCCTACTACACCCGCCACCTCAGCCTGTTCGCCACCTTCGGCGAGAGCATCACCGAGTCCGCCGTCGGGGCGGTCGTGGGCACCGATCTCAAGAGCCGGCTCGCTGAGGTTCCGGTCGACGAGCTGGAGCTCAGCGTGCGGGCCCTCAACTGTCTCAAGGCCAATGACATCACCAAGCTGGGGGAGCTCCTCGCAATGCGGATCGAGGAGCTGCTGGCCCTGCGCAACTTTGGGGCCAAGTCGCTGGACGAGATCAAGCAGAAGCTAGTGGCCCGGGGCTTTGTCCAGGAGGACGAGGTCGACGAACTTTTCCTGAAAGGAGACCGGTAGGGGAGATGCGGCATCTCAAGGCCGGTCGGCGGCTCGGACGTACCTCCGCACATCGGATTGCGCTCACCCGCAATCTGGCGACCGCTTTGTTCGAGCACGGGCGGATTGAGACGACCGAAGCCAAGGCGAAGGAGATCCGTCGTTGGGTCGAGCGGGTGGTGACGACCGCCAAGACGGACGATCTGGCCGCGCGCCGACGGGTGGCCCGGGTGGTCGCCCGCGAGGACGTGGCAGTCAAGCTCTTCACCCAGTATGCGGATCGCTACCGAGATCGACCCGGGGGCTACACGCGGATCATTCGCCGCGGCCCGCGCCAAGGCGACGGCGCCCCGGTCGTGATCATGGAGATGGTCGAATAGTGGCCCTTGCAGCTGCTGCTTCCTATCGGATGGTCATCGCCTACGACGGCACCCGCTACCACGGCTGGCAGGCCCAGTCCCAGGTAGCGACTGTGCAGGGCGAGTTGAGCCGGGCCCTGGCGGAAGTGACCGGGGAGCGGCCCGCCATCAAGGCGGCCGGACGCACTGATGCTGGCGCCCACGCCCATGGCCAGGTGATCTCCTTCAGCCTCCAGTCGGCCCAGGCTCCCGGAGCGCTGAAAGGGGGCTGCAACGCGCACCTCCCCGAGGATATCGGCGTGCTTGAGACCACTCTGGTGGGTTCTGAGTTTCACCCTCGGTGGCAGGCTTGGCGTCGTACCTACCGCTACCTGATCCGGGACGAGGCCACCCTGGACCCGGTTGGTCGGCAGTACGAGTGGCGGATCCGCAGGGCGGTCGAGCTGGCCCCGGTGCGCGCCGCTGCCCGCCTGCTGCTGGGAACCCACGATTTCGGCGGGTTCGGCAGTAGTCCCTTCTCCGCGGGTTCGACGACGCGGACCGTGGACCGGGCAGACATCACCCGCCAGGATGGCGTGGTGATCCTGGAGGTCCGGGCCGACGCCTTCCTCAGGGGCATGATGCGCAACTTCGCCGGAGCGCTACTGGCGGTGGGGACCGGACGGGCATCGACAGCTGACCTTGCCAAAGCTCTGGCCGAGCCGGCAGGCGTGACCCCCATCTGGGAGCCGGCTCCTGCCCATGGCTTGCACCAGTGGCAGGTCGAATACCGGGCATCGGCCGCGGAGGTGCAGGCGTGAGCACGATTGCCCAGAAGAGCTTTGTCGCGGTCGAGACGCCAGGTCAGGATCAGTGGGTGCTGGTCGACGCCCGGGGCGTGACCCTCGGTCGACTGGCGGTCAATCTGGCCCGGGTGCTGCGCGGTAAGCACCGGCCCAGCTACACCCCCCACGCGCTCTGTGGCGACCAGGTGATCGTCATCAATGCCTCGGAGATCGTGGTCACCGGGGCCAAGCGCAGTGACAAGATCTACGACCGCTACAGCGGATACCCGGGAGGGCGCCGGGAGCGCACTTACCAGGAAATGGTGGAGCGCGACCCGACCGCTCCTTTGCGGGAGGCAGTGCGCGGCATGCTGCAGCACAATAACCTGGGCGACCGACAGCTGCGGCGCCTGAAGATCTATCCGGGTAGTGACCATCCGCACACGGCCCAGCAGCCGGTGGCGATCAAGTTCGGCGACCACGCAGAGGTAGTGAAGCTTTGACCGAGCAGGACCAGACCAGATACTGCTACGGCACCGGCCGCCGCAAGACGGCAGTGGCCCGGGTGCGGATCTATCCCGGCGCTGGGACGGCGGTCATCAACGATCGCGAGCCACTGCGTCACTTCGGCCGCCGGGAACTCGAGCAAGCGGCGCTACGCCCTCTCGAGGTCTCGGGACTGACGGATCGCTTCCGGATTTCGGTGAAGGTGGTCGGGGGTGGGGTATCGGGGCAGGCCGGCGCGGTAGCCCACGGGCTGGCGAGGGCTCTCTGCGTCTACGACCCTGAACTGCGCGGGCCACTCAAGGCGGCCGGCCTGATGACCCGCGATCCCAGGATGAAGGAGCGTAAGAAGCCGGGTCTCAAGCGGGCTCGTAAAGCTCCCCAGTACACCAAGCGGTAAAACTACCCTTACACACACCCGTTCCAATACCAGTCCCGCCCCTGGGGTGGGGTCCGAACACCGCCATGGGGTGAAGTGGGCGAAGCACTGCGCGGCCGCGACTTTCTAGCGGTATCAGACCTTAGCCGTGAGGAGCTCCTCGGGCTGCTGGAGACTGCCACTCAGCTGAAGGACGGCCTGGATCCGGGAACCCCGCTGGCGCGTGACTCGGTCGCCATGGTCTTTCTCCGACCTAGCAATCGGACCCGAGTCTCCTTCGAAGCAGCTGTCCATCGCCTGGGTGGACACCCAATCGCTCTCTTCGACCGGGAGATCGACATGGGACGCCGTGAGTCAGTGGCGGACGTGGGTCGCATCCTCGACCGGTACGTAGTCGGGCTGGTGGCCCGAATTCCTTCCGATCGCGATCTGCGGGGCCTGGCGCAGGCCATGGAAGGCCCGGTGATCAACGCCATGACCGACCGCGGACATCCCTGTCAGATTCTGGCCGACTGCCTGACCGTCCAAGAGCAGCTGGGGCATCTGGACGGAGCCCGGGTCACCTTCGTGGGGGATGGCAACAACGTATGCAGCTCATTGATGGAGGCGGCTGAGGTGGTGGGGCTGGACCTCCGGGTCGTGACCCCCCCGGGGTATGAGCCCGCCTATCCCACCTCGAATCTAGAATCGGCGCTAGCGGACACCGAGATCATTTACACCGATGTCTGGACCTCCATGGGACAAGAGGAGCAGCATGAGGATCGGCGCCAGGACTTCGGACCCTATCAGGTGAACCCATCGCTTCTGGGCAAGGCCCCCAAGAGCGCGAAAGTCATGCATTGCTTGCCGGCTCACCGCGGCGAGGAGATCACCGATGAGGTCCTCGACGGGCCCCAATCGGTGGTGTTCGCCCAGGCTGCGAACCGGTTCTGGGTCCAGCTAGCCCTGCTGCGGGAGATTTTCGCGCCCGCAGTGAGAACGCCATGACCGGGCTGTCTTGGCTTTCGGGACCGCCCACCGCCGTGGCCACCTTGAATATCGGGGACGCGGCCCGCGTTCTGCTTCACACGGTCGGCTGGAGGGACGTTCTCGACGTCCTGATCATCGCCTTCCTCGCCTACCGCCTCTTGGTGCTGATTCGGGGAACGCAGGCTGTCCAGCTGCTGCTCGGGCTGCTTTTGCTGGGCGCCCTGGGGGCGATCGCCTTCATTCTCAAGCTGCCGGTCCTGGAGTTCCTCTTCAGCAATGGTGGCGGGGTCATCCTAATTGCAGTGGTGATCCTCTTTCAGCCGGAGTTGCGCCGAGCCCTGGACCAGATGGGCCGTCTCGGGCGAATTCGGCCCGGACTCCTGGCGCCCGAGACCGCCGAGCTGAAGCGCGACGTCGATGAGGTGGTCCGCGCCGCGATGCGGCTGGCTGAGGCGTCCACCGGGGCCCTAATTGTGCTGCAGGGTGACATCGGACTGGAGGAAATCGCGGTGACCGGGGTTCGGATGGACGCGATCCTGAGTGCGGAGACGCTGGTCACGGTCTTCACCTACCGTTCGCCGTTGCACGACGGCGCGGCTCTGATCCGAGCGGGCCGCATCGTGGCAGCCGGATGCGTGTTGCCCTTAGCGGAACAGACCGGCAGCGAGGGGCGGGTGGGGACGCGCCACCGGGCGGCCATGGGACTCAGCCAGGCGACCGACGCCGGGGTGGTGATCGTGTCGGAGGAATCGGGCCGGGTGAGCTTGGCGCTGGGAGGCGAGCTGCAAAGAGAGTTGGACGTGGACGCCCTCACCAATCGGTTAGGCGCCTTCTATCGGCTGCCCCTCTACGAGCGCCATCGGCGCAGTCTGCGGCTGCGGGGTCGAGGGCATCGCGATGCGGCCGTTTCCCCGGGGGTGGATCGACCGTGATCCATCGACTGCCCAAGCTCATCACTCGCAATTTCCGGCTCAAGCTGATCGCGTTGGTCGTGGCCTGCGGAATGTGGGTTGGAGTGGTGTATGCCAGCGATCCGCCGGCGATCACGACCTACGACGTCCACGTCCAGACGGGTGGGATCCTGCACTCCGGACTGGTGCTCTTGCATCCCATCGGCACGGTCCCGATCAAGGTCGCCGGGGTCTCGAGTAGCGTCAAGAGCAGCGCGGTCGCGAGCCATCTCTCGGCGGTGGCCGATCTGAGTCACATCACCAAGGTGGGCGAGTACCAAGTCAAGCTCAGCGTGGAACAGACCGACGACAACGTCTGGATCTGGTCGGCTCCGAAGACGGTTACCGTGGTCATCGACCGGGAGGTGACTCGATCGATTCCCGTGCATCCGAGTTTCAGCGCGGCGCCGCCAGTGGGATTCACAGTGAATATCGCCCAGAGTGTGATCACCCCGGCCGATGTGAGCGTCGAAGGTCCCGAGAGCGTACTCGCCAACGTGCAGGCGGAGGCCGTCGTGAATCTTTCGACTGCGCGCACCTCCCTGTCATATCCAGAACAGGTGACGCTCACTAACGCTCAGGGCTACGGCTCGGAGTTGACCGTGACCCCCAACGTGGTCAGCGTGGGGGTGGTGATCACCTCCGAGAGCACCGAAAGGGTGCTGCCCGTAACTCCCACGTTTTCGGGGAACGGTGAACCGTCCTCCGGGTACACGATTACCGGTATCGTGGTGACCCCGGCCACTGTCACCGCCAGCGGGCCTGGGTCGGTACTCACCGGGCTGACCTCGGTAAACACGCAGGCGATCGACCTGGCCCATGTCACGGCCAGTGAAACGGTTACTGAACAGCTGGTCGCGGCCACCGGGACGAACTTGTCCGTCAGCTACGTGACGGTGGTCATCACGATCGCCCCGGTGGCCGCGCCTTCACCAACTCCCACGCCAACTCCCGCGTCCACGCCTTGATGGTGCCGGCAGTAACCTGGAGTGGTCGGCGGCCGTTTCAGGGGGCGCAGGGGCGAGGACGACGTGGGAGGTAGGTAAGAGACTGTGTGCGGGATCATCGGCTACCTCGGACCCCGCCCCGCGGCTCCGCTGCTACTCGACAGCCTGCAGCGGCTGGAGTACCGGGGCTACGACTCAGCCGGAGTGGTGGTCTTAGCAGAAGACGGGACCGCTACCGCGGTCAAGGCCCCCGGCAAGGTCGCGGCCCTTCTCGCTGTTAGCGAGAACACCCAGATCCTGGGTCGGGTCGGCATGGGCCACACGCGCTGGGCGACCCACGGTCGGCCTTCCTATGCCAATGCCCACCCGCACAGTGACTGCACCGGCCGTTTCTTCGTGATCCACAACGGGATCATCGAGAATTTCGCCGCTCTCAAGCAGGAGCTCCTGGACCTTGGCCATGAGTTCACCTCGGAGACCGATAGTGAGGTGGTTCCCCATCTGATCGAGCAGTTCTACGCCGGGGACCTAGTGGCCGCCACGCGGCGGGCTCTCAGTCGGCTGACGGGTGCCTACGCCCTGGTGGTGCTCAGTTCGACGGACCCGGACACCCTGATCGGAGCCCGGCTCAACGCTCCGCTGGTGGTGGGGGTAGGGCGCGATGAGTGGTTCCTCAGCTCCGACCTGACCGCGATCATCCCGTACACCAAGCAGGCCTTGGTCCTCGGTGAAGGCGACATGGCCGTGCTCAGCCCGGTTGGACCCGTGATCAGCTCGATAGTCGACGGGACCGAGTCGGTGCCCCGGGTGGTCCGCGTGGACTGGGACGTGATCCAGGCAGAACGCGGGGGCTTCCCCAGTTTCATGGCCAAGGAGATCAACGAGCAGCCGGCGGCGCTGGAGAACGCGCTCCGGGGACGGCTCCTCGGTGATGGCCGCGTTGAATTCGCCGACTGGTCGTTGGGGGACGAAGACCTCCGAGCCTTCGAGCGCATCCAGATCGTGGGGACTGGCACTGCCTTCATCGCCGCACTGCTGACCAAATACGCGATCGAGGATCTGACCGGGCTACCGGTGGCGGTGGAGGTCGCCTCGGAGTGGCGCTACCGGCCGCAACCCCCAGACGGGAAGACTCTGATGGTGGCGATCTCCCAGTCTGGGGAGACGGCGGACACCCTGGCGGCCGCTCGGCTGGCCCGCACCCAGGGCAGCCATCTTCTGGCCTTGACCAACGTGGTCGGCAGCACCCTCTCGCTCGAGGCCGACGCCGTCATCAACATGCATGCCGGCCCGGAGGTCTGCGTGGTCGCCACCAAGACCTTCGTGAACCAGGTGACCTGTGGCCTGCTGCTGGCCATGAGAATCGCTCAGGCCCGCGGCACGCTGGCGGAAGCGGACCGCGGAGAGCTCGGGGCGGCCCTCCGCGCAGTTCCGGCGGTGCAGCGAAAAATCCTGGCCCGCGAGGGGGTCATCGCCCCAATGGGCAAATGGCTGGCCGGCTTCCAGTCCGCTTTGTACGTGGGTCGTGGATACAACTACCCAGCCGCGATGGAGGCGGCCCTCAAGCTGAAGGAAGTCTCCTACGTCCACGCCGAGGCCCACCCGGCGGGCGAGTTGAAGCACGGTCCCATCGCGCTCCTGGACCCCGGCATGCCGGTGGTGGCGTTCGCCACGGAATCCGCCACCCGGGAGAAGATCCGTAGCAACGTCCAGGAGTCCAAGGCCCGCCAGAGCCCGATCTTGGCGATCATCAACGATGGCGATTCGACCATGGACGGCGTGGCGGACCACGTGATCCGGGTGCCCCGGCTGCCCGAGATGGTCGCTCCGCTAACCACCGCATTGGTGGGGCAGTTGCTGGCCTACCATGCCGCCATGACCAAGGAACTAGACGTGGACCGGCCGAGGAATCTGGCCAAGTCCGTCACTGTCGAGTGAGCCCGCTCGCCCCGGAGGGCGTGAATCCCCCCTTGTCGGTGGGGGTCGACGTCAGCTCCATCGACCGTGTCCGCCAGTTGGTGGACCGCCGGCCGGAGTTCCTGACCAAGTACTTCACCCCGGAAGAAGCGGAGTACTGCCGAGGGCGACCGGAGCGCCTGGCGGCTAGGTGGGCGGCCAAGGAGGCCGTCCGCAAGGTGTTCGGGGGGCTTGGGTGGTCGATCCCGCTCTACAGCCGGATCGCGGTGGTCCGGCGCCCAGGTGGCGCCCCCAGTGTCCTGGTGGAGGGCGAGCCGGTCGCGGGGTTGACGATCAGCCTGACGCACGACGCGGGACTTGGGGTGGCGGTGGCGGCCCTGACCCCCCTCGGCCGGCGCAGCCGCTGGCTCTGGGGCAAGCTGCCGGCAGATATCCAGCTGCCCGAGCGGCCAGATGTGAGTCACAAGGGTACCTTCGGCACCGTGGTGGTGGTGGCCGGGAGCTCCGAGTTCCCTGGCGCTGCCGTTCTCTGCGCTCTCGGGGCGCTGCGCGGCGGCGCGGGCAAAGTCAAGGCGTTGGCAGGTGGGCTCGGAATGGGCGTCGCGCCGGCGGAGCTGATTCGGGTTCCGATCGACTCCACTGGCTCTGTGCTGGGTGCCCGGGCCATCCGGCAAGCTAGCTCCACTCTCGAGTCAGCCCAGGCGGTCGTCTGTGGACCGGGTTTGGGCCAGACGGACGACACCAAAGAACTGCTCGAAGAGCTGTTCCGGGTGGCCGGCCAGTCCCAGTGGCCATTGGTCGTCGACGCCGATGCCCTCAACGTCTGCTCCGCCCAGGCAGGGCTGCGCCGGCGGATTCCGCCGCGGAGCGTACTCACCCCCCATCCATTGGAGGCAGCCCGACTAGCCGGGGTCGACGTGGCGACGATCCAAGAGGACCGCGTCGGTTCGGCACGGAAACTGGCCCAAGAGCTGGGGGCAGTGTTGGTGCTCAAGGGCGCTGGCACGGTGGTGGCTGCGCCCGATGGGAGGAGCTGGGTCGACGACCACGCCACGTCTGTCCTGGCAACGGGCGGCACGGGGGATGTCCTGGCTGGCTTGATGGGGGCGCTCCTAGCCCAAGGGCTCGATCCGTACGAAGCGGCCCGCGCAGGGGTTTTTCTTCACGGAGAGGCCGGAACCCGCCTGGCGTTTCTGCGGGGTCGGGCAGGCATTTTGGCCAGCGAGATAGCCGAAGCCTTAGTTGAGTCCCAAGAGGCGGTGCGCCGGCAACAGGAGGCAGCCAACCCCACTCAGGCGGCGTCCTGGTGAGCGACGGCGGAGGTCCTACTGGGGTCTTTCGATCCCCGCAGCGTCCAACCTGGATTGAGCTGGACCAGGACGCGCTCGGCCGGAACGTCTCCGCGATGGTCGATGAGCTCGCCGGAGTACCCCTGCTGGCGGTGGTCAAGGCTAATGCCTATGGCCACGGTTCGGTGGCGGTCGCCAGGACCGCCCTGCGTCACGGGGCTAGCTGGGTCGCTACCGCCACGGTCGCCGAGGCCCTGGAACTCCGTCACGACGGCATTGCCGCTCCCATCTTGGTCCTGGGGTACACCCCGCCGGAGCAGGTTGCGGTGGCGGTTGCCGGTCGTCTGGCCATCACGGTCTTCGACAACGACGTGCTGGCCGCGCTCGAGCGGGCCGGCGCTGAGCTGGGACGTCTGGCGACCGCGCACGTCAAGGTCGACACGGGGATGAGCCGGCTTGGCGTCGACGGGAGGGAGCTGGCAGGTTTCGTCCAGGGGGCCAAGCGGTTCCGGCACGTCGAGCTCGAGGGCTGCTACACGCACTTTCGCAAGGGCGAGGACCGGGCGACGACGAAGGTCCAGCTGGGGAGCTTCTTGGCGGCGCTCAAATCCGTCGAGGCAGCTGGCGATCACTTTCGTCTCCGCCACGCTGCCAATAGCGCCGCGTGGCACACGCTGCCCGAATCCCGACTTGACTTGGTCCGCTCCGGAGTCGAACTCCTAGGCATGCGCACCCCCGACGACCGGCAACGGGAGCCGGTCCTCAGTTTCCGGACCACGGTGGCCCAGGTGCGAGCGATCTCCACCGGCACCTATGTGGGCTACGACGACACCTTTCGAGCGGAGCGTCCGACGGTGGTGGCGACGCTGGCGGTCGGCTATGGGGACGGGTTTCGCCGCGGTCCCCGGAATTGGGGCACCGTGTTGATTGGGGGTCGGGAGCGTCCTCTGTTGGGTAATGTCGGGATGGACCTCTGCATGGTGGACGTCAGCCAACCTCCGGTGGTCGAAACCGGCGCCATTGCCACCCTCATCGGACACGACGGCGGTGCTCACCTGAGTGCCGAAGTTGTGGCCGAGCGGCTCGGCACCATCAACTACGAGGTTACGACCGCCCTACTGGGGAGGATCCCCCGAGAATCTCGGTCCGACGTAGCCTCCGGCCCGCCTGAATAGAATTGATGGATGTCTCAGGCCTGGGTGGGACCGGCCCGCTCCGCGGCCGGCCTGGCTCGCAGAGCCCAGCTGCGTTCCGCCAGGCTCTATCTGGTGACCGATGATGAGACACCAGCCGCCCAGCTGCCCCTGTTGATCTCGCGTGCGATTGCCGGCGGGGTGGACTTGGTGCAGTTGCGGCGCAAGCGGACGGACGCGGCAGAACTAGCACCAGTCGCGGGGGACTGTCTGCAGGCGGCCCACAGTGGCGGGGCCCTCTTCTTGGTCGACGACTATGTCGGCCTGGCCGTTGAGATCGGGGCTGACGGAGTTCACCTCGGCCAGACCGACCTCGATCCAGTGGCGGCGAGGGCCCAACTCGGACCCGAGTTGCTGCTGGGGCTCTCCACGCATTCCGAAGCGCACGTGCTGCGGGCGGCCAGCCAGCCGGTGGACTACCTGTCAGCAGGTCCGGTCCATTGCACTCCGACCAAGCCCGGGCGACCCGCCGTGGGCTTCGATCACGTCACGATGGCCGCGGCACGGGCGCGGGTGCCAGTGGTCGCGATCGGGGGGTTGGGACCGGGCACTGTGGGCCGGGCGGTCGCCGCCGGGGCGGATATGGTGGGCGTAGTGCGAGCGATCTGCCAGGCGGAGCAGCCAGACCTGGTCGCGGCGGCGCTTCGGGAGGAGGTCGAAGCGGCTATCCCGTGGTGCTGGCTGCAAGTCAACGGTGAGCCGCGCAAGTGCCCCCCCGGCAGTTCGGTTCAGGAGTTCCTCCAGCTACTGGAGGTTGGCATCGACGGGGTGGTGGTCGAGCTCAACGGCGATATCCTCCGGGCGCCGGAGCTGGGGGAAGTGGCACTCAAAGACGGCGACGATCTCGAAGTTGTTCACCTGGTGGGAGGAGGCATGGACCATGGCTGAAGGCAATTTGCGTCTCGGAGGAGTGGAGCTCACCTCCCGGCTGATTCACGGCACTGGGAGGTTCCCCTCCCCGAAGGTGCTGGCGGACGCGATCGCGGGCTCGGGGGTCGAGATGATTACCGTGGCGGTGCGGCGTCTCCACCTCGACGGCGACCATCAGTCCGAGCTGGCTGAGCTGGACCTGGGTGCCTATACCGTCCTCCCCAACACGGCCGGGGCCAAGACGGCGGCGGAATCAGTGCGGTTGGCCAGGCTGGCCCGGGCCGCTGGTCTCTCCGAGTTCATCAAGATCGAGGTGGTGGGTGATGAGCAGACGCTGCTCCCTGATCCGATAGCGACTCTGGAAGCGACCCGGGAGCTGGTGGCCGATGGGTTCACCGTTCTGCCCTACGCCAGCGATGATGTGGCGTTGGCGCTGCGCCTGGCGGAGGCCGGCGCTACCGCGGTAATGCCAGGGGCGGCCCCGATCGGCTCGACCCTCGGGGTCCTCAACCCCCACAACATCCGGGCGATCATCGAGCGGTGTCCGGTACCGGTGATCGTGGATGCCGGGCTCGGCTCTCCCGCCGATGCCACCCGGGTAATGGAGTGGGGGGCCGCCGGGGTACTGGTGAACACCGGCATCGCCTACGCCCGGGATCCGGTGGCCATGGCGGCTGCCTTTGCTGCCGGGGTGCGAGCGGGACGGGCGGCCTTCCTCGCGGGTCTGGCCGAGGGCCGACCGGCGGCCGGCTACGGCGCCAGCAGCCCGATGGAGGGGCTGCCCCAGGCCCTCGCTTCGGTCCCCAACTGAGCTCGACTCAGTTGGTCTCATCGAAGAGCTTGCTCCGGGCCGCCGGCTGGGGTGATGGTCAGCCCATTTCCGTTCTGGGCGAGACGGCGCTGCTGCGCCAATTGATGGAGTTGGCGGGCGACCCTTTGGCCGGGACCGAGGTTGGGCCAGGCGATGACGCCGCTGCCTGGCGCGCGCCGGCGAATGGACTGGTGCTCTGGTCGACCGACACCCTCTGCGAGGGCGTCGACTTTCGGCGCAGGCATCAGACACCGTACCAGGTGGGGTGGAAGGCCTGGATGGCCGCCGTCTCTGATCTTTCCGCCATGGGCGCCTACCCCCGGGGCGGTCTGGTGGCGGCGGCCATCCCGGTGGATACCTCGACCGAGGCGGTGCAGGCGATCCAGCTGGGTTTGGTGGGGGCCGCCGCTGTCGATGGCGCGGCGGTAATGGGGGGAGACCTCAGCCGAACCGAAGGGCCGTTGGTCTTGACCGTGACCGTGATGGGAGGGGTGCCTGACGGTACGGCTGTGATTCTGGCCGGTGGTTCCCCTGGTGACCGAATCGTGGTGACCGGTGCTCTGGGGCTGGCGGCGGCGGCGCTCCAGCTCCTGGAGGACGGCGCCCACCCGGTGCCGTCCGCGTGGCTGGACCGGCTTCTGATGCCACCGTCTCGAGTCGAGGCGGGGAGTGCGCTCCGCCGAGCGGGCGCTTCCGCCATGACCGACATCAGCGATGGTCTGCTGCTCGACTTGAATCGGGTCTGCCAGGCGAGTGGCGTCGGGGCTGACCTGTGGCTGGACCGCCTCCCTTTGGGCACCAGGCTGGCTGATACCGGCAGGGAGCTGGAGCTAGCCCTCACTGGGGGAGAGGACTTCGAGCTGCTGGCGACCATCCCCGAAGCCTTGGTCGATGAAGTAGTCCGCAGCTGGGATGGGGAGCTTCCCCCGCTGGCGGTGGTCGGGATCCTCACGTCGCGGGCGGAGACTCGCCTGTTCCGAGCACGAGGAGGTGATCCCGTGGAGGCACCAACAGGTGATGGATTCCGGCACTTTTGAGAGCTGCCGGGGCGTGAAAGTGCGCAGCCAGTCGCCGGACGCGACGCGCGCGCTCGGGCGGCAAATCGGAGCTGGCTTGCAAGCCGGTGATTGCCTGGCGCTGAGCGGCGAGCTGGGCGCCGGGAAGACGGTCATCGCCCAGGGGATTGTGGCCGGGGCGGGCGGTGGCGAAGACGTGCGCAGCCCTACCTTCCTGCTCGCCGTGATCTACCAGGGCCGAATCCCCCTGCATCATCTGGACCTGTACCGGCTGGAGGGCGGATGCGACCTGCGCTCACTGGGCATCGACGAGGCGCTCGTGGACGGGGCGGTGATCGTGGAGTGGCCGGAGCGCGCCACGCCGGACTGGTTCACCGGGAGGATCGCTCTCGAGATCGCCTCTGCCACGGAGCGGGTGATCCAGCTGGAACTCAGAGACGGGTTGAGGGAGTGACTTCTAGCTTGGCCGCCGGGGACTGGGTTTTGGCGGTGGACGGCTCGGTGCGCGATGAGCCGCTGGTGGTGCTCGTCGCCAGCGGCGGTGAAGTTACCTGGGAACTCCGCGCCGCCCTGCCGGCTCCGGTTCTGATCACAGCGGTCCGCGAGGCGCTTCTGGCGTATCGCGAGCGCATCGGTTCAATCGTCGCGATCCGGGGCCCGGGATCCTACATCGGGGTCAGAGGTGGCCTGGCAGCCGCTTTGGGGGCGGCCCAGTCGCTCGGGCGCCCGCTGGCCCTGGTGGGGACAATGGAGGCGGTCGCGGCCCAGGTCGATCCCGGCGAGGGGCGCGTGCTGGCGCTGGCCGACGCCGGACGGGGCGGAACTTTCGGCCAGGAGATGGGTTCGGAGCTCTCGGCGGGCCGCGTGATCGGCTGGCGCCCCCTGGGTGGCTCTCTCCTGCTGGCCAGGGGCCTTCCGTGGCCCGATGCGTGGGCGGATCTCCGACTGGTCATCGGGACTCCGGGTGAGGGTCGCCAGCTGCCCTTGGGAACCTCCTCGATCTCCCCTATCCGTGGTCGGAGAATGGCGCTAGCCTGGTTGGTGACCGCGAAGCCGATCCCGATCTCCGGGTACGATCAGGTCACAGCGGATTACGCGGAACCAATAGGAGCTCGGTAGTGGTTCTGATCGGCGAGCAGTTGCAACTCAGTCCGATGCGCGATGAGGACATCGCTGAGGTGCGGGCGATCGAGTTGGCGGTATTCCCCACTCCCTGGCCGGGTAGCGCCTATCAGCGTGAGCTGAACAGCAACCGCGCGGCCCACTACCTGTGCCTCCGGCGCAACCGCCAGGTGGTCGGCTACGGGGGCCTATGGGCAGTTGGGGAGGAGTCTCACGTCACCACCATCGGGGTGGCCGCAGCGTGCCAGGGGCAGGGCTTCGGCCGAGCCATCTTCGCGGCACTGGTCAATCGCTCCTACGCGCTGAAAGCCAACTTCATCAGCCTCGAGGTTCGGCCCCACAACGAGCCGGCCATTCACCTGTATGAAACCTTCGGCTTCAAGGTGATTGGGAGGCGCCGCGGCTACTACACCGACAACGGCGAGGACGCGCTGGTGATGTGGTCGGACCTGATCCACGCCCCTCAATTCAAGGTGCGCTTTCTGGCCATCTTGGACCAGCTGGAGATTGAGGGGCTGGGCGCTCCACCCGCTGTCGACTTCCCTTCCCGTTGAGGCTCCTGGCGCTCGAAACCTCCTGCGACGAGACGGCCGCGGCCGTCGTCTCCGACGACTTCACCGTCGAGAGCTCAGTCGTCGCCTCCCAGGCCGCAGCTCACGCGGAATTCGGGGGCGTGGTGCCCGAGCTGGCGGCCCGAATGCACCTGGAGCGGATCCCTTCGGTGGTGGTCGAGGCAATGCAGAGTTTGGGTGGGCTGGCCGGCACTCTGGACGGAGTGGCGGTGGCCAAGGGTCCCGGCCTGGTGGGCTGCCTCGCGGTCGGAGTGACCTACGCGCAGAGCCTGGCGGCGGGACTGGGACTGCCGGTCGTGGGGGTGAACCACATGAGCGGCCACGTTCTCGCCGCACGGATTGAGGACCCCGCGCTCGAGCCGCCATTTGTGGCGCTGGTCGTCAGCGGCGGTCACACCGACCTGATCCACTACCAGGCACACGACCGCGTCGTGCTGCTGGGCGCCACGAGGGACGATGCGGTGGGGGAGGCCTTTGACAAGGTGGCGAGAATGTTGGGTCTGCCCTACCCGGGCGGTCCCGCCATCGATCGGCTGGCAGCGGAGGGCGACCCCACCCGCTACCGACTGCCGCGGCCGGTCTTGCCGAACTTCGCTTTCTCCTTCAGCGGTCTGAAGACGGCCGTCCTCTACCTAGTTCGCGACCTGGGCGAGCTGTCTCACCGGCAAATCGCCGATCTCGCCGCGAGCTTCCGGCTGGCCGCGGTGGAGACCCTCTGCACCCAGTTGGAGGCGGCAGTCGAACACACCGCCAGCACGCAGGTTGTCCTGGCAGGTGGGGTGGCGAGCAATCAGTTGCTGCGTCGGCTCGCCCGAGAGAGGCTGCAAGGCATCGCCGAGGTCACCATCCCAGCACCAGAACTCTGCACTGACAACGCTGCCATGATCGGAGCCGCGGCCTGGACCAAGGTTTCGTGGAGCGGCTTCGACACGGAGCCGTTCGGGGTCGAACCGGGACTCCGCGCATATGTCTAAGCAGGGTGAATCGTCCGATGGTGGTGGGCTCGGTAGGAGTTGATGCGGCTGGCCGCGGAGAAGGGACCCGACCTGACCTCAGCTCAGCCCCGAGGAGCTGCTGCTGGTCCGACCGGCGGCTAACCTTCAGCGACCGAGAAGTCCCAGAAGCCTTCTCGGCGTAAGTAGTGGCGGCCACAAGCAGCGCAGCTTGCCTCGGCTACCGACCAATTGAGGTCAGAGTGGCACTCGGGGCAGCGGGTGCGGCGGGCCAGTCCGGTTAGCTCGGGCGGAGTCGCCGGGGCTGAGGAAGCGCGTCGCACGGCTTGGGCACGGCTCCGAGTGGCCAACAGGAACTGGCTCGGGCCCCACCAACCGCGTCCGAGCCGCTGGGCGGCGAGTTCCATCGAGTAAACGGCAGGCCGCAGTCCGGTCACTACTCCGGAGGGCAGCACCTGGTCCCACCGCCGGAAGTTGTTGACGCTGGCAGCGGCATGGGTGCGGAAGCCAGCTCGGCGCAAACAGTCTCGGATAGCGGCGAGCTGGAAGGTGTAAAAGGGGTAACCGGTGGTGCCGGTCAAGATCGGCTTCGTTCCTCGGAGCTGGCGCGATGTCCCGTTGCGGGCGCTGCGTAGCCGCGCCAGGGCATGGTGCTTGATCGGCACGTCGACGAGCCAGCGGTGGCCCACGGTTCGGCACATCTCGGTCAGGCACCTTTCCACGTCAGTCATGTGGTGCAGCACCCGGACCACCATGGCGGCGTCGAAGGCGGAGTCATTCAGAGGCAACCGGCCGAGATCGGCGCGGATCAGGTGGACGCGGCCGGCCTGGATCGCGGGTGCCAGCCGTTCGGCAGCTCGGGTGAGCTGGGTGACCGAGTAGTCCACCAAGATGACGTTCTCGGCCACGCTCTGATAATGAATCGCGTTGCGTCCAAATCCGCCGCCAAAGTCGGCGAACCACTCCACCCGCCCCAGTCGAGGCAGCAGTCGGTGCAGAGTGCGCGCCTCGACCCACTGCTCGTAGTCGCGGTTGCCCCAGAAGGCGCAGTAGTCGAAGCCACTGTCGTAGTCGACGATGCGGACGTCGGGTCGAGGGTCAGGAGTTGAGGTCACGATCGCGGCGATGGTACCCGGTCGCCGAAGGCCCGCCTCGTCTTCTGGGTGCGTGGGAACCGAAAGCTGAGGGCGCTGTTGGCGCGGCTCCGGCAGGCTCCGGCATGGAGTTCCGGAGACTTTCGGTGGGCCCCTGCAGGGGTTGGGATGAGATCGGGGCCGTCTAGCGGAATTCGTCCGCCGACAACGAAATCCATCTCAGTGAACAGGAGGGAAGGATCGTCAATCTGGAGGTCTTGCACGGTCAGCTCGAGCGCTGCGCGCGTTGGACCCCCGGAGCCCCGGGCTAGCTCGGCTGACGGCCGGAGTGCGCCCTGAGAAGTCTGGACAGAGCCAGTCTTGGAGGCCCGACTCCCGCGTAAGGTGATGGGACTTGCAGATGGGACACTCCTCGGGATAGACTGTTAGCACTCACGAGGGTTGAGTGCTAACAGTGCAGGAGGTAGGGAATGGCCCTAAAGCTACGGCCACTAGCTGACCGTGTAGTCGTCAAGCCGCTGGAGCGGGAAGAGACCACCAAGAGTGGAATCGTTCTCCCGGACACCGCCAAGGAGAAGCCGCAAGAGGGCCTGATCGAGGCGGTCGGAAACGGCAAGTACAACGAGCAGACCGGGCAACGGGTCGCCCTCGACGTAGCCATTGGGGATCGGGTGATCTACGCCAAGTACTCGGGATCCGAGATCAAGATCGACGAGCAGGACTACCTGATCCTTTCTGAGCGAGACATCCTGGCCGTGGTCGCGTCCAACGGCAAGTCCTGAACAGATGAGCCGAGGGCTCGCGGAACCCATTTCGGGGGCCGCCGCGAGCCCCGCCCCAAGCCTAGGAGAGTTGATTAAGTGCCAGCCAAGCAGCTGAAGTTCGACGACCAGGCCCGAGACGCGCTCCTCCGGGGAACGGCCCAGGTGGCGGCGGCGGTGCGGCCGACGTTAGGCCCGCGAGGCCGTTCGGTGGTGATTGATCGCCAATACGGCAGCCCCCAGATCACCACGGACGGGGCGACCATCGTCCGGGACATCGAATTGCCCGACCACTTCGAGAACATGGGCGCCCAGCTTCTGGCCGAGGCCGCCCGCCGCGCCAACGACACCGCCGGTGATGGGACCACAACCGCCGCGCTCTTGGCCGAGGCCATGGTCGAGGAGGGCGTGCGCAACCTCGCATCCGGGGCCTCCCCGATGGGGCTCAAGCGGGGAATCGAAAAGGCCACCCAGGTGGCGCTGGTGGAGCTGGACCGTCAGAGCCGTCCGCTGGCGGGTCGCGAAGACATCGCCCAGGTGGCGACCATCTCTAGTGGCAGCCAGGAGATTGGGGCGATGATCGCCGATGCCATGGAGCGGGTGACCTCCGAGGGCGTGATCACAGTGGAGGACTCCTCGGGAATCGAGACCGAGGTCAAGGTGGTCGATGGCATGCAGTTTGATCGGGGATTCGTTTCCGCGTACCTGGTGACCGACCAGAAGGGCATGGAGGCGGTGCTGGAGCAGCCGCTCATCCTGGTAACTCCGCGCAAGCTGTCGGCGATGGCGGATGTTGTTCCCGCCATGGAGCTGGCCGTGAAGGCGGGACGTCCCCTGTTCTTGATTGCTGAGGACATCGACGGGGAGGCGTTGGCCACTCTGGTGGTGAACAAAGTTCGGGGCACGATCTCCGCCTGTGCTGTCAAGGCTCCGGGATTCGGTGACCGGCGGACCGCCATGCTGCAGGACATCGCGGTTCTGACCGGGGCTGAGGTGATCTCGGAGGAGCTGGGGCTCACGCTGGATGGCCTCACCGAGCCCCAGATGGGTTCGGCGCGCCGGATCGTGATCACCAAGGACGAGACGACCATCGTCGAAGGCGGCGGGAGCGAGGAGCTGGTCCGGGCCCGGGTGCGCGAGATCGACCACCAGATGGAGCTGACCGAGTCCGACTGGGACCGGGAGAAGTTCCAGGAGCGCAAGGCCCGGCTCATCGGCGGGGTGGCCGTGATCAAGGTTGGGGCACCCACTGAGACCGCGCTGAAAGAGCGTAAGGAGCGGGTCGAAGACGCCCTGGACGCTACTCGGGCCGCCGTCGCCGAGGGCATCCTTCCCGGCGGGGGCAGGAGTCTCCTGGTCGCCGCTGCCGCGCTAACGGCCCTTGATGGGACGACCGACGAGAAGACCGGCGTCGACATCGTGCGCCGGGCGCTGCAGGTCCCAGCCCGTCAGCTGGCGGCCAACGCCGGACTGGATGGCTCGGTCACTCTGGAGAAGATCCTGGCCATGGGGCCGACGGAGGGTCTCGACCTGTCGACGCTGAAGTATGGCGACCTGCTCAAAGCCGGCATCATCGACCCCACCAAGGTGGTCAAGACGAGTCTGCAAAGTGCCGCTTCCGTGGCCGCGATGATGCTCACCACCCAGGCCCTGGTGGCCGATATTCCCGAGCTAGCGCCGGCGCTGCCCGGCGGCGGTGGCGATGAGGGCATGGGCGGAATGGGGGGCATGGGCGGCATGGGGGACATGGACTTCTGACCGCCGGGCTGGCGGAGAATGTTCAGATGCCTCATACCTCGCGCCTCAAGGTGGCGGTGTGCCAGTACGCACCCCGGCTAGGGGATCCGGCGGGGAATGCGGACCGAGGAGCTAGGTGGATAGCCCGGGCCGCCGACGGTGGGGCAAAGCTGATCGTGCTGCCCGAGCTGGCCTCGTCGGGCTATGCCTTCGCCAGCGAAGCGGAGGCAGCTGCCGCGGCCCAGGACGGCGGCGGGCCATGCTTGGCGAGCTGGCAGGAGAGCTGCCGGGAACTTGGCGTCTTCGTGGTCGCCGGATTCTGCGAACAGGGACTGGGGGGTCGGTTCAACTCGGCGGCATTGATGGGTCCCGACGGTTTGATCGGCGTCTACCGGAAAGCGCATCTATTCCACGACGAACAGAGTTACTTCTATCCGGGCGACAGCGGATTTCCAGTTTTCGACTTGCCTTTTGGGAAGGTGGGGATGCTGGTCTGCTACGACTTGTGGTTTCCCGAGGCGGCGCGGGTGATGGCCTTGGAGGGAGCCGACGTGATTTGCGTCCCCACCAACTGGGTGGCCAATTTCCGGCGACGGGTCGCGGACGAGCGCGGCTGGATCATGGGCAACTACGCCGCGGTAGCAGTGGCCACCCAAAACCAGGTTTTTGTGGCGGCGGCCGATCGCGTTGGGAACGAGCGCGCGGTCGAGTTCATCGGCGGCAGCTGCATCGTGGGCCCGGAGGGCTGGATGCTGGCCGGTCCGGCGGCCCGAGCCGATGAGGCGCTGCTCCTGGCCGACGTCGACCTGCATCAGGCAGCCATTCGGCGCCAGCGCACCCCCCGCAACCATGCCTTTGGGGACCGGCGTCCCGAGCTCTACGGCGAGCTCAGCGCGGCTCGGTCACCAGCCTCAGAGTGACTCAATCAGCGGGGCTTGACCAGTCGCTCCCCTCGGTGACTGAGGACGCTGGCGAGGAGCTGCTGCGCGGACTCAACCCGGCCCAGCGGAAGGCGGTGGTAGCGCCCGACCAGCCGGTACTGGTGTTGGCCGGAGCGGGCTCGGGGAAGACGCGGGTGCTCACCCACCGGATCGCGTACCTGTTGGCGCAGCGCCGAGCCAGTGCCGACCGGGTGATAGCGGTCACCTTCACCAACAAGGCGGCTCGCGAGATGCGTACCCGGATCACGAGTCTGCTGGGGGCGGAGCCGCACGGCATGTGGCTGGGCACCTTCCATGCCTGCAGCGCTCGAATCTTGCGCGACAGGGGAGAGCTGATTGGCATTCCCCGCAACTTCGTCATCTATGACGAGGTCGATCGCTCGGCTCTCATCAAGGAGGCCATCCGCCAGGCCGGGCTGGACGAGAAGCGGCTCAGCCCCGCCACGGCTGGGGGGGAGATCTCTCGGGCGAAAAATGACCTCAAGGATGCCCGCTCCTTCGCCGAGGGCGCGGTCGGGTACGTGGAATCGCAGGTGGCCTTGGTCTATCCCCGCTACCAGGCCCTCTTGGAGGCGGCCGGTGCCCTCGATTTCGACGACCTGCTCTTTCGGGTGGTGGAGCTGCTCCAGCAATCGGAGGAGGTGCGGGCCCGCTACCGGCGGCGCTTCGACCATGTGCTCGTGGATGAGTACCAGGACACCAATCGGGCCCAATACCTCCTGCTTCGGGACCTGGTGGAAGAGCATCGGCACATCACCGTGGTCGGCGACCCGGATCAGTCCGTGTACAGCTGGCGGGGCGCTGACATCCGCAATATCCTGGAATTCCAGCACGACTACCCGGACGCCCTGGTAATTCCTCTGGAGCAGAACTACCGCAGCACCAAGGCGATTCTGGCCGCCGCCCAATCAGTGATCCGCGAGAACTCGGGGCGGGTCGAGAAGGGCCTCTGGACGGAGGGACCGGACGGGATGGCGGTGGTAGTGGCGCAGCTCTACGACGAGCGAGAGGAGGCGACCGCGGTGGCGCGTGAGGCACGCCGGCTGGTGGATGAAGGTGAATGTCACTTCGGGGACATGGCCATCCTCTATCGGACTAATGCCCAGTCGCGGGCCCTAGAGGAGACCTTGCTGCGGGCCGGGCTGCCCTACCGGCTGGTGGGCGGAGTCCGGTTCTATCAGCGTCGCGAGGTCAAGGACGTACTGGCCTACCTCCGACTCCTGATTCTTCCCAAGGACCGGCTGGCCTTTGAGCGGGTGGTCAACGTGCCCAAGCGAGGCGTCGGCGTCCAGTCGCTCAGCGAACTGATGCGCACCGCCGCCGAGCGCGGCGTGTCCCACTGGGAGCTCATAGGCGATCCTCAGGCGGCGGGAGTGCGCGGGGCCGCCGCGAATGGTCTGCGGCGCTTCCGGGAGATGATTGACGAGGTCGCCGAGTGGGGCGCCCCCTGGCCGCTGGTCACGGTCCTGGACAAGCTTTTGGAGCGCAGCGGCTACCGGCAGTTCGTCCGCGACGGCAGCATTGAGGGTGAGGAGCGCTGGGCCAACGTGGTCGAGTTGCGAGGGCTGGCGGCGGAGCAGGGAGACCTGCCCAGTGCCGCTGCGCTCCCGGTCTTCTTAGAGCAGGTGGCGTTGGCCGGCGAGGTGGATCAGATGGATGAATCCACCTCGGCCCTGACCCTAATCACGCTTCATCAAGTCAAGGGCCTGGAGTTCCCAGTTGTCTTCATCACCGGGGTCGAGGAGGGACTGCTACCTCACAGCCGCTCTCTCGACACCCTAAGCGAGATCGAAGAGGAACGCCGACTGCTCTACGTGGGCATGACCCGCGCCAAGCGACGGCTGTACCTGAGCCACTGTTTTCGACGCCACGTGTACGGCAGCCCAGCCTCGGCGATCCCGTCCCGGTTCCTGGCCGCTCTGGGCGACCGGGCCGAGGTGGAGCGTTGGGAAGTCGGCGCCGCTCCAACTTGGAATCGCGAAGACCAACCGGGGCGCCAGAATTCCCGCTATGTGGCCCCGGTCGCCGCGCGCGGCCAGCCGCTTCCGCTGCGGCGCGCCAGGGACGCGGTCTTCGACCACGCCACCGCCCCTGGGCTAAAGCCGCCGGCGGAGAGCCGCTTCCAAGCCGGCGACCGGGTCGAGCACGCGCGGTTCGGGAGAGGGGTGATCCGCGCCAGCGAGTTGACCGGAGCGGGGGAGGAGGTGGTGATCGACTTCGAATCTTCAGGTCACCGCCGGTTCGCGGTCAGCGACGCCGTCCTGCGCCGGGTCGAAGGCTAGGAGCTCCGGTGGCGGAGAAGCTCGTCCCCACCGAGGCCCGGAGGCGAGCCGCCGAGCTTCGAGAGGAACTGGCGCACCACAACTATCTCTACTACGTCCTGGACTCCCCCGAGCTCGCTGACGCCGACTGGGATGCCCTCTTCCGCGACCTGCAGGAGCTAGAGGCGACCTATCCGCAGCTGCAGACCAAGGATTCCCCCACCCGGCTGGTGGGGAGTCGAGCTGCGACCCCCTTCCGCAAGGTGCGTCACCGGGTGCCCATGTACTCCTTGCAGAACGCCTTCTCGAAAGCGGAGGTGGTGGCATTCCGCGATCGGGTCAGACGGCTGGCAGGATCGGATCCCGACCTCGGCGCCGAGCTGAAGATCGACGGCTTGGCGGTGAGCCTCACCTACGCCAAGGGCGAGCTAGAGCTGGGCGCCACCCGAGGCGACGGTGAGGAAGGTGAGGACATCACGGCCAACATCCGAACCATCCAAGGGATCCCCCAACGGCTGGATCCGGACCAGGTCAAGGGGCTGCCGGCCCGCTTCGAGGTCCGGGGCGAGGTGTACATGCCGAGGTCAGTGCTGGCCGAGCTGAACGTGCAACGGGAGCACGACGGACAGCCGGTCTACGCCAACTGCCGCAACGCGGCGGCCGGTAGCCTGCGCCAGCTGGATTGGCAGATCACTGCCAGCCGCCGTTTGGAGGCCTTCTTCTACGCCTGCGACCCCCAGCCGACTGGTGTCTCTGGCCAGTCCGAACTGCTCACCTGGCTGGCAGGGGCTGGCTTTCCGGTCGACCATCACCGCCAGCTGCTCCACAGTGATGGGGAGATGGACGAGTACCTCGAACACTGGCGGGACGCTCGCCACCAGCTCGCTTATGAGACGGACGGGGTGGTCCTCAAGGTGGATGAGCTCCAGTTGCAGCAGGAGCTGGGGGCGGATAGCCGTCGGCCCCGGTGGGCGATCGCCTTCAAGTTCCCGCCGGAGGAGCAAGAAACCACGGTCCTGGCCATCGAGGTCAGCATCGGGCGCACCGGGGTGGCGACCCCGGTCGCGTTCCTGGAGCCCGTCCTAGTGGCCGGATCCACCGTGGAGCGGGCCACCTTGCATAACGAGGACCAGGTCAAGACCAAGGACATCAGGGTGGGCGACCGGGTCATCATCCGCAAAGCGGGGGAGGTGATTCCGGAGGTGGTGCGGGTGCTGCCGGAGCGCCGACCCTCCGGGGCCCAGCCCTTTGCCATGCCGAAGGACTGTCCGATCTGCGGCACCGCTCTCATCCGCGAGCCCGGGGAGGCCGCCACGCGCTGCTCCAATCCGCTCTGCCCCGCCCAGCGGCTGCAGCGCATCCTGCACTTCGTGAGCCGGGGAGCGCTCGACATAGATCGCTGTGGGCCGGCGGTTCTGGGCGAGCTGCTGAGCCGCGGGCTGATCGAATCCCCGGCGGATCTGTTCCGGCTGGAGCTGGAGCAGCTGGAGCAGTTGCCGCTCTTCGGGAAGCGGTCGGCCTGGCAGCTCATCGCCGCGATCGGATCGCGGCGCACCCCTCCGTTGGAGAAGTTCATCTACGCTCTGGGGATTCGGCACGTGGGAGAGCGCACCGCTCGCCTCCTGGCCGAACACTTCGGCAATCTCGATGCCCTGCGCGAGGCCAATGTCGCGGCCATCACGGCGGTGGGGGGGATTGGCCCCATCGTCGGTGAGGCGGTGGCGCAGTTCTTCGCCAGTCCCGGCGGCACCGAGCTTCTGAACCGCCTGCTTACGGCGGGAGTTACCCCTCAGGGAGCGGCCGGATCAGAGGGCCCCTGGCGCGGCAAGACCTTGGTTTTGACCGGCACCCTGACCCGATGGACGAGAGCCGCCGCGGAGGAGGCGATTCGCGAGTTGGGCGGCACGACCGCCAGCAGCGTCTCGCGGAAGACCACCGCGGTGATCGCCGGGGAGTCGGCCGGCTCCAAGTTGCAGGCTGCGGGACGACTCGGAGTGATCGTCCTCAGCGAGGACCAGTTCGCGGAATGGCTGGCAAATCCGGCGCACGAGCTCGCTGGCTAACGGGCGAGGGCAGTCCCCATCAAAGGGTCTTTCCGTCCCTTTCCCGCAAGAGACGCACGGCCTGCTCGGCAGCGTCGAGAGCTGCGATCTGGGGGGTAGCGAGCGCGGCGGCAGCCTCACGGCAGGCGAGGAGGGCGGCCTCCAGCTGCTCCAGGGCGATCGCAAGGCCGTACTGTTCAACTAAGTCAACCAGTTGCTCGGTTTCGATCTCCAGATCCACTGCGATCCCGCGCATCAGGGCCGCGAAGCGGTCTCGCGCCTCCTCCAGCTTCAGCGCCGACTCCTCCAGGCTGGTCTGGGCCTTGATACTCGCCCGCCGCGCCCCGGGGATGGGTCGGCTGCGGTTCACCGCCGCTGCCCCGCGCTGCCCGGCCCCGTCCAGAAGGCGCCTCGCCGTACGGGTGGCCGCGAACGCCTCGGCCGCGGCCTCGAGCGCGGCTGGCTGGGGGTCGACCACTTCGCCGCCGGTGTCGGTCATGGCTCCAGCTCCTGGGGGTTCAATCGAGCGCTCCTATAATCCAGGCTCTGTGGCGAAAGAGCGAGCGAGTGCACCCCCAGCGGGCTCGATAGCCCCTGCCGAGGTCGCCCACGTCAGCAGCCTGGCTCGCCTCGGCCTGACTTCCCCCGAGCTGGAGAAGTTGGCGGCCCAGCTCGAGGTGATCGTGGCGGCGGTGGGCCAGCTCTCCTCGGCGGACACCTCGGCCGTGGAGGCCACCGCGCAGGTCGGAGGTCTGCGCAATGTGACTCGGGAGGACGTGGTGGCTCCGGGCCTCAGCGCGGACGAAGCACTGGCCAACGCCAGCGTCAAGGCGGCGGGCTTCCTCCGGGTCCCGGCGATCCAGTGAGCCTGCTCGAGGAGCCAATTCGAGAGCTGAGCCGGCGCCTACGGGACCGGGAGTTCTCGGCGGTCGAGTTGACCCAGGAGGCTCTGGCTCGGGCTGAGGAGCTGGACCCGGCTCTCGGCGCTTTTCTCCGGGTCACCCCGGAGTTGGCTCTGGCGGCGGCCGCTGCCGCGGATCGGCGTCTGCGAGAGGATCCGAGCAGCGCTCCCATTCTCTGCGGGATCCCCGTCGCCTACAAGGACGTGATCTGCACTAAGGGGGTGGAGACTACCGCCGGCAGCCAGATCCTGCATGGATTCGTACCGCCTTACAGCGCCACTGTGGTGGACCGGCTCTCCGCCTTGGGCGTCGTCCCCTTGGGAAAACTCAACTGCGATGAGTTTGCGATGGGCAGCTCGAACGAAAACTCCTCGTACCAGCTGACCCGCAACCCCTGGGACCCCGAGCGGGTGGCCGGAGGCAGCAGTGGGGGATCCGCGGTGGCGGTGGCGGCAAGGCTGGCCTGTGCCACGCTCGGCAGCGACACCGGAGGGTCGATTCGCCTGCCAGCGTCGTTTAGTGGCGTAGTTGGGGCCAAGCCGACCTACGGCCGGGTCAGCCGCTATGGGCTGATCGCATTTGCCAGCTCGTTGGACCAGATCGGCCCCTTAGCCAAGACCGTGGAGGACGCCGCCCTGGTGCTGACCGCGATCGCCGGTCAGGATCCGCACGACAGCACCAGCGTGATGGCTCCGATCGACGGCTTCTTGGGAGAGCTTCGGAATGGGGTCAAGGGTCTCCGGCTCGGGATTCCGCGGGAGTACCTGGAGGTTGGCCTTGATCCGGGAGTGCGGGAGGTCTTCGAGCAGTCGGTAAAGACCCTGGAGGGACTGGGCGCGGTGACCCAAGAGGTCAGCCTGCCCACCACGGAGTACGCCCTGGCGGCGTATTACGTGATTGCCCCGGCCGAGGTCAGCAGCAATTTGGCGCGCATGGACGGGGTTCGCTTCGGGCCCGGGTTCCCTGGGGCGACCACGCTGAAAGACGCCTACGAGCAGGCCCGCCACAACGGCTTCGGGGCGGAGGTTCGCCGGCGGGTAATCCTCGGTACCTACGCCCTCAGCAGCGGATACTACGACGCCTACTACCTGCGCGCCCAGAAGGTGCGCACCCTGGTCGCTCAGGATTTCGATCGGGCGTTTGCGGAAGTGGACGCGATCATCTCGCCCACCGCGCCGACCGCCGCCTTCAAGGTCGGGGAGCGGACGGCCGACCCGCTGGCCATGTATGCGACCGATATCCTCACCCTGCCGGCCAATCTGGCCGGCATCTCGGGGGTTTCGGTCCCGGCCGGGTTTGCCAATGGCCTGCCAGTAGGTTTACAGATTCTCGGCCCGTACCTGGGGGAGGCGACCTGTTTTCGGGTCGGGCAGAGCCTGGAGGGCGAAGCCGCAGTCTGGAACCGGCTTCCCCCTTTGGCGGTGGCCGCCAAATGAGCCAGCTGGCCGATTCCCCGTGGGAGGCCGTGATCGGGCTCGAGGTGCATGCTCAGCTGCTGACTAAGAGCAAGATGTTCTGCTCCTGCCGGGCCGACTACCTGGGGCTGCCCCCCAACAGCAACACCTGCCCGGTTTGCCTGGGCCTCCCGGGCGCCCTGCCGGTGATCAACGAGGAGGGGATACGACTCACGCTCCGGACCGCCCTGGCCCTGAACTGCGAGATCCCCGAGTTCACCAAATTCGACCGCAAGAACTACTTCTACCCAGACCTGCCCAAGGGCTACCAGATCTCCCAGTACGACCTCCCGCTCTCCCTGAACGGGTGGCTGGAATTCGAGCTCGAAGGCCACGTGGTGCGGGGGGGGATCACCCGGGTCCACTTGGAGGAGGACACGGGCACTCTGCACCATGCCGGCGAGATCCAGAACTCGGCATTTTCGCTGGTCGACCTGAACCGGGCGGGGGTCCCGCTCATGGAGATCGTGGGCGAGCCGGATCTGCGGTCTGCGGCGGAGGCGCGCGCCTATCTGGCGGCCTTGCGCCAATTGCTCATCTACATCGGGGTGAACGACGGGAACATGGACGAGGGCAGCCTGCGCTGTGACGCCAACATCTCCCTCCGGCCGGTCGGTGCCGACGCCCTCGGAGTCAAGGTTGAGATCAAAAACATGAACTCCTTCCGCAGCGTCTTGCGGGCCCTGGAGTACGAGCTCGGGCGGCAGCGGGAGGTCTTGGACGAGGGCGGCAAGCTGAGCCAGGAGACCAGGGGCTGGAGCGAGCTGGAGCAGCGGACAGTGTCCCAGAGGAGCAAGGAGGAAGCTCAGGAATACCGCTATTTCCCGGAGCCGGACCTGCCCCCGCTCCTGATCTCTCGCGCCCAGGTCGAGGAGGTGCGCTCGGGGTTGCCGGAGCTGCCGGCAGCCCGGCGAGAGCGTTTCCAGCGCCACTACGGTCTGGCGGATGATCAGGCGCTTCTGGTCACCGCTCGCCCGGCTGACTCTGAGTACTTCGAAGCGGTCGTGGCCCTAGGGGTCACACCGCAGCTGGCGGCCAACTGGCAACTGGGCGAGCTGCAGGGTTTGTGTAACTCCGCCAGCCTGCCGATCGAGGAGTGCCGGGTGTCCCCGGCGGCGCTTGCCGATCTGCTCAAGATGGTCCAGAGCCAGGAGGTGACCGGCAAGGTGGCCAAGGAGGTCTTGGCCACGGCGTTCGAGACGGGCGAGAGCGCAGCGGAGATGGTCCGCAGCCAGGGTCTCGGTCAGGTCTCCGACGTCGAGGAGATCTCAGCCATGGTCGATCAGGCGCTGGCTCGCAACGCCAAGGCTGCCGCCGACTATCAGGCGGGCAATGATCGGGCGCTGCAGTCGCTGGTGGGAGCGGTCATGGGAATGTCCAAGGGTCGGGCCAAGGCCGGGATTGTCCAGCAGCTCTTGCGCGAGCGGCTGCCTCGCCCGGGAGACTGAGCCCCCTGCCATCTCGCCCAGGGCGTGATCCGGGTCAGACTGGCGCCAAGCCAATGAGGTTGGCTCCGGAACCACCCCCGCTGCGTCCAGGTGATCAGATTCGACTGGAGTGCGCCGAGATGGCCCATCGCGGTTTGGGGGTGGGTCGGATCGCCGGCTTTGTGGTGTTTCTGTTCGGGGCCTTGCCCGGGGAGGAGGTGACGGCCAGGGTGACCAAGGTGCGGCGTCGCCACGCCTTCGCCGACACCGTCGAAGTGCATCGGGCTTCTGCGCACCGGGTGGTACCGCCTTGTCCTTACTTCGGGCGCTGCGGCGGCTGTCAGTTGCAGCATGCCGATTACCCATTTCAGTTGGAGACCAAGCGATCGGTGCTCGAGCAGATGCTCCGCCGGGACGGGATCAAGATGCCGGTTGAGGTGGAAGCGGTCGGATCGGTGGATCCCTGGCGCTATCGCTGGCGGGGTGAGTTCCACCGCAGCCCAAAAGGGTCCCCGCTCGGCTTCAAAAGCCGGTCGAGTTATCAAGTGGTGGGAGTCTCCGACTGCCTGATCCACCATCCGACCATGACCGGCGCGCTAGCGGCGATCGGTGATGCGGTGGGGAGCCAGGGCCCCTCCGTCCAGACCGTGCAGCTGACCTTGGGCGACCAGGGGCGGCAGCTGCTCGTCGACGCCCGCCCCGACCGGTCCGCCAGTGCCGCGATTGCCACCGCGGCGTCACCTCGGCTCCCCGAGGGGGTCACGGTGACCGACGAAGCGACTAGTCTGAGCTATCGGGACCGGGACTTCCGCGTATTTTCCGACTCCTTCATCCAAGTCAACAAGCTGACTCTTTGCGCTCTTTATGAAAGCGTTGGCGAGTTCCTGGGGCCCGAGATATCGGGCGCGCACGTGGTCGATGCCTACGGTGGCATGGGCATCCTCAGCCTGCGTCTGGTCGATCTGGGCGCCCGGGTGACCGTGATCGAGTCGAACCCCATCTCGGCCCGTCTGTGCCAGCTGCATGCGGAGATGTACGCGCCGGGGCGCGTCAGCACTGTCTGCGGTCCGGTCGAGACCGAGCTGCCCCGAGCTGACCCCGCCGAGGCGGTGGTACTGGACCCGCCCCGGGCTGGTCTCGGCCCTGAAGTGCGGGAGTGGTTGGGCCTCGCGGGACCGCCCACGGTTGCGTACCTCAGCTGTGAGGTCTCCGCGCTGGCCCGCGACCTCAAGGCCCTCTGCCAGCTGGGCCCTTATCGCCTGGACCGGCTGCGGCTCATCGACATGTTCCCGCAGACCTACCACTTCGAGACGCTGGCTCTGCTCCGCCGGAGCTGATGGCGTTGGCCCGGCCCAATCTCCGATACTGGGGCACTGCGGGGGAGAGGACTCCCCCAAATCCAGGAACCGTTGCTCACCTATGCCTTCGGTCCAGTTCGCCCACCTCCACACCCACTCCGAATACTCCTTGCTCGACGGCGCGGCTCGGGTCAAGGGGTTGGCCCAGCGGGCCTTTGACCTCGGGCAGACGGCGATCGCCATTACCGACCACGGCGTCCTGGCGGGAGCGATCGAGTTTTACGAAGCCGCCAGCGAGGTGGGAATCACTCCGATCATTGGCTGCGAGGTCTACGTCGCGGCTCGTTCTCACCTGCAGAAAGAGGGGAGGGCCGATCGCGACCCCTTCCATTTGGTCCTCTTGGCCCGCGACCGGGAGGGCTACGCCAACCTGGTCAAGCTGGTCAGCAAGGCGCATCTGGAAGGCTTCTACTACAAGCCACGCATCGACCACGAACTCCTAGCGGAGCATGCCCGGGGACTGATCGGACTGTCCGGCTGCATCGGTGGGGAGGTGCCCCAGCGGTTGCTGGTCGGCGATGCCGACGGGGCGCTGGCGATCGCGCGGGAGTACTCCCAGATCCTCGGTCCGGACGGCTATTTCCTGGAGATCCAGGACCACGGGATGGAGGAGGAGCGGGTGGTCCGGGAAGGGCTGATCCAGATCGCCCGCCAGACCGACATCCCCCTGGTCGCCACCAATGACTGCCACTACGTCGATCGGGAAGATGCCGAGGCTCACGACGTGCTGCTCTGCATCCAGACGGGCAGTCGGCTCGACGACCCCAAACGGCTGCGGTTCTCTGGCTCCGACTTCTACGTCAGCTCGGCCGAAGAGATGGCCGCCAAGTTCGACTACTGCTGGGAGGCGGTCAACAACAGTTGGGCGATTGCCTCCCGCTGTCGCTTCGAGCCGCTCCTGGACCAGCACCTGCTGCCGCTCTACGACGTGCCCGCCGGCCAGGATGCTGATGGCCTCTTGGAGCTGGTCGCGGCCCAGGGATTGCGGCAGCGGCACCGGGGCGAGGACCCTCCCCCGGAATATCTGGCTAGGCTCCAATACGAACTGAATGTGATTCGCGAAACCGGGTTTGCCGCGTATTTCCTGATCGTGTGGGACTTCACCAGGGCCGCGCGCGAAGACGGGGTCAAGATCGGGCCTGGGCGAGGTTCATCGGCCGGCAGCCTGGTCGCCTACAGCTTGGGGATCACCGACGTCGATCCACTCCAGTACGGGCTGATCTTCGAGCGGTTCCTCAATCCCGAGCGAGTGTCGATGCCGGACATCGACATCGACTTCGACGTGGAGGGTCGGGCCCGGGTGATCGATTACGTCACCCGCCGCTATGGGGCCGACCGGGTGGCCCAGATTGTCACCTACGGGACCATGGCGGCGCGGGGCGCCGTTCGCGACGTCGGCCGGGTCCTCAACGTTCCCCTCCCCGACGTCGACCAGCTGGCCAAACTGATTCCGACTCGACCCGGCGTCACGCTGGACGCGGCCTTGCTGGAGTCGAAGGAGCTGAAGGCGGCCTACGACAGTCAACCGTGGGCGCAACGGGTGGTGGACACCGCCCGGCGGCTGGAGGGCATCTCTCGCAATGCGGGCACCCATGCTGCCGGAGTGGTGATTGCTCCCGGGCCGCTCACTGACTACGTCCCCCTGCAGCGGGCCACCACCAATCGCGAGGCAGTGGTGACCCAGTTCGACATGGAGGGTGTCCAGAAGATCGGGCTGCTCAAGATGGACTTCCTGGGACTGGAAAACCTCACCATCTTGGAAGAGACCCTCGACAACATCGAGCGGCTGCGCGGCAGCCGGCCCGACCTCGACGCCATCCCGCTCGACGATTCCCCCACCTACGAGCTGCTGGCCCGTGGTGACACCCTGGGTGTCTTCCAGCTCGAGCAGCCGGGGGGCCGTCGAATCGTCATGGACATGCGGCCGCGATCTATCGAGGATATGGCCGCCGCCGTCGCGATCAACCGCCCGGGCGTCATCGAGGGGGGCGCGACCGACCTCTACATGAAGCGTCGGCGGGGCGAGGAACCGATCACCTACATGCTGCCCGAGCTGGAACCGGTGCTCAAGGAGACCCATGGGGTCATCCTGTATCAGGACCAGGTGATGCGAATCGCGGCCGAGGTGGCTGGATTCAGCCTGGGCGCCGCCGACTTGCTGCGCGCCGCGATGGGTAAGAAGGACAAGGCGAAAATGGCCGCCCAGCGCGAGCGATTCATCGCCGGCGCCGTGGGCCGCGGGGTGGTGGAGCAGACCGCGGTTGAGCTCTTCGACTACATCGACTACTTCGCCGGCTACGGATTCAACAAGGCTCACTCGGTCGCCTACGGGCTGATCAGCTACCAGACCGCCTATTTCAAGGCCAATTTTCCGCTGGAGTTCTTGGCGGCTCTGCTGAACAGCAAAGCCAGTGACTTCGAGCGGCTCAAGCGGGCGATTCAGGATGCCCAGGCCCGCGGCATCGTGGTTCACGCGCCCGACATAAACCGCTCCCGAGCCCCCTTCAGTGTCGTATCCAATGGTGCTGGTCGAGGGGATGGTGCCCCCCCGCCCCAGAGCGAGATCCTGTACGGGCTCCAACACATCAAGAACGTGGGCGAGTCGGCAGCCCAGACGCTGGTCGTGGTCCGGGAGGAAGGCGGTCCGTACAGCTCACTGGTCAATCTGTGCACCAGAGTGCGGGGACGGGAGTTCAACCGGCGGACGCTGGAGGCGCTCATCCGCAGCGGGGCCTGCGATCCGCTGGGCGACCGGGGGCTGCTGCTCGCTCAGCTGGACACCGCCATGCGCCGGGCTGAGAGCGCCGCTCGCGAGCGGGATTCCGGTCAGATTGCGCTCTTCGACTCCGACTCTTCGGAGTTGCCGGCACGGGCCCAGGCAGCCGACGAAGGTTCACCTCCGGTGGTCTTGGCACTCACCGAGGAGATGCAGCGGGAGCGGCTCGCCTGGGAACGCGAGCACCTGGGCATCTACCTCAGCGCTCACCCTTTGCAGCGGCTCAGCCAGCAGTTGAGCCAGCGCACCGACACCGCGGTCTCAGACCTAGCTCGTCTGGAGGGAACGGTCGTCCAGGTCGGCGGGGCGGTCAGAGAGTGCCGTCGCGTGCAGAGCCGGCGTGGAGAGGCCATGGCCTTCGCCCAGCTGGAGGATCTCACCGGGGTGTGTGAGGTGGTGGTGTTTCCGTCGCTGTACCAGCAGGCAGCCGCCCTGTTGCACGCGGACGAGGTGGTCGTGGTCCGGGGCCGGGTCGAGGTTGGAGCTCGACGCGGCCCCGGGAATGCCAATGGCGGCAGCCCACCGCCCTCCGGTCTGGATGGCGAGGAGACTGCGGAACCGGCCGTCGCCGAGGAGCAGGAGGAAGTGCGGGTAATTGCCGAGGAGGTGTTCGCCCTGGATGACCCGGCGTTGACCAACTGGCGGGCAGCGGCGGTGATTCACGTGCGCGCCCATGAGGGGGGAGAGGAGGCGCTGCGACGCCTGGCCGGGTTGCTGAAGGCGCACCCCGGGGAATCCCGCGTGGTGCTGCACCTCCGCGACGCCGACGGAGACCACGAACTGGAGTTGGGGAGCGAACACCACACCGCCAGTACCCCCCAGCTGGAGGCGGAAGTGCTCGAGCTCTTCGGGAAGGGTTCCTACCGCGCGGAGGCGATCAGGACGATGGCGCCCCCGCCTCGCTTTCGAGGTCGCAACCGCTAAAGGAAGCGCCGGCTAAAGCCGATTGAGGCTGGTGAGGAGCGCCGGAAAGAGCATCTGGGCCAGGGCAATGTAGACCAGCACGGCGATCACCAGCCCGATCACCGCCGCCATCTCCGCCTGAACCCGGGCGCTGCGCTGGATCGGCTCGATCAGGCGGTCGGTGATTCGCTTGATTGAGTACACGAACGGGTGCCAGGGGTCCAGATGGAGTGCGCTGGTGAGCACCCGAATCAAGAGCAGCACCACGATCACCAGGGCCACCGCGCTGATGAACTGGAAGACCACGCTGAAGATGATCTCCACGGGATTGGCGAAGCTGTTCTGGGCTAGGGTCTGCAGCAACTGAGCTATGGCGAAGACCAGAACCAAAGCCAGCAAGGGGGAAAAATCCAATCCCGCGATGGTGGGCAGCACGCGTCGCAGGGGCCGAATGACCGGCATCACCAGCGCCTCGAGCAGGTGACCGATCGGGGTGGCGTAGGCCTCCGGGAAGAACGACATGAAGGCCCAGGCGAGGATGCAGAGCGCATAGATCTCTAAGAGGACGGCGACGTCACTGACGAGGATCTCAACTAGGTGCATCGGCCGGAGTATAGATCGGGGCCCGGCGCGGGTCGACTCGGTCTGAAGTGGAGCTGAACTGAATCGGGACTTTCGCGAGCCCGGCGCCCTAGGGCAGCGGGGGCTGCCCTAAGCCGCTGTTAGTCAGCTCTCGACGTAGTGATCGGCCACTGCGAGAGCTTGGTCGAGCCGCCTGATGCCGTCTTCGAGTTCTTCCCGCGTGATGATCAGCGGGGGTGCCACGTGGATGCGGTTGAAGTGACTGAAGGGCCAGAGACCAAGCTCTCGGCAAGCGGCCACCAGCTGGTTCATGGGTTCCTTGGCGGCGCCGCTAGCGTTGTAGGGCACGAGCATCTCGCGCGACTGCCGGTTCTTGACCAGTTCGATCGCCCAGAACAGACCCCGGCCGCGCACCTCGCCGATCGAAGGATGGCGCCGCATCAGGCTCCGCAGGGCAGGTTCCGCCACCTCCCGGCCCAGGCGACGGACGTGCCCCAGCAGGTTGGTCTCTTCGAACACTCGGATGCTGGCGATCCCTGCGGCGCAGGCCAGCGGATGCCCGGAGTAGGTCAGACCGCCGGGGTAGGGCTGGTCGGCGAAAGATCCCCAGATCTTCTCGGAGACGATGACGCCGCCCAGGGGCACGTAGCCCGAGTTGACCCCCTTGGCGAAGGTGATGAGGTCAGGCGTCACCGCCCAGGCGTCGACCGCGAACCACTCTCCGATCCGCCCGAAGCCAACCATCACCTCGTCGCAAACCATCATGATCCCGAACTCATCACAGAGGGCCCGGACCCCGGAGAGGTAGCCAGGGGGCGGCAGCAGAACCCCGTTGGTGCCCACCACCGTCTCCAAGAGGATTGCGGCGATGGTCGCGGGACCCTCCAGTTCGATCACCTCGCGCAGATGGCTCAGAGCCGCCGCACTCTCATCCGTCTCGGTCTGCGCACTGAAGGAGGAGCGGTAAAGGTAGGGGCCCATGAAATGGACCACACCGGGGATGCCAGGCTCGTTGGCCCACCTCCTCGGGTCTCCGGTCACCGTGATGGAGCCGCTGGTCGCTCCGTGATAGCTGCGGTAGGCGCTGAGGATCTTGTGGCGGCCGGTGTGCAGCCGGGCCATCCGGATGGCGTGCTCGTTGGCCTCGGTCCCGCCGTTGGTGAAGAATACGTAGTTGAGGTCGCCGGGCGCTCGTGCGGCGATGAGCTCAGCCAGCTCACTCCGGGTGTCGTTGGCGAAATCCGGGGCCAGGGTGCAGAGCTCACTGGCCTGCTCCTGGATGGCTGAGATCAGGGCCGGGTGCTGGTGGCCCAAGTTGAGGAAGACCAGCTGCGAGGCGAAATCCAGGTACCGCTTGCCGTCGGCGTCCCAGAACCAGCATCCGGCGGCGCCAGCTGGTTTGAACTGGGACACCGCGCGCTGAGCCGACCAGGTGTGGAAGACGTGATCGACGGCAACCTTTGCCGAGGCTTCAGCGGGCACGGCAGCTCCTTTCATGAGTTGGCCGGGAAGGAGAAGTTGATCGCCGGGCGCGCCTCCCCGGTCTCCTGCCATCTTCCCGTCACCACCTTGGTCCTCGTGAAAAAGTGAATTCCATCGGGGCCGTACATGTGGCTGTCGCCAAAAAGCGAGTCCTTCCAGCCGCCGAACGAGAAGGTGCCCACCGGAACCGGGATCGGGACATTGATTCCGACCATGCCCACCTCGGCCTCCCGGCAGAACCGGCGCGCGGCGGCCCCGTCTCGGGTGAAGATGGCTCCACCGTTGCCGTAGTGATTGGCATTCACCACGGCGAGTGCTTCTTGGTAATTGGGACAACGGACCACGCACAAAACCGGGCCGAAGATTTCGTCCTGGTACACCCGCATATCGGGGGTGACCTGGTCGAGCAGTGAGGCCCCCAGGAAGAATCCGTCGCCCTCGAAGCTGAGTGACCGACCGTCCACCACCACGGTTGCTCCTTCCGCCGCCCCGGTGGTGATGTAGGAGGCCACTCGATCCCGGTGGGCACTGGTGATCAGGGGTCCCATCTCGGATGAGGGATCAGTGCCGGGGCCGATCCGCAGTCGGGTCATTTTGGCGGCGACCAGCTCAACCAATGGATCAGCTGCTTCTCCGACAGCCACCAGAACCGAGATGGCCATACAGCGCTCACCGGCGGAGCCGAAGGCGGCCGACACGGCGGCGTTGGCGGCGGCCTCGAGGTCCGCGTCGGGAAGCACCACCATGTGGTTCTTGGCGCCGCCCAGTGCCTGCACCCGCTTCCCGTGCTTGGCCGCCCGATGGTAGATCTGCCGGGCGACCAGCGTGGACCCGACCGAACTTACGGCGGCGACGTCGGGGTGGTCCAGAAGCCGGTTGACGGTACTGGCGTCGCCGTGGAGGATGCTCAGAACCCCGGCCGGTAGGCCCGCCTCGGCCAAGAGCTCGGCGAGCAGGACCGGAGCGCCGGGATCCTTCTCACTGGGCTTGAGGATGAAGGCGTTGCCACACGCCAGGGCGCTGCAGATCATCCAGAGAGGGACCATGACCGGGAAGTTGAAGGGTGAGATACCGACCGCGACGCCGACCGGGAAGCGGTACTCCTCCACGTCGATGTTGGAGGAGACCTCCACCGACTTGCTGCCTTTGAGAAGGTGGGATAGTCCGCAGGCGAACTCCACGTTCTCCAGTCCTCGCGCGATCTCGCCCCTGGCGTCGGAGAGGACCTTACCGTGCTCCCGGGTGATGGCCAGCGCCAGCTGGTCGGCATTCCTGGTGAGCAGTTCGCGGAAGCGGAAGAAGACCTCGGCCCGCTGCGCCAGGGTGGCCCTCGCCCAGGCTGGCTGGGCAGCCTGGGCGAGGGCCACCGTCTCGTCCACCTCAAGGTCAGTGGCCACCGGGACCGACCCGGTCTGCCTGCCGCTGGAGGGGTCGTAGACCGGGAGAGAGGCGGACCCTGGGGAGAGCCGCTTCTGGCCTCCTACAAAGTGAGGGATACCGACAATCTCGGCGGTCGTCGATCCCACCTGCCCAGCTGGCATCCCCACGGAGAGTTCCTCCCAACCACCGCTTTTGCCGTTCCCATCAATGTAATGGTCCGCGGCCTCCACTTCACAGTGGCAGTTCGCTTGGGGGCAGGAGTGGTCGAAGCGAGCCGGTGCGAGGCATCGGCGGCGCTGTGCTGCTGGTCGACCAGCCGATCGAGACGCCGGCTCCGCACTCTTCCGCTGGCGCCAGGTGGGCGGTTTCGGTAGGTCAGTAGGGCCGGGCGAACGGACCAGAAGAGGGCGTTCCGGCGATCCGAGCCGGGCCCGCCATACTGGCGGCTCAGAGCGTCAAACCCGTAGCCTGGACGACCACGTACAGCACCGCTAGCACTGCGACCAAGATCAGGAGGCGGCCAAGCCAGCGCCTCCTGCGGCGTCTCCCAATGAACAACCCGGCCGCCAGCAGCAAGAGCCTAGTCCTGGGCTTCACGATCTCGAATCCTCACCGGAGCTGGTCCTATAGGCGGTCCACCCGCTCGGTGCGAAGGTAGCACTAAGTCGATCACCGTGCCACGGCTCCGGTGGGAGCGATGCGCGTTGTGCCGGTGCGGCGGGGTTCCGCGGTCGGTAGTGCCGACTCCGTCCCCAACCCGGCGGTGAGCGTGGAGTCCAGTGGGTGGCTGTGACCCCGGTCGCTTCACAAAGGGCCAACTGCAGCGCCTGATTGTCGACATCACCATCAAATCCTCGCCGCGGCCGACCCGTGCATCCGCGACTCGGCTCAATTTGCAGTCAAACTGCTGGTGCCAGCAGTAGGAGTCGAAGCCAGACAAGCTTGCGCTCAACGGTTATGCAACCCGCTGCGTGTGAGATCGGACCCGCCTGGCGTCGAAGTGGGATGACCCACGGGCTGACCCGCAACGAGTCCAGAAATCGACGCCAGGGGGCACAGGTGTTCACCATTGGCTCCAGAATCTCCCTGGGGTCGCCTTGGGGGCGGTCGTGCCCGTTTGCTCGCGACAGAGGGCCGCACAGCGCCCCGGAGCTTCCCGACCCGGGCTGGTGAGGTCCTAATTCCCACCGGTGTCGCTACGGAGCGGGCGGCACGATGCCAGCTGGGGGTTGCATGAGGGTTCCGCTGACTGGGGAGGT